>NZ_FNVZ01000005.1:0-600000 GCF_900104625.1 Leptotrichia massiliensis
TTTAGGACAATGGGAAATGAATAGTAGGTAAAAGATTACAATGAAACTAGAGTAAAAGTTATTCTGGATAAAAAGCTAATAAGGGCACACGGAGGATGCCTAGGCAACAACAGCCGATGAAGGACGTGATAAGCTGCGATAAGCTGGGAGAAGATGCACATAATCGTTAATCCCCAGATTTCCGAATGGGAAAACCTGCATGTCTGGAGGACATGCGTGAAAACGGTAAGCCCGTGAACTGAAACATCTAAGTAACGGGAGGAAAAGAAAGTAAAAACGATTCCCTAAGTAGCGGCGAGCGAACGGGGAAAAGCCTAAACCGTGCCAGTGCCAAGCGGACAGCATTGCTGGCACGGGGTTGTGGGACTTCCATTAACGGATTGTCATAATGTTTAAACTGTATGTATGTAAGTAGAATCAGCTGGGAAGCTGAACCAAAGAAGGTGATAGTCCTGTAGAACATAAAATACATATAGTGACTGGAAGCACCCGAGTAGCGTCAGGCACGAGGAATCTGGCGTGAATCAGCGTGGACCATATCACGCAAGGCTAAATACTGTTGTTGACCGATAGTGAAGAGTACCGTGAGGGAAAGGTGAAAAGAACCCTGAGCAAGGGAGTGAAATAGAATTTGAAACCGTGTGCTTACAAACGGTAGGAGCACTTTATGTGTGACTGCGTGGATTTTGGTTAATCATCCTGCGAGTTATGATTAGTGGCAAGGTTAATAAAGTGGAGCCGAAGGGAAACCGAGTCTTAATAGGGCGTTAAGTCGCTAGTCATAGACGCGAAACCTAGTGATCTAGGCCTGTCCAGGCTGAAGCTGAGGTAAGACTCAGTGGAGGGCCGAACTCACCGCCGTTGAAAAGTTGGGAGATGAGGCAGGTCTAGGGGTGAAAAGCCAATCGAACTAGGAGATAGCTCGTTCTCTCCGAAATGCATTTAGGTGCAGCCTTGACGTTAAGATATGTGGGGGTAGAGCTCTGTATGGTCTAGGGGGCGTACTGCTTACCGAAATCAAGCAAACTTCGAATACCATATATTAATAGTCAGGAGTGAGTCCGCGGATGACAAGGTCCGCGGACGAGAGGGGAACAGCCCAGACCGCCAGCTAAGGTCCCTAATTATGTCTAAGTGGGAAAGGAGGTGGATATTCACAGACAACCAGGAGGTTGGCTTAGAAGCAGCCATACCTTAAAAGAGTGCGTAATAGCTCACTGGTCGAGAGTATCTGCGCCGAAGATGTAACGGGGCTAAGACATAAACCGAAGCTGCGGAGGCGTGTAAACACGCCTGGTAGGAGAGCGTTCTGTAGGCCGTTGAAGGAATGCCGTAAGGCCATTCTGGAGGTATCAGAAGTGAGAATGCAGGAATGAGTAGCGAGAAGGCGGGCGAGAATCCCGCCGGCCGGAAGTCCAAGGTTTCCAGGGGAAGGTTTGTCCGCCCTGGGGAAGTCGGGACCTAAGCATAAGCAAAATTGTGATGGCGAATGGAAAACAGGTTAATATTCCTGTACCACTATTATCGCTTGAGAGACGGAGTGACGCAGGAAGGTATGTGAGAAGACTGACGGAATAGTCTTTCTAAGGGCGTAGCATGGACACGCAGGAAAATCCGCGTGTCTAAATGTGAGACCTGATGGGGAAGTGCATTAGCATAAGTCACAGATCCTACACTGCCGAGAAAAACTTCTATCGATGAGAAATAGTGCCCGTACTGTAAACCGACACAGGTGGACAGAGTGAGAAACTTAAGGCCGACAGGATAACTCTAGCTAAGGAACTCTGCAAAATAGCCCCGTAACTTCGGGAGAAGGGGTGCCTGATATACTTGAGAGGAGAAACACCTCAAGGGGAAACAGGCCGCAGTGAAGAGTCCCAAGCAACTGTTTACCAAAAACACAGGTCTATGCTAAGCTGAAAGGCGACGTATATGGGCTGACACCTGCCCAGTGCCGGAAGGTTAAGAGGAGGATTGAGAGATTCGAATTGAAGCCCCGGTGAACGGCGGCCGTAACTATAACGGTCCTAAGGTAGCGAAATTCCTTGTCGGGTAAGTTCCGACCTGCACGAATGGTGAAATGATTTGGGAGCTGTCTTGGCTGGAGACCTGGTGAAGTTGTAATGTCGGTGAAGATACCGACTACCTGCAGTAGGACGGAAAGACCCCGTGGAGCTTTACTGTAGTTTGGCATTGGGTTTTGGCTGTGTGTGTATAGGATAGTTGGGAGACTGTGAAGTTAAGGCGTCAGTTTTAACAGAGTCGTCGTTGGAATACCAACCATATGCCGTTGAAATTCTAATCTGGTAACGGAGACAGTGCTAGATGGGCAGTTTGACTGGGGCGGTCGCCTCCCAAAGAGTAACGGAGGCGTTCAAAGGTTCCCTCAGGCTGGATGGAAATCAGCCTAAGAGTGCAAACGCATAAGGGAGCTTGACTGCAAGACTGACGGGTCGAGCAGGTACGAAAGTAGGAGTTAGTGATCCGGCGGTTCCGTATGGAAGGACCGTCGCTCAACGGATAAAAGCTACCCCGGGGATAACAGGCTGATACTTCCCAAGAGTCCATATCGACGGAAGTGTTTGGCACCTCGATGTCGGCTCGTCTCATCCTGGGGCTGGAGAAGGTCCCAAGGGTTGGGCTGTTCGCCCATTAAAGAGGCACGCGAGCTGGGTTCAGAACGTCGTGAGACAGTTCGGTCCCTATCCACTGCAGGCGCTTGAATACTGAAAAGATCTGACCTTAGTACGAGAGGACCGGGTTGGACAGACCTCTGATGTACCAGTTGTCACGCCAGTGGCATGGCTGGGTAGTCACGTCTGGAACGGATAATCGCTGAAAGCATCTAAGCGAGAAACCGACTTTGAGATGAGTATTCGCAGTATCCATGGAGAACACATGGTTGATAGGCCAGAGGTGTAAGTGCAGCAATGCATTCAGCTGACTGGTACTAATATTACATCTGCTTTTTAATTAATCTTTTACTACTACTATTTATTTCTCATTGTCTTAACTTGACAATTTAGTTTTTAAAGTTTGGTGATGTTAGCAGCAGGGATACACCCGGTTACATTTCGAACCCGGCAGTTAAGTCTGTTTACGCCTACGATACTTGGATTCGTCCCGGGAAAATAGGTAGTTGCCAAACTTTTTTCTTTTGTGTGTCTCCGTAGCTCAGCCGGTTAGAGCATCTGACTGTTAATCAGAGGGTCGTTGGTTCGAGTCCAACCGGGGACGCCATTTTTTTTGCAAAATTTCATAAGAGTTTAAAGCAAAAAGGAATAAAGCATTGCACAGTATGTTAATGAATGAGACTTTTATAAATATCAAAATAGTAATTGCAAGAATATTGTTAATTAGACAAGAAAACTTTCTTTAAAAAGGATTCTTGTCTTTTTTGTTTTCAGGAAAGAAACTTATGCTTTTTAATGGGGTTTCAAATTTGAGAGTTTTACTATAGAAATAATATTATGAGCAAGAAGTTTTTATTTCTTTCTAAACAGTATGTAATTTAAAATCTGTTAAATATTTCTTATTTATAGTTTAAGTTAAACATAACAAGTGTGTTGCACAAGTTTTACGTGTGTTTAGTTTATATATTTGTATTTATTTATGTTTCTTCATAAACAATAAGTTTATTATTTAGTTATGTTTTATGTCAAAAAAATAGACTGTGTCATAAAATTGATATCATGAGACAGTCTTAAATTATAATGAGTATAAATTTTTAAATATTTATTTTTGTGTGTTTTTCAAAAATTTTAGAATTTTTAAAAGATTCTTATTGAATACGTAAATTATAGTCTTAATTATGGTACTTTTAATTTTTTAATGTATTTATTATGTATTCCATTTTTTTCTTAGATTAATTTTAAAATTTCCAAATTTATCCATTATATTGTGCGAAATATCGCTTAAAAATTCATCAAAAATATTAAATCCAAAATCAAAATTATTGTCAAATTTATTTTTTGAATAATTTTTGTAATGATTATTTAAAAGATTCCATAAGTCAAGACTTGAAAGATATAAGTTTCCAGTAATATTATATTTTTTAGGTATTCTTAACTTGAAAGAAACGGAATTAATTTCAACATTTTCTGCTGTATTTTGTGATAATTTGATTGTTTCAATTGCAGAAGTTAATTTTTTTTCCAAATTATTATTAGTATTTGAAAGAACGTGTGATGTTGAGTTATTTATTGATAATATTAAATTTTCAACATTTTGTGGTAAGTCATCATAAGGGATATTTGGCATATTTGTTGTTATCATTAGAAATCCTGCATTGCGTTCTTTTGAGAGTTTTAAAAGAGTTTTGTACTGATCTGGGGTTGCAGAATGAATGACATGAACAATACGATCTGCATTTTCAGGATTACTTTCAAAATTGTAACTTCTAGGAGTCCAGTAGTTGATGTAAGTATCTGCCGATACTTCGCTTGTTAGCCATAAATCAGAATAATTTGACATTTCATCTGTAATACTTACGCCAGGATTTGCAACAACCATTGAATCAGGATACTTTGTTTTGACATAATTGTATAATTGTGCCATATATTTGACCTCTAGAGGGTTTTTTCCAGATGATATTTCATCAAAGAAAATTCCTGAAATATTATCAGAACCATAAAATTGTATATATTTGTCAATTTCAGAATACACTTGCTTTATGCTTTTAGTATATTCGTTTGTAGTTACGTATCCGAGATTTTTGATTCCCAGTTCTTTATTTTTTTTGATTTGAACAACATAGTTATAATCAGCCTTGTCAGATGGCCCGTTGTCGGGATTGATTATAACGTAAGGAATTGTTGTTTCATATTCATAATTTTCAGAGTCTGGTGTACTAAGGAAATCATGATTAGAAGAATAAGTATTTGTAACTTTACTTTTATGAATATCACCAGTATAGCCAAAATCAACTTTAAATTCATTTTCATTTTTTAAATTATTTTTTATAATATCAAAAATTTCATCATTTTTAGAAAAATTAAAATTACTTTCTACACTTGATATGGTTTTATTTTTTAAATTATTAAAATTAGAAGTTTGTATTGACGAATCAATATTTGAGGAATGTACAGTTTTTTCATAACTTAATCCTGTTACACCCGCTAAGAAAGATGGAATTAAAAAACTGTTATTTTTTAATTTTTTCTTCATTTATTACCTCCCTTCAGCATTATTTATAATGCTAAATTTGTATTTAGCAGTTTTTTATAGATCTTTCAAATGGTAAGTTATATTTTGATTTTCTATAAAACAGTTGACCAATAAAAATTTTAAGTCTAAAATTTTCCAATCCCATTTTAGCAATATATATTATCATTTTTTTTTTATAATTTCAAGAACTTTTTTCTAAAAGAAGATAAAATTTTATTAAAAATAAAATATGCAGCCAAATTAATAACATTGACTGCTTTTTCATAATTTTAAATTGGATAACATAGTAATACTATGTATTAAAGCTTAAATTAAAAGTTTTAATTACTATAAAGGAGTTAAGTGTCTTTTTAACTTAGCTTGTTTAAAGTTTTAGTAGTATAAATTAATGTCTTTTATTTTGTTTTATACTAGGTTTTTTAGTGTTTCTTTTTTCTTGAGGATTTATTGTTTGTTTTTTTGTTGGCTTTTTGTTTATCGTTTTTCTTTTTGATTGAACAACCGTTATTTTTGGTTTTGGCTTTGGATGCTTAGGAGGTACTGCAAAAGAGACTATTGAAATTCCAATAATTCCTAGAATTGCAACCATTTTCTTAAAGGTGTTTTTTATATTCATATTTAACCATCTCCATTCAAATTTATTTTTTCTATTTTCTCTTGACAAGTATATAGTATCATTTAATTTTGTCAAAATTATGTAAATTTTGTGTCTTTTTTGTGAAATTTAATTTTTATTTTTATAATATTGGTTAAATTAAAATTAAAAAATAATTGACAAAAATATAAAAATGTAGTATTATAAGTTAAAATTAAAATATAATTAAGAAAAGGAAGGGGAATGGATTATTATAAAATACTGGAAGTGTCTGAAAATGCAGATATTTTGAAAATAAAAAAGCAATATAGAAAATTGGCAATGAAATATCATCCCGATAGAAACGCAGGAGATGAAAGGGCTGCAAAAAAATTTCGAGAAATAACAGAGGCTTATGAAGTACTTTCAAATGGGGAAAAACGGAAAGAGTATGATTATAAAAGAGAAAATGAGAATAATCATACAAAAAAGAAAAATGATAAGGAAAATTTTAAAAATAAATATTCTGAAAATAATTTTAGTTTTGGAAAAGAATTTTTTAAAAGTGCGGCCGAAATGAAAGGAATGTTTGAAAATAGTTTTGGGCTAGATAAAATGATAAAGAATAAAGCAAAAAATGAGAAGGAAAGTTTGAAAAGCAGGTTTGAGAGTTTTTTTGATATGAAAGAGAAAAAGTAAGAAGGGGAAATTAGAAATGTTGTGGGGAATTAGAAGAAGTTTTACAAATTGGGGAAATATTTTTAGGCGTCCGCTTGGGCGTGGGAGCATTTACAGGCTGGAAAGGCTTAGGAGCGTGGCACGGCTTGGAAAAAATAAAGAAAATGGAAAAATTGACGATGAAAAAAATAAAATTAGTGTGGATAAGGGAATTAAAAAATATGAAAAACGTAAATTGAATGCAAAAAATCAAAAAAGTTACAAATTTTTAAATATAAAAAATATTTTAATAATGACAGTTTTAATATTTACATTCATTTTTGTACACCTTTCAGGTTATTCTACAAAAAGTCTTTATTTTTCAATTTTTATTTATATTGGAGTTACACTTTACCTTCTTATTGTGGAAAGATTCTTTGAAAAGGTGAAAGTTGAGGAGGAAATCAGAAATATAAAAAATGAGAGGGAAAGAGAGCATAATGTGTTTTTAGAGAGAGTAAAGGAAATAGAGGATTTGGAGAAAAAGCAGATTGAGCATATATTTTTGAAGGATTCAGAAGATTATGATATGAAAATTTGGAAAATCGGGAGGGCAACATCGCTTCTCATTGGGAAGCAATCGCCAAGAAACAGAGTGGATATAGATGTAAGTGAAGGAATTTACTCAAATTTAGTCAGCAGGGCTCATGGAATCTTAAATCGTGTCAATGGAATCTGGTATTATGAGGATTTAGGCTCACAAAATGGAAGCGGAATTGAAAGAAGTTTAGATAAAAGGAAAATAAAACTGAAAAAAAATATACCAGTAAAAGTAGAATCAGGAGACATAATTTATTTAGCGACTACAAAAATATTATTAAAATAAATCTATAAATGAAAAAGAAAGGAAAATTTTAAAATGAAATTGGATAGATGTAAAAATGGGCATATATACGATGTTTCAAGATACAGCTTATGTCCTTATTGCAAATCAGAAGGGCTGGAAACGGAAAATCTGGATGACAAAATTAATCTGGTTGAAGAAATGAAGGATGAAGACAGAACAACAGCCTACTGGTCTAAAGACAGCACTGTAGATCCTGTCGTGGGTTGGCTTACGTGCATTGAGGGGCATGATAAGGGAAAAGACTACAGGATTGTGAGCGAACGTAACTTTGTTGGGCGTGGAGAAAATATGGATATACAAATTTTAGGAGACACTATGATTTCTAGAAAAAACCATTGTTCAATAAGCTATAATCCCAAACAGCGAAAATTTATGCTAACTCCTGGGGATTCCAACGGACTTATTTATCTAAATGGAGAAGCAGTCTACAACACATTAGAATTACGGGCATATTCAGTAGTGGAAATGGGGGAAAGCAAGTTTGTATTTGTGAATTTGTGCGGAGATTATTTTGACTGGGAAAAGGAAAAATCGAGAGAGGAAAGCGTGAAAAGAAAATATGAAAATTTAAATGATGAAAAAATTGTGAAAAATACAAATTTTCAGAATAAAAATAATGATATAGAAGTAAAAATCGAAGAGTACGAACAGATTTAATAAATTTATACTAAACCCCTTTTAAATAAAGAATTTATTACAAACTTTTCTAATAAGAGATATAAACCTAGTATTTCAAAATAATTAAAATATTTTTTTTGTTTTAATAAATCGACGAAGCTTTTATTTGTTCAACTGCGATTGTTTGACGACTGAAAGGAGGAGTTTCGAAGTTGGGCAAATAAAAGTCGGAGTCTAGCCATAGGTTGTAGGATTTGCGGCAATGAGCAATCCTACGAAAATAAAAAAGAAAAAACATGGTAATATGAAAAAAATTCATTAATCAAAATACCTAAAAAATAATAAAAAACAATTTAGTTAAATGATTATGAATTAACTATAAAACAACCTTATTATAAAAATTTATTCTTATTTTTTAACGGGATTTAGTATTAAAGTTTTATTTTAAATAATTTTCATATATATAAAATAAATATATTTTATAAAGTTGAATTAACCAAAAATAGAGGGAGAAATTGAGAAATGAGGAAAGATGAGGCAAAATTTATTACGGAATTTTTGAGCGAGGCTGGGACGAAGGTTGAAAATAACGATTATTTTGGGTATGTTTTGCTGGATAATTATGCGATTTGGGCTGTGGCAGATGGATTTGATGAGGAAGAAGGGGCAAAAGTTGCGGCAAGGATTGCTGTGGAATCTGCTATTGAATATTTTATGCTACGTCCACGATTTAACTATGATGTAATAAAGGAAATGATGGATTATGCCAATCTGAAAGTTAAGGAAAAACAGGAAGAAACTCAGAAATATTCTCTTATGCACACTTCTCTTTTAATCATTATAAGTAATTATAATTCAATTTTATATGGAAATATCGGAAATACAAGGTTTTATCATATTAGAGGAGGATATATCATTTCTCAAAGTAGAGATGACACGATAGCACAGCTTTTGGTGGACGAAGAGGCATTGAATATATCGGATATGAGATTTCACAGGCAAAGAAATGATTTGCTGCAGGCAATTGGGGATTTTGGGAAAATTAAGCCAAATATTATAAAAAAACCTGTAGAACTTATAGAAAAGGATGTTTTTTGCTTGACGACTGTAGGATTCTGGGAAAATATTGATGAGCATGATATGGAAAATGATTTATCCAGATTTGAGGATAAGAAGCAATGGTTAAATTCATTGGAAAAACGGATACTTGCTTCGCTTAGGGATAATATTGAAAATTATACGATTGCACAGGTAGAAGTAGGTGCTGTAGCAAGTCCAGAGCCGATGGAAAAGGATAAAAGGAAACTTATTAAAAAAATAATACTTGTAATGCTAATTATTGTTGTAATTATTTTGTTTGTTATAATTTGGAATGTAAAAAGGCGAAATGGTATTCTGCAGGCGGCAACACAGTATGAAAAATTGGCGGATGAGGAGATCTTAAAGAAAAATTTTAATAATTCAATTGATAATTTGAAGCTTGAAATCGGAGAGTATGAAAAATTAAAGCCAAAAAGCAAGGGTATAATAGGATTTCTTACGAATGCTGAGAAAAAGAGAGCTGATGCAAGTAAGAAAATTGATGAGATAAATAAGAAAATTGGAGAAACTGAGAAGATTAAAAAGGCATTTTCGGATATTAGTGAGGGAAATGAGATATTTAACAGCGGAAATTATGACGAGGCGAACGTAAAGTATCAGCAGGCTAAGTATAACCTAAATGACAACAGTTATAAACGGGATGAACTGAATACGGAAGAGATTTTAACTACATTGGATTCACGGATAAATTCAACCGTGAAATTAAAGGAAGCTAAGGCTTTAGAGGTCGCTGGAGATACGGCGGTTAATGAAGGAAGCTACAATTTGGCAAAAGTTAGCTATAAAAATGCGGCTGATATGTATTTGGCAAATGGAAGGGCAGATTATGTTTCGCAAGTTGAGAAAAAGCTGGAGGAAATAACGGATAAAGAAAAAACAGCGTATAATGGGGCAATGCTTGCTGAAAATAAAGGGGATTCGCTGGCACAAAGCAATATTAATTCTTCAAAAGAAGCCTATTATCAGGCACGACAGATGTACCAGACGCTTGGAGATACTGTGAAAGTGGGAGAAATTGACAATAAGATACAGGAACTTAATTCCCAGCAAAACGCTGATTTACAGACTGCCAATAATCTCGTTCAGGAAGGACTTTCGCAAATAACTGCCAATAATCCAGCACAAGCAATAAATATTCTAACACAGGCTAAAAATATTTATCAGAAGATGAAAGATACAAATAATGCAAATGCCGTCGACAAATACATAAGCCAGGCACAGGAATTTATTAAATTTGAGAGCCAGAATGCTGAAAAGTTGAAAACACAGGAAATGGAATATTCGGAAAGGTTAAGGCAGCAGGAAATCCAGATGGAGCAGCAACTGCAGATAAAAGAAGCTGAAATCAAGGCACAGCAGGAAGAACTGGAGCGAGATCGGCAAAGACGTGAAGAAATAACAAGGAAAATGGAAAATGCGTCAATTCTGGAAATGCAGGCTGATCAGCTGGCTATAAATGAAAGATTTGAAGAAAGTATTTCAAAATATGAGGAAACGAAGAAACTTTTGGAAGAGGTAAATGCAGATGGAAATTTTGGAAATCAGATGTCTAAAATTGAGGATTTGAATAAAAAAATTGAAAAAAATGAGGGATATTTATTAAAGAGAAAAGCAGAAGATGATTTTAAGAATAAAAAATGGAAAGAAGCTGTGGAAAAATTTACGCAGGCGAAGGAAAAGCTGGAAAAAAGCGGTACAAAACAAAATGAAATAGCTGAAATTCAGAAAAAGCTTAAAAAGGCAGAGAAAAAGGCAAATAAAAAATGGTGGCAGTTTTGGAAGATTTTTTAAAAGGGAGGAGGGAAAATGATAAAAAAAATAAAATTAAATACTTTCTTTTTTAAGGAATATGCACAAATTGCTGAAAAAAACACTTATTCGGCATATATTCCAAATGGAAGCAAGGGAATATGGTGTATTACTGACCTTGATGAAAAGACAAATGAAAAATGGCAGGAAAAGTCAGAAATATCTCAAAAATTTGAAAATAGTAATGTTGAAAACAAGAAAATTGATAAGATAAATTTAGCAAAAATTGGAGTTCATAAAATTATTGAAAAATATTTGGAAAATAATGAATTTTCGTTAGAAAATATAGAACAGATAATACAATCTTCCATTGATAAAGTGGTTTTTGAGAAAACAAAATTATATAAAGTTCATAAAGCTGAAAATAATCTTGACTTAAAAAATTTTTATTCGCAAATTGTTATTATTATTGAAAAAAATAATATGATTGTTGGAAATATGGGGAAAACTGAACTTGTTTTGTATAGGGAAAATAGAATTGTGGAAAAGATAAGTGGAGAGCAAGTTAAAAAAATAAGACTGAAAAAACATGATTATTTGCTGGCTGGGAGTCCTGGATTTTGGAAAGTTGTTAATGAGAGTGAAATTGAGGAGATTTATGTTGATAGGAAAAGTAAATTAAATGTCGAGCAGAATTTAAGTGAACAGATAAAGGCTAGTGAGAAAAAATTGGGAAAAGTGATACCATTTTTGTCGATTTTTGTTGAAGATATTGAAATGGAAAAGAATTATAAATTGTTAGGAAACGAGATTAATGAGAAAAATCAAAAGTGTGAAATGGCTGTAAAATATATGTTTTTAGTTGCAATGTTTATATTTTTATTTGTTTCTGTGGGAAAAAATATTCAAAAAAGTTATTTTGAAAACAGAAAAAACGGAAATACTGAAAATGTGATGGCTAAAAAGATTGGAGAAAAAGCAAATTTATTAGAAAGCAGGTTATATGTAAAAGCAGAAATAGAAAAGAGTAAAATTGAGCTGGAAAATTTGGGAAATGTTAAAGTTGAAGTTAAAGAATCTGCTGGGAATCGTAATTTAGTTGAATATCAAAAGGAAGAAACTGGGAATGAAGAAATAAAAAATAAAGATATGGAAAATTTACAGATAACTGAAAATAATAAAGAAAGTAAAGTAAAAAGGGCTGAAAAATTAAATAATTCAAGAATAAAAAAGAAAAGTTCTAAAAATAAAAAATATAATAGAAAAAATCTGAATGCAGATAATAGAAATTTTAAGAAATATTATAAGGTAAAAAGTAATGGAATTTCACAACTTGAAAAGGAAATTGAGAAAAACTGGGAAGTTCTTGGGCGTGATAGGAATGGGAATAATTTTGTGAAAAATAGAGAATTTAAAAGGGAAAAGAAGAATGGATTTTTTATTAAAGGGAACAATATTGAATGGGAAGTATAAAATTTTAAATTATGTAGCTAAAAGTGATTTTTCCAATATTTATATGTGTGAAGATAGACAAGGGGAAAAAGTAATTATTAAAGAATGTTATCCTTCGGAAATTGTTATGAGAAATGGCAAAGAGGTTTTTACGGAAAAGTATAAGAAAGATTTTGAACCGCTGAAAGAATGTTTTTGGAAAGAGAAATGTATTTTGGAGAAATTTTTGAAAAAATCTAAAAGGAAGAAACAGAGATTTGTGAATGATGTTGTTAAACTTGTGGATTTTTTTAGTGAAAATAGGACAAATTATATTGTTACTGAATATTTTCGTGGAGTTACCTTGAAAAAATATATTTTGGAAAATCGGATAAAAAATGGAAAATTGAGGATAAATCATATTTTGGAAATATTCTTTAAAATTGCAGAAGTAGTTTGTAAAATTCATAAAAAGGGAATTATTCATTGTGATTTGAAGCCTTCTAATATTTTGATTGATATTAGGGGAAATATTAGGATTATTGATTTTGGAGCGAGCTTAAAAAAGAAGGAAAAAGTTGAGTTTGTTAAGGTTTCGGAAAGATATTCGCCGATTGAGATTTATTCAGAAAAAGTAGAGATTGATGAAAGAACAGATGTTTATTCACTTGCGGCACTTTTATATTTTATG
This sequence comes from Leptotrichia massiliensis, assembly GCF_900104625.1. Taxonomy (NCBI): domain Bacteria; kingdom Fusobacteriati; phylum Fusobacteriota; class Fusobacteriia; order Fusobacteriales; family Leptotrichiaceae; genus Leptotrichia; species Leptotrichia massiliensis. The sequence goes on from NZ_FNVZ01000005.1 coordinate 12,895, forward strand.
CTTTGTGGAGTGAAAGTGGATGGGGCGATTAATAGGTTTTATAAGGCTGAACAGGAGTTTGATAGAGAGGTTATTTTGGGATTTGAGAAGATTGAGAAATTTAAGGAAGTGGAAGAAGTTATAAAAAAGGGGCTAGAGTTTGATAGGCAGAAAAGGTTTGGAAGTGTTAGGGAAATGATTGAAAAATTGAGAAAAATTTTTATGCAAAGCTAAATATTTTTAATATTTTTAGATTTTATAAATTATACTATTTGCCATTAAAATAATAGAATTATAGTAAAACTTCTTTAAAACCGAACTCAAAAGTCATGACTATTTTACTCAAACTCTAAATTCATATAATTTTTAGTAGTTTAATTTTAAACAGGTTAGAGTATAGTATAATTTTTTTTATGCAACAAAATATAATTTCTGTTTTTTAAATTTGGGTTAGTATTAGATATGCTTGATAACCGTTTAAATTTAAAGTAAATATTGTTTAACAAAGGTAAAGAATTCTTTGTTATTCAGGAAACTATTAGATAAATCACGATAAAATCAAAAACAAGTAAATCTTGAATTTTAATAAAATCGTTATAATACTTGAAAATAGTAAAGGGGAAAAGGTAAAAATATGAGATTATTTTATGAAGAGGAATTGCGAAGAAAATCTTATTATGAGATGTATCAGATTGCAATTGAGGAACATTTGGTAAATGTACATGTGGAAACGCCCACGAGAGAGGAGCTTATCTCGCTTTTAATGAAATATAGGGGAGTCAAGGAAAATTACTGTATTGACAAGTTTAATAAAAATGGGCTTGTGAATGTTCAGGAACTTTTTGATAATAAACTTGGTGAGAGGATTCATCATGAGAATAAAATACGGGTGCCGCACAAGATTATTTTGTATAAGGAACTTAATTTGATGAGGGAAGACAATTATAAAATTGAGATTCCTGAAAATGTGAGCAGTGCAAATGTTTTTCTTATAAATGCAAATAATTACTTGTGTGGGATTTTCCAGCTGGAAAAGGATTTGAATAGCAGGAATAAGTATTTTTTAATTAGTAAAAAGGAATTTTTTAGAGTCGAAACGCTGAGAAATAATAAATTTTCATTTTTGTTCTTTAAAGAAAATGACTTGAAATTTATTCATAAGTTTTATAATTTGAAGGAAAATGAAATGACACCGCTTTATCCATATCAGATGGACTATTATAAAGTTGAAATTGAAAATTTTGTTGTGAAAAATCTGGAAACTACGAATACACCGCTTTGTATTGATTTTGGAACGGTAAATACGGCTCTTGGGGCATATCTGGATAAAAATTATGTGAAAGATTTGCCTACTAATGATATTTTGAATGGAAATGTCGTGATAGATGCGATAAATTATGTGAAATTTGATGATGGAGAGAGACGTTACCGTGAGATTTTTCCAACATTAGTTTATGTTGATGATTGCAGCGATGCTAACAAAATTAAGTATTCATTTGGTTACGATGTGGTAAGAAAGTTAGAGAGAAATGACTATATTGTCAATGGCTCAATTTTTTACAGCTTGAAAAGGTGGGTGCATGAACATAATAAACTTGAGAAAATTAATGATGAGTTTGGAAATATTCTATATGTAAAAAGAAAGGATATAATAAAGGCGTACTTAAAATATGTTGTGAATCGTGCTGAATATATGTTTAAATGCAAATTTAAAAAAATTCACGCTTCCAGCCCTGTAAAATTGAAGGAGCAGTTTTTGGCGATGTTTCAGGAAATTTTTATGATGGAAAATAAATTTAATAAAAATCAGAATTCTGAAATTACTGAAAAAAATATAATTTCAAGCGAGAAAAATTATGAATATGAGATTATTCGTGAAAATGCGATGGATGAAGCGATTGCAGTGTTGTATAATACAATTGAGATACAGATAAGGAAGGGGAAATATAAGGAGAACGAAGAATACAGTGCATTAATTATTGACTGTGGTGGTGGGACGACGGATTTGGCGGCTTGTAAATATGTGATTAGTAAGGACAAAATTTCATATTATCTGGATATAAGAACAAGTTTTGAAAATGGGGATGAGAATTTTGGTGGAAATGACTTGACTTACAGAATTGTACAGTTTTTGAAAATTGTGCTTGGGACAAGATATTCTGAAAATAGGGTTGTTTCTATTAATGATTTGATAAAATATGACAATGATATGATTTACAAGGTAATCGATGAGAGCGGTGTTGAGAAAATTTTTGAAAATATGAATTTGGAATATGAAAAGTATGAAAATGTAATCCCTACAAAATATTCACAGTTTGAGAATAAAATGAGTGAGGAGTATCAGAAAATACGCAATAATTTTTATATGCTTTGGGAAGCAGCTGAAAATCTTAAAAAGGAATTTTTTACATCCGATGGAAGACTGCGGACACGTTTTGATGTGCCTAAAAATTATGAAAAACGGAATGATATTCATATAACGCAGTTAAAAAGCTGGAAAATTCATACTTATGAAAATGGAATATTTACCACAATAACAGATTACCCAAGACATATTTTTACGATAAAGGAAATTGAAAAAATCGTAAAAGCTGATATTTACGGAATGCTCAGAAAATTTTTGAATACATATTACAAGGAAGGGCTGCTTTTTGAATATTCATTGATAAAATTAAGTGGACAGTCAACAAAAATCAGTACATTTCAGGAAGTACTAAAGGAATTTGTGCCGGGAAAGATGATTGAATACAAGGAGCTGAGCCATCGTGATGATTACGAGCTAAAACTGAACTGTCTGGATGGAGCTATAAAATATCTGGATTATAAGCGTTTTGGACATATAGATGTGGAAATTGTGAATGAAGTTCCGCTTGTACCATATTCTGTGTGGGTGGAAAAATACGATGGGGAAAAAGTGGAAATGATACAAACTTCACGAAAGGCTGATATTCTAATTGGACAAATTGATAAAAAGATTTCTGCTGAAGAACTAAAAATTTATGTTTATACTGCAGAAGGCGAATTGAAAAAAGAGATGATTTATAAAAATGAGGATAATTATGAAGAAATGGACGCACAGGAAATTTTGGCTGAATTTATAAATATAATTTCTCAAAATGATACCGATACAATTCAAAACAGCACAGTAAGATTTTTTGTTTACACCGATTTGAACAACTGGGGATTTTTTGTCGTTCCAATCCAAAGGAAATCGGATCAGCTTTATCTTGGACGAAAGGAATATTTCCCTTATGAAGATAATTTAAGTGAAAATTCCTATTTTGATGGAAACCACTAAAAAAGGAAGAGAAATTTGAGAAAAAAAGATGAGATAATTTGGATAATGCCCGCAATTTTTATTTTTATTATTCTTTTTATGATAAAATTCTGTACTCCCAAAATTAATCAGAAATATGTTATTGAAAAAATAACACGTGAAAATCTTGAACTTTTTGTGGATATGAAAGGAACTGTTGTTGCACATAATATTACTAAAATTGGACTGGATGTGAATTTATCCGTTGATGATGTTTATTACAAGGCTGGAGATTTTGTAAAAAAGGGCGATGTAATAGTGAAATTTAGCGATTATCAGAAAAATGGATTGAATGAAAAACGTATGTTATTAGTGATTAAAAATCGGGAATTAAGAAATTTGGAAAAACAAAAGGAATTGGGAGCTGATGTTAGTCAGAAAATTCAGGAATTACGTGGAGAAATATCAGGATTGGAAATTGAAATTAAAGATGAAATGAGAAATACAAGATTGGTTCAGAGAAGTGTAAAAAGTCCATTTGATGCTTACATTGTGAAAATTAATGCAGTGAAAGGTGGAATTGCAAATAAAAATGAACCTATTTTGATTCTTGCCAAAAGAGAAGATTTGAAAATAGTTAGTGAAAGTTTGAAAAGTGAGAAAGTTAAAAATCTGAATATTGGAAATGTTGCTGACATTACTATTTTCAGGAGGGAAAATAAAAAAATTGGAGAAGAAAAAATACTTGAAGAATTAATTGAAATGAAAAATGATAAAAATGAGGAAATTTTGTGGGATAAAGATAAGACAAAAGAGAATTCGGATTTATTTTCTGAAAAAAAGGTTATTGAAGCAGAATTATTTAAAATTAATAAAATTGGGGATATGAGTGTGTTTGAGTTTTTGCCAACATTATTTAAGGATTTGTTTTTAAATGAGCAAGTAGATATTCGTGTGATTTATAGGAAAAAAGAGAATGTTCTGGCTGTTCCAAAAAAGGCTGTTATTTTTAAAAATCAAAAAAACTATATTTATTTGATTGATAAGAATAATTTGGTTAAAGAAAAGGAAGTGTTTATTGGGATGGATAATGGAGAGAAGATTGAAATTTTTGGAATGGATATTGGAGAAGGGTTGGAAATTATTAGAAATCCTGATAATAAGATTGAGAATAATGTGATTGTGGAACGAAGGAATATTAAGGATGAGGAAATTGAAAAGAAGAAAAAATTGGAAAGGTTAGAGTGGGAAAATGAAAAGCTGGGGAATAGAATGGATGAGAATGAGAGGGAGATTATCAGACTGAAGAGAAAATAATATATTATTTTTTATATGGATTTATGATTTGATTTGAACGTAATAATGCAATACTAAACCGTATTTAAATAACAAAGTTATTAAAACTCTTTTCTAAACAAAATAATCTAAGACTAAAACCTATGATGAGTTAGAAATTTATTAAACATTTGCTATTTAAATGGGAAATAGTATAAGTTTAGTGGTTTAATTTGAATTACCAACCTTAGTAATTTTTCCATCAGCAGTGATAGAAAGTCCATTTCCATTTGGAAAATCAGATTTATTCAAGGAAATTATCTTTTTTATTGCTAATTTTTCTGAATCTATAAAAGGACCGAAACTTTTGTAAGTTTGTCTTACTGGAATAATTTCTCCAGAAATAAAGTCTCCTTTATTATTTATTTTGATTTTAAAAATAGGTGCAATTCCCATTGAACCAGAAACGTTTATTTTTCCGAAAGTTGCAAAATTTCCTCCACTATATGAAATAAATTTATTTTTGTATAGTTCGACTGCTCTTGTAACATGAGGGCCTTGCCCAAAGATTACATCAGCTCCATTGTCTATAGCAAAATGGGCAAATTCATAAACATTTCCTCTATCTTCGCCATGAAAAATTTCATGTCTTTTAGTAATGTGTTCAGCATTAGCACCTTCGGCTCCACCATGAAACATGACGATTACAATATCAACTTTTGATTTTAATTCAGAAATAAGTTTTTTTGCATAATTATAATCATTTAGTTTTACAGTAGCTGAATTTGGAGAAAATGAAATAAATCCAAATTTTTTTCCATCTTTTTCTAAAATAGCACTTTCAGCAATATCTTTAATTCCAGAATATTTTATTCCTAAATTATCAAGATTTTTCATGGTTTCTTTAATTCCAATTTCTCCAAAATCATTGCTATGGTTATTGGCAATGCTCAAATAATCAAATCCAGCTTGTTTTAGATATGTCGCATATCTTAAAGGCATACGAAAGACATAACATACATTTGGATTATTACAGCTTTTAGGAGTTCCATCATTATCAAATAGAGTTCCTTCCAGATTTCCCACCGTTATATCAGCACTTTTTAGTATATTTTGTGTATTTTGAAGAATATTGGCATCATTTTTAGGAAGCAAATATTCAAAGGGATAGTTTGAACCAAGCATTATATCTCCAACGCCAATTATTGTAAATTCTGTTTTTTTATTATGTTTATCAATTTTAGGAGTATCATTTTTGGAAATATTTGATATTTTTGAATTATTAATAAATTTATTAGCAACAATTTTAAAACTAGGATTTGTTGGAATTATCATAAATATTGTAACTAAAATAGCTATTAAAATTAATACAATATATTTTTTCATAAAGTCCTTTCAAAAATGTTAGTTTTTACACATATTTTACACATCTTTAATCTAAAAAGCAATAAATTTTATATTAAAAAAAATAATTTTTATTTATTATTGAAATTAAAATATAAAAATGATAATATAGAAATTAAGCAAAATATTTTATAATCAAATTATTTTGATTACAAAATTATAGATTGTTATTAGATTGCTTAAATTTTAAGTTTATTTTAAAAAGTTTAAGTATATTTGTGAAAAATATGGGAGAAAATAAAATATGAAAATAAAAGACTTATCAATTTTATTGACAAAAGTTTCGTTATTTAAGGGATTAGATCCTGAAAAAATTTCAAAATGTTTGGAAAAATTGGATTTTAAAATAAAAAAATATGAAAAGAATGAAACTGTATTTTTTCGTGGAGATACTTTGGAAAAAGTAATAATTATTATAAAAGGTTCTGCTTATGGAGAAATGCAAAAATTTAATGGAGATACGATTGTTATAGGTGAGATGAAAACAGGGGAAGTTCTGGCTTCTGCATTTTTATTTGGAGAAAATAATATTTTTCCTGTTGATTTGATAACTTTGGAAAATTCTAAATTATTATTTTTTGATAAAGAAAAATATTTAGATACAATTCATTCTGATAAAAGACTTTTACTTAATTTTATAACTGAAATTTCAAATAAAAGTCAACTTTTATCAAAGCGAATATGGTTTAATTTTACAAATAAGACAATTGAGGAAAAGATTTTAAGCTACATAAAAGAAAATTCTGAAAATGGTAAAATTAAATTTTTGCCTAGTATTTCAGCTTTGGCAAAACGTTTTGAAGTAACAAGACCTGCTTTATCAAGAGAAATTTCAAATCTATGTAAAAAGAAAATTTTAATAAAAGCTGAAAATAATGTCTATTTGATAAATTTTAAAAAGAATGTTTGACATTTTTTCAGATAAAAGTTATAATGATTACAGATAAATAATCAATAATAAATTAAAAGTTTTCTGATCTATGCGATACTAATAATGAATTTTTGGGCTTTACTCTATTTTAATGGGGTTATTCCTTTATAAATTGTTTCAGGGAAATCACGACGGCTAATGCTTTGTACGGATTCTGTACAATTTATAAATATGACTACCACCTGTAACGTCTTACAGGCAACCAAAAATTACGTTAGAACGGTAGATCGGATTTTTTTTTGTTTTTAAAAGAAATTACTAAAATTATCTTTGCTGTTTTCTCCATTTTCGAATAAATAATCCTACTATCAAATAAAGAATTGTCGGAATTATACCTACTGAAAGTGAAAAGAGAAGTGCTTGACTTTTTTCTACAGATACAATTCCTAAAAGTAGTAAAGGATTTATAACAGCATCTTCCATAGTGTGCATAATAACTGCTGGCCACATTGATTTAGTAATTCTAAAAATTTCTGTATACATTATTGTCCAGCATGTTACTACTACAGTCCCTATTAGAAAAAATGTCAATCTATCAACTGGTAAAGTATTTTTTATTTCATTTTCAGATAAAAATATTAGAATATATGGCAAATGCCAAATCCACCAAATAATTCCCATAAGTAAATAAATTTTTAAATCAGATAACTTTAGTTTTATAAGCTGATTTGTAAGATAGGATCTCCAAACTGATTCTTCAAATATATTTTTTATAAATTGAGAGACAATTTGTATAATTAAAACTCCAGTATAGGCTGCAATTCCAATATTTACACTGGAAAATTTAATACTTTGTGTTATTAATCCCAATAAAAGAACAGTTAGGGTAACAACAGGATATATTAAAAAGCTGATTAGATAAAACTTTTTATTATTTTTAAAATTAAGGGAAAATCCTGTATTTTTCCATCCATCTCCTCTAAAAGTACGAAGTATTATTGTGCAAATAAATGGAGATACAAGCCATATAAGAAGCCCCAATGAACCATCTTTGCTTGTTACTGTTCCAATATTTTCATAATAATCCTGCCCTGTCAGTTTATCAATAAAATATCCTATCCAACCACAAATAGTAATAAAAATTGTAAAAATAATTACATTTTGTTTAATTTTATTCCTATTATTCATATAAATTCACCTCTTATAAAATAAATTTAAAATCTTCTTAAAGTCTATATTTTTTCTTTAGTTTTTTAAACCATCTAATGTTAAAATCTACAGCATCAATTCCATAATCTAAACTAGCCAGTGTAAATTTGCTGATTTCTTTGATGTTTTCAGAAATATTATTTTTTTTATTTAAGTTTTTTATTCTTTTCTGATATTCTGTATCTGTAAGTAGATAGTTTTCAATTTCTAGTCTTTCACTTTCAAAATTTATAGATTCTTTTAAGTTTTTTAGTGCAGTATATTCTTCTTCTAAAGAAAGAATGATTTTATTAATTAAATTTTTCTGTTCATTTTTTGAAATATATCCCATAAAAAGCAGTTTTCCTGCATCTATATTTTTAGTTTTTGAAATATCAATAGGAATTTTTATCCATTCCATTAATATTTTTTCTCCAGCATCAGTTATTGCGTACCTTTTTTTATTTACCCCTTTTTCAACGAGTTCTTCAAAAGTAACCATTTTTAATGAGAGAAGTTTTTTTAGAGCGGCCTGAATGCTTCCAAGACTATCGCTGCACATAGACTTAAAATTATCTCTTATAGTATTTCTAAGCTCATATGCAGTCATTCTACGTAACATTAAAATTCCTAAAATTATTTTATCCATAATACACCTCCTATATATACCTTATAGTAACATACTTTTTAGGTATTGTAAAGTAATTATTTTAAGTTATCAAAAAAGAACAGCAAAACATGAATTCTTATCTTCCTTAATGTTATTAAATTTACAGTACTCCATCTTCAATGATTTATTGTAATGTTTTTTAGATGATATTGTTTAATTATATTTTCAAAGAATATAGTTGTAAATTGGTAAAATTTATATAATTAAAGAAAAATAACAAAAACTAACTTGATTTTTTCGTATTTCAAGTTAAAATTTAATATAAGGTAAATTTTGTTAATTAAAGAAAGTAGATACAGGGAGGAAATGTTATGAGAATATATGACAGCAGTAACATTAGAAATGTAGGAATTTTAGGACATAGCGGTTCAGGAAAGAGTAATATGGTGGAGGGACTGGAATTTACAGCTGGACTTACTAATCGTATTGCAGCAAATGAAAATGATACAAAAATTACTAATTCTTTGAGTTTGCATGCTATTGAGTATCAGGCTGCGAAATTTAATTTTGTGGATATTCCAGGGTACGGAGATTTTTTTGGTGAAGTTGAATCGGGACTTGCGGCAGTTGACGGAGCGATTATTATTGTTGACGGAACGACTGATTTAACAGTTGGGACAGAAACGGCTCTTGAGTTGACAGACAGCAGAAATATTCCACGATTTATTTTTGTAAATAAAATTGACAATGAAAAAGCTGATTATGAAAAGATTCTTTCACAGTTGAGAGAAAAATATGGTAAAAGAATCGCTCCATTTCATGTACCTTGGGGACGGGGAGACGAATTTCGTGGGCATATTAATGTAATTGATATGTTTGCAAGGGAATTTGATAAAAATAAAAATGAATGTGCAACTGTGGAAATGCCCGCTGATATGGATGATGAAATAAATTCAATTCGTGAAATGCTTTTGGAAGCAGTAGCTGAAACAGATGAAGAATTAATGGATAAATATTTTAATGGAATTGAGTTTACAACAGCTGAAATTCATCGTGGACTTAGACAGGGAGTGCTTGACTGTTCTGTAATTCCTGTTATTTGCGGTGCGACTCTAAAAAATATTGGACTTCACACAACTTTTGACATGGTAAAGGATTTCTTGCCATCACCTAATGACAATAAAAAAATTGAGCCTGAAAAAAATACATTTACATGCCAAATTTTCAAAACTACTATTGATTCTTTTTTAGGAAAAGTTTCATACGCAAAAGTTTATTCTGGTGAAGTTAAGCAAGATAGCGAAGTTTTTAATATAAATAGAAAAACAAAAGAAAGAATTGGAAAAATTTACACATTCGTTATGAATAAAATGGAAGAAGTTCAAAAGGGAATCGCTGGAGATATTGTTGTATTTTCAAAATTTAACAGTACAAGAACTTCTGATACATTGTCAACTAATGAAAAAGAAGCTGCCATAAAGGAAATAACTTTTCCAAAACCACAATTATTCGTGGCAATAGAGCCTTTGAACAAAAATGATGATGAAAAAATGTCTTCTGGACTTAACCGCCTGATGGAAGAAGATCCGTCTTTCACTTGGCACAGAAACCTTGAAACAGGACAGACAGTGCTAGGAGTACAAGGAGAACTTCATTCTGCAACAGTTATCGAAAAATTAAAAGCTAAATTTGGAATATCAATAAAAACTATCGAATTAAAAGTGCCGTACCGTGAAACAATCAAAGGAACTTCTGATGTTCAAGGAAAACACAAGAAACAGTCAGGAGGGCACGGACAATACGGAGATGTATTAATTAAATTTTCTCACGTAGATGAAGACTTTGTCTTTGAAGAAACAATTACAGGTGGAAGCGTTCCAAAATCATATATTCCAGCTGTAGAAAAAGGATTAAGAGAATCGCTAAAAGAGGGAGTTCTAGCTGGTTATCCAGTAACTAACATAAAAGCTGTCTTATACGACGGTTCATATCACGATGTAGATTCTTCAGAATTAGCCTTTAAAATTGCCGCAAACTTGGCCTTCAAAAAGGGAATGCTGGAAGCAAAACCAATTTTATTAGAACCAATTATGGAACTTACAATTATCATTCCAGAAGAATATATCGGAGATGTAATGGGTGACATCAACAAAAAACGTGGTAGAGTAATAGGAATGGAAGCCCACAAAAATACAAAACAAAAAATAGTAGCTGAAGCCCCAATGTCAGAAACATTCAAATATGCCAACGAATTGAAAGCCATCACGCAAGGACGTGGATACTTTGAAATGAAACTTGTAAGATATGAAGAATTAATGGGAGACTTGGCACAAAAAGTAATTGACAGCAGAAAAAAATAAAATTTAACTAAAAATATTTTTATATAGTTTGAGAAAAGAGAGAAATTTAATAATATTATTTTTCTCTTTTTTTGTTTTGATAAAGTAATACTAAGTGCTCATTTGAATAGTAGAAATCAGAAAATTCATGTAATTAAAGTCTTTTTTACAAGGCTACCAAATTAATTGTTGTAGAATTTTATTTCTGTTTTTTTAATAGAGTTTAGTATAAAATATTTGAATGGGAAATTTTTCTAAAAAACTTTGAAAAATCAAAAAAATATGGTACAATAAGTTTTTAGAAAAAGCTAAGAATAGTGAATCCATTAAAATAAGGATTGGAACAAAAAATTAAAAACAACAACTTTTATGTAAGGTTGTTTTTTTGTTTATAGAAATTTGTGAAAAAGGAGTGAAAGGAATGGCGATAATTTTTGTTACTGGCGGAGCAAAAAGTGGGAAAAGCAAGTTTGCTGAAGAGTTAATTTTAAATTTGAATAATGGGAAGCAGGAGAATGTGTATTTGGCAACATCGCTTGTGTTTGATGAAGAAATGAAGGAAAAGGTGAGGTTGCATAAGGAAAGACGGAAAAACGATTGGAGAACTGTGGAAACTTATAAAAATTTTGAAAGTAATTTAAATGAATATTTTCCTAAAATAAAAGAAGGTATTAAGAATAATATGCTTGTGGACTGTCTAACAAATATGATTACTAATATAATTTTTGAGGAAAAGGATGTTGACTGGGATAATTTTGACAAGAAATCTTATGTAAAAATTGTGGAAAAGTTGAACAAAAATGTGGAAAATATAGTAAATGAACTCCTGAATATAACAAGTCAATTTCAAAATACGGTAATTGTGTCAAATGAGCTGGGGTTGGGGCTTGTGCCGAGTTATCCATTGGGACGTTATTTTCGTGAAATTGCAGGAAAGATGAATCAGGCTGTTGCAGAAAGAGCTGATGAAGTTTATTTTGTGGTGTCTGGCATTCCAATGAAAATTAAATAATTAATAGTCCTGTTCGGTAATTATAGGAACTTAGAATTTACAACTAATTTATTTTAATGGGGAATGTATAAAATATTATTATAGGAAATTGTAAAAGTAAAAGCAATAAAATTATTGGATGATAGCGGTATTTATAAGTACAAGAGATTAATCACTCTTTTCAGAGAATGGAAAAAAATAATAGAATAAAAATTATATTTATTGAAATTTATATACTTTTACAATGACTGAAAAGCATTAATAAAGGAGCATTTTAACATGAAAAACAAAAAAACAGATTTACAGCTGGAAAAGAATAAAATTAGAAAAGAAATTTTGGGAAAAAGAAATACTTTATCCACTGAAGAAGTAGAAAAAAAAAGTGATTTAATTATTGAAAATTTGGGGAAATTTATAAAAAATGCTGAAAATATAATGATTTTTATGGACATGAAAAATGAAGTGAGAATCACAAAATTGATGGAACTTTATCCTAAGAAAAGTTTTTTTATCCCCAAAATTACAGATAGTAAAAATAGAGAAATGAAAATTAATAAATATGAGGAAAATGAGCTTGTATTACATAAATTTGGGTATTACGAATCTTCTTCCAGCGATTTTTATAACGAAAATATTTTGGATATTGTAATTGTTCCAGCAGTTGTTTTTGATTTGGAAAAAAATAGAATTGGATTTGGCGGTGGGTATTATGATACTTTTTTGAAAAAGATTCGAGGGGAAAATAAAAAAGTTTTGTTTATTGGTATTTGTTATGATTTTCAGATTATTGAAAAAGTTCCGTCAGAAGAGCATGATGTAGTCTTGGATTTTGTTGTAAGTGAAAGTAGAATTTTTTAAAAGTTTTACTAAAAAACATTATCCAAATATTTCTTTGTTTTTTTGATACTGTAGAATCCAAATTTTTTGCAACTTATTTAGAGTTACAAAATCTATTTTAGTATGTAATCTGGTTTCATAATATCACATTTCTATATATTCGTGTATTCTCACTTCTAATCTAACCCTTCTAAATTTTTATTCAAAACATATTTTTTTAGTTATATAAAATGTTTTTTATAGGTATTATTTGAAGAGATTTTCTAGATTCATTGTAATTGAAAAATATAATTTTCTGTGTATTTTTCAAATATACGAGATTGTTTAGTTATTCTTCATTTAATTTTTCAGTAGTTCACAAATCATAGTAAAAATGTTATAATATCAAACAGTAATGAAAAAGGGTGAGAACATTGAATATTACTTTATATAGAAAATATCGACCTCAGAATTTTGACGAAATTGCAGGGCAGGAATTTGTGTTAAGGGCAATAAAAAATTCTTTGAGGGAAAATAAACTTTCGCATGCGTACTTGTTTACAGGGCCACGTGGAGTTGGAAAAACAACTATCGCAAGGCTTATTGCAAAAGGTGTAAACTGCCTGAATAGTGAGGATGTGACAGATAATCCTTGTGGAGAGTGTGAAAACTGCCGTGAAATTTCTCAAGGGATTTCTATGGATATGATTGAAATTGATGCGGCTTCTAATCGTGGGATTGATGAAATTCGTGAACTCAAAGAAAAGATAAATTATCAGCCTGTTAAAGGAAGAAAAAAAATATATATAATTGATGAAGTCCACATGCTTACAAAAGAGGCTTTCAATGCACTTTTGAAGACGCTGGAGGAACCTCCTTCACACGTTATATTTATTCTTGCGACTACAGAGATTGATAAGATTCCAGATACAGTTATTTCCAGGTGTCAGCGGTATGATTTTTTGCCAATTGATAAGGAAGATATAAAAAAATTGTTAAAAAATGTGGCTGAAAAGGAAAATATTAAGATTGACGATGCAAGCCTTGATTTGATTTACCGAAAGTCTGAAGGAAGTGCAAGGGACAGTTTTTCTATCTTTGAGCAAGTTGTGTCAAACTTCAACAATGAAGAAATTGATATTACAAAGACGCAGAATGCTTTGGGAGTTGTGCCTGACGTTATTCTGGAAGAATTTTTAAATCTAGTAAAAGAAGGCGATAAAGAAAAATTAGTTGATTTTATTGATAAAATCTGGGAAGATGGACTTATTATCGAAACTTTTTTAAAGGATTTTTCGTATTATTTAAAAGAGCAGTTTAGGAAAAAAACGGATTTATCAGTAAATTTTCTGCTGGATACGATAAGTGCGATTTTTTTTACCTTGAATGAATTTAAGTATGAAGAGGATAAAAGGCTGCTTGGCTATGTACTTATCCATGAGCTTTATAAAAAGAATAAGAAAAATTCCCAAAGTACAAATTCTAGTGAAAACATTCCTGCTTTTAATAAAAACGACATGAAAGATATGTCAAACAGCATTTATGAAAAAGTATTAAGCCAAGTTATTAAAAATGCTAATATTGTGAATCAGAAGGCTGGCTCTATGGGAATTTCCGAACCTGTAAATATGGAAAAAACTGAAAAAATTGTAAAAGATTATGATATTTCAATTTTTACTGAAAATTGGAAAAAAGTTTTGGCTGGAATAAAAAAGGTAAGCGTTATGCTGGGGGCATTGGCGATAGAAAGCAGCCCAGATAGAGTGGAAAATGGAGTTTTGTATATAAAATTCCCCAAAAATCAAAAATTTCACAGCGAACAAGTTTTACTGCCCGAGAAAAAGCCGAAAATTGAAGCAGTTATTAATCAAATCTGTAATTCAGATATTATGATCCAAACTTTTCTCGAAAGTGAAGATTCACAAAATGAAGAGGATAAATTTTTGCAAAATGCAGTCAAGTTTTTTGATGGAAAGATTTTGGAAAAAAAATAATGTTAAAATATTGAACAAAAAAATTTAAACAAAGAAAGGAATGATTAAATATGAAAATTAAAGTAATTTTGAAGGAAACAATAAAAGGTGTCGGAAAAAAAGATGAAATTGTGGAAGTAAAAGATGGATATGCGAATAACTTTTTATTAAATAAAAATAAGGCAATACTCGCAACTCCTGAGAATGTTAATAAATTGAAGGCAAAAAATGAAAAAATTCAGAAAAATCATGATAAAGATGTGAAAAATGCAAATGAATTGAAGGAGTTCTTGGCTGAAAAAGAAATTGTTTTAAAAGTGAAGGCTGGAGAAAATAATAAAGTGTTTGGTTCAATTGGAGCAAAGGAAATTGTAGAGGCAATTAAGGAGCAGTTAAATGTTGAAATTGATAAAAAGAAAGTTTCTGCTAATTCAAAAGTTAAGGAAATTGGAGTGCATAACGTAGAATTAAAACTTCACTCTGAAGTTAAAGCAAATTTGAAAGTTAGAGTTGAAGCTAAATAGTTTAATATTATAGATTCTAGTTTTGATTTTCAAATGGGATTTTTATAGAAAGTGAGAAATTACAAAAATGGGATTGTATGATTTGGAAGAAGAAGAAAACAGCAAGCCGTTTAGTATCGAAGCTGAAGAGGCCTTGCTCGGATCTATATTTATAAATCCTAATGTTATTGGAGATGTTGTCGATATTGTAACATCTGAGGACTTTTACAAAAATAACTATAAGCTGATTTTTTCAGAAATGGTAAAGGCTTATAATGTTGGAAAAATAATCGATGTGCTTCTGATAATCGAATCGCTGAAAAAGCAGGAACTGATGGATGAAGTTGGAGGCGAGGACATTATTTATGACTTGACAGAAGTTGTGCCGACTGCTGCAAATGCAATGAATTATGCTCAAATTATAAAAGATAAATCTATACAGAGGCAATTAATAGGCATTGGAGAAAAAATCGTCAAAATGGCGATGCGTGGTTACGAAGAAGTTGATACAATGCTGGATAAATCAGAAAGCATGATTTTCAAAATTGCTGAATCCAAGCAGAAAAAGGATATTGTTCCTTTATTTGAGCTTGTTCAAGGCAAAATTACACAAATGGATAATTATAGCGAGAGTAAAGGCAAGATAACTGGCATTTCTTCAGGATTTGATAGATACGACAGTATAACAAGTGGATTTCACGGCTCTGACTTATTAATTCTTGCAGCACGTCCTGCTATGGGTAAAACGGCTTTTGCCTTAAATTTGGCTATAAATGTTGCACGGCAGGGAAAAGGCGTACTTATATACAGTTTAGAAATGGGAAATGAGCAATTGTTTGACAGACTTGTAGCAAGTGAGGCAAAAATACGGTTAAAAGCTCTAAAAGACAGTACAATGACACCAGAAGAACTTGTAAATTTGGGAAGTGGATTAGGTCGGCTTTCTGAAATGCCAATTTATATTTCAGATTCTTCAAGTGTAACAATGTTGGAAATAAAGGCCACTGCACGGCGATTAAAATCCGAAGGAAAATTAGACTTTATGTTAATTGACTACTTGCAGTTAATTAATCCATCTGAAAATTCAAGAAAAAGCAGGGAACAGGAAATATCCGAAATTTCACGTTCATTAAAAATATTGGCAAAAGAGCTTAATATTCCAATTGTAACACTGTCACAGCTATCACGTGGAGTAGAGCAGAGAGTGGATAAAAGACCAATTTTGTCAGATTTGCGGGAATCAGGGGCAATTGAGCAAGATGCAGATATGGTAATGTTTTTATATCGTGATAAATATTATCACAAAGACACTGCTCCTGAAGTAAACAACATGAATGTTCCATCAAAATATCTAAGTGCATCACAGGAAGTCCCAAAAGATAATGAAAATGAACTTGAAAAAGTGGAACTAATAATTGGTAAACATAGAAGTGGACCGACTGGAACCATAGAATTAGGATTTAGACCAAGCTATCAACAGTTTGTAAACGTTGTAGATGATGAATTTGTACCGCCTGCTGAATAATAAAAATAAAGAAAAAGAAAAATTAAGGAGAGAAAATAAAAAAATGGAAACAAAAAAAAGAGTAGAATTATTGGCACCAGCTGGAAATATGGAAAAGTTAAAAACAGCTTTTCATTTCGGAGCTGATGCCTGTTTTGTTGGAGGAAGTGCTTTCAACTTGAGAGGGATGTCTTCAAACTTTAAAAATAAAGAATTAAAGGAAGCCGTGGACTATGTTCATAGTTTAGGTAAAAAAATATATGTTACACTAAATATTTTTGCACATAATACAGAGATCGAATATATGCCAAGATTTATAAAAAAACTTGATGAATTTGGCGTGGATGCTGTAATTGTGGCTGATTTAGGAGTTTTCCAGATGGTTAGGCAACATGCTCCAAATATGAAAATACACGTAAGTACTCAAGCAAATAATACAAACTGGATGAGTGTAAAAACTTGGAAGGATATGGGAGCAAAAAGAGTTATTTTAGCTAGAGAAATGTCGTTAAAAGAAATAAAAACTATTCGTGAAAAAGTACCTGATGTGGAAATTGAAGTATTTATTCATGGAGCAATGTGTATGGCTTATTCAGGAAGATGCCTATTAAGTAATTACTTTACAAACCGTGATGCAAACCGTGGAATCTGTGCACAGGATTGCCGTTGGAATTATAAGGTAATTGCGGAAGGGCATGAGGAAACTGGGGCTCACGATATTGTAGAAAATGAAGAAGGGACATATATGTTTAACGCTAAAGATTTATGTTCCATCGAATTTATTGACAAAGTTCTTGAAACTGGTGTGGATTCATTAAAAATTGAAGGAAGAATGAAAAGTATTTACTACAATTCAACTGTTGTAAAACAGTATAAAAGAGCATTGGATAATTATTATTCTGGAAATTATGAATATAATCCAGATTGGCTAAAAGAGCTTAAAACAATTAGCCATAGACAATATTCAAACGGATTTTATTTAGGACCGACTTCTGAAAAGGATCAGAATTATGAAACGGGTCTTTCTTACAGTCAAACTTACAGACTTGTTGCAAACGTACTTGAAAAAGTTGACACAAATAAATACAAAATTCAAATAAGAAATAAAGTTTATGCAACAGAAACTTTGGAACTTGTACGTCCAATTGGAGATGCTGTTAAATTCAAAGTAGAAAATTTTTTAAATACAAAAAATGATGAATTGCAAGAATACGTAAATCCAAATACTATCGCTATTATTGAAACAGATGTGGAAATGGGACCAATGGATTTGATAAGAATAAAACTGCCTGAAGGACAGTCTGACAGTGATATGGACACTGCTGAATTTTAACAAATATAAACTTTAATTTAATAATAATTTTAACTAAAAAAAAGGGTAATACTCAGAACACTATATTTTTTAATAATAACCAAACTATATATTCACTAAAAATTATAATAAAAAAAAGATAAAATACTATACAAATCAAAAAAAATAGGTTATAATTATCTATATATTTAGAAACTTTTTATTTTTTAAAATGAGAAGATTGAAAATTATAAATTTAAAAACAAAAATAGAATTGGAGATAATTATGAGAGAAAAAATATTAGTAATTGAAGATGATCCTAAAATTTCGAGATTACTTGAAATTGAATTAAAATTTGAAGGGTTTGATGTATTTTTTGCATACGATGGTAAAGAAGGATTAAACATGGCTAAGTATGGTTCATACGATATTATCCTTCTAGATGTGATGCTTCCGAAAATGAGTGGAATGGAAGTTTGTAAAAGAATAAGAGAAACTTCACAAGTACCTATTATTATGCTTACTGCAAAAGATGAAATTAGTGACAAAGTAGTAGGATTTGACTATGGAGCAGACGACTACATGACAAAACCTTTCTCAAATGAAGAATTGCTTGCAAGAATAAAAGCTCTTCTTAGAAGAACTAAAAAATCTGTTGTTCATAAAGGAATATTTGAATTTGAAGATTTGACAATTAACTATTCAACTTATGAAGTGTTCAGAGAATATGGAAAAAATCTAATTCAACTTTCAAAAAGAGAATTTGAATTACTTGATTTTTTAGTGTTAAATAAAGGTATTGTTTTATCAAGAGATAAAATCTTGGAAGAAGTGTGGGGATTTGATTATATTGGAAATGACAATATTCTTGATTTGTATATTAAATATTTAAGAGATAAAATTGACAGACCTTATGAAAGAAAATTTATTCAAACTGTAAGAGGAATTGGATTTATTTTTAAATAAGGAGTAAAGGATGAAAAATTTGAAACTAGAAGATCGTATTTCAGCAAATTACGCTCTTCTATTTTTGGTATTAATATTAGTTTCTAATATTATTCTTGTTTATTCACTGCAAAGGCAGTCAAATAAAGTGTTAGAAGATTCTGCCAGCGATAAAATGGATGAAATAAACAGTTTTTTGGATAAAGTTGGAATTTTTTCGGATAAAACAAATGTCCTTACACTTGATTTTAATCCTGAAATTATTGAAGGGAAAAAAGTTATTCATGTAAAGCCGTTTAATCCTGGTGAAGAAAATTATTTATATGTGCTAGAAATAAAGCAAGCTAAAGATTCTGTAATTCCAATTAATACACTTGGAGACACTGACACGGAAGAAGCTTCTATGACTAATGAAAAAATGGTTAATTTACTTGAAACTTTTAATTTAGAAGACAACGACTATGAAGGAAAAATAATAAATATTGAAAAAAATAAATATTTTGTTTTCAAAGTAAGTCGTGAAATAAAAAATTACAAATTTAATATTTATACTTTAAAGAATGTAACGCAGGAAAATCAAATTTATAAAAGGCTGGAATATCTTGTTATTCTATTTACGATAATTGGTGTTGTTATTACAATTATCGTTTCAAAAATAATGAGTAGAAGAATTTTGAAACCTATTAATAACGTAATAAAAACAGCTAAGAGTATTTCAACAGATGATTTGAGTAAAAGGATAGAAATTCCAAAAGAGGAAGATGAATTGCAAAATTTGACACTTATTATAAACGAAATGCTAGATAGACTTGAAACGTCATTTGAAAATCAAACAAAATTTGTGTCGGATGCTTCGCATGAATTGCGTACACCACTTGCAATAATAAAAGGTTATGCGGAAATTATACGAAAACGTGGAACTACTGATATTGACATCTTTGTAGAATCGATTGATTCGATAATTAGTGAAACTGATAATATGCGTAATTTAATCCAAAAACTTTTATTTTTGGCTAAAGGTGAGATTACAAAAATTAATACAAAATTTATAGATATTGATGCAAATGAAATGGTTCATCAAATTCATTCTGATACTGTAGTTTCTACTAAAACTCATAAGTTTCATCTTGAAACAGGAGAAAACTACAAGATTAAAGGTGATGAAACATTGTTACAACAAGCGATCAGAGCGTTAATCGAAAATGCTACAAAATATTCTGAACCACATACAAATATTTATATCAAATCATTTATTAAAGACGGTTTTGGACGAATTTCAATTCGAGATGAAGGTGTTGGAATTTCTGATGAAGATGCAAAAAGAATTTTTGACAGATTTTACAGGGTTGACTTGTCAAGAACAAAGGCAACAGGTGGAACTGGACTGGGGCTTGCGATAGTAAAACGAATTGTAGAGATTCATAATGGAAGAATTGAAATTGATTCTAAAATAAATAAGGGAACAGAGATTTCAATTGTATTGCCAATAGGAGATACTGCTACAACTGTATCAGAAGAAGCAGCCAAAAATGTTAAAAAGAGCAAATCAGAAAAAAAGGCTGTTTTCAGTTTTTTAAAAAAAGAAAGTGAAAAGGAAAATAAAAGAAAAAAATAAAAAGAATAGGAAGGAAGTATAATGGCTAGAAAATATTTTGGAACCGATGGAATGAGAGGGGAAGCTAACAAAGATTTGACAATCGACTTAGTTACCCGTCTAGGACTTGCTCTTGGATATTATTTAAAAAAACATAGAAAAAAAGCTGGCAAACCAAAAATTATTCTTGGAACTGACACAAGAATTTCAGGTTATATGATTCGTTCAGCACTTACTGCTGGATTAAATTCTATGGGTGTAAATATTGATTTTGTAGGAGTAATGCCTACTCCAGGAGTTTGCTATTTAACTAGAAAATTAAAGGCTGATGCAGGAATTATGATTTCGGCTTCACATAATCCTGTAAAGGACAATGGAATAAAAATATTCAGTCAAAATGGCTATAAACTGCCTGATTCAGTTGAAGAGGAACTTGAAAAATTAATGGAAAAAAAGGATGAACTTTTAAAACATCAAGTCCCAGGTGATGATTTAGGAACATTTAAATATGTGGAAGATGATATGAGAATCTATTTGGATTACCTTACTTCTACTGTAAAAACTAATTTTTCAAAATTGCGAATTGTAATTGATACAGCAAATGGAGCCGCTTATAGAGTTGCTTCAAAAGTTTTTCAAAATTTAGGAGCGGACGTTATCGTAATTAATAATATTCCAAATGGGAAAAATATTAATGTAAATTGTGGATCTACACATCCAGAACTTCTTCAGGAAGTTGTAAAGGTTTATAAGGCTGATTTAGGGCTTGCTTATGATGGAGATGCTGACAGGCTAATTGCTGTTGATAATACAGGTGCAATTATAAATGGAGACTTGATTATTGCGATTATTGCAGAATATATGAAAAAAAGAGGTTTGTTAAATGATAATAAAGTTGTAACAACTGTTCTTAGCAATATGGGATTTGAAAAATATCTTGATGAAAAAGGAATTGGATTAATTCGTGCAAATGTTGGAGATAGATATGTTCTTGAAAAAATGAAAGAATATGGTTTAAACATTGGTGGGGAGCAGTCTGGACATATTTTAATGCTTGACTACAATACGACTGGAGATGGAGTTTTATCATCAATTCAGCTTGTTGCAGCTATTTTAGAAAGTGGAAAAACTTTACATGAACTTGTAAAAGGAATAAAATTATGGCCTCAAGATTCTAAGAATATCTTTGTTGCAAAAGAGAAAAAAGCAACTTGGGAAACAAATAAGGAATTAATTGACTTTATTAAGGCAAAGGAAAAAGAAATCGCTGGAAAAGGTAGAATTTTAGTAAGAGCTTCGGGTACAGAATCACTTATAAGAGTAATGGTTGAAGCAGAAAGTCAAAAAATTGTTGATAAGTATGTAGCAGAATTAAGTAAAAAAGTGGAAGAAACACTTTGCTAACTAGAAAAAATATTTATAAAAAAAGAAAATCATAGTTAAATAGGCTATGATTTTTTTCTTTAATTAATCTTTTTTCCTTGAACTTACTTCATTTACAAATTTTTTAAATAATTTTTGTGCGGTTTCATCGTTAATTGCCATCATTTCTGGATGCCATTGAACTCCAACGATAAAAATTTCATCTGAAATATTTTCAATTGCTTCTATTACTCCATCTGCACTTTTTGCTGTTACAACAAATCCTTGTGCCAGCTTATTTATTGTCTGATGATGGTAGCTGTTTATAAATCCAATTCCTTCAGGATAAATGTCGCTTAAAAAGCAGTTGCTTGCCACAGTAATGGAGTGAGTAGGCGTGTGGGCTCTGGCTTTTTGAAAATGCTTTATTGAAACATTTTCATTGTAGGAAAGGTCCTGATAAAGGGAACCTCCACATTCAACATTGGCTATCTGCATTCCACGGCAAATTCCGAAAATTGGCTTTTTATAAGTTATTGCATAACGGATAAGAAGCGAGTCAAATTTATCACGTTCAGGAAATATTTCTCCAAGCTTCTCTTTTGGCTCTTCCCCATAAAGAAGTGGAAAAACGTCATTTCCTCCAGTTAAAATTATTCCATCCACATTTTTTACAAATTCCTCAATAACATCCTCATGCTCATTCAAAGGCAGAAGGTGCGGTACACCGCCAGCATTTATTACAGCATTGATATAGGAAACATCAACATAAGCTCGTTTATAGCCAGCAAAAAGACCTTTTTCCAGTCCAAGTATATTGCTGGAAATCCCGATAATAGGTTTTTTCATACTATCCTCCAAATTATAAATTTTATATATAATTTAACCATATATTTTTTTATTAGTCAAATTTTTTGTTTTTAAAGTGTTTAATATTTTTTTAGTTATTAATTTTTTATAATTTTGAATTTATAATTACAAGAAACCTTTGTTTTAAAGAGTTTTATTTTATTTCTAACCTTTTATTTAATTTTATTTTAATTTTTATAAATTCTATAATATATTTGTTTTAGATATATTTAGACTAATTAACAAAATATAAAATATACTCTAAAAATTTTGAAATTATTATGATATAATTTTTTTAATAATTTATTTTTTTAATAAATTAAACAATTTAAACAAAGATATGGGGAAATAAATAAATATTATATAGGAGGTGAATAATATTGAAATATACTAGGTTAGATGTAAACTAATAATAGGGAATCTAAAATTATAGACTTATAATCTATGTATAATTTGAACTAATGTCAAAAAATCTTAATAATTTAGATTTGATTATAATTAAAAAATTAAAAATCAAAAGGAGAAATTTATGAGAAAAAATACAGAAGATTTCATTTTTTATATGGATAAAGAAAATATTGGTACATTAAATCACGAGATATGCGGAAATTTTTATTTAAAAAAAGATGAGATTAAGGATGAAAACATTGAAAAAGTTCAGTTTGACAATTTAAAATTTGGAATCTATTTTTCTAAATCTGAAGAAAATAAAGAAAGAATACTGGTTTTAAAAAATAAAAAGAAGATAAAATGTGGACATTATGTTATAAATGGTATAAAAAAAGAGTTTTATACAGACTTATATTTTCTAATAATGCACCAAAAAGAAAAAGACAAAAATAAAATTTTTGAAGAGTTAATTGAAAAAATATTGGGAATTATTAAAATAAAAGATGTAAATCTATAGAGTTTTGTTGTAAAATTACTATGAAATAAAAAGAGCGTTGTTATAATATAAATTAAGCTACATAATTTAAATAACAGATAATATTATCAAAAGAAATTTTTTAAAAAAATAATTTGATTTTTTGAAAAATGGGGGTATACTTTTAGTGTAAAGAACAAAAATGGAGGTATTTATATGAAAGTTTTAGCTATGATTTTAGCTGGTGGAAGAGGGTCAAGGCTTGACATTCTATCAGAAAAAAGAGTTAAACCAAGTGTTCCTTTTGCTGGAAAATTTAGAATTATTGATTTTGCGCTAAGTAACTGTTCAAATTCGGGTATTTACGATGTTGCATTATTAACTCAATATTTGCCATTATCATTAAATGAGCATATTGCATCTGGAAAACCATGGGATTTTGACAGAAGAGACACTGCAATTACAATGTTGCAGCCACATGAAAAACTTGGTGGAAATTCTTGGTATCAAGGAACTGCCGACGCAATTAGACAAAATATTGACTTTATTAAAAGTAGAAATCCTAAATATGTATTAATTTTATCTGGAGACCATATTTACAAAATGGATTACAGATGGATGTTAAAAGAACATGAAGAAAACGACGCTGAATTGACAATAGCTGTACAGCCTGTACCTATTGAAGAAGCAAGCAGATTTGGTATTTTTGAAGTTGATCAAAATAAAAAAATCTTAAACTTTGAAGAAAAACCAGCTGAACCAAAAAGTAACTTAGCTTCAATGGGAATTTATATTTTTAACACAGATTCATTATTAGAATACCTTGAAAAATTGGAAAACCACGATTTAGACTTTGGAAATCACGTTATTCCTGCAATGATTCACGAAGATAGAAAAGTTTATGTTCACACTTATGATAGCTACTGGAAAGATGTAGGAACTTATGATTCATACTTGGAAGCAAATCTGGATTTAATCAAAAAATCCGAAGAAGTTGGAATTAATTTGTATGACCAAGGATGGAAAATTTACACAAGAAGTGAAGACTTGGCACCTGTAAGAATCGGAGTTACAGGAAGCGTTCAAAATTCATTAATCTGTAATGGATGTAAAATCGAAGGAAGTGTGGAAAATTCAGTATTAGGACCTGGAGTTACAGTTAGAAAAGGTGCAACTGTGAGAAATTGTATTATTTTCTCTGGAACTTATGTAGATGCAAATTCTCACCTAGATACAATTATTTCTGATAAAAACACATATATTGGTAAAAATTCATTTATAGGGAATGGAAATGCAAATATTCCAAATAAAGAACGTCCAGACTTGCTGTCTTCAGGAATAACGGTTATTGGTAAAGGTGTAGTTATCCCTGATGGTTCAATTATTGGTAAAAATGTAAGAATTTTTTCTGGAGTAAAAATTGATGAGCATAATAGATTAATTGAAACAGGGGAAACTGTAAAATGGTAGTTTGCACTGTCTAAAATTAATAATTTAAAAAAATTCAAGTTATTGAGATTTTTAAACTATTTTAAATAGTGGATCTTGGTAGCTTGAATATTTTAGAATATGCCTAAAACCTTCTAAAACCAAACTGATAGAATAAAAAAGGTTTTGGTAAAATAGTAGAATAATAGAATAATCATAATTTTGCAGTTTGGTTTTAAAATGATTGTACTAAAAATATTTTTAAGAATAGGAGTGATTAATTTGAAAATAGTATATTTGGCATCTGAAGTGGCTCCGTTTTATAAATCTGGTGGACTAGCTGACGTTTTGGGGGCATTGCCTAAAAAAATGCAGGAATTAGGACATGAAGTTTCTATAATAATGCCTAAATATGATATAATACCGTTAAAATATCTTGAAAAGCTGGAATGGGTAGCAAGGCTTGAAAGTCACGAAGATGTGTTTAATTTAGTAAGATACCCAGATGATAAGATAAATTATTACTTTATTGAAAATAAAGCATTGTACGAAAGAGGACATGTTTACGGTGATTTTGATCAGGATGTTCAATATGCGATGTTTTCAGAATTGGCACTTAGATTTTTGAAGGAAATTAATTTACAGGCGGATATCTTGCATTGTAACGACTGGCAAACTGGTCCAGTTCCATATTTTTTGAATGTTAGGTATAATTATGATCCATTTTACTGGGATATGAGAACAGTTTATTCAATTCACAACTTAATGTATCAAGGAAAATTCTCTAAATACTCATTTGAAAGAATGGGATATTATATGGATGACAGACATGACTTGAACTTTATGGAAATTGGAATTGGATATGGAGATGTTGTAAATACAGTGAGTCCAACTTATGCCGAAGAAATAAAATACGCTTACTTTGGTGAAGGGCTGGAATGGATTACAAATAGAAAATATATTCACGGTATTTTAAACGGAATAGATGTAGAAGAATTCAATCCTGAAACAACAAAGGGAATAATTCCTTTTAATAAGGATTCTTTAGATAAAAAGAAAGAAAATAAATATTTACTGCAAGAAAAATTAGGATTGCCAAAATCAGATGTTGCTTTAATTTCCATAGTTTCAAGACTTGTGGAAGGAAAAGGCCTGGACTTGGTATCAGCCGCACTTGAAAACTTATTGCAATATGACGCTGTTCAAATAGTGATTTTAGGAAGTGGAGATAAATTCTACGAAGACTACTATAACCACTTGGCATGGAAATATCCAGATAAATTCAAAGTTTATCTTGGGTACAACGGACAGCTTGCAAATGAAATCTACGCTGGAAGTGACATGTTCCTCATGCCATCAAGATATGAGCCTTGCGGACTTAGCCAAATGATAGCAATGAGATTTGGAACAATACCAATTGTAAGGGAAACTGGAGGACTAAAAGATTCTGTACAGCCTTACAACATTTTTACAGATGAAGGAAATGGGTTCTCATTTACAAACTTTAATGCAGACGATATGCTTTTTACAATAAAAGTGGCAGAAGGAATTTATTATGACAGACCTGACATTTGGGAAAAATTGGTAAAAAGAAATATGGAGCTTGATTTTTCTTGGGACAGATCAGCAAGAGAATATGAAAAACTTTATGAATTAGCTAAATCTTATTAATTTTTAAAAAATAAAATGGAGTAGAACTTTGATGTTACACTCCATTTTTTGTTAATTTTAGTTAGTTGAGTGCGAAAAGAGTCGAATTATGAAACTACTCGGCTGTCTTATATTAAATGGATGTCTAAATACAATAAGTAAATTTAAGTATAGATGCAAAATTATATACAAACAATACAAAAAAGTGTAGGAGAAATTCTAAGAAGTTTATGTGAATACAACAGGATTAGATCAAGCAATAAAAAATATACAGTAACAATCGACAAATAAAGTGTAAAAGAGTATAAAAATCATTTCAAATTAAAGTAAAAAATTAGAACTACGATATTAAAATCATAAATTTGTTTTGGTATAAAAGAGTTCAAGCATAATTTGAAAAAGATTAAAATAAAATTTTTTTTATAATAAAAAGTTAAAACCTTTTTCTATTGACAAATTGAAAAAATGGGGTAACATAGGAATATAAGAAATATTAATTGAAGGATAAAAGAAGGTGTAATTATGAGTAAAGAAAAATTATTGGAAAAATTAAAAGGGAAATTGATAGTTTCGTGTCAGGCGTTGCCTGGAGAACCTCTTTATATAGAAGATGGGACTATAATGCATCTTATGGCTATTGCGGCGGAACAAGCTGGAGCAGCTGGAATAAGAACAAATGGAATAAGAGATATTGAAGAAATTAAAAAAAACTTAGATTTACCTGTTATAGGGTTAATCAAAAAGCAATATGAAGGATTTCCTCAGCATATAACTGTAACGATGAAGGAAATAGATGATTTAGTAAAAGCTAAAGCCGATATAATTGCACTAGACTGTACAATGAGAGAACGTCCTGAAGTAAAAACAATAAATGAATTTATAAAAAAAATTAGGGAAAAATATCCTGATGTATTATTAATGGCGGATATTTCAACATTTGAAGAAGGTGTGAATGCTGAGAAAGCTGGTGTAGACTTTGTAGGAACAACGCTTAGTGGATATACTCCTTATAGCAAAAAATCAGAAGGTCCTGACTTTGAATTAGTAGAAAATCTTGCTAAAACTCTTAATATTCCAGTAATAGCCGAAGGGAAGATACATGAGCCAAAACAGGCGAAAAAAATGCTGGAATTAGGTGCGTTTGCAGTAGTTGTTGGAGGTGCCATAACAAGACCTCTTGAAATAGCTCAAAGATTTGTTAGGGAAATGGAGAAATAAAAATTAGTAATTAAAATAAATATTATAGAAAGGAAATTATTGAAACTGTTTTATAACACAAGAAGGGAGAATAATTTAATATTTTAAATAGTTTCAATATGGTATATGCTATGAAAAATAATGGAATTTTTGCAGTATTACAGAAAATAGGAAGGGCTTTTATGCTTCCTATTGCAGTTTTGCCAATGGCAGGGATACTTTTAGGAGTGGGAGGTTCTTTTACAAATCCTGTCCTTATAAAAACGTATAATTTAACTTTTCTTGAACCGGGAACACCGTTAAATTATCTTATGCAGCTGTTTTCTAATACAGGATTATTTGTTTTTGCAAATTTACCTTTACTGTTTGCGGTTGGTGTAGCTATAGGGCTTGCAAATAAAAATAAAGAAACTGCCGCTTTATCAGCTGTTTTAGGATTTTTGCTTTTTCACACTATAATAGGAACAATACTCAGCTTTAAAGGGATAACTCCTGATTCGGTAACTTATGACGCTCTTATTGGAAAAGGTTTGAGTGAAGCTGCGGCAAGAGGAACAGCGGCATTATATGCGAAGGAACTTGGAATATTTACATTACAGACCGGTGTATTTGGCGGTATCGTGTGTGGTATTGTGGCTTCGGCAATTACAAACAGTTTTTCAGATAAAAAATTACCTGATTATTTGGCATTTTTCAGTGGGAATAGATTTGTGCCTGTTATGACGATTATTTTGTTTATTCCTTTGGCAGCGATATTTCCGTTTATTTGGCCTACAATTTTTATGGGAATTGTGAAAGCTGGAGAAATGTTTGCAGCTACAGGGGCTATAGGAACATTCTTCTATGGATTTACAATGAGATTGTTAAATGTATTTGGATTGCACCATGCTATATATCCTCTGTTCTGGTATACTCAGCTTGGAGGTTATCAGGAAGTGGCAGGACAGATGGTAGCAGGAGGACAAAATATATTCTTTGCACAGCTTGCAGATCCATCAGTAAAACATTTTAGTGCAGCAGCAACAAAAACAATGACAGGTGGATTTTTACCTATGATGTTTGGATTACCTGCAGCGGCCCTTGCAATGTACAGAACTGCGGATGGTAAGAACAAAGCGGTTGTAAAAGGAATATTGCTATCAGCTGCATTGACATCATTCCTTACAGGAATAACTGAACCAATAGAATTCACTTTCTTATTTGTAGCGCCTGTACTATATGTAATTCACGCATTGCTTGAAGGACTTGCCTATATGCTGATGTATGTGCTTAATGTGGCAGTAGGAATTACATTCTCAAGAGGAATTATAGATTTCACTTTCTTTGGACTTTTACAAGGAAATGCAAAAACTTCATATTACTGGATACTAATATTAGGGCCTGTATACGCACTTGTATATTATTTTGTATTCAAAACATTAATTTTGAAATTTAATATTCTTACACCAGGTAGAGGAGATTCTGAAAATAAACTTTACACAAGAAAAGATTATAACGAAGCCAAAGAAAATACAGAACTTATAGACAATATAGTAGTTTCATTAGGAGGAGCAGAAAATATAGAAAATATAGATGCCTGCATTACAAGACTTAGAGTTACTGTAAAGGATGCTTCTATAGTTGCTAATGATGCGACATGGAAAGAATTGCAGGCAAAAGGTGTAATTCGTTCTGGAAAAGGAATTCAAGTAGTATACGGAACTCAGGCTGAGACATATAAAAATCAAATAAGAGAAAAATATAGAATATGATTTTAACAAATTTATTTGTTTTTTGTTTTAAAGTTCAAATTATACAAAAAATTTGATATAATTTTCTCAAGAAATAAAAAATAATTATAGACGTGAGGAAATAAATGATTTATTTTATTGGAGGAAAAAAGCAAAGAGAATTTAAATATTTTGAACTTTTGGAGAAAATTCGGAAAGAAAATATTGGAATTAGTGAAAGTTTTTTTGATGTGGATTTGAAGGAAAATGAAAAATTTTTGGAAAAAATAAATATTAATTCCATATTTTCAAGTCAGGAACTGGTAGTATTGAAAAGAGCGGAAAAGCTTAAAAATATTGAGGAAATTTTGAAATACATAGCAAATCTTGAGATAGTAAATAAGGAAATTATTATTGATTATGACAAGGAAGATGGGAAATTTGGAGTAAAATTAAAAAAGCTGCTGGATGAATTTAGTAAAAATAAACAAATGGAATTTTTTTTATTTCAGAAGGAAACAGAAGAGGAAATACGGGCTTATGTTGTAAATGAACTGAATATAAACGCAAGGGGTGTGGCAATGCTTCTTGAAATGATAGGGAGCAATCCGTTTAAGGTCAGAAATGAAGTTGCAAAAATTAAAATTTTTCTGGATGGAGAAAAGTTTGATATTGAAAAAATTAAAAATATTGTATCTATTGAAAAAGATTATCAAATTTATGAAATGACCCGAAACACATTGTTAAACAATCCGGCGGATGTAATGAGATACTTGGAGCAAAAAAAAGAATATATGGGAATCTTGTATTCTCTTTACAATGAACTTGAAATAATGTACAAAATAAGCTCGTTAAAAATGAAAGGTCGAAAATTCAGTAAAAATTACAACACTTTTAAAATAGAATTTGAAGAAATAAAAGAAATTTTTAAATCCAATAATAGAATCCCAAATTCCTATGTAATTTTCAAAAAAATAGAACTGGAGCAAAACTACACAAATGCCAGTTTAAAAAAATTAGTTTTTAGATGCTGGGAAATCGAAAAAGATATAAAGACTGGTAAAATAGAAATGGAAACAGGAGTTGAAATGTTAATTATGGAAATTTGCTCATTATTTAGAAAAAAATAATTTTAGAAATCCTAAAATATGAATAAATATAAACATCGAACAAAGATGTTTAAATAATTGATTTATAATTAGATTGCTTAAAAGCTACGTTAACTGAACCTGATAGAATTTTAACAAAAAAATTAAAAAATACGAATAAAATTTGAAAGCAAACATAAAAGAGGTGTATTTCTAATGGGAATATTAAAAAAAATATGGGATATGCTGCCAGAAGGACGTCCAGTTTGTGTGCCTAAGCCTGAAGCGTGGGGAGTAAAACAGGAGGAAGATAAAGAAGCAGATAAAGATTTAAAGAAAAAAGATGATGTGGAAAAAGTAAAAAAATAAAATTTTTTGTGAAATTAAGTTTTAATATAAACTGATTATTGTCAGAAAATAATGGAAGAGGGTGCATTTAGACGCGCTCTTTTTTATTTTATAAGATTTTTATATTAAACCCCGCTTAAAAATAGGAATAATTTTTTATAATAAGGTTGTTTGATAATTGGTTTATAATCATTCAACTAAATTATTTTTTAGATATTTTGATTAATAAATATTTTTTCATAATTACTATGTTTTTTCTTTTTTACTTTCACAGGATTACTTGTTGTCGCAAAACCTTATCTTGCAGTAAAGGTTTGAAAGTCTAAAAACATAAAGCAGAAATATACAATTATAAAGAAATGTGGTATAATAAAAAAAATATATAGCAAGTTAAATATTATGAGTACAAGTGAATGTAAAAAAACATTTAAAAGAAAGGATAATTTATGTTTTTAAAAGTAGTTCAAAATTTTTGGTATAGTTCAGTAATGAAAATATCAAAAATAGTTTTTGGTATTTTCCATTTTTTCCCTGCTCCTTTCCTGTATTGATCTTAGGAGTGACAAAGACCTAAAAGAAAAAGAATTTAATCGGATACATAATTTTTTTAAGACAGAATATAACTTGATATTGAGCAAGGAAGATTTTGATATAAATATGGAAGTCTATTATAAGCCCTTTTCAAAAGGTAGAGCTTTTCTTCTGAAACCAAAAAAACCTATAGAATATAAGTCAAAGTATTTCAGCGAGAACCTTGGGAAATTTCAGGAATAACTATAATGAAATATCCTAAATAATATTTTAAGAAAGGGAAAATAACATGAACAAATATTTAGAATTAAAAAAAGCAATAGAAGAATTTCTAGAATTGAAAAGAGATTTAAGGGAAAATAATGAATTACAAGAATCTCATAGTTTATCATTATTAGAGTATTTATGTATAATTAATTATGTAATATATGATGAAAGAGAAAAATTTAGAGAAGACTTTAAAACAAGAATTAAGGAAGAAATAAAAAAATGGAGTAGTTTTTATAGATTGGGAAAATTTGATCCATTACTAGATTACTATGTTTTTTTTGATTCTTCAAATTGGAATAATAGGAAAAAAATGGAAGAAGAGAGACAAATTAATATAAAAATTGGAAAATTGACAAGAAATATAAAGAAAATAAGTACAGAAATAGTAGAAAATGATATTTATCCATTTTAATTTTTAGAACTTAATGAGATTTAAATCATATTCTGAATTGACTAAAGAATTATGGTTATGCTTATCAAAAAAATTCTATTACTCGAAATTTTGATTTTAATCATATAGTACATGGAGAAACTAAGATTTAGGAACTAGAGGAAAAGGAAGACATTTTATTTTTTCTTCTCCCAATGGTTGAGATAAATACTTTATAATTTTTGAACTTTTTAAAAAAACAAATACTCAAATTTCTTGTGCTAACCTATGAGAAATTTGAATTCCCCCTTAATTTTTTAGTATTTCACAGCAAAGCGGCTTTACTAACCTAAGGCTGTTTTACCATAAAATATTGAAGAACGTACGCATTATACAGTAGTATTAAGGACAACTAATTATTTTAATGCAATATTAAATCAATCGTCTGCATTAACACCAAAATATCCGATTACTGTTTATAATCCTGAATTTGTAACAGTACAAGAAAGCAAAAACCTAAACGAGAAAATGACACCTAAATAATTTAGAGACTGGTATAATAATCCTCGAAATTATAGATTTGAAACACCGCACACTAATAGAAGTCATGCATATGAAAATATAACAACTCCGTTATTACCTCAATTTAATTCTCCAGCAATACCTCTATTAGAATACAAAACAGTACCATTATTAGAGTATAAGCCAGATTATATAAATAATATACAAAATATAATTCAAAAACAACAAATGAAAATACCTATAAAATAGAGAAAGGACAAAGCTATGACAATTTATTCAGCAGCAGATATGGGAACATATGAAGAATTTCTAAAATTATTTAAAGAAGGTGATCAAAATAAAATAAGTTCATCAGGAAGAAGTTTACTTTTTATAGCATTATGTAATACAAAATCAAAAGAAAGATATAGAATAGCAAATTTTTTAATAAATAAAGGAGCTGATGTTAAAATAATAACAGAAGATGGAATGAGTATGTTTTTTCCATTATTTTCTCATGGGTGGCAAGATATAGTAAAAACAACAATTTTGTGTAAGACATTATTGGAAAAAGGTGCAGATATAACAACAATATATAAGAAAGAGAAAACGGTTTCATTCAAAGAATTATTTAATATCGGCACTCCTGAAATAGAAATGTTACCGTTATACCAACTGATATTTTCTCAACCAGGACTTCCTCTTTTAGTAAAAGATAAATGGGGATTAACAGTAATTGAATTTGCGAGAAGGTTTAATAGACCAATAGCGGTGAAAATGATGGAAGATTATGTAAAGAAATATAATCTAAAAGAGGATAGTTAAAATTATTAAATAATCGTTGTTTTAAAAGATAGCGATTATTTTTTTTATATTGCATATAATTTGAGTTTTTAAAACAACTTTTTACCCAATAAATTTTATAAAAATAGTAATTTATAGTAATCTCAGTTAAAAAGTAGTAATAAAATTTTAAAATAAACTTGACAGTGTCAAGATTTGGATGTATAATCTTTACAGTGATAAGATAATGAAAGTTAGGGAGAATTTAAATATGGAAAAATCTAAAAAAAGTTACCATCATGGGAATTTACGGGAAGAATTGATTGAAAAAGGGATAGAGATGATAAATGAAGCAGGAGAAGAAAAATTATCTTTAAGAAAAGTGGCTAAAATGTGTGGAGTAAGTAATGCGGCACCGTATACATATTTTAAGAAAAAAAGTGATTTGCTTTACGCAATGAGCGATTATATATGGGGAATATTGGCGGTGAAACTTGATAGAACAAGGAAAAAATATGAAAATCAAGAGGATTTGCTGGTAAAATTAGGAAAAACGTACGTTATGTTTTTTTGTGAGAATCATAGATACTATCATTTTATGATTTCAAGAAAAAATATGAAAATAGATTTATTCTCAAAGTTTTCAAAAATAGAAAATAATAATGAAAAAGCTTTTAGCATATTAAAAATTGAGGCAATGAAAATACTTGAAAAAATGGGAGTGCCAAATCAGGATATGCAAGATAAAATTATAGCAATGTGGGCCTTGGTACAAGGATTGACAACAATAATGATTACAAATGATATAAAGTATTCTGAAAGCTGGGAAGAAAAAATAGAGGAGATAATAAAATCAGTTTGTATAGCGAAATAATCTTAAAAGAGAATTGAAAGTTGCTGGTTATTGTACAATTTTGAAACTTAAAATATTTAGCAGTTAAATTTTAGATAGATTTTAATATATCTATGGAAGGTGAGAAATATGGAATTAATTATACACGATTTAGATGATGAAAAATTAGAAAATCTAAAGTGGAAAATTGAAAAAAAAGAAAAAATTATGGATAAAATAAAAGATAGTATAAATCAAAGAAAAATAATAGTTGGGGAAGATGTGTCTATAATTTGTGACAATGATAGAATTAAAAGCTGTATGGGATGTTTTGAATGTTGGATTAAAACTCCAGGGAAGTGTAAAATTAGGGATGGATATGAAAGTTTAGCAAAATTATATTCAAAAGCAGATAAAGTTGTGATTATAAGTCAATGTGTCTATGGTTCTTACAGTCCATTTGTAAAAAATGTGCTAGATAGGACAATTCCATATTTGTTGCCATTTTTTAAATTTAAAAATAAAGAGATGCACCATATCACACGAAATAAAACAAAATTTGACTTAAATGTATATTTTTATGGGGAACATTTGTCGCCAAATGAAAAGAGAGCTGCTAAAGAAATAGTAAAGGCTAATAGTTTGAATTTAGATGTGAAAAATTTTACAGTTTCTTTTTTAGAAGATTAGGAGAATGATGAAATATGAAAATTAGTGTAATAAATGGAAGTCCAAAAGCAATTAAAAGCAATTCTGAAATATTGGGAAATTATTTATCATCCTTGCTTAAAGAAAATGAAATAAAAAAATATTATTCAATTTCTTTTAGATTAAATGATGAAAATAAAAATGAAATTTATAATAGTGATGTTTTAATATTTCTTTTTCCATTATATGTTGATGGTATTCCGTCTAATTTATTAAAGTTATTTGTAGAATTTGAGAAAGAAAAAGTTGTAAATCCAGCAACTAGAGTTTATTGCATAGTGAATAATGGATTTTATGAAGGTAAGCAAAATCGGTTAGCAATTTTGCAGATAAAAAATTGGTGTGAAAAGGTTAAGGCAGACTGGGGACAAGGAATTGGAGTAGGCGCAGGAGAATTGCTGCCATATCTGAAAAAATATCCATTGGGGCAAGGGCCACTAAAAAATTTAGGTAAAGTGTTAGATGAATTTTCTGCTAATATTATAACTTTAAAAAGTGATAAAGATATTTATATAAATCCAAACTGGTTGAAAAGCCTGTATTTTTTTCAAGGATCAATTTCATGGATTTTAAAAGGTAGAAAAAATAATTTGAGAGTAAGAGAACTTTTTAGAAAAAGTAATTAAAATTGTATAACTAAAAAAGACTATCCTTAGATTGTGATAGTCTTTTATTTTTGTTAATCTTAAAAAAATTTTTTTAAAATCAATCAGTGGCAAAAAAAATTAATTTGCCAATGAATTAACTTTTAATGTTAATCTAGATTTTTTTCTTGATGCAGTGTTTTTCTTAAGAACACCTTTTGTTACAGCTTTATCTAATTCTTTATATGCTACGCTTAATGCTGATTTAGCTTCGTCGACATTTTTAGCTTCAACAGCGGCAAGCACTTTTTTTACGAAAGTTTTAGTTCTGCTTCTAATAGCTTGATTTCTAGCTGCATTTCTTTCACCAATAAAAACTCTTTTTTTAGATGATTTTGAGTGTGCCATTTATTTCTCCTTTCAATAGTTTTTACTTAATAAAATAAAATGCTATATAATTTAATATATGCAAATTACACAATATATTATCATTTTTTTCAATAAAAATCAAGCTATAAAGAATAATTTTTTTCTATTATCTTGATACTAGGTTATTTTTACATAAATAAGTTTTATCATTATAAAAATTATGACAAAAGAAATACATTCGTATTTGATTCTTTTTCCTAATAACAAAATTTTGCTTGATAATTTCTTTATTAAAATAACTATTGTGATTCAAATTAAAAGTGTCGTGATTTTTTTGGAATGAAAACGATTGTTTGAGCATTAGCGAGTTTCGTTTTTATTTCAAAAAAATGCTTAGACGAGCAGGGATTGTAAAGGGGATGGCGATTGTTCCCCTTTACGTATAAAAAAAGAAAAAATATATGAATTATAGAAAGAAAATTCATTAACAATAATTTTTTCAATAAGTATATTAAAAAAAAGAAAGAGAAATTTTTTATTCAAATTCCTTGATAAATTTAGAAAAAATCTGTATAATAGATATAGAAAAAGAAAGTTATTTAAAAAATGGAAGGAAGAATGTTTATGAAAAAAAGACCAGTAGTTTTAATAATTTTAGACGGATGGGGAATGAACCATCACGATAATGAAGTAGATGGAGTAAAATTAGCAAAACCTATAAATTTTAACAATTATGTAAAAGAATATCCATATACTGAATTGAGAGCAGATGGGGAATTTGTAGGATTGCCTGAAGGACAGTTTGGAAATTCTGAAGTTGGGCATACAAATATTGGTGCTGGAAGAGTAGTTTACCAAATGCTGCCAAAAATTACAAAAGCTATTAAAGAAGGTACAATTTTAGAAAATAAAGTGTTGTCAGATATTATGGAAACTACAAAATCGAATGGTAAAGCTTTACATATTACAGGATTGACTTCTGATGGTGGAGTTCACTGTCACATTAATCATATAATTGGATTAGCTGACATGGCTAAGAAAAAAGGATTGACAGAAGTTTATGTTCATGCAATTATGGATGGAAGAGATACTGCCCCTGAAAGTGGAGTGGAGTACTTGGCACAATTGCAAAAAGCATTGGATGAACTTGGTGTAGGAAAAATTGCTACAGTTGTAGGAAGATACTATGCAATGGATAGAGATAACAACTGGGATAGAATAGAACTTGCCTATGATGCTCTAACTTCTGGAGAAGGAAACTTGGCGGCAACTGCTGATGAAGCAATCAGAAATTCTTATGCAGAAGCAATTACAGATGAATTTGTAAAACCTGTTAAAATTGGTTCAAAAGATAATGGATTGATTAAAGATGGAGATGGTGTAATTTTTGCAAACTTTAGACCTGATAGAGCTAGACAATTAACTAGAACATTTGTTGACCCTGAGTTTACTGGATTTACAAGAAAAGTTTATCCTAAAGTAAATTTTGCTACAATGGCTCAATATGATGTAACATTCAGCTCGCCAGTGGCATTCCCGCCTGAAACAATTGTAAATGGATTTGGGGAAGTTGTATCAAAAGCTGGATTAATTCAAGTAAGAACAGCAGAAACTGAAAAATATGCACACGTAACATTCTTCTTCAACGGAGGAAAAGAAGAACCATATCCAGGAGAAATCAGATTGTTGTCTGATTCACCAAAAGTTGCAACTTATGATCTGCAGCCTGAAATGAGTGCTTATAAAGTGAAAGACAGATTAATTGAAGAATTAAATACTGGAAAAGTTGATACAGTTGTATTAAACTTTGCAAATCCTGACATGGTTGGGCATACTGGAAATGTAGAAGCTGTTATGGAGGCTTGTCAAGCGGTAGACAACTGTACTGGGCAGATTGTAAGAAAAGTATTAGAATTAGATGGTGCGGTATTAATTACTGCAGATCACGGAAATGCTGATTTATTAGTAAATCCTGAAACAGGAGAACCTCATACAGCACACACTGTAAATCCTGTTCCATTTATCTTCATCTCAAATGATATGAAAGACGCAAAATTAAGAACAGATGGAAAACTAGCTGACATTACTCCAACAATGCTTGATTTATTAGGATTGGAAAAACCAGCTGAAATGGATGGAAGTACATTAATCGTAAAATAAATTATTTTAATTGAAAATAGATTCAAAATATAGTTAAAAAGAAATCTCTCTATAAATTTAAAAAGAGAGATTTTTTTGTTGTAATACAAATAAAAAAGTGTTATAATAGAACGAAAACTAAAAAAAATTTAGATTTAGATTTGAATTATAATTAAAAATTAAAATAACATAATTTAAAAAGTCAATCAATTTAAAATTATTATACAGTTCTACTCAAATCCGTAACTTTCTTAATTCTTTTTAACATGATTTTGAATAGATTTGAACATATAATAAGCATTTTTGAATATGATTGGCTATAATTATGTAAAATTTTAATATTGTAATTATTACAGAGTGATAAAGATTTAAAAATTTAAAAATAATTAATTAGATAGCGGTACAATTAGAAAATCATATGTATTTTATCTGATTAGAAAAAAGTAAAAAGGAGAAAAATATGAGTAACAATTTACAACAAGCAAAAAAAGATTTAAAAGCCTTTGCAAAAAGGGCAAAAAATGTAAAATATACGGAATCATTACTGTTTTCATATTTAATAACAGGAATGATAACGTTTTCAATTGGTTTGAACACTTCTTCAAATGTACTTTATGAACGTATGAATAAAGAGCTAGTAATGTCGGCTGATAAGACACGTACTGCTATTAAGAAAAAGAAAAAAGCGAATGAAGAAGCAATAGAAGATTTAAATTTAGAATTGATTCAATTAATGGAACAAGGGGATCAAGTTGTAAAATCAAAATGGGCTTCGTGGCAATTTGGATCAAATACTTTTATATTAAGTAGTAATGGAGCGTATAAAGGTAGAGGAGATAAAGCTGCAAAATATCCGTTTAATGGGATATTTACTCGTGGAAACTGGGCAGATAATGGAATTTTGTCAACTAGACGTAGAGGATTTGGTAGTGCCCCAATACATTCTTCAAATGTGGATACAAGATCTTATGGACTAGCTTCATTATTACATGTTCAAGAGCCAGAAGTAGAAATTCAAATAATGGCAAATGTACGTCCAAAATCTGTTACAAAGGAAGAAATCTCAATCAATCCGCAAATTGATATGCCTAGAGAAGTTGTGCGTCCTGAGATTAATTTGAGCGTAACTTCGCCAATAACAGCCCCTACAATTTTACTTCCTACTCTAAATCCTGTGACAATTGAAGTACCGAATCCACAGGAGCCAGCTACACCAGCTACAGTAACTGCTCCAAGTATTAGTATGAATTTGTCAGCACCAACAATAGCTGTAAATATTACACCACCATCACTAAGTATGAATGTAACGGCACCGACTCCAAATGTAAATACATTGACAATTATTCCTCCAGATATTTCAGAAGTTAGTGCAATTAGTGTTACTAAACCTACTGCTCCAAGTGTTACACCACCAAATCCGACAGCTAATCCTATAGTTTTTAGTATTCCACAATTGGAATCGTATGGAAATACCATAACAGCTGACAATACAATGAATTCTAATAAAAATTTACTTGATCCTAGTTACAGGTTAAGTAAAGCAGCTTCTGGTCATCATAAAGCTATTGGAGAATATATGACTAACAGTGGTTATTTTTATTCAGGTGAAAATACAGAGATGCATGTTGATATAACAAAACAAAGGGCAATAACATTAGATCCTGGTCTTCCTCAAATTAAAGGAGGAGATCATAATCCTAATTATTCATTTGAAAATAAAGGTAAAATATATTTAGAAGTAATGGAAGTTGCAGGAATTGAAGTACAGCCAGATACATGGAATAATCCGCAAGTTACCGGTATAAATGGTTCAACAGGTCTTATAAGCGGGAATAAATCATTACAAGTGGCTCTTTTGTTTACAGACGAAGGAACAGGAAGCAGTACTACAAATAAACATACATTAAGAAATGAAGGGGAAATAAGTTTAAGTGGAAATATTTCAGCAGGATTTGCAACTAGTGATTTCAAGAGTGGTGTAAGCGTAAGTACTATAGCAATTAATAATGGGAATGTAAATATTAGTGGAGATAATAGTCACGGTATGGTTGTTTCAAAAACAACAAATGCTTTAGGACCTGATTCAAGTTTTGTGAATAATGGAAAAATTAATGTTACTGCAAATGATTCGGGTGGTATGACAGTACTTGGTAAAATCCAAGGTGGAGCAACTAATAATGGAACAATTACAATAACTGCTAAAAATTCATTTGGACTTTATTCACAAGTAGATTCTAATGTAAAAAATACTAAAGATGCAAATATTGATATTGAAAATGGCTCTCAAGGAAGTATGGGAATAAGGGTCGGAAATGCTTCGGCAACGAATATGAAAAATGAAGGTACGATTACTATTAAGAGTACAGATGGAAAAAATATAGGAGTTTATTCAAGTTCAGCAAAGTTTGTTAATGAAGGTAAAATTAAAGTAAATGGAGCAAATGAAAATATTGGAATGTACTTTAACGGAACGACTGGAACTACAGGAAATCAAGGAACAATAACAGTTGCGGGAAATAAAGTATATGGTGTAATCTTAAATAATGCGACATTTGAGAATGAAAAAAAGATAGAAGTAACATCAGATGGTACTGACTCTATTGGGTTATATCTTTCAAACGGATCTACTGCAACAAATAAAAATGGCGCAATTATTTCAAATGCGGCATATCATGCTGTTGTACAAAATACAGGAACATTTACAAACGCTGGAGTTGTATCTGTTGAAGCAGGTGGAAAAGTAGGCTTATATTCAGAAAATGGAACATTTACAAATGCAAATAATGGAGAAATAAAATCTAGTAATGGTGGAATTGCAATATTTACTAGTGGCTCTACTGGAACTATTGAAGGTACAGTTACAGTTGGAGATTCAGGAACTAGCACTGGAATCGGAGTATATTCTGATGGATCTACTACAAGTACTACTTTTCAGGGTAATGCAGTGTTAAGTTTGGGAGAAAGAACAGTTGGACTTTATTCATCTAAGGCTAGTAATTTTGGAAAAGCTTTCACAATAACAAATCTAAGTACTTCGATTGGTAAAAAATCTGTATTCGCCTACTTTGGAAATACAGGAAATACATCAGATGATACTGTAGATATAACAAATACTACGTTACAAAATTTAACTGTTTCAAGTATGGGTGAAAATTCAGCTGTATTTTATGGTGCGAAAAATACGACTATAAATATTGATGGAAATATTACAGCTGACAGTACGAAATTTTCTAATATTAATGATTCAGCACAATTTTTAGTGTCTGATGCTGGAAAAGTTAATATTAAGTCATCAAAAATCTTGACTTCTGGATTTAAAACGACAATTTCAGGATTAAATGGAGCTGTTGTAACAAATGATGGAAAACTTATATTATCAGGAAAAGACGGGGCTATAGGAATTTACTCCAATGCTTCGAAAGTAACAAATAACAATATAATAACAACTGCAAATAACAGTTCAATCGCAATTTATGGAAAAGAAAGTTCAACATTGACAAATAGCAGTACTGGGAAAATAACAACTTCTGGAACTTCATCAGTTGGAATACTGGCAAATAGCAGTACAGTAAGTAATGCCACTGGTGGCGAAATAACAACTTCTGGAACAGGATCGGCGGGAATTTATGGAATAACAAATTCGACAATTGAAAATTCTGGAAATATAACTACAGAAGAAACAGGATCAGCAGGAATTTATGCGGATAACAGTGATGTTACAAATAAAACAACTGGGAAAATAACTTCTAAAAAAGGAAGTTCAGCAGGAATTTATTCAACATCTACATCTGCAAAAAATGTCAAAAATAAAGGAACTATAGAAGTTGGAGTGGCAAGTTCGACTGAAACTCAAAATGTTGGAATTTATGCAGAAGGTAATCAGAATGTAGAAAATGATGGAAACATAAATATTCATATAGGTAATTCAATTGGTGTTTATGGTAAGGGTGCTAATGTTGTAATTGAAAATAAGAAAAAAATAACTTCAGATGCATCGGCTTCGGATGCGATAGGAATAATGTCAGAAAAAGCAAAAGTAACTAATTCAGCAGGTTCTGAAATAAAATTACAAGGGAAAAAATCAGTTGGAATTTATGGTAAGGAAGCTGAAATCGAAAATAGCGGAGATATTTTAATTACAGATACAACAGCTACTTCTGCTTCAGTTGGAATTTTGGCAAATAAAGGAAGTGCTACAAATAAAGGAAATATAGAAATGAATGGTGGAGCTTCTGCTGGAATGCTAGGGCTAAATGGAGCGACTATTTCAAATGATGCTACAACTGGAAAAATTACAATAACTGGAGATAAGTCAGCAGGAATCTATGTAGAAAATTCAACACCTTCAAATGCAGGAACTATAAGTGTTGAAAGTAATAAGTCAGCAGGAATCTTTGCAAAAATTTCAGATGCTGTTTCAAGAACTATTACAAATACAGGAAAGATTGAATTAAAAGGAACAGGTAAGACAAAATCAGCGGGAATGTATGTAGAAATTGAAAGTACAGCGGCAGGAATTACAACATTACAAAATGAAAAGGATATAATCGTTGGACAGGAAGAATCAGCTGCAATGTATTTGAAAAACAACGCTGGAGAAGGTGCAGGAATTGTAATAAATGAGACTCCAAATGGAAAAATTGATTTGGATGTTAAGAGCACAGTTGGTATTTTTGTTGATAAAGCGACAGGAAAGAATAAGAATATAATAAATGTGAAAAAAGAAAATTCAGCGGGAATGTATGGAAGCAATGACTCTAACATAATTAATGAAAAAACAATAAATGTTTCACACGAAAATTCAGCTGGAATGTATGCTTCAGATTCGAATGCAACAAATACAGCTGATGGAACAATAACATTGACGGGATCTACTGGAGCGACTAGTGGTTCAGCAGCAATGTATGGAAAATTAACAAGTTCATCTAAAAAAGATTATTCAATCTTAAATGAA
Organism: Leptotrichia massiliensis; assembly: GCF_900104625.1. NCBI lineage: Bacteria > Fusobacteriati > Fusobacteriota > Fusobacteriia > Fusobacteriales > Leptotrichiaceae > Leptotrichia > Leptotrichia massiliensis. The sequence goes on from NZ_FNVZ01000005.1 coordinate 55,972, forward strand.
GGAATAATAAATTTGACAAATGTTACCAAGAATGTTGGAATATATGGTGAATCTGTAAGTGGAGCACCTAAAAAATTGACATTGCAGAATAATAAGGAAATAAATATTGCTGCTGGAAGCCCACAATCAGTTGGAATATTCGCTTCAAATGATGTTAATAATAACGCAGATAAAATAGAAGTTATTAATAGTGCCGCTGGAACAATAACAGTAAATTCAGAAGAATCAATTGGAATTTCAGCTGTAAAAAGTACGGTTAACAATAGTGGAATAATTACTATGAACGATAAAAAGTCGGCAGGAATTTATGGTAAGTCTGGATCGGAAGTAACTAATAATAATAAAATAGAAATTAAAGAAGAGCAATCTGCAGGAATTTACCTTGAAAACAGTAATGCAGTAAATGCAGCAGCAGGAACTATTGATGTGTATAAAGGTGCTTCGGCAGGAATTTATGGTAAATTTACAAAAGATGCAACAGAAAATAATACAATAGAAAATAGTGGAACAATTACTTTAAAAGATACTGCTGGACAAATAAAAAGTGCAGGAATTTATGGAGAGCTAGAAGCAGCTGCATCTAAAACATTAACTATAGAAAATAAAAATACAATAGATGTCAGCATGAAAGAATCAGTTGGAATATTTGCTACAAATGCTACTGGCAACAGAGAGAATTTAACTGCAGATAATAAAGGGGAAATTAAAGTAAATTCTGAAAAATCAGTTGGAATGCTTTCGGATAATTCAGTAATAAACAATAAAAATAAAATAACAGTAAATAATAAAGAATCAGTTGGAATGTATGGAAAAAATGGTTCAGAAATAAAGAATCATAAAGGTGCAACAATAGAAATATTATCGACTGGAGAGACTTCGATAGGAATTTATGCTACAGGTAAAAATACTGTCACATCGAATGTTACTGAAGGTTTAAATGAGGGAACTGTTACTGTAAAAGGTAAAAAGGGAACAGGAATGCTTGCAACTGATAAAGCTAAAATAACAAATAACAAAGAGATAACAGGAATAGCTGAATCAGTAATTGGAATGTACGGCGTTGATGATGAAACAGCAGTTATAAATGCAATAAACGCTACTATCAAATTGACTGGTGAAAAATCAACAGGAATATTCTCAAAAGATGATGCAACAGCAGAAAATTCTGGAAATATAAAATTAACTTCTACTTCTAAAAATTCAGTTGGAATGTTTGGATCAGCAAGTGCGGCTGGGAAGAAAATTAGTTTGACTAATACTTCAACAGGTTCAATTGACATAGAATCTGAAAGTTCAACAGGAATGTTTACAAAAAATCTTGGAGATTTGACGGATTCAATTGTTAAAAATGAAGGAACAATAAATCAGAAAGCAAAAAGTACAGTTGGAATTTACACACCAAAATCTGATATTCAAAAAGTTGGAAAAATAAACTTGAATGATGCCGCTGAATCTTCTGTTGCTGTATATTTATCAAATACTGCAAAAGCAGATACTTCAACAGGAGAAATTGACTTAAACAGTGCTTCTCAAAATCAAGTTGCATATTATGTGAAAGGTACAGGGGCTAGTGACACTGGGGCTCTTTATGGCGGAAGTATTGGTAAGGTAAAAGGATATGGAGTTGGAGTTTATCTTGATGGTGGAGTTTTGAATGCAACTACTTCTAAATTGGACTATACTGCTAATGGAATGAATGGAAATGGATTAATTGGAGTTTTAATGAAAGGTGCTACTGCAGATATTTCAGCTTATAATCAGGAAATAAAAGTTGGAAATTCAGTATTAGGTGGCAATTCAGGAGATTTTTATGCAATAGGTATTTATACTGATGGACAAGGAACTTCTGGAACTCCAAAATCAATATCTACTGCTATTACAACAGGAGCAAATGGAGTTGGATTGTTTGCTGAAAATAGTAGCCATATAAAATATACAGGAACTATGAATATAGGAGATAATACAACAGCTGGAACTGGTATTTATGTAGGAAACGGTGGAGTTGGAGCACCTAAACCATCAACAGTAGAAATCGGAGACGGTACAACAACAGGTGCTGCTAATATTCATTTGAATGGAGCAAATGGAGTTGGAGCAATAGTTACTACTAAAGCAAATGTTGTTTTTAATAAATATTCAACAATTACATTTGCTGGAGATGGAGTAGGTATTTTTGCTCAAAAGGGAGGACGTATTATTGACAAAGGTGGAACATTGGTTACTAATGGACACTCTGTAGAAAGAACACGGGTTACTGAAGGTAGTGTAGAAATTTTAAGTAGTTTAACAATAGCAAATAAAAATGCTTTAGAAACAGGAAACATAATGGCACACGTTATAAATGGAGAAGCAATTATACCATTAGGAATTGTAGTTGAAGCAAAACCATCAACTAAGAATATTATTGGACTTATGGCAGATGGTAACAGCAATCCTACATTAACTTGGGCTGGAACTGCTGGATATGAAGCTGAAAATAAAGGGACATTGGACTTATCTAATGCCGAAACAAGTACAGCGATGTATCTTGATTCAGCAAGAGGACTTAATTCAAAAGATATTCTTGTAGGAAATAAATCAACTGGAATTTATGGAATTTATAAAGATTCGACACCAGTTTATAGTGGTGCACCAGCAGGAACTGTAAATACAGGGATAATTACAACAACAAAAGGATCTACAATAACAATTGGAAATGAGTCGTCTGCTATTTACTCAATTGGATTTGACAAAGTTGAAAATAATGGAAGTATAACTGGTGGAGATAAATCAGTTGGAATTTATGCTAAAAATACGTCTGCTAGCAGCAAAGTAATAGATGTTGAAAATACAGGAAACATTACTTTAGGAAAAGGAACAGCAGGAATTTATATTGCACCAGAAACTACAAATGCTTTGAATGCGACAGTTGTAAATAGTGGAAATATCACAGTTGGAGATTCTACATTTAATTCAAGTGGAAATGTTGAATCTACTTCAGTTGGAATATTTGTAAAAAATAAAACAAACTTGACTACTACTGGAGATGTAACAGTTGGAAATAAAGGATTTGCATTGTATGGAAATGATTCAACATTGACTGTAAATGGTGGAAATTACAATTTCGCAAATAATGGAAGTTTGGCATACTTGGAAAATAATGCAGTGTTAAATTATAATAATGCTGGAACATTGACAACTTCTTCAGAACCAATGTTATATATTATCAACAGTAAGGCACAAATGAATAATAATGATATTATCGTGTCTTCAAAAGGAACAGGAATTTATATGACAGGAACATCGACTTTTGGTGGATGGAACGATATGACATTAAATAACGGTTCTACTGGAATTTATGTAGATAATTCAAATGCTACAATAGATGGTAAGAAAATAACTGGTACAGCTGATAAAGCAAAAGGAATTGTTTCAATAGGTTCAAATGTTACAAACAAAGCTGATATGCAATTTTCTAGTGATGATTCAATTGGAATTTTTTCACAAAACAAGTCAGGTGTAACAAAAGCGATTGTAAATAGTGGAAATATTGACATTACTGGAAAACGTTCGATTGCAGCATATTTAGAAGGAACATCGGATCAGACATTTGAAAACAGTGGAACTATAAATGTGGATAGAACTGCAACTTCTGTTAAAAATGATTCTACTGTCGGAATTTATGCACAAAATAGATCAACAATTAATATCAAAAACAGTGGAACAATAAATGTTGGAGAGGCTTCATTTGGAGTTTACTCACTTAGTGAAAATGGAAATGTAGAAACTACAGGAAGTTCTATAATCAATGTTGCAGATAAAGCTATTGGAGTTTATAAAAAAGGTGGAAGTGTTAATTTAGGTGGAACAGTAAATGTTGCAAATCATTTGGTTATGGATGCGAACAGTGAACCAGTTGGAGTTTATGGAACGAGCGGAGTTACAATAAATGATACAACATCAAACTTTAATGTTGGGGATAAATCTTATGGTGTAATTTTAGCAAATCCAGGAATGAATAAAACAAATGTTTATTCAAATTCAGCTTCATCAAATGTAACTTTAGGAAAAGAAGCAACTTTCATTTACGCAGAAGGAGCTTCAGCAGTTACAAATAATGCAACAATTACATCTGGAACAAATGGAAAAATTATTGCAATTTATGGAAAAGATGGAGCAAATATTGTAAATAATGGAACAATTGATTTATCACAAGGAATTGGAAATCAAGGAATTCTTGTGACAGGAGCGTCAAATGCTGTAAATAGAGGAACAATAAAAGTTGGAAAAACTGATAAATCTGATCCAGATAATATCGTTTATGGAATTGGTATGGCAGCTATAGGCGGAGCAAGCATTTCAAATGAGAGAGACATTTATGTTTCAGGACATCTAAGTATTGGAATGTACGGAGATGACAGAGGAACACGATTGAGAAACTCAGGAAATATATATTTGGATGCTTCAAGAGCAACATCTTCTGATAAAATTCAGACAATGATGGGAGTATTTGTAAATAATGGAGCTACATTTGTAAATACAGGAAATATTACTACAACTGGTTCTTATCGTGGAAATGAGAATGTTCAAGGACTTGTGGGAGTTGCTGTATTAAACGGAAGTACTTTGGAAAATCATGGAACAATAAATATTGATGCAGATAGTAGTTACGGTGTATTAATAAAAGGTACTACAAACAATAAATCTATAATCAAAAATTATGGAGAAATTAATATAAATGGTTCTAAATCTTACGGAGTTAGATATGATGTAAATTCTCAAGGAGTAGCTGGAGATTTACCAATAGCAGCTAATGCAACTCCTGGGAATGTGTTACCAGCATTGAGTTCTGGAACTGGAAAAATTACTTCTGGAAATGGAGCACAAGATTATTATTCACCAACAGATCCAAGCAAAACTGTTGGAGGAGTTGGAATTGTTCAATTGCCAAATGGACGGCTTGCAATTCAGAGAAACGGTGTAACATTAGATGACAGCCAAGTTCAGACAATTGATTACACTACTCCTTACACAAACTATGCTTTCTCAAACTTTGGAGTATATGTGGATACATTAGGAAGAACACGTCCAATTAATATAAATGGAGCAAATTCTCTTGGAATTAACAGTGATTTATTAATCGGAACAGAATTTTCAGTACTTACAAATGCAAAAAATGTAATTATTGGGAAACAAATATTACAGCCGTTCTTAAATCAGATAAATTCTGGAATATTTAACTTTACTCCGTATTCTGCTTCATTGACTTGGATGGCAACGCCTGAAGTTGATCCATCTACACAGCAAATTACACGTGTTCTTATGACAAAGATTCCTTATACAGCCTTTGTTTCAACAACTTCAAATGAATTTAACTTTACTGACGGATTGGAACAAAGATATGATGTTAATAGCTTGGATTCAAGAGAAAAAGAAATATATAATAAGTTAAACTCTATCGGAAATAGTGAAGAGGCGTTATTAGTTCAAGCAATTGATGAAATGATGGGACATCAGTATGCAAATGTGCAACAAAGAATTTTTGAAACTGGTAATTTGTTAAATAAAGAATTTGGATATTTAAGAAATGAATGGGATACAAAATCTAAAAATTCTAATAAAATAAAAGCATTTGGAATGAAAGGCGAATATAAGACAGATACAGCAGGAATTATTGACTACAAGAATAAAGCCTATGGATTTGCATATTTGAATGAAAATGAAACTGTCAGATTGGGAGAATCATCAGGATGGTACGCAGGAGCTGTTAGAAACAAATTTGACTTTAGCGATATAGGTGGTTCAAAAGAAGAACAAAATATTGTAAAAGCAGGAGTATTTAAATCAATGCCAATTGGAAAAGATCATAATAATGGATTGAATTGGACTGTTTCAGCAGAAGGATTTGTAGGAACTGGTGAAATGAAGAGAAAATTCCTTGTTGTTGATGATATATTTGAAGCGAAATCTGAATATCGTTCATACGGATTTGGACTAAAAAATGAGCTTAGAAAAAATATTAGAACAAGTGAAAGAACAAGTATTTCTACATACGGAAGCTTAAAATTTGAATATGGAAGATTTGACGGAATAAAAGAAAATACAGGGCAAATGCGTTTAGAAGTAAAAGCAAATGATTATTATTCGATAAAACCAGAAGTTGGAGTAGAATTCAAATATCAACAGCCAATGGCAGTAAGAACAAATTTTGTTGCTAAATTAGGACTTGCTTATGAAAATGAATTAGGAAAAGTTGGAGATGTAAATAATCAAGGAAGAGTACGTTATACAACAGCTGGATGGTTTGATATAAGAGGTGAAAAGGATGATAGACGTGGAAACGGAAAAGCTGATTTGAACCTTGGAATTGAAAATACAAGATTTGGTGTGACAGTAAACGCAGGTTATGATACAAAAGGTGAAAATGTAAGAGGTGGAATAGGATTTAGAGTAATTTATTAATTTTATCTTGTTTTAATCCTAAACTATTATTTATTATCTGATAAATAAAAAATACATTTAATTGAGAGAGTTATTTCAGAATAAAATGAGATAACTCTTTCTTTTTATTTATATAATTTTAAAAAAATATTAATGAAAAAAAATTAGAAATGTTGTATAATATAATGGGAGTTTTTATGAAAGGAAAATAAAAGGAGGCATTATAATGATTAAAGATGAGGTGGTTGAAAACCTTGTTAGTGAGGTGGAAGAAGATTCTCACCGCAGTAAAATTAAAGAATTTTTAAATGGAGAGATAGATAATTTTTTAGATATTAATAAAAAAAGTTTGAAATTTGTTAATAATTTTAAAATGGAAAATTATATGGAAGAAGACGTTTTTTTTGAAAGTGAAGCAGGGAAAATATTGTTAAAATATTTTAGGTATATGTATAATAATTTTCCTAATGAACTGAGTTATCAATTTTCAAATTTTCCATTGAAATATAAAATATTTAAACTGTTAAACTTCTCAGAAGAATTTGTAAAAAAAGATTTTGAAAATAATTTAGAAATGAAAAATAAGACAGTTTTTGTTGAAAGCTGTAAATATTTTTTGAATTATTTTGAAAATCTGGCGTATGAATATGTCGAAAATTATAAAAAATATTGTGATAATTTTTTATTAAAAATCGGTATTTTAATAATTATTAGAAATAGTGATAATAAAAATAGTGAAGAAATAAGAAAATTAGAAAATATTTTTGTAAATTATATAAAAAATAAGATAGATAAATATAATATAAATGAAATATTTGAAAAATATTTGGATAATGGTAATTTTATAAGATATTTTATAAATGTGGAAGCTTTAAATTTGGAAAAAACTAGAAAATATGTTGAAAAGATATTTTTTTTGGTGTTAAAAAAGAATATAGGTATTTCAAAAGTTATTTCTGAAGGAATTGAATTATTTATTATGTTTTCTGAAATAGAATTTTCATCGACAAATAGTAACTATTATTATAGAAATAAAATATTTGATAATTTAAAGAAAATTTTTAAGAAATATTATTTTTCGCATGGGCAAAAACTTTATTTACTCGTTAATTATGGAACAAATGTTATTTTTTACAATTTTGATTATTCCAAAAAAATGTATGATTTATTTTTGGATACAATAAAAGAAAATGTTATAAATAGTAAAGCATTTTTCAAAGATAATTTGAAAGGGAATAAAATAATATGTTTGTTTTTGCTTCATTTTTTTATAAAATATGATTTAATTGATGAAAAGGAAAAATCTAAATTTCTTGTAAGAGCTGAAAATATTCTAATTAGCAATTTGAAAAAATTATTTAAGACAAAAGTTTGGAAATGGAAATCAAAAGAATTTAAAAATCTTGAATTTTTGAAGAAAGATAAAATTGATTGGAAAAATATTAAAGTGCAATGTTTGAGAAATAAGGATGGAAAGGCTTTGGTACAGAAGGATACGATAGTTTTTTCATTATTAAAGTATTCTGAAATGTATAAAAAAGTTTTTCAATTTTTTGTAAATGGAGTAGAGAAAATAGACTTATTTACAGATATATTTGAGAGATATTCTGTAATTTATGATATGAATGATTTGAAATTAATATTGGATGAAATGTGGGATTACAATTTATCAATTAATTTTATAAATCAAAAATATTTTGAATATACTGCCAAAACAGGCTGTGAAAATGAAAATAATAAAATTTGGATAGAATTTTTGCATAGGCATGAGAAAGAGCTTTACAAGAGCTTTGGAAATGACGCTGAATTGAAAAATGTGGAAAAATATGTGGAAATTTTATACTCAAAGGATAATAATTTTGATTATTTTCAGCTGCCAAAATTATTGTTAAAAGCGGATAAAAATACAGGACAAAAAATTGAAAAAATTTTAAGAAAAAAACCAGAAATAAGAAAAGAAGTGGAAAAATTGCTGGAAAATACATTTGCACCAGCGGTACAAATTGCAAGGAATTTAATTAGATATTGGGACAATGTGGAAGCTCAAAGGGAGCTAAAAAATTTGACAAATCCAAAAGAAATTTTTGAATATTCTGAAAATATTTGTCTGAAAAAACATGAGGAAAATGCCATATTTAGTAGTTTAGTTGATTACGGAATGATAAGAATAAGAAAAAGTGAGGAAAAGGTTCCTGAAAAGTTAATGAAATTTTATATTTCAGAATATATTTTGGAAAATGATATAAAAACTATCGAGGTTTGTAATAAAATTGAGCAAATAGTAGACAGAAGCGATTTGAGAAAATTTATTGCAAAAATTTTTCAAAAATGGAAGGAACATAGATTTAATCCTAAATATAAAAATATTTTTATTCCATTAATACTTACTTCTAATATAAAGATAATCAATGATAATATGATAGGTATTATTGACACACTTGTCAGTGAATACAATAAAGTCGCAGTTGCAGCTTATGGAATAAGAGTTCTTGCTTTAAGAAATGAAACGAAGGAAATTGGAATATTAGTAAAAGGTTTTTTAAACAATTACAAAGATAAACGGATAAAAATGGCTTCTGATCAGACACTTGACATAATTGCGGAAAATGGTGGGATTACACGTGATGAGCTAAATGATATTTTGATTCCTGATTTTGAATTTGGACAGGATAGAACAAGAATTTTTGATTATGGTGAAAGAAAGATTAAGGCAAAAATTGATATTATGAATACACCTGCTAATATCATTGCTTATGATGAAGAAGGAAAAATCTTAAAGGGTCTTCCGAAAGCAAGTAAAAAGTTTAATGATGTAGAAAATGCAGTTGAAGAGTACAGAAGAGAAGTGAAATATATAAAAAAACAGATAAAGGAAATCATAACAGAACAGTCAAGTAATTTGTTGAGAGCATTGTTTTTAGAACGTAAATGGAAAACAAAAAGATGGATTGAAATTTTTATAAAAAATCCAGTTATGCAAGAATTTGCAGTTCAGCTTATTTGGAAAGAAACTGATGAAAATGGGAAATTAATAAAAACATTTAGGTGCATGGATAATGGGGCTTTCAAAATGTCCCAAAACCAAGAATGTACTTTAAATGAGAATAGCTTTATAAATGTATTGTATTTTCCAGAACTTTCAAAAAAGGAACAAAAACATTGGGAAGAAAACTTCAAAAATGAAAAAATAAAACAGCCAATAAATCAAATTAATATGACTGTTTACAAAATCACAGAAAAAAATCAGGAAAAAATAGAAATTTTGGATTATAATAAAAAAGGTTTTTTAGTTAATAAAATGCGAAAAAAAGCTGAAAAATGTGGCTTTGAAATTAGTTATGGAAATGATGGATTAGGATATGGATGCCATTACTATGATAAAAAAACAAATATAGACATAAGAATTTTAACAAATTCATTTTATCCTGGCGAATATACAAAAACATTACACATAGAAAAAATACTGTTTTTAGAAATTAATAACGAGAATTTTTTAAAATTAAAGGAAGTTCCACAGCGGATATTAAGTTTAGCTTGTTTTATAGCAGAAATTTTGATTGGTTAGAAAATCAAAAAAATTAAAATATTAAAATTTATGTAGAGAAAAAAATAAGGAGAAAACAATGAATAATAAAAAGAAAATAATACTATTTTTGGGCGCAATTTCATTAATTGCTTTTGGAAATTATACACGGTTTCTAAAAAATAATAACGGGAAAACGGTAGTTGAAGGTAAAAATAGTGAAAAAGCTACATCTTCAGCAGGAGGAGCAGGTAAGGAAGGAAAAGGTAGCAAAAAAGCAACTTCATCTGCTGGTGGAAAAACTGGAACGGAAGGGAAAAATGCTGAGCAAACAACTTCGTTAGGTGGGAACAATAAAATTCAGAATGCTCAAAATACTGAAGTTATGGCAGAAATAAAATCTGTTCCACAATCTGAGCTGCAACCAGCTCCATCGGTACAGACACAAAATAAGCCAGTTAATAATGATTCACAAAGTAAAGTATCTGAAAAAAAGAATACAAAGAACGACAACAATCAAAAGAAAAAAGAAAATTCTCAAACTTCAAAACCAGAGACTTCAAAAACAACACAGCAGCAAAAAACTAACACTAATTTAAAAGATAATCAAAGTGCAAAAAATCAGTTTAAGTTAGACAATAAAAAATCAGAAACTTCAAAAACAACAACAGAAACTAAATCAAGTGAAAAAGCGACTACATCAGGTGGAAATTAGGTGAAAACATGATGTATAAGGTTCAAGTACGTTTTTTATTTCATTCGGATATAAAAATTAAAATACCTGAAAGCTATGATGATTCTGTTTTTGACAGGTTATTTGGAATTTTAGAAAATGTGAATGAAAAGTATAATTCTTATGCTGAAAATTCGTATATTGATAAAATAAATAAAAATAGTGGACATTTTGTAAAAGTAAATGATGAAACCATAAGTATTTTGAATAATATTATTCATTTATCAAAAATTATTGGTGGAGAGTATGACATTACAGTAATGCCTCTTATAAGATTGTGGGGTTTTTATAAACAAACCCCCATTTTGCCATCTTTTGATAAAATAAAAAAAGCGAAAAGGATTGTGGATTATAAAAAGATAATTATTGATAAAAAGAAAAAGCGGGTAAAAATTGAAAAGAATCAGGAAATTATAACGGGTTCATTTATAAAGGCGTATGCAATAGAAAAAATGGCTCAGGAGATGAAAAAAATTGGGATAAAGGACGCAATTGTAAATGCTGGCGGAAGCAGTATCATTGCTATTGATGAATGGGGCATTATCGCTGAAAATCCTGAGGAAGAAAAAGAAATATTAAGAAATGCCGATGGAATGCCTGTAAGAATAACAAAGTATGGGTATAATGGAAAAAATGAAGATAATGATTTATTTGAAATAAAAATAAAAAATACAAGTTATTCCACTTCTAATCAGAAAAACACATATCTTTTGATAAATAACGAAAAATACGGACACATTATAAGTCCCAGAACTGGTTTTCCTTCTCAAAATAAACAAGTCGGAATAATTACAAAAAGTGCCTTTTTTGGTGATATTATTTCAACAGGGATGTATAACCAGACACCTGAAAAATTTTATGAAATTATGGGAAAATTATCTGAAGAAATGGAAATTTCAGGATTTTTGATTAATAAGGCAGGAAAGATATTTTATTTTAATATGGAAGAATATTTTTGTGGAAAATAAAAAAGGAAGAAGGAAATAAAATGGCAAAAGATGTTTTACATGAACTAAGGGATATAAATTCACTAAAATCAAGACGGAATAATGTGGTACTTATATTATTGTGTTTTCTAGTAGGGATTTTTTCAGGAATAATTGTCGGAACATATACATTAATGTTAAAAAAAATGTCGATTTTCAGGGAATTTTTTACAACAAATCTGGAATTTCATAAAATATTTATTGGAATAGCAGTTTTTGTTATTATGGGGTTAGCCATGCAATTTATGCTTACAAAATATCCGTTAATTAGTGGGAGTGGAATTCCTCAGGTTAGTGGACTGCTTACGAAAAAAGTGAAATTTAAATGGTTTGGGGAACTGGTTACGAAATTTGTGGGAGGAATATTAGCAATTGGAGCTGGAATGTCTATGGGACGTGAAGGGCCTTCGGTTCATTTGGGGGCTTTGGTTGGCTCTGGAGTAAAGGAAATTACAAAACGTTCTGAAGTAGAGGAGAAATATCTCGTAACATGTGGAGCAAGTGCTGGAATTTCTTCAACATTCAATGCGCCACTAGCAGGAGTTATCTTTTCGCTTGAAGAATTGCATAAATTTTTCTCGCCGTTATTGTTAATTTGTACTCTTGTGGCAAGTGGAACCTCAAATTTTGTTTCGAGGATGATTTTAGGCTCACAAACTTCATTTCAATACAATTTTATGCTTCCAAAAGGCATACCATATTATATATTTGCTCTTATAACGGTTGTTTTCTGCGTTATAATTACAATTACTGGAAAAGCGTTCAGCTATTTTTTATTGCTTATTCAAAGACATTATAGAAAAATAAAAATTAATAAATATGTAAAAATAGCTTTGTTTATGGTAATGGCATACGTTATTGCCGTATTTTTTAGTGAAATAACAGGTGGTGGACACGAACTTATTGAGGAAATGTTTGGGAAAGATGTTATTCTAAGGACACTTATTATAATTTTAGCTTTGAAATTTTTTTATACAATGCTTTGCTATGCAACAGGAGCACCTGGCGGAATTTTCTTGCCGATGCTTGTAATAGGAGCTTTAACAGGAAAAGTATACGGAGTAATATTAAATCAGTATTTTGCAATTCCTAACGAAGTAATCGTTCATTTCATGCTGCTTGGAATGGCTGCCTATTTTACAGCAGTTGTGAGAGCTCCGATTACGGGAATCACGTTAATTCTCGAAATGACAGGAAATTTTTCGTATCTTTATATGTTAATAATTGTCTGCACAATAACTTATATTTTTACAGAATTGCTTAAAATGGAGCCAATTTACGAACGGCTTTACTTTAATATGTTTCAGAAGCAGATTTTAGAGGAAGACAAGAAAAAAAGAAGAATGCAGAAACGTTTTAAGAGACTGGAAATTTTGGAAAAATGGTGGAAAAATAAAAAAATTGAAATTGGAATAAAGACAGACGAAAAAAATATAAAGGATAAAATAGTAACACTTTTAATTCCTGTAGGAGCAAATTCTGAATTTGATAATAAGACAGTTAAGGAATTGAATCTACCTGAAAACCTTCTTATTGTGAGTGTACGTAAGGCAGGAAAAGATAGTATCGCACGGGGAGATACATTAATTCAGAGCGGAAATCAGCTTGTGATTATTACAGATTATACGACAGCTCAGAAGTATGCTGTGGAATTGAAGGAAAAGGGAATGAAAATAGTGGATTAATATAAAAAGATAAATGAAAATATAAATTAGGTTAGTTTTTTAGTCTTTTTTATATGTTTGGAGTGTACCCAAAATCTTGGACAAATAATTTGAAAACTAGTTTCCTATTTGTTAAAATATAGTTAAGGAGAGAAATTTGATTATGAACAAGAGAAGTAAAAGGTACACAGATGAATTTAAAATGTTAATTTTAGAATTGCTAGAAGAAGGAAGAACAAAAAAATCATTAGAAAATGAATATGGGGTAGCAACGGCAACAATCAGAAAATGGGAAAAAGAATTTAAAGGAATCATAGATAAAAAATACAATGCTAACGAAGCTTTAAATGAAATCATGGCCTTAAAAAGGCAGCTGCAACAAGAAATGGATAAAAATAAAAAATTAGATGTATAGATGTCAAACATTTGTTACAAAAATATATTAAAAAAAATATTTCTTTCCTAATGTATCTTTAAACTACTGATTTTCCTTGTACTCTTTTAATACTTCATTTGGACTCTTAAAGCCTAGTACTTTTCTTGATATGTTGTTGTATCTTGTATTGTATTTCTTTATTGACCTTAACAGTTCTTCCTTGCTTTTAAATTTCTTGTCTGCATAGTACTTGCTGTCAAGCCTGTGGCTTCTTTCCACTTTTCCATTCTCCCACGGCGAATATGGACGGGTTGTCACGTACTCTATCCCCTTCTCCTCCAGTTTCACCTCAAACAGCGTTTTCTTATCACTTTCAGAATTTGTGAACTCTTTCCCATTGTCCGTCTGAACTTTCTTTATGTCAAATCCCAGCTCCTTTTCCAAGTTCTCTAGAAACTTTGCAGTCTGATAGGTGCTTTTTTCATCTGCTATCCTTAACACTCTTTTTCTTGTATATTCATCTAATGCCGTTATTTGATAATACTTCTGGTCACGTGTGCCAAACTTTATGCATTCTTCTGGAACATATTTTATGTCTATCTGTACTCTTTCCCCAGGGTACTTAGCCTGTTCAATCTTCTTTTTTCTTTTATGCTGCTTTTTAGGCTTTTCTTTGGCATTGCCCTTCATTTTCCTTATTATCCTGCACATTGAATCGTATGTACGGCTGTAGCCTTCCTTTCTTGCTTTGACATAAACTTCTGCTAGCCCTTCATAGCCAAATTTCCTGTATTTTTTTATAACCAGTTCTATTTCTTCTTGCGTGTGTTGGTTTGGGTGGCTTTTAGGTCTTCTGCTTTTTGGTAGAAGAGATTGGACTGTGCCGTCGTATCTGTCTCTCCAACGTTTTATCTGCTGACGTGATGTCTTATATTTCACTGCTGCCTTTGAATTATTATTATGTTTTATTGCATACTCAATTGCCCGTTGACGAACACGGTATATTTCTGATATACTACTCATATGAAAGGTTTCTCCTTAATGTGGTTTTGGTAGGCTTACATTATATCAGAAACCTTTCTTTTTTTATATATTCTTGTCACATATGTATTATCTCACAACAAAATGGATAAAAATAAAAAATTAGAAAAAGACCTGGAACAAAAGGAACTAGATATTGACATATTAAAAAAGGCATCAACCATATTGATGAAAAAATAAGGACTGTTGACAAGTACGCATTAGTAAAGATTTTATTCAATGAGTTTAATGTTTCAAAATCAATAATAATTAATTTAATAGGCATTAAAAAAAGCAGCTATTACTACTGGATTAAAGAGGTCAAGACACAGAGGAATATAGAAAATAAAATTTTGTACGATATAATAAAATCAATATGGCAAGACAGCAGAAAAACTTACGGAGCAGTAAGAATTCATAAAAAACTAAGAAAGTTAGGATTAGAAGTAAATATAAAACGAGTCAGAAGATTGATGAAGAAAAATCAGATAAAGTCAATAATTCATAAAAAATTTAGAAATTATAACAAATCAGACGACATGAAAGAAACAGCAAGAAATATTTTAAAAAGAAATTTTGATACAAAAAAATTAAATGAAAAATGGGTAAGTGATATAACATATATTTGAACAAGAAAGGACGGGTGGTGCTATTTATCAAGTATAATGGATTTGCACAGCAGAAGAATAATATCACATAAGGTTGGAAAATTTATGGATATAAAATTAGTTATCGACACCTTAAAAATGGCGATATATAAAAGAGGGGATATAACTGATTTGATAATACATACAGATAGAGGAAGCCAGTATGTGAGTAAAGAATATCGTAAATTTTGTGCAAAAAAAAGCATAAGCATATCTTAGAGCGGAAAAGGAAATCCTTATGATAATGCCTGTATAGAATCATTCCATGCAACATTGAAAAAAGAATATGTACATAATGAAAACTTTGAAAGTCTAGAAAGTTTAAGAAGTAGAATGTACGAGTATATAGAAATATGGTATAATAACAGCAGAATACACAGTAAAATAGGATTTACAAGTCCGAATGAATAAGAAGAAAGCATAAAGAAAGGAAACAAAGAAATTGCTTAAAAATAGTCTAAATTTTGGGCGACACTCCACATTAAAGAAGACAGAGGAGAAATGAGACTAGAAATACAAGGAAACGATTATTTCTCAGTAAAACCAGAAGTTGGAATGGAATTTAGATATGTACAACTGTTAGCAGTAAGAACAAACTTAACAGTAGGAGTAACAGCTTCTTATGAGAATGAACTAGGGAAAGTTGGAAATATAAACAACAAAGGAAGAGTTAGATACACAACAGCTGACTGGTTTGGAATAAGAGGAGAAAAAGAGGACAGACGAGGAAATGTAGGTTTGATTTAAATATTGGTGTTGACAATACGAGATTCGGAGTTACAGTAAATGGTGGATATGATACTAAAGGTAAGAATGTAAGAGCAGGAATAGGATTTAGAGCCATTTACTAATGTATCATAAAAGTTCTTTAATTAGATTTCAAGTTTATAACAATCTATTTAAGCCTTTATTTTATTTCATTTGGATGATTTAATATTAAAGATATTTAAGTCATAACGAATATTATTTAATTGTTATAAAAAAATGAAAAGTTTTAAAAATAAAAACAGTGGAATTTGACTTTCACTGTTTTTTTGTATTATTTATTATATTTGTTAATCTTCTTCCCAGCTTTTAGCTTTTTCAACCGCCTTTTTCCAATGGATATAATATTTTTCCCTTAAATTGTCAGGTAAGTCTGGTGTAAATTCCTTATTTAAACGCCAGTTTTTTTTGATTTCTTCTTTATTTTTCCAGAATCCAACAGCAAGTCCAGCCAAATAGGCAGCGCCTAATGCAGTTGTTTCGATAATTTCAGGACGTAAAACTTTTGTATTTAAAATATCGCTTTGAAATTGCATAAGAAAATTGTTTGCTGTTGCACCACCATCGACTTTTAGAGAATTTATTTCAATACCTGAATCTTCTTTCATTGCGTTTATCAAGTCTTTTGACTGGTAGGCGATGGATTCGAGGGCAGCACGAATTATGTGGTTTTTATTAGATCCACGGGTAAGCCCAACGATTGTACCACGGGCGTACATATCCCAGTATGGCGAGCCTAATCCAACAAATGCTGGAACTAAGTAAACGCCACCGTTATCATCGACTTGCTGTGCAAAATATTCTGTATCAGAAGCCTTGTCAAAAAACCTTAATTCGTCACGAAGCCACTGGATAACAGCCCCGCCAATAAAAATACTTCCTTCCAGAGCATATTCCACTTTCCCGTCAATCCCAATGGCAATAGTTGTAAGTAAGCCATTATTTGATTTTATGCACTTGTTCCCAGTATTCATAAGCATAAAGCATCCTGTTCCGTAAGTATTTTTTATATCTCCAGTATGAAATCCAGCCTGCCCAAACAACGCCGCCTGCTGATCTCCAGCGATACCTGAAATTGGAATGGAAGTACCGTTTTCTTCACCAATCGTAATTCCCATTCTTGTTTTTCCGTAAACTTCGCTTGAGTTTCTAACTTCTGGAAGCATACTTTCTGGAATGTTAAGTTCCTTTAAAATTTTTTGGTCCCATTCTAAATTTTTTATGTTAAAAAGCATAGTTCTGGAAGCGTTTGTAAAATCAGTAACATGCACTTTTCCGCCAGTCAATTTCCATACAAGCCAAGTATCAACCGTTCCAAAAAGCAGTTCCCCATTTTCAGCTTTTTCCCTTGCACCTTTCACATTGTCAAGAATCCATTTCACTTTTGTCCCTGAAAAATAAGCGTCAATTATCAGCCCTGTATTTTCCTTTACATAATCTTCAAGTCCACGGCTTTTCAATTCTTCGCAAATTTCAGCCGTTCGTCTGCATTGCCAGACAATTGCGTTATAAACAGGTTCACCAGTATTTTTATCCCACACGATTACAGTTTCCCTTTGATTTGTAATTCCGATTGCCGCTACATCCTTTAGAGAGATTCCAGATTGTGCGATAACTTCGGTAAGAACGGAACGCTGGCTTGCCCATATTTCCATAGGATTATGCTCAACCCATCCCGGCTGTGGAAAAATCTGCGTAAATTCCTTTTGAGATTTCTCAATAATGTTAAGATTTTTATCAAAAATAATTGCACGTGAGCTAGTTGTTCCTTGATCTAGAGCGATTATATATTTTTTTTGATTATCCATAAAACCTCCTTATAATAAATTATATCTTGAGAAAAATATTTGTCAAATTTTTAATTTGTAAAGCGATGGAATCCGTGATATAATACAAAATATAGCAAAAATTACTAAACTTTTTAAACACAAGGAGGAAAAAATGAACAAAAAGAAAATTAACACATTAGTTGGCTCAATAGGAGCATTTATAGGGATAATTGTATTTATAACATATATTCCCCAAATTATTGCCAATATAGGTGGACAAAAAGCACAGCCGTGGCAACCACTTTCCGCCTCAATTTCATGTTTAATATGGGTAATTTACGGATGGACTAAAGAACCTAAAAAAGATTATATTTTAATTGTGCCAAATGCAGCAGGGGTAATATTAGGATTTTTGACTTTTATTACAGCACTTTAATAAAAAATAACTTTAAAAGACTGTGAAAAATCAGTCTTTTTTTCTTTTCCAGATTTATAAAAAAAAATTATTTTTCTTTAATTTTTAGATTATTTAAGGTATAATAAACTGATAAAATTTAAAATGTGAGGAGAAATATGAAAAATAAAATAAATGTACTTGGATTAGGTCCTGGAAATCTGGACTATACTTTGCCAGTTGTATTAAAAGAAATTGAAAAATCAGATATAATAATTGGTGGAAAACGACACATTGAAAGTCTTGGAAAATATGCAGAAAATAAAGAATATTGTTATATAAAGGCTGATTTACAAAGAGTTTTGGATTTTATCGAAGAAAATCGAAATAAAAAAATATCGCTAATCTTGTCTGGTGATACAGGTTTTTATAGCATGCTAACATTTATGAGAAAACATTTTGATGCAAAGGAACTTAACGTAATACCTGGAATTTCTTCGATCCAATATATGTTTGCAAGAGTTTCTGAATATTGGAATGATGCTTTTATATCAAGTGTTCACGGACGAGAAGTTGAGTATGTTCAAAAATTGCGTGAATTTGGGAAAATCGGACTTTTAACAGATAACAAAAATACACCTCAAAAAATAGCAGAAATACTTATTGAGAATGGCATGGAAGAGGCTATTATTTTTGTTGGAGAAAATTTGTCTTATGAAAATGAGAGAATTTTGGAACTTTCAGCAAAAGAAATGGTGAAGGTTGAGGAGAAATTTGAGATGAATGTGGTTGTGATTTATTGGGATGGGAAGGAATAGTGAAAAATCAAAAATTATACGTATTTTAAGATTTGATAAAACAAATTTTTAAAAATAAAAATAGATTAATGAATATATCTATTGAAAAAATAAAGAAATAAAAATAAAATTTTTTAGTAATAAAGTTAAATTTATAAAAAAGAGAGAAGTGAATAATATGAAAAAAATAATTTTAAGTTTATTTGTATTGCTAAGTTTAGCAACTTTTACACAGGAAAAATATCAAATAGAAATAGAACCATCAGCGAAAATATCTCAAAATGTTATTCAAAGCTATAATTCTCAAATTGAAAAAGAAGTGAGCAAAATATATTCAAAAGAAGAAATGTTTGGATTGATGAATAAAATGATGAATGGAGTTTCTGCTCAAAGTAAAAATGAAGCAAATGATTTGAGCAGATTAATGAATGGATTTTTTGGAGAAAACTATGTTTCTAAAATGATGGATACAGTGTTTAAGTATTATAAAATTGAAATAGAAAAGATAAATTATATTTCTGAAAATAAAGCTTATGTAAAAGTTAAATTGGGATTTCCTATTAATATTGATGAAATGAAAAGTATGAGTAGTATTGATAAAATGCTAGAAAAAGCCGAGGAAACTTCTAAAAAACTTGATGCTGCCTTTAAGAAAAAAACAGGAAAAACAATGGAAAAATATTCAAAGTCAATTTCAGAAAAAGATGAAAAAGCAATGAAAAAATTTTTTGAAATAATGGGCGAAATTCAAATGGAAATTATGGATGAAGAATTTGCCAAAATAACGAAAAATGGAAAATATGTGGGAAGAAAAGAAATTTTAGAGGCTAACAAGAAGAATGGAAAATGGGTGATTGAAAATCCGAATTTTGGGTATTGATTAAATAGAAACAAAATTATTTGTTGAAAGACTAACTATAAAAAGTCAAGCATAAATTTTAAAGTTTTTAGAGAAATAAAAAAAATGTTGAAATGATTTCAAGAATCTATACTAGAGATGACGTTTATCTTAAGCAAATAAAGACCAATTAAAACTTATTATCAATGACAAATGAAAATTCATTTGGAACAAGTACGTATATTTATTGGGCTTATGATAAATTAGGTAAAAAATCTGGAGCGAAATTGAAAATGTTTGTAAAATTGAAGATATAAATGGTATGAATGATAGACGGAATTTAGGAAATTTATGGTAAATTAATTTATAATTATAAGAAAAAAATTTTTACTTGAAAGGCGAAAAAATATGAAAAATTATATTTCAGAGTTGATAAAAGAAATTTTTTCAGAAGTAAATAAAATTTTAAATTATAAAAATAATGAAAAAGAGTATTTAAAAAATGAAAGTTATGATTTAAAAAAAGAATCTTTTGAAAAAGAAATCATAAATAGTGACATTATTAAAAAAGAAGATGCTTTTTTTAGTAAAAAAAACGATATAATAGATATTACAAACTTTAAAGAAGAAAAAATTGTTTATTCTGAGTTTAAAGAAGATGAGATGAAGATTATTAACAACTGGGAATCTAAATTAGGTAATATAGATAATTATTATTTTAGTGAATTAAAAGTTCCATTTTTAAGAGAAAAAATTTTAGAACTTTATAATAAAATATTTGAAATTTCAAATATTGAGTTAAAAAATAAAAATAGGATACTTATTAAAGAAATTGAAAAATTTGAAAAGGAAAATTATGTTTTTAAAGGAGAAACTTTTAAGGATGTTTTTTATGGGGGAATACAGATAATAAACAGTAAGTATAACGGAGTTAGAAAAAATATAAGGAATTATTATTATTTTCAAGATTTTTGGAATATTTTACAAGAAGAGGCAAGGGAAGTTGTGATAGATGAAATAAATAAATATTTAGAAAAATTACCCAGATTAAATACTGAAATTATAGAATATTATAATTTAACACCAAACGGATTGCCTTATAGATATTGGGATAGAGATGGAAAATTTAGAAAAGAGTATAATTTATCAGAGTTGGAACAAAGAATATTAGAACAAACGAGTTTCAGACAAACTAAAATTTGGAATAATTATGAAGCTAAGAAGCAAATGATTCTTCTATATTTGGATGAATGGAAAATAATAGAAGAAAGAGTAAAAACTGAAGAAAAACTAAAAAAGAAAAGTAAAAAAATTATAAATGCTATTTTAAATTTACAAGATTATGGTTATTTTGAATACAATGAAATAAAAGGGGTATACGCAATTTTAAAAATAGTAGAAAACAAGATTAGAAGCTTTATACCAAATTACAAAATACTTGAAACAGAAAAAGAATTAGAAAGTATAAAAAAATTTTTTTCTAAATCAATGTCAAACGAATTATTAGAAAATATTGAAAATTTTAAGTTATCTAAAGAAAAAATTGAATCAATTATAACTTATGAGATAAAAAATTATCCTAAAGATTGGAAATTAAAATTAGGATATATAGAATTATTCAATGAGAAAAAAATAAATTTAATAATAAGATTTAATAATGATGAGAATTTGGAAAAAATAATAAAAGAATTACAGAAAAAAGAAAAAAATAGTGACGATAAGTTATTTTATTTATTTCTATTGAATAGAAATAGAGAATTGAAAAAAACTGAAGTAAAAATGTTAGAAAAAATAATATCTGTTGATAGATTTCAAGATTATAAAAAATTATTAGAAAAAGATAATGAAATAACTCAAAAAACATACGAGGAATTAAAATTATTAAAGTTTCAGAAAAAGAAAAAAATAGATTTAAATTTAGAAAAAGTAAAAGTGACAAAAGAGAAATTTGCTGAAACAGTTAATATTTTAGAAGAATATTTAAAAGAAGAAAATGAAGAAGCTAATATTAGTAAAATTTGTAATGAAGAACAAAAAGATATAGTTGTTGAGAATAAAGAACAAGAAAAAACAGAAAATTTTCAGGATAATAAAGTAAAAGAAGTATTGAAAGTAATAATAGAAACTCAAAAAATAGACGAAAATGATTTGAAAAATTATGCTAAAGAAAAAAATATGTCATTAAATGCTTACATAGATTTTATAAATAAAGAGTTATATGATATTGTAAATGATCAGGTAATAATTCTTGAAAATAATACTGTAAAAATAGATGAATTTTATATTGATGATATAAAGGAGTGGCTGAAAGAAAATGATTAAGATAAATCTCAAAGAAGCAGATAGTGTGATTAAAGCAATAGAGGGAGGGATAACTCCTAGAAGAGGAATACAGCATTTGTTAGTTGGAAGAAATAACGAAGTTCAGGAAATAGTAAAAATATTAGATAAAATAACTGAAGGAGATAGTGAAATAAAATTTTGGGTAGGAGATTTTGGTTCAGGAAAGAGTTTTATGTTGAGGACAATAGAATCTATTGCCTTACAAAAGAATTTTGCTGTTTCTACAGTTGACTTGAATCCTACAAGAAGATTTTATTCAACAGATGGAAAATCAAAAGCTCTTTATAGTGAAATAATAGATAATATAGTAGTTCAAACTGCTCAAAATGGAAAAGCTATAAATACAATAATAGAAATCTGGATAGAAAAAATCAAGAATCAAATCATAAATAATAAAAATTTAAAAGCAGAAGAACTGGATAAAAATCCACAATTTATTGAAAAAGAAATATTAAATTTAACTTCTTCGTTTACGACATCGTCAATATCCTATGAATTTGGTCAAGCAATTATTCAATATTATAGAGGAATATTAGAAGAAGATTATGATATAAAAGAGAAAGCTTTAAGATGGTTACGAGGAAATATTGAAACTAAAACTGAAGCAAAAAAGGAATTAGGAATTGGAAAAATAATCAATGATGATAACTGGTATGAGGCCTTGAAAACATTTGGAGAATTAATTTTAGATATGGGATACTCGGGTTTTGTAGTTAATTTTGATGAATTAGTTAATTTATATAAAATACCTCAATCACAAACAAGAGAAAAAAATTATGAGAAGATATTAAATATTTTTAATGAATGTAAATCTAATAAGGCAAGAGGAATGTTTATAAATTTTGGTGCAACTAAAAAAACGGTATATGACAAAAGCAGAGGAATGTCAAGTTATGAGGCATTAAAAGGGAGATTAGGGACAGAAAATGATGATTTATCAAATTTAATTAATACGAAGAAATCTGTATTATTATTAAAACCTTTAAACAATGAAGAGATATTTATACTTTTAGAAAGACTGAAAGATATTTATAATGTAAATTATAAAACTTCTATAGAACTAGATGCAAATGAAATAAGATTATACATGGAAGGAAAATTAAATCTTTCAGGAGCAGATGAATTTTTGACACCGAGAGCAGTAATAAAGGATTATATTGAAATTTTAGATTTAATAAGACAGAACCCAAATGAAAATATAATAGCAATAATAGAAGCAAAATTAGGAAAAATGAATAAAGTGGAAAAGGATGAAAATAATTTTGATGATGAAATAGAGGTATTTTAATGGACACTTATAATATGTTAAAAAAAGAAATCAGAAGATATATCTATGATCAAAATTGGCAGAAATTTACTAAAATACAAGAACATTCTATAAAACTTTATAGCGAAAGTGAGGATAATTTAATTTTAATTGCACCAACTGCCTCAGGAAAAACAGAAGCAGCTTTTTTACCTGCAATTAATAGTATTGAAAATTGGGAAGAAGGTATTAAGATAGTTTATATCTCACCATTAATTGCATTAATTAATGATCAATTTAATCGGATTTCAGAATTATGTAAATATATGGAAATAACTGTTACTAGATGGCATGGAGAAGCTTCTCAAAGTAAAAAGAGAGATATTTTAAAGAATCCCAAGGGGATATTGTTAATAACTCCTGAAAGTCTGGAAGCATTATTTGTAACAAAATCAGATAGAGTGAGGAAATTATTTTACAGTGTTGAAAATATAATTGTAGATGAGATTCATAGTTTTATTGGTTCTAATCGAGGAATTCAGCTTAAATCTTTACTGGAGAGAATGAACTCATATATAGAAAATAATAATCCTAGAATTATTGGAATGTCTGCAACAGTATCAGAAGAGAATTATTCAGACTTAAAAGAAATTTTTCAAAATGAAAGAACAACAAAAATAATTAGAGATAAAGGAAAAAATGAACTAAAAATAGATTATAATTTTTATTCTGATGAAACAGAAGTATTAAATAAGATTTATGAATATTCTAAAAGTGAAACAATGTTAGTTTTTCCGAACACAAGACAAAAAGTTGAAATGATAGCGGCAAATCTCAAGAAAAAAGCTCAAAAAGAAAAAATTAATATAAGTTATTTTTCTCATCATGCTTCAGTAAGCAAAAACATCAGGGCAATGGTAGAAAATTTTGCTAAAGAATCTAATAAAAATTTATTTACAATATGTTGTACATCAACACTTGAATTAGGGATAGATATAGGAGCAGTTGATAGCATAGTTCAATACAATGCTCCTCATTCTGTATCATCCTTAGCTCAAAGATTAGGTAGAAGTGGCAGAAGAACAGGAATGAATAATTTACATTTTATTTCAGATGAAAAATGGGATTTATTACAAGGATTATCAGCAATTTCAATTTATAAAAAAGGAAAAGTTGACAAAATAGATGTTGTGAAGAAACCTTATGATGTGATGGCTCATCAGATATTATCTTTAATAGTTGAAAAGAGTGAAATAAATTTATCAGAGTTTAAAGAATTTATTCAAAAATATCAAACTTGGAAAGACATTGAATATGAAGAGTTTTCAAATATATGTAATTATCTTTTGAAAGAGAAATATATTGAAATATTGGACAATAATGTTATCGCAGGAATTAATCTTGAGAAATTGTTAAAAAAAGCAGAGTTTTACACTCAATTTAAAGTAGAGGATATGTATTCAGTATACAATAATCAAAATAAAGTAGGAGAACTTCCACTAGGTATAAGAGTAAATATAGATGATATATATATTTGGCCGCAGGAATTTGGAAAATAAAAAAAGTAGATGAAAAGGTAAAGAAAATATTTGTAAAAAAGGCAACAGATGGGAAAGCACCTAGATTTTTGGGAGAAGAGGGAGAAATTACTGATGAATTAAGAAAAGAAATGAAGGAAATTTTATTCGATAAAAAAAATTGGGAAAAATATTCTGAAAAAATAAGAAAAAATTTGGAAATTATTTCAAAAAATCTTATTTTAAAACAAAAAATTTATTTTTATTTAGATAAAAATAGAAAAGATATAAAAACATTTAGAAGTACTAAAATAGACAGAACTTTGATGATATTATTATTGATTTTTTTAGATTTAAAAGATTTTAGGGAATTAAATGATACAATTCAATCAAATGATAATGTTATAGAAGAAGCTGTAAACAATATTATAAAAAGTGGGATAAATGAAACGCAAATTGTGAATTTTTTTGAAAATGATATAAAAGAGTCAAGGAAGTTAGAAAAAATAAGCTTAGTAGATGCTTACTTAAGTTCAAATAAATATATGCTTTTAGTACCAGATAATTTAAAAATTAAATATGTTATAGATAATAAACTTGATGTTCAAGGTGTTAAAAATTTTTTAGAAATTAGAAAATGATAGGTAAATGTATAAAATATTTTAAAGTAAAGAATTGAAAAATAATTGTCAAAAATCTCAAAATATAGTACAATTATTAGGTAAAAATAGAAAATACATATGCTTTAAATTTTAAAAATTATTTTATTCATTAATAATTAGGAGAATAGAATTGTGAAATGAATTGAAGTAGTAATTTGCATTATGTACTGTTAAAACAACAGAGTTTAGTTACAGATTTGTAAAATGAATAAAAAATCAAAATTATAAATACTGAAAAAAATGGAGGAAAACAATGATAAAGGAATACAAACCGTCGGAAATTGAAAAAAAGTGGCAGAATAAATGGTTTGAAGAGGATGTTTTTAAATCGGAAAATAAGGTTGAGGGAAAAGAGAATTATTATGTGCTTGAGATGTTTGCGTATCCATCTGGAAAGCTTCATGTTGGGCATTTGAGAAATTATGCGATTGGAGATGCGATTGCAAGATACAAGAAGATGAAAGGGTTTAATGTGCTGCATCCGTTTGGATGGGACAGTTTTGGGCTGCCTGCGGAAAATGCCGCGATTGACAATGGGGCACATCCTGGGAAATGGACTAAAGCGAACATTGACAATATGAGAAGACAGATGAAGCTTATGGGACTTTCTTATGATTGGAACAGGGAACTTAGCACTTATACTCCAGAATATTATAAGTGGAATCAGAAGTTTTTTATTGAAATGTATAAAAAAGGGCTTGTTTACAAGAAAAAATCTTATGTAAACTGGTGTCCTGACTGTAATACGGTTTTGGCGAATGAACAAGTTGAAGACGGGAAATGCTGGCGTCACGGTAAAACTGATGTTATTCAAAAGGAATTGTCGCAATGGTACTTTAAAATTACAGAATATGCAGAAGAATTGCTGCAGGGGCATGAGGAACTTAGAGGACATTGGCCAGAGCAAGTATTGACAATGCAGAAAAACTGGATTGGAAAATCAACAGGATCTGAAGTTGACTTTATTTTAGATTATAAATTTGAAAATGATGGAAATTCGCATTTAAAATTGAATGATAATGGAGAAGTTGTGATTTCTGTGTTTACAACAAGACCTGATACGCTTTATGGGGTTACCTATGCAACTGTTGCACCAGAGCATCCGTTGGTTGAGGAAATTATTTTGAAAGAAAATCCTTCGATAAGAGAAGCTGTTGAAAGAATGATAAATGAGGATAAAATTGCACGTACAGCGGAAGATAAGGAAAAAGAAGGAGTATTTTCTGGACTTTATGTGATTAATCCTGTAAATGGTGAAAAAGTGCAGTTGTGGGTTGCAAACTATGTATTGATGGATTATGGGACAGGAGCTGTAATGGCAGTACCTGCACATGATGAAAGAGATTTTCAATTTGCTAAGAAATATAACTTGGATTTGAAAATTGTTGTAAATCCTGTTGATAAAAATGGAAATTTAGAAGAAGTTTCTGTTGAAAAATTGGAAAATGCTTTAACAGTTCCAGGAATACTGGTAAACTCAGAAGAATTTAATGGATTAAATAGTAATGAAACAAAAGAGAAAATTACTGAAAAATTGGAAAAAATTGGACTAGGTAAGAAAACAGTAAATTATAGGCTTCATGACTGGCTAATCAGTAGACAAAGATACTGGGGAACTCCAATTCCTGTGATTTATGATGAAGATGGAAATATTTATTTGGAAGAGGAAGCAAACTTGCCTGTGAAACTGCCTACAGATATTGAGTTTAGCGGAAAAGGAAATCCACTTGAAACTTCTGAGGAATTTAAAAATGTGATTTTACCAAATGGGAAAAAAGGGAGAAGAGAAACTGACACAATGGATACTTTCGTTGATTCTTCGTGGTATTACTTGAGGTATTTGGATTCTCACAATGATAAAGAGCCGTTTAAAAAGGAAGATGCAGATAACTGGACTCCAGTTCATCAATATATCGGTGGAATTGAGCATGCGGTAATGCACTTGCTTTATGCAAGATTTTTCCACAAATCACTAAGAGATTTAGGATACATTGACACAAATGAGCCATTTAAGCGTTTATTGACACAAGGAATGGTTTTAGGACCTTCTTACTATTCTCAAAATGAAAGAAGATATTTGTTCCCAAGAGAAGTGGAAATGAAGGATGGAAAGCCTTTTTCTAAGGAAACTGGAGAAGAATTGGCAACAAAAGTTGAAAAAATGAGTAAATCTAAAAATAATGGAGTAGATCCTGAAGAAATCGTGAAGGAATACGGAGCTGACTCTTCAAGAGTGTTCACATTGTTTGCTGCACCGCCTGAAAAAGAGCTGGAATGGAATATGAACGGTCTTGCAGGGGCTTACAGGTTTATAAACAGACTTTATCTGCTAATTTCATCAACAGCTGATTTTGCTGATAAAAATGCATCAAAGGAAAATAATTATGGAATTAATTTGGATGCGAGAAGTGAGAAAGACAAGGAAATTCAGAAAAAATTACATCAGACTGTAAAAAAAGTTACAGACAGCATTGAGGATGATTTTCACTTTAACACAGCAATAGCCGCAATAATGGAACTTCTAAATGATATGACAACTTACAAGCAAAATGTAATTGACAAAAACGACATTTCGTCAGAAAGTAAAAAAGTATGGCACGAAGTTCTTGAAAAAGTGATTTTACTAATTGCGCCTTTTGCACCGCACGTGGCGGATGAATTATGGAGTGATTTAGGAAATACAACTCTTACTTTTGAGGAAGAATGGCCAACATTTGATGAAAAATTAACTGTGGAAAACAACTTTAACTTGGTTTTACAAGTAAATGGAAAAGTTAGGGATATGCTGCCTGCACAAATTGGAATTTCAAAAGATGACGCTGAAAAATTGGCATTTTCTTCAGAAAAAGTTCAAAAATTTGTTGATGGAAAAGAAGTTGTTAAGGTAATTGTAGTGCCTAATAAGTTGGTTAATATTGTTGTAAAGGGATAAAGTTTAATAAAGGGGGAGGAATTTTTAAAAAGAAAAATTAAATTAGGGGTAATTAAGATGACATATATTGCAGAAATAGAAAATAATAAATTAATTAATGAATTTAAAAAAGCTGTAAAAAAAACTGGAAAAAGTGAAAGTGACGTTTTAGTTCAATTGATGGCTAAATTTGTTGAAGAAAACAAAATTGAAAAGAATTCAATGGATATTCTATTTAATAAAATGGAAGAAAATAAAGATGTTTTTATCAGAATGCGTGATAAATAATGATTAAATATTTTGAAGTTTGTGACATTTTAAAAATACATAATAAAGTTTTAGAATTATCAGGTGGTTTAAAGGGTTATAAAGATAAATTGGGAATAGAAAAAGTATGTCTGAAATAAAAAAAGTAGGAGAGAAATAAAATGGTTAAAATAGCAGTAACTGGAGTGACAGGAAATTTGGGTGTAATAGTTTCAAGATTATGCAAAGAAAATGGAATAAAAGTGAGAAATTTGGCTAGAAATAAGGAAAAAGCTGAAAAAATGGGGTTTTCTGATGTTTTTAAATCAAGTTACGACAAGTCAGATGATACTGTAAAATCGCTTGAAGGAATTGATGTACTTTTTATGGTGTCGGGTTCTGAAAATCCTGACCGGGTTCAACAGCATAAGGATTTTATTGATTCTGCTAAAACAGCTGGAGTGTCGCATATTGTTTATCTTTCGTTTTACAATGCTTCAAAAAATTCGATATTTACATTGGGAAGAGATCATTATGCAACTGAGGAATACATTAAAGAAAATGGCTTTAAATATACATTTTTGAAAGATAATTTTTATGCGGATTTCTTTGTGGATATGTGCAGAGAGTACGGTGAAATAAAAGGGCCTGCTGGAAATGGTAAAGTTTCGGCTGTGGTGCGTTCGGATGTGTCAGAAGTGGTTGCTAAAATTTTGGAAAATCCAGAAAAATGGCAAAATCAGACATTGAATATGACAGGACCTGAAGAATTGACAATGGAGGAAATTACAAAACTTGCAAGTAAATATTTGGGTAAAGAAATTAAATATATTCCTGAAACAGTAGATGAGGCTTATGAATCACGTAAAATCTGGAAAGCTGAACAATGGGAATATGATTCGTGGGTTTCGACTTATACGGCAATCGCTGAAGGTGAGCAAGCTGGTGTTTCAAATGACATTGAAAAAGTGCTGGGACGTAAAGCAACTTCATTGACTACGTATTTGGAAACACTATAAATAAAAAAATGATAAAAATTACCAATAGGAATATAAAATTATTAATAAAGAGTTAGCATTAGGCTGGCTTTTTATTTTTCATAAATTTCGTTATTTAAACAAGTGGTAGGATTAGATACAAATTTTTTAATATCAAACTGATAAAATTAAATAATTTTAAAGAAGATTTATTATAATTGATTGAAAGGAGAAATTTTTAATTATTAAAATAAATATAAATATGAGAATAGATGAAGTTTTAGAAAAAATTTTTAATATGAGAACAATTAATAAAAGAATAACCAATGAATCTTTGAAACAAAATAATGAAAAGTTGAGAAAAATTTATGAGTTGCTGGGAGAACCGTGTAAAAATAAGAAAATTGTTCATATTGCAGGAACTAATGGGAAAGGCTCGACAGCTACATTTTTAGAGGGAATTTTTTTTGTAGCGGGATATTCTGTTGCAAAGTTTACTTCGCCACATATTTTACGGTTTAATGAGAGAATTTTAGTAGATAAAGAAATGATTTCTGATGAGGATGTTGTGAAGTATTATGAAGTTGTTATGGATATTTTGGAAAAAAATTCGTTGCAGATAAATTTTTTTGAGATAACGACTTTTATGGCTTTACTTTATTTTGAGGCAAAAAATCCTGACTTTATATTTCTGGAAACTGGTCTTGGCGGAAGATATGACGCTACAAATGTTGTAAATTCGACAATTGCAGCTATAACAAATGTGAGTTTTGATCACGTCAGTCTTTTGGGAAATTCACTTGACAAAATTGCAGATAGGAAAGCTGGCATTATAAAGGACGGACAGCTGTGTATTTATGCCCAGAATTTAGTCGAATTGGAGAATGCTGTAAAAAAGGAAACTGATAATTCAGTAAATGTCTTGAAAAAGTATGAGAATTTACAAGTTGAGCTGGATACTCAAAATTATAAGACAATTGTGAAGATTTTTGAAAATGAAAATTTAGACGAATCTGAAAATATTGAAGATAAAAAAAATAAATATAATTTGGGAAAAACATTTATATTGCCACTTTTTGGAAAATTTCAGGCAAATAATTTTTTGATTGCTTATGAAATTGCTAAAATTTATGGTATCGGCGATGAAATTATTCAGAAAGGGCTTGATGAAATTTCGCTGGCTGGACGGTTTGAGATTTTTTCACAAAATCCAGCTACAATACTGGATGTGGCTCATAATGATGATTCTGTACGAGTTCTTGTAGAAAATTTGAATGAACTTTTTAAAAATGATGAAGTAATTTTTATTCTTTCGATACTTGGAACAAAGGACATTGCAAATATTTTTGAGAAAATTTTGGAAAAAAATTACAAAATTTTTATAACGTCTCTAAAAGAGGTTACTTACGGACTTTCTGCCAATGAAATAAAGAAAAATCTGGAAAATGCAAATATTTTGACAAATAATATTATTTTTGAAGATAATATTTTGGATGCTTATAATCAAGCAAAACAAATGGTTTTGGAAAAGAATAGCCGGTATAAGGCGATAGTGGTTTGTGGCTCTTTTTATGAAATTGCGAAATTTAAGAAACTGTGTGGCAAAAGGAATGAGTACTTTTAATAGTAGAAAAGGGAATTATTTAATGACTGTATAGAATTGTTTTACAGGACATTGAAAAATAAACACGCAATGAAAGGTTTGAAAAGTTAAAGGCTAGAATGTACAAATACATAGAAATATGATATAATAAAAAAACATTTAGTAAAATTAGGTTCAGTCTAAATAGATATAAAGAAAATTAAAAAAAAAGGACAATGTAAAAGATATGCTTATGAATATTCCAAGAGTGAATGCAGACTACGATAAAGATTTAGTAGAACAAAGAAACAATGTTTTAAAAGAAGAATTGAAAAATACAGATCCCAGAAATCCTTCATTAGAAAGAAGTGGAACAGAAATTCAAAATTTTGAAAGAAAAAATAATATAATTCCAACAAACAACAGCAACATAAATGAAACATTAAAAAAGTTAAGAGAAAGAGTGGGTAATTAAGATGAAAAAATTAAAATTGTTGATATTATGCTTATTAAGTATTTTTTGTTTGAGTTCTTGTTTAACAACTGGATTTTTTTTGGGTTCAATTCTTGATGAGTATGGTCCTCGTGGTGGAGGTTCTGATGGAATAAAAAAACTTTACTATAAAGATAAACCAAAATTTAAAGAGTACATGAATTCTTTAAAAAATAGAGAGAAATATGTTTTAAAAGTATCGGATACCTCTTTTATAAAAATGCCTAAAAATATTGTCACTAAAAAATATGAGAATACATTATTTTTATATGATAAAGAGAATAAAATGATGAGTTTAGGTATATCATTAAATTATTCTTCTAATTCTGAACAATTTGAAAATTATGATAAAAATAAGGATATATTAAAAGATTTTGGAAAAGTTAAAATAGTATCGGGATATGGTAATAAATACATAGTGTCCAAAGTATCAAATATTTACATAGACGCTATGTATGATCCTTCACCTAATCTAAAAGAATATTATGATTTAATTATTGATTTCATAAACAATATCGAGGAAGTAAAATGATAATTAATAGGAGATATTTATGATAGAATAACAAAAAGAAGTTAATAACGAAATGTAAAAAATATTCTTTTAAATATCTATATACCAAAACCTGATAATTTCAAAAAATCAAGAGATAATGTTGGGCTTTCTGAAGCTATGGATGAAATACAAAAAATAGTTCATATAAAGGTTTTCGAATAAAAGAATTCCAAAATTCTAGAATACTTAAAAAAGGAAATGACAATAGTAAAAAGTTAAATTAGATCAAATTATAAAAAAATTGATGATAATGTCTTTGCTGTTGTTAGTATTGTTGATATGAATGATAATTCTAAAAATTTCTTTTTAGAGTTGATGAAAGATTGGTAAAAAGTTTTGAATAAAAAAGGAGGGATGGGGAAATTAGCTTTATATTTACAATGTTGATTGCTATGTTTAGTAAAAATTTATATAATTAAAAATTTTAAAATAATCGTTGTTGTAAAAGACAGCGGTTATTTTTTTGTTTGTAATTTAAAAAAATTTTTTAATAAAATTTCCAATCCCTTTTCTTTCGTAAAAAATATGTTATACTTATAATGAGAAAAAGTAAAAGTTCAGGTATGCAGTAAAGAGGAAAATATGGAAAAATATGTGATGTTTCGAGGAAAAGTTATAGATAAATGGTACGACTTTGATAAAAGGGCACATTATCATATTGTAGTGATGGATGATGAGGGGAAAAGATTTGATTTGGCGGTTAATATTGGGAGTATTTATGAGAAGATGAATGAAATTGTTTCTTCCAATTTGAAGGTTTATTATGATGAGAGTTATAATTGCCGAAAGAGGATTGTCCGTAAAATGCTGTTGCAAAAAGATGGTATTACAGAATGTCACAAGGATTTATATCTGGATTATATTAGAATGAAACTTTTTCCACACGAAAAAATGGTACAGATGAAGGGGTTTGATGTAACAAGTATTTATTTAACTGGAATTATCGAGAAGAATGTTGTGCAGGCTATGAATAATGATGATTATGAGGTAATTGCGTTTGGAAGGCTTTATGCGAATGGGAAAGGTTTGCACGATATTCATATGAATCAGGGAAGTGTGGATAAATTTAGGAAAAATGATGCGTCGTATTCTGATGGAGGGCTGTTTTTTAGAAATAGAAGAGATAATAAGATTAAAGCTGTATTTATTGCATTTATTACTCAAAGTTTGAATATGCCTAAAAGTGTTTAGAGTCAGATTAATAAAAATTAGACGGAATTTATGAGGTGGATTTTAAAATAAATTTTTATAAAAATAATTAATAAAATATGGGGAAATATAAAAGTTAGAAAAGAAAAGAGGTGTGACAAAGATGTCTATAAGAAATTTTGCTACAAAACTTAAAATGAAACGTGAAGAGTTTTGGAAATACATTTCCATATCTCATAAAAAAGCTAAAAATAACAATGAGTTTGTAGATTATTTAATAGATATTCTGTCAAAAAAAACAGATGAGGAAATTTTTGATTTTGAAATAATTACATTTGAATTAATGCGTGAAAGTTATAATGAAAAGTTGTGGTGTGCCTCGTATCTTGTAAACGGCGACACAGCGAGCTGGAGTTTTGATTTTTTCAGGCTATGGTTGATTTCGCAGGGGGAAAAAATATATTATTCGATTATAAAAAATCAGGATAATTTATCAAAATACATAAACATATCTTTTGAAGCTAAATTTATGACAAATTATTTTGAAAATGAAAACTTTGCTTTTATCCCAGCCTATGCCTTCTCTAGAAAAAACTGCTCACACAATATTTTAAAAAAGGAAAGTTACAAAATTAATAACAGAACTATTTTTCAAGATGATTTTATCGATGATTATAATAAAAGATTGAATACTTATAAGAGAAAAATAGGATATATTAATAAAAAATATCCAAAAATAATATTTCACTGGTGTGCACAATTTCCAAACAGCATGAAAGAAGTGTGTCCAACATTATTTAAAAAAATGTACTTTTAAAAAAACGAGGGAGTGTCTCAATTTATGGGACATTCCCTCTTCTCTAATAAGATTTAGTATTAAATTATTTTGTTTAATAACAGTTTTACTATTTTTATTATATTTTTTCTTTATTTATTTTCGTAGGATTGCTCATTGCCGCAAATCCTACAACCTATGGCTAGACTACGACTTTTATTTGTCCAACTCCGAAACTCCTCCTTCCAGTCGTCAGACAGTCGTAGCTGAACAAATAAAAGCTCCGTCGGTTTATTAATTTTAATTATCTTTAAATATTAATTTTTTATCTTTTATTGAAAAAGTTTGTAATAAATTTGTTATGTAAATCGAAAATAGAATTAATGTAAGATAATTAATTCCTTATTACTTTTATTTAATATTTCTCTACCATCTTTTTTGACTACAACATCATCTTCAATTCTAACTCCGCCCCATCCATCAAAATAAAGTCCTGGTTCAGAAGTTACAACCATATTTTCTTTCAGTTCAATATGTGAAGCAGTTGATAAGTAAGGTAATTCATGAATTTCAGCACCAATTCCGTGTCCCAGTCCGTGTCCAAAATACTCGCCATATCCTTTTTCAGTTAAAAAATTTCTAACAACTTTGTCAACATCATCTGACATGATTCCTTCTTTTATAGTATTTACACCTAGTATTTGTGCTTCTAGAACAGTATTATAAATTTCTACGTGTCTATCAGAAATATTGTCTCCATAGTAAACAGTTCTTGTCATATCTGACACATATCCTTCATAATATGCCCCAAAATCCATTGTAATAAATTCTTCTTTTTGAATTTTTTTATCAGAAGCAACTCCATGTGGCATAGCTGAACGGTATCCGCTGGCTAAAATTGTTGCAAATGAACGATCTTCAGCCCCCAGTTTTCTTTGAATATATTCCATATATGAAGAAACTTCCTTTTCAGAAACACCTTCCTTTATAATTTTTAAAGCCTCTGAAAATGCCACATCACTAATTTCTACAGCCTTTTTAATAAGTGCAATTTCTTCTTCAGATTTTACCATTCTTTCCATTACAAGTTTATTTCCAACTGGCACTAATTCCACTTTGAAAATGTCTTTTATCGTTTGATAAAGAGAAAATGACACATTTACATTTTCA
Source organism: Leptotrichia massiliensis (assembly GCF_900104625.1). NCBI lineage: Bacteria > Fusobacteriati > Fusobacteriota > Fusobacteriia > Fusobacteriales > Leptotrichiaceae > Leptotrichia > Leptotrichia massiliensis. The sequence goes on from NZ_FNVZ01000005.1 coordinate 91,528, forward strand.
AATCCCACATTTTTTAGCCCAAATTTCTTTATATATTCTCCAACTGTCTGAAGTGAACCACGTGAGACTTCCACAAATTCAAATCCCATTTCACTAACTTGTTTAGTAGCCTGTGTCTTATATCTAAAATCCGAAAAGAAAAAATTTCCGTTTTTTGTCGCAAGAGCGACTCCAGTTGTCCCAGTAAATCCAGTAAAATATCGAAGGTTATACAAATCTGTAATAAATAATCCATCAATATTCAGTTCATTTAAAATTCTTGATAATTTTTCAGTTCTTTTTTCCATGTTTTTTTCCTCTTTTTTATTAAAATTTTTTTACTTTTAAAGTGTAACACAAATTCAAAATTTTTTCTATTTATTTTTTCTAAAAGATTTCAATCAATGCTTATTTTTCATTAAATTTTAGTTATATTAGCTTTTTTAACGCAGAGGTATCAAACGCCATACCTCTGCACTCTGGCTTGACGCAAAACTTTCTTATAAAAGAAAAAGAAAACTCGCTTTTGAATACAAATTATTTTAATATAAATAAATATCAATGATTTAAAGATTTTTTCAAAAGCTCAAACAGCTATTTTTCTTCTAACGAAATTTTGCTTGAAATATATTTAGTGAGTTTTTCTAAATCTAAATGGTTTTGTTATTACTCCAGATGAGCAATTGTTAGTTTTGAAGTTTATTCTTATTCCTTTAGCGGCTTTTTTGGCTTCATTTAGAAAAATAGAACTTGCTCCTGAAGCTGAAATTACTGAGATGCCGCCACCTCTAGTAAATTTTACTGTAACATTTACAACAACATTAAATTCTCTGTTTAAACGTTGACTGCCTTGTGGCATTTCCAATGTTTCTCTGTATGAAACTGAAAAATCAGTACCTTCATGACATCCACCTCCCCGTGTACTTCCAGACTTTTTATCGTTTCCATTTCCAGAACTAGTTGAATTTCCGCTTGTTCCTGTTCCATTTCCGTTTTTGTTACTTGTAGAGTTTCCGTTAGCAGTATTTCCATTTTTATTTCCATGTGAAGTTCCTGAATTTGAGGGAGTGTTTTTATGTCCAGAATTATTGGAAATAGTGGAGTTTGAAGCAGTTATGGTGTTTTGTACTGGTTTTGTGCTGGCAGAATTTCCTGTGGACTCTGAAATTACTGGTTGTGTAGCATTTTTAGGGGTGGAGGTAACTGGGGGGATAATTGGGTGTGATGTAGGTTTTGGTTGTTCTTTTTGTATGGTCTCTTGGGGTACTTTGGGAGATTGTGGTAATGGTTGCTGTGCTTGTTTTTGCTGTATTGGTTGTGCTGGTGAAAGTTCGGGCTGTTTTGGATTTTTAGGCAGTTTATTTTGTTCTATGTTTTGAGCTTCGGAAATTGCATTGTTTTTATTTTGTGGATTGCCCTTTTGCAACCCGGCTGTTCCGTTGCTTTCCTCATTGCTATCTGTATCAACTGTGCTTTTTGTCTTATTTTCTTCTAAAATGCTATTTTTTAAGTCAACAACAATAGTCTGCTTTTCTTTTTTTTCTTCAAGTTTCTGCTTTAAAACTGGAGTTGCAATTGGAATAAGAAGTATTCCCAAGTTTATTGCAGCTGAAATTATGTAATATTTCATTTTTCACCTTCATTCGTTTTCTTTAAATATCTAATTTTATATAGTTTTAATTTTTATTTTGAATATTTAAACTTATATTTTCTATGTTCATATTTTTTAAAATACTCATCGTATCCACAATGTCCTTATATTCTAAATGTTCGTCGGCAGTTAAAGTTATATTTTTTAATGCTTGCTTTGGTAATTTTGAAAATTCGGAAGCTATTTCATTTTGGGAAAGTTCCCTAGTTTTGTCGTCTATTTTTAAGAAGTATTTTTTGTCTTTATTTACGATTACTTCTATTTTTGTATCTTCCTTTTTTTCAAGCTGTGCTGATGTTTTTGGAACTGACAGCTGAAATTGTGAATAATTGTTAAATGTAGTTGCAAGCATAAAAAATATTAGCAGCATAAAAATTACATCAATTAAGTTTAACATTGATATATCAACGTTTTGACGTTTTCGTCTGTTAGAAAATTTCATATTTTTCTCCTAAGAAATTTGATTTGTAAATTTTACTTATAATTTGTTTGAAGTTAAACTAATCTAAATCAGATAAAATTAGTTTGGATTTTAAATCTAAGATTAGAATAAAAGGTTAAAAATCAATCTTTTACTCGGCTCAAAAACTGCAATGCCGCCCTTTCCATCTCGGCCACAATAACATCAATCCGTCTGTTAAAATAATTATAAAAGACTAATGCAGGTATTGCAACTATTAATCCAAACGCAGTTGTGTAAAGTGCTTCTGAAATTCCGCCAGCCACTATTTTTGCTGTGCTTGTACCATTTCGGGTAAGGGCTGAAAAGGCTGCAATCATCCCTGTAACAGTTCCCAGAAGTCCCAGTTGAGGAGCAGCATTTACAACTGTTCCCAATAAACTCATCCCTTTTTCGAGTTCAGTAGTCTGCTCTAAAATGCTTTCACTTATTATACCCTCTATAACCTGTCTATGTGAATTATCAAGTTCATCAAAGTTAATATCCATATTGGAAACAATTTTTGTTACACTTTTAGAAATTGAATCAGTCTTATCTTTACAAAGTTTTAAAATTTCTTCTCTGTTACCTGTTCTAAGTGCTTTATAAAGCTGATTTTTCTCATTTTCTGACAATTTTTTCTCTTTTGATAAAAAAGTATACATTTTTTCAATAATAACAGCAAGTCCAGATATTGAGGCAAGTAAAATTACCCACATAAATATCCCGCCGTCAATAAGGTATTTTAACATACTTCGTCCTTCTTTCTCTTAGTATTTTTTATATAAAATTATTTTACTATAAAAATATTTTTGTGTCAAACATTGTTTGGAAATAGTATAATAATAATTTAGAAATTTAGTAATATATTTAATTTTTTTAGTTAAATTTTTAGTATATACAAGTAATTATTTTGTTTTAATTAAAATTTTTTAATTATAAATTGTTATTTTAGGTTGATTATAATCAAAATACCTGTTATAATAAATTATGTAATATAACAGGTGATATATTTGTATTTGAAAATTAAATAATTATAACTTGATAGCAAAAAAAAATCATTTTATAAGCAAAAAAAAATGTACTATTAAATTTTATATGGTATTATTATAATACAAAGTTAGTATTTTAAAATTGATTTTATATTCATATATATCTTATTAATCGTTTATTTAAGCATAAAGATTGATTAACTGATGTGGTAAAACACAAAAAATATCTTTGTATATGAAAGGAAAAATATGAATAAAAAAACTAAGAATAAAAACGCTAATACGTTATTAGAAATACATAAAAAAGCAGAAAGTTTTTCACAAGGTGAGGAAATTGCTAATTTTGTGAGTCATACTGTTGGTGCTGGACTTGCTGTAATAGCTTTCATAGTACTTACGATACGTGCAAGCTGGAATCAAGATATAGGAACAATTATATCTTTTATGGCATTTGGATTTGGATTAGTTGTTTTATATACAATGTCTGCAATATATCACGGGTTAAAACCAGGAACAGCTAAAATGATTTTTGAAATTTTTGATCATTCTGCAATATATATTTTAATTGCAGCATCTTATACACCTTTTTTATACCTAGTCGTTGATTCTCCAATGAACAAAATTATATTGACGATTCAATGGGTAGTGTGTATTTTAGGAATTGTTTTTAAAGCATTTTTTACTGGAAAATTTAAGTTGTTTTCCACAATGTTATATTTAATAATGGGATGGATGATTGTATTTGCTTGGAATGATTTGATAAAGAATATAAATCAAGTTTCATTAATTTATTTAATTTTGGGTGGTGTGTTATACTCACTAGGAACAATTTTTTATTCGTGGAAAATATGTAAATTTAATCATATGATTTGGCACATTTTTGTTATTTTAGGAAGTGTCTTTCATTTTTTGGCTGTATACTATTTAGTTTCATAAAAAATTTAAAACGGGGTAATTAAGGTACTTATTGTATTAAAAATGTAAATATATATTTTATTTTGGAAAGGGTAGTTTAATGGGAAGAAAATCGAAAATATCTAATGAACTAAAAATTGAGCTCGTAAAACGGGTATTATCAGGAGAAGCAAGCATTAAAAGTTTAGCAAAGGAATACAATATTGCAAAATCTTCATTAATGACTTGGAAAAAGAAATATGTTGAAATCGGCGAAGAAAGTATTATGGTTGGAGATAAAAATAGACGTTATAGCCGTGAAATTAAAGAAAAAGCTATCAAAAGCTATTTAAATAATGAAGGATCTTTGTTTGATATCTGTAAAAAATACGATATTGCGTCTGTAAGTGTACTAAATTACTGGATTAGAGACTATAGAAGAAGTATGGATGCAAATGGAAATTATACAGTAGTAAAAAAACATATAAGAAAATCAATTGATGCAAAAGTTGAAGCTGTAGTATTTTGTCAAAATAATAATTATGATTATAATTTAACAATCAAGAAATTTGGCGTTTCATATCAACAAATTTATTCATGGGTAAAAAAATATGAAAAAGGTGGAGTTGACGCATTAGTCGATAATCGTGGAAAAAGACATCCTGAAAATAAAGATGAAAAATCTACTAAGAAAAAGAAATAATAAAAAACTGTCACGTTCTAATAAAATGAATTTGACAGTTTTTTTGTATATTTAAATTTTAAAGAGTTTTGTACAAAGAATTCTTAAATAGAAAATTATTCAGCTAATTTTGTTTCTTCTTTTTTAACTTCAATAGGTGTAAATTTTTTGTCTGGACTACTAAGATATTTTATTCCAATAATTGCAACAATAATCATAGCTATACTTATTAGATATGGAAGTCTGATTCCAAAAAGTAACAAATCTTCGGCTCTAAATGTACTTACAAACATTCTAATGATTGCATACATAATTAAATAAATCATTGATAAAACTCCAGGGTTATATTCTTTTTTTCTAAAATAGAACCAAAGAATTATAAAGCCAATCAAATTTAAAAATGCTTCATAAAGCATAGCTGGATGTAATGGTAAATTTGGAAATTCTGAACCAGCAGGCGTATCTAATGGAAAACTTATTCCCCAAGGCACAAGCTGTTTAAACTGAGTTTTTGCAGCAATGCTCATCGCTTGATATTCTGACCACCATTTAGTAAATGTTCCTGAAAAAATTACACTAAGTGGAGTAAATGTTGGTACACCGTGTACTTCCCCATTTGCCAGATTTCCAAATCTTCCTAAAAATTGTCCAAATAGTAAAGGTCCAACAGCCATATCTGTGAGTACCCACAAACTTCGCTTATTTTTTTTAGCATATAAATATGAACCTATGAATGCACCAATAATCCCACCATGAATGGCAAGTCCGCCTTCCCAGATATAAAAAATTGATAAAGGATTTCCTATATAATCTGAAAATTTGAAAATAACATAATAAAGTCTTGCTCCAATCAATCCAGCCAAAATTGTTGTAAATGCAAAATCTTCAATAATTTTTCTATCATCAACGCCTCTTTTTTCGGCAACATCATCAGCAAGTGCGATAAACATTCCAAAAAGAAAGGCTAAAATATACATTAAACTATAAATTCTAAGTTCAAAACCTCCAATTTTAAATAAATATGGTTTCATTTACGCTCCTTTTCAATATTTTGCAACAGGAACTGTTAAAGTATTGTATTTTTATTTGTTATTAATAAATAAAATTCTTTAAGACAGTTCCATTACTTTATTTATTTTTTGTAAATTTTATAATTGTTTTTTTAATTCTTCTTCAAAGATTACAAAGAAGTCATCAATTTGCTCTTTTGAAATTTGTCCTAAAATTCCAATTCTCATAAGACTTTCAGCATATTTACCTTTTCCACCTGTAACAGTGTATCCTTTTTCTTCAAGAGCGGCAATAATTGATTTTATAACAATTCCTTCTCTATATACTGAAATTAATGTATTTGTTCTATTTTCTTCATTTTTTACTAATAGTTCAAATCCTAATTTTTGTGCTTTTTCTTCAACATATTTTCTTAAATCGTGTTTTTGTTTAATTGTGCTTTCAACTCCATTTTTAACTAAGTCTTTTAGCGATTGATTTAATGCTAAAATTAAAGCGATTGCTGGAGTATACGGTGTTTCTGAGTTAGCGTCAAAATATTTTTCATATTGTTTTAAATCAAAATAGTATTTTGGCAAATCAGACGTTTCCATAGCTTTTTTTGCCTTGTCACTTACAGCAACAAAAGCAAGTCCTGGTGGTATTAAAAATGCTTTTTGGCTTCCTGCGATTGCTACATCAATATGCCAAGCATCAAAATCAAAATCATTTACTACAAGTCCACTAATTGTATCAACAACTAATAAAATATCAGTATTGTTTGTTAAATCTCCAAGTGCTTTTATATTATTTAAAATTCCAACTGAAGTTTCACTATGAGTTGCTAGAATTCCTTTTAAATCAGAGTTTTCAGCAATAACTTTCTTTACATCGTCTAGATTATAGCTGTCCCCAAATTCATATTGTAAATTGATTACATTTAAACCATAAATTTCAGCAATTTTTCTAAATCTGTCTCCAAAATATCCAGTATTTATTGCTAAAACTTTATCTCCTTTTGAAAAGAAATTTACAATGGCAGTTTCCATTGAGCCTGTTCCAGATGAAGTAAGTATAGCTACATCATTTGTTGTTTTAAAGACTTTTTTCAAGTTTTCGTTGTTTTCTTTCATAATTCTTCTAAATTCAGGTGTTCTGTGATGAATAATATCATTTCCCAAAATTTCTAAATATTCTTCGGGTATGTTAGTTGGCCCGGGTGTTAATAATAATTTTGAACTCATAATCATAATCCTCCTAAAAATTTATTAAAATAGATATTTTTATTTTATAATTCTTTTGTCAATTTATCATACTGTAATAATTTTGTTAAAATATCTTCAACATTGTCAAGTTTTAACATATTTGGCCCATCAGATAATCCTTTGTCAGGTTCAGGATGTACTTCTGCAAAAACTCCGTCAACTCCAACAGATACAGCTGCTCTAGTAAGTGGATAAACATAAGCACGGTTTCCTCCTGAAGTTTCTCCTTGTCCTCCTGGAATTTGTACTGAATGTGTTGCATCAAACACAACAGGATAGCCAAATTTTCTCATTTCCAGAAGTCCACGCATATCTACGACTAAATTATTGTATCCAAATGAAGCCCCACGTTCGCAAAGCATTATATTTTCATTTCCAACTTCCTCAAATTTTCTTACAACATTTTTCATATCCCAAGGTGCTAAAAATTGCCCTTTTTTTATATTCACAGCTTTTCCAGTTTCTGCAGCGGCAATAAGCAAGTCAGTCTGTCGTGATAAAAATGCAGGTATTTGAAGTAGATCAATTATTTTGGCCGCTTCTTTACATTGCCAAGGTTCGTGAATATCTGTTGCAAGAGCCACACCGTATTTTTCTTTAACTCGTGCCAAAATTTCAAGTCCTTTTGTAAGTCCTGGACCTCTAAACGAGGAAATAGAAGAACGGTTAGCCTTATCAAATGAAGCCTTAAAAACATATTGAATCCCTAGCTTGTTAGTGATGTCCTTCATTTTCCCAGCCACTTCCATAACCAAATCTTCTGATTCAATCACGCAAGGTCCAGCAATCAAAAAAATCTTATCATTACCAATAGTAAGATTATCAGTAATCTTGACTTTTTTCACTTTATCTATCAACATAAGATCAATCCTTTCCTAAAAAAAATTCTTATATTTCATTTTATCATAATATTGTTTTTTTTGCTAATTTTTTTCTAAAAAATATAGAATAAAAATTTATCATTTCATCTTATTATTTTAATTAGTAAATTTTTTTAAAATTACTAACTTGAATCAATATTTGCAAAATAAAATAAATATGATAAAATGGAGAAAATATTATTTAGAAAAGAGGGAAATTTTAATGAAAACAGATAATTCAAAAAAAATTTATGAAAAAGCTAAAAAATCAATACCAGGTGGAGTAAATAGTCCAGTTAGAGCATTTCAGTCGGTGGATAAGGAATATCCGATTTTTATTAAAAGGGGAAATGGGAGTAAACTTTATGATGAGGATGAAAATGAGTATGTGGATATGATAGGTTCTTGGGGACCAATGATTTTAGGGCATAATTATCCGAAAGTTTTGGAAGTTGTGAAGAGAGAACTTGAAAATGGGACTTCTTTTGGACTTCCTACGAAAAAGGAAGTGGAACTGGCAGAACTTGTAAAGAGCTGTTTTCCTTCGATTGAAAAATTAAGATTGACTACTTCTGGGACAGAAGCGGCTATGGCTAGTGTGAGAGTTGCCCGTGCGTTTACTGGAAAGAATAAGATTATAAAATTTGAAGGATGTTATCACGGACATTCAGATTCATTGCTGGTTAAGGCTGGTTCGGGACTTTTGACATTTGCACATCAGGATAGCAACGGAATTACTGAAGGTGTTGTGAAGGATACGATAACATTGCCTTTTGGAGATTTTGAGAAATTGAAGGAAACTTTGGAAAATGATGATGATATTGCGTGTGTGATTATTGAGCCAATTCCAGCAAATATGGGGCTTATTGAAACAGAAAAGGAATATTTGGAAAAAGTACGTAAAATCACGAAAGAAAAAAATGTAGTGTTAATTTTTGACGAGGTAATTTCTGGATTTAGAGTTTCGTTAGGCGGTGCTCAAAAAGTATTTGGAATTATACCTGATTTAACTGTTCTTGGAAAAATTATTGGTGGTGGTTATCCAGTTGGTGGATTTGGTGGAAAAAAAGAAATTATGAACTTAATTTCGCCAGTTGGTAATGTTTATCACGCTGGAACGCTTTCTGGAAATCCAATTTCAGTTGCTGCAGGAATAGAAACAATTTCGATTTTGAAGGAAAATCCTAAAATTTACGAAAATGTAAATAAAAAAACGGAGAATTTGGTAAATAAAATTAATGAATTAATAAAAAAATATGATATTCCAGCAAGTGTGAACTACTTCGGAAGCTTATTTACAATATTTTTCTCAAAGGAAAAAGTGAAAACTTTGGAAGATGCAATTAATACGAATGATGAATTTTACAGTATATATTTTGATATAATGCTTGAAAATGGAGTAATTGTGCCACCTTCAAAATATGAGGCACATTTTGTTTCTTATATTCATAATGATGAGGATGTGGAAAAATTGTTGAAGGGTGTGGAAAAAACTTTTCAAAAAATTGCTGAAAAATTAAAATAAATTTGTAAATAGAGGAATATATATGGAAATCATAAAGAGTAAAATTACAGGAGAAATTTTATTTGATACAATAAAAAAAATAACGGCTTTAGATAGAAATAAAATGAAAAAAAAGAAAAATGAACTGAATTCACTGCTAAAAACTCCAAATGGACTGGGAAAACTCGAAGAACTGGCAATCAGGCTTGAGGGAATGAGTAAAAATTATAAACCTCGCAAAAAAATGGTGCTTGTAATGGCAGCGGATAACGGTGTGGAAAGAGAAAAAGTCAGCAAATCCAAAAGAGTAATAACGCAGTATGTAGTGGAAGCGATGTTAAATGGCAAATCATCAATTAATGCTCTCTCAATGGCATATAATGCTGATGTGAAAGTGGTAGATCTGGGAATTGATGAGAGTTCGGACATAAAAAAAGAAATAGATTTATCAGGAATTATTAGCAGAAAAATTATGGAATCAGGTACTAATAATATTGCTAAACAAGCCGCAATGGAGTATGAAGATGCTGTAAAGGCTATAGAAACTGGGATTGAAATGGTTGATGAGTTTGCAAGGGACGGATACAATTTATTTGCAACTGGAGAAATGGGGATTGGAAATACTACGACTAGTAGTGCTATTTTAAAGGTTCTGACAGATTTGTCGCTAGATGAGATTGTTGGCTATGGAAGCGGAATAGATGATAAAACTTTGGAGCATAAGAAGAATGTTGTTAAAAGAGCAGTTGAAGTAAATGGATTGTCAAAATTTTTTGAAGAAAATATAAATGGAACAGGAAAAAAAGAAAAATTTGAAAAAAATAAAATAATAGATGTACTGGCAAAAGTTGGGGGACTTGATATTGCTGGAATGGTGGGAACTTATCTAGGATGTGCAAAAAACCGTGTGCCTGTCGTGATAGATGGTTTTATTTCAGCGATTTCTGCCCTTGTTGCATATAAAATTTGTCCAAACTGCAGGAATTTTATGATTGCTTCACACTTGAGCGAAGAGCCTGGAATGAAGTATATTATGAAGGAGCTGGATTTAGAGCCAATGCTCTTTATGAATATGAAATTGGGGGAAGGTACTGGAGCTGTTGTGATGTTCCCTGTGATTGAGGGAGCTTGTAATATTACTGAAGTTGTAAGAAAATATCCTGATGTATAAGATTAGAATGTATTGTTTAAACTATTTAGTTTTTTAGTTTTTATTTTGTTTAGTGTCATATAAATTTATTTGTATATTTTTTAATAAGAGAAATGATAAGATAAAACTTTTTTTATTTAATAAAACAAGTTTTAGATATATTTTTATAAAGTATTTATCATAAATATTCAATGCTTTATTTTTGAGACTTTGAAGTAAATGTATTATCTCACAACATCAGGTATTATATTTTTTAAAATAAGTTGTTGACAAAACATTAAAAATTTGATACTATGCTAATAATTAACAAAAATTTTGTTAAAATAAAAACTAAGAATTGGAGGTAATTTTTGTGAAAAAATTATTGTTATTATTGGGATTAGTTGTAAGTGCAACTGCTATGGCTGGTGTTGCTGAAGTTAGAATAGGTGGAGACTTGACAAACCGTGCAACATTTAAGGATACTGACAATTCAACATGGAGAATCAACAAAGATGCATTAAAGAGAGGATTTGAAATTACAGGTGAATATAGAACACCAGTATTCAATGAAAATCTTGAAATGGGTGGTGGAATTGCTTATAAATATAATAAATTAAGCAGTAAGAACTTACCAGGAGTTAGTGTAAAAGGACTTAGTTCAGTACCTGTGTATTTTACAACAAGATATAACTTTAAAAATGATTCTGAAGTTACTCCTTATGTAAAAGGTAATTTAGGAGTTGCATTTAATTCTGGAAAAATAGAAATTAAAGAAGGACCTTCTAGTGTTAAATTCAAATATAATTCAGGAATTTATTATGGAATTGGAGCTGGAATTCAATATAAAAATTTTGTAACTGATTTATCATATAATATAAATAGTTTGAAAACAAAATTAGATGTGGATCTTCCTGGATATAAAGCAAATAATAAATTTAATACTAATCACGGAGCACTTACTTTAAGCGTAGGTTACTCATTTGGATTATAATTAAATATAAAATAAAAAACAAATATCTAACTGTCTTTTAGAATTGAAAGGCAGTTTTTTTGTTTAAATAAAAAACTAAATTTAATAAGGTTTACAAATATTTCAATGATGAATTTCAGAACTCTACTTTTAGTTTATAAAAATTAAAGTTAAAGGTTATTAATTTTAATACTTTTATATCTATAACTTTGATTTTTTTAATGATTATGATACAATAAACAAAGAAAATTTTACTAAGATAAAACAACGAAATATTGAAAAAGGCAGGTAGAAAATGAAAAAAATATTAGTTTTTATGGTGATTCTCGCTAATTTAGTTTTTGGAGTGCAGGGATTTTCGCAAATGAATTCTAAGGAATTTGAAAAAGTGATGGCGAAAGTAGCGAAAGAATACGATAAAGGAAATAAGCAGAAAGCTTTGTCAATGTTAAAAGAAGATATACAAAAAAATCCTTCTAATATCATATTAAAAGTTATGCTGGGAATGTTTTATAATGATATGGGTAGAAAGAACGAAAGTGAAAAGGAATTAAATGAGGCAGTAGAGCTGCAGAAGAAATATCCTTTTATAGCAGATAATGGTAAAAAATATGATGTAAGGCTAGTGATTGGCATATTATATATGTATCAAAGGGATTATAAGAAAGCATTAGAATGGTTTAGTGAAATTGATAATACAACTTTTGAAAAAATAGATGAAATGGATCTTGTAATGGGTACTTTAAATTATAGATTGGGAAATACAGAAGAAGCAAAAAAATATTTATTAAAATCCTACATCAAGGATGAAGAAGGTATGTCACAAAATATTTTAGGGCAAATTTATCTTGCTGAAGGGAATCAAAAAGAGGCTAGAAAATGGTTTTTAGAATCCTCAGATAAAGGAAATTCAGGAGGCCAAGCGAATCTAGGGATTTTGTACTATCAGCAGAGAGACAAGAATGCAGCATTAAAATGGCTAAAAAAATCTTTTGAAACAGCGAAAAAAGAAAAAGATCAAAAACAAATGAAAGATATACAGGAGATCATTAAAGAAGTTGAGAGTAATAACTAAGTTTATTAATATAGGAGATAGAAAGAAGGGACATTATGAAAAAATACTTGATTTTGTTATTAGTAATTGCAAATTTAGGATTAGGAGTTCAAAGCTTTTCAGCGATGACAAAAGAAGAAAAAACAAAATTAGAAAAACAGATAGATGATGCTTATGGAAAAAATGATAAGAAAAAATTGGAAACTTTAATTATAAAATATGTAACTGAATTTCCAAACAATGCAGATTATTTAAATAGGTTGGCAGTTTTATATACTAATCAAAAAAATTATTCAGAGGCTGAAAAGTGGTATTTAAAAGCCATAGAAAAGGGTAACTTTACAGCAATTTCAAATATAGCATATTTATATTTTGAAAAAAAAGATTATGAAAAATCAATAAAATATTATAAAGAATATCAAAAGTTGGTGGATAATCCCGATAATTATCTTTGGATTGCAGCAGCATATTATGAAATGGACGATTATAAAAATGCAAAAGAATGGTATTTAAAGGTAGCTAAATTTGAGAAAGATGGATTTTCGGAAAATAAATTGGGGGTAATGTTTGAAGAGGAAGGCAATCAAAAAGAAGCATTAAAATGGTATCAAGCCTCTGTTCAAAAAGGATATCCATGGGCATATTATAATCTGACGAACTTTTATGCTGGGTTAGGAGATTCTGAAACAGCAGAAAAATGGGCTAAAAAAGGAATGGAAATATCTAAAAAAGCAGATGATTCAGAATTGAAGAAATATTTACAAGAAGCACTAGATGTTATTCAAAAAGCAAAATAAATTTTATTTAATTTGAAATTGTAAAGATTAATGAAATATATAAGTCATATATATAACATATATTTTACAAAATGATTGATTTTTGTTATAATAATTTCATAGCAAGAGAAAGAAGCAAAAAAATTAAAAATTGGAGGAAATTATGTCATTATTAATTTTAGTCTTATCATTATTACTGATTATTCAACTTTTAGAAATTGTAATTGTGCAAAACCAAAAATATGTTGCCTTAAAAATTTCTGAAAATGATTTTGTTATGTCGGTAAATGGTAGAGATGTAATGACTAATTTCGTTAGAAAATAGTTAATAAAATCATATGCAGTATTAATAATAAAAAACTTGAGGCGATTTATATTTAAAAATCGTCTTTTATTTTTTTAGAAGTAAAAGTAAATTTAAAAAAATTTGCTATACACATATAAAAAAGTAAAAAAAATATAAAAAATGTGATAAAATATAGATAAAGCCAATTAAAATTGAGTATATAAACTTAGATTTTAGATTGGAATTAAAGAATTTTGGTATTTAATCAAATAGTTTTGAGGCTGATAAAACAGACTCAAGCTAGATTTGTTGAAATATATATAAGAAAAATAGTGAAACATAAAAATTTTTAGGAGAGTGAAATCAATGACAATGAAAGGAAAAGGAAGAAGTAACAACTTGACAAGAGGAGAGGCTAGAGCTCCACACAGATCGCTTTTGAAAGGGCTAGGATTTACAAGTGAGGAAATGGATCGTCCAATTATTGGGATTGCTAATTCATTTAATGAAATTATACCGGGGCATGTTCATTTGAAAAACTTGGTTCAGGCTGTGAAGGATGGTATAAGAATGGCTGGAGGAGTTCCAATGGAATTTAATACAATTGGAATTTGTGATGGACTTGCAATGAATCATATTGGGATGAAATTTTCACTGGTAACAAGAAACATAATCGCAGATTCGATTGAAGCAGTTGCAATGGCTACTCCGTTTGATGCGATTGTATTTATGCCAAACTGTGATAAGGTAGTGCCTGGAATGTTAATTGCGTCTGCAAGACTAAATATACCTTCAATATTTGTAAGTGGAGGAGCGATGCTTGCGGGAGTGTATAAAGGTAAGAAGATAGGGCTTAGCAATGTATTTGAAGCAGTTGGACAATATGAAGCTGGATTAATAACTAAAAGAGAACTTAATTCTGTTGAAGAAATGGCGTGTCCGACTTGCGGATCTTGTGCAGGAATGTATACGGCAAATACAATGAACTGCCTAACAGAAGCGCTTGGACTAGGACTTCCAGGAAATGGAACTGTACCAGCGGTATTTTCAGAAAGAATACGGCTTGCTAAAAAAGCTGGGATGCAAATTATGGAAGTATTGAAAGCAGATGTTCGTCCAAAAGATATTTTGACAAGAGAAGCATTTGAAAATGCTGTTGCAATGGATATGGCTCTTGGAGGATCATCAAATACAGCTCTGCATTTGCCAGCAATAGCACATGAAGCAGGAATAAAATTGACATTGGAAGATTTTAATGAAATTGCAAAAATAACTCCGCAATTGTGTAAATTATCGCCATCTGGAGAACATTTTATAGAAGACTTGTACAGAGCAGGCGGAGTAACAGGTGTTATGAAAAGAATGCTTGAAAATGGAAGATTGCATGAAAATACAAAAACTGTAGCATTACGTACTCAAGGAGAACTTGCAAAAGAAGCATTTATAAATGATGATGATGTAATCAAGCCTTGGGATAAGCCAGCATATAAAACTGGTGGAATTGCGGTATTAAAAGGAAACTTGGCACCAGATGGCTGCGTTGTTAAAGAAGGGGCAGTAGATCCAGAAATGCTGCAGCATACAGGACCAGCAAAAGTATTTAATAGTGAGGAAGAAGCTGTGGAAGCAATTGTTGGTGGAAAAATCGTAGCAGGAGATGTTGTAATTATTAGATATGAAGGACCAAAAGGTGGACCTGGAATGAGAGAAATGTTATCGCCAACAGCTATGATTGCTGGAATGGGACTTGACAAGGATGTTGCGTTAATTACAGACGGAAGATTTTCAGGAGCGACAAGAGGAGCTTCAATTGGACACGTTTCGCCAGAAGCCGCTTCGGGTGGAAATATTGCTATAGTTCAAGATGGAGATATTATTGAAATTGATATTCCAAGCAGAACAATAAATATAAAAATTTCGGATGAGGAAATTAAAGCAAGAAAAGCTAAATTGGAGCCATTCAAAATTGAAGTAAAAGGGTATTTGAGAAAATATGCAATGCACGTGTCCTCTGCGGATAGAGGGGCTATTGAGATATTGGATTAATGTGTTTTAACAAAGGAGAAGATAGAAATGGGAAATGGTGGAGAAAGTAAAGTTTTAAATATCGAGCTGACACAGGAAAAGATAAAATCAATAGTGAATGTTACTTATTCACAGCCAGTCAGCTATTTTAGAAAAAATATAAAATTGGAAATGGATATTTTGAAACCAAATAGAGAAGGAAAGTTTCCAACAGTGCTGTTCGTAACAGGTGGCTCATTTGCACATAGCTACAAGGAAAATTATCTACAGCAAAGAATTGAAATTGCAAAGGCTGGTTACGTGGTTGCAAGCATGGAATATAGAACTATTCCTGATGGAGTATTTCCACAAAGTGTAGAAGATGTAAAATCAGCAATCAGATTTTTGAAGGCTAATGCTGATGAATATGGGATAGACAAGGAGAGAATAGCTATAATGGGAGATTCTGCTGGTGGATATCTTGTAGCAATGGCTGGAGCGACAAATGGAACAAGAGATTTTGACAAAGGTGAAAATTTATCTGAAAATAGCGATATAAAGGTAGTTATCGATATTTATGGAGTAACAGACTTTGGAGAAGTGGATTTTGAAATTCCAGATGATATTGATGAAGGTTACAGGGCAATATTATTATCAGTGAAATTTTGGCTAAATGATGTAAGAAATGATATAAAAGTAACAAACCCAATATCGTATATTTCCGATAAAACGCCACCATTTCTATTGATGCATGGAGACGCAGACACTTTAGTCCCTCCAATTCATACAGAAAAACTTCACAAGGCATTAATTGAAAAAGGGATAGAATCAACAAGGTATGTAGTAACTGGGGCAGGACATTCTGATGAATATTGGTTTCAGCCAGAAATTGTAAAGATAATAATAGAGTTTTTAAATGAAAAGATAAAAAATATATGATTCTTATTTTAAAATATTTGATTAATAATTATTTTATTCTTATTATTTGTGGCAGTTAAATTAACTATATATAATTAAACTAAAATTGTCGTGATTTTTTTGGAATAAAATTGATTGTCTGAGCTTTTTTAAAAATATTGAAGTTGAATTTGTTTAAAGAGTTGAAATAATCTTTATTAAAAAGCGAGTTTCAATTTTATTTCAAAAAAATGCTTAGACGAGCAGGGATTGCAAAGGGGATGGCGATTGATCCCCTTTGCGTTATAAAAAAGAAAAAACATAGAAATTATAAGAGGAAATATTTATTAACAGTCATTCAAAGAACTGTTAATATTAATTTGAGTTATTAAAATAAAAATTTTTTGAAGAAGGTGAAGAGATTGCATAAACTTTATGATTTTATGGAAGCAAGAGAGAGATTAAGTACTGTGATTACTAAAACTAAATTGATTCACAGTTCAGTATTCTCGAAAGAAACTGGAAATGATGTTTATATTAAGCCTGAAAATTTACAACGAACAGGTTCGTTTAAACTTAGGGGAGCATATAACAAGATTGCAAAATTGACGGAAGAGGAGAAGAGAAAGGGAGTTATTGCTTCATCAGCAGGAAATCATGCTCAGGGTGTGGCTCTTGCGGCTCAGAAACTGGGAATTAAGGCAGTTATTGTAATGCCTAAGTACACGCCTCTTATAAAGGTGGAAGCAACTCGTCAATATGGAGCTGAGGTTATTTTGGCAGGGGAAGAATATGATGATGCCTATAATTATGCGAGAGAATTGCAGGAGAAAGAAGGGTATGTGTTTATTCATCCATTTAATGATGATGATGTTGTGGAAGGACAGGGAACAATTGCACTTGAAGTGTTAGAAGAATTACCTGATGCTGATATAATTCTTGTGCCACTTGGAGGCGGAGGACTTATTTCGGGAATTGCGCTTGCGGCAAAACTGAAAAATCCTGTGATAAAAATAATTGGTGTAGAGCCAGAAGGAGCGGCTTCGGCAATTGCGGCTCTAAAAAATGGAGATATTGTGGAACTGCCTGAAACTAATACAATTGCTGATGGAACGGCAGTTAGGAAAATTGGGGAACTGAATTTTGATTATATAAAAAATTATGTGGACGATATAATTACAATTTCAGATTATGAACTTATGGAGTCTTTTCTTCTGTTAGTTGAAAAGCATAAGATTGTTGCAGAGAATGCGGGAGTTCTTTCGGTTGCGGCACTTAGAAAGATTAAGGAAAAAGGGAAAAAAATTGTATCAATTTTAAGTGGAGGAAATATTGATGTGCTGACGATTTCCTCTATGATAAATAAAGGGCTTGTTGTAAGAGGGAGAATATTTAGATTTTCGGTTGACTTGCCTGATAAACCGGGGCAGCTGGTTGCTGTGTCACAAATTCTTTCTGAACAGAATGCAAATGTTATAAGGCTTGAGCATAATCAATTTAAAAATCTTAACAGATTTCACGATGTAGAACTTCAGGTAACAGTAGAAACGAATGGCGAGGAACATATTAACAAAATAACAGAGGAATTTAGTAAAAGAGGATATGTAATAAAAAGGTTAAATTCTCAGGAAATAGAATAATAAAAATAAAATTTTAAAAGAAAAGGTGGTTGAAAAATGAGTAGCGAAATGATAAATGGTGCAAGAATGCTGTTGGAGTGCCTGCATAAAGTAGGTGTGACTGATATGTTTGGGTATCCGGGTGGAGCGGTAATACCTATTTATGATGAAATTTACAGTTTTGAAAAGATTAAACATTATTTTGCAAGACATGAGCAGGGAGCAGTACATGCCGCAGACGGATATGCGAGAGTTTCTGGAAAAGTGGGAGTTTGTCTTGCAACTTCGGGACCTGGAGCAACAAATTTGGTTACAGGGATTATGACAGCACACATGGACTCTATACCATTGCTGGCAATAACAGGGCAGGTAAGAAGCAACTTGCTTGGTAGAGATGCTTTTCAGGAAACTGACATTGTAGGAATTACAGTTCCAATAACAAAAGGGAATTATCTGGTGCAAAATATTAAAGATATTCCAAGAATTATAAAAGAGGCTTATTTTATAGCTTCAACAGGAAGACCGGGACCTGTATTGGTGGATATACCAAACGATATTCAGCAGCAGGAAATTTCTTATGAGGAATTTAACAAGCTGTTTGACAAGGAAGTGCAGCTGGAAGGATACGATCCGACTTATGTTGGGCATCCTGTACAGATAAAAAGAGCATTATCATTGATAAAAAAAGCGAAAAAGCCATTAATTATTGCAGGAGCAGGAGTTATAAAATCGCAGGCTTCAAAGGAACTTTTTGAACTTGCAAATAAAATGGATATGCCAGTAACTACAACTCTTTTAGGACTTGGAGCATTTCCTGAAAATCATGATTTGTCACTTGGAATGCTTGGAATGCATGGGACTGTTCCAGCGAATTATGCCACTGATGAGGCGGATCTGGTAATTGCGGCTGGGATAAGATTTGATGATAGAATCGCAGGAAATCCGAGTAAATTTTGTGAACGTGCGAAAATAATACATATAGATATTGATCCTGCTGAAATTGATAAAAATAAAAAGGCTGATGTTCCAATCGTTGGAGATTTGAAAAATGTGCTTTCTGAAATCAATAAGGAATTGGAGCCACAGGATCACAAAGAATGGACAGATAAAGTAAAAGAATGGAAAAAAGAATATCCATTGGCACATAGAGATGTTGGTAAGGATAAATTGCTTCCACAGGAAGTATTAAAGGCAATTAACGATATTCTGGATGGGGATACAATCGTTGTAACAGATGTTGGACAGCATCAAATGTGGGCTGCACAATATATGACTTATAAAAATGCAAATAGCATCGTAACTTCAGGTGGAGCTGGAACAATGGGATTTGGAGTGCCAGCAGCAATTGGAGCTCAAGTTGGGGCAAGAGATAAGAAAGTTGTGTTAATCGTTGGAGATGGTGGTTTTCAAATGACGCTTGAAGAAATTATGATGATTAGACAGTATAATTTGCCAGTAAAAGTAGTAATTATAAACAATTCATTCTTGGGAATGGTTAGACAATGGCAGGAATTATTTAAAGATAGAAGATATTCTTTTGTTGATTTGGAATGTAACCCTGATTTTGTGAAAATTGCTGATGCGTATGGCATAAAATCGGAAAGACTGAAGACAAAGGCAGATTTGGAGAATAAATTAAAAGATTTGATTTTATCAGATGAAGGCGTGATACTGGATTGTATTGTTGAAAAGGAAGAAAATGTGTTCCCAATGATACCTGCTGGAAAAACTGTAAGTCAGATGATAGGTAAGAAAGGAGTGTTGGAAAATGATTAAGGAGCATGAAATATTAATAATTACTAAAAATACAAACGGAATTGTATCAAGAATAATGTCTATGTTTAATAGAAGAGGATATTCAGTAAACAAAATGACAGCGGGAGTTACAAATAAGCCAGGTTATGCAAGATTGACACTTACAGTTGATGGTGACGATAAGGCATTAAATCAGATTCAAAAACAAGTTTATAAAATCGTTGACGTTGTAAAAGTAAAAATTTTTCCATCGGAAGGCGTTATAAGACGTGAACTTATGCTTATAAAAGTAAAATCCGACGCTCAGACTAGAGCTCAAATCGTTCAAATTGCAGACATTTATCGTGGAAAAGTGCTGGATGTGGCACCAAACTCGCTTGTAATAGAACTTACAGGAAATGTGAAAAAATTACGTGGATTTGTAGAAATGATGAAAAGTTATGGAATACTCGAAATCGCTAAAACTGGGGTTGTAGCAATGAGCCGTGGAGAAAAAATGTAATATTTTCAGAATTTATACAAAACTCTTTTTAAATAACGAAATTATTGCAAATTTTTCAAGTAAGAAAACATAATAAAAATAGAAAAACTATTATTAAACAAAATAATTTGATACTAAATATCGTTAGAAAACAGAAACTGTAGTAATAATGAGAACTTTGCTAAATAATATGTATTTTAAAATTTATTAAATATTCACTATTTAAATCAGGAATAGTATCAAAGTGTAATTTTAAAAAAACAGAAGGGGAATATAAAATGAAAGTAAGTCAGCATTGGGAAAAGGAAAAATATGAGAAAAATGCACGTTTTGTATCAGTTTACGGAGAAGAGCTGATTGAATGGTTAAATCCTCAAAAAGATGAGTATATCTTGGATTTAGGCTGTGGAGATGGAGTATTGACTAAGAAAATTACTGAATATGGGTGCAAAGTTTTAGGACTTGATGGAAGTCAGAAATTTGTTGAGGCAGCAAGAAAAATTGGGGTTGAGGCAGTACAGGGAGATGCACAGAATATGAAATTTGAAAATGAATTTGATGCGATTTTTTCCAATGCGGCGTTACATTGGATGACTAATCCCGAGAAAGTAATGGAAGGAGCATCTAGAGCCTTGAAAAAAGGCGGACGTTTTGTAGCCGAGACGGGCTGTAAAGGAAATGTGGGGAAAATAGAAAATGCTATTTTTGAAACTGTAGAAAAACATAACCTGAAAGCTAAAAAATGCTGGTTTTTTCCAACTCCGGAAGAAAAAACGAAATTACTTCAAAAATATGGATTAAAAGTCAAAAGAATGATAAGCTTTCCCCGTCCTACTTTGCTTCCAACCGGGATAAAAGGATGGTTGCAAACTTTTTCTGCACCTGCTCTTGTAAACGTTCCGGTGGAAATGCATGAAAAACTGATTGATGAAATAACAGAAAAAGTTGAAAAAGAACTGGAAAGAAATGAAAATGGACAAATTCTGGCGGATTATGTGAGATTGAGATTTGAGGCTGTGAAAGAATAGAAAATTTTTATTTTGAAAGGAAGATGAATTTGAAAACAATAGGATTAATAGGAGGAATGAGCTGGGAAAGCACAGTAACTTATTATAAAATAATAAATGAAACTGTGAAAGAAAAGCTTGGTGGACTTCATTCAGCTAAATGCATATTATACAGTGTAGATTTTCAAGAAATAGAAGAATGTCAGTCAAATGGCAACTGGGAAAAAAGTGGAGAAATCTTGGGAGAAGCTGCATATAATTTGGAAAAAGCGGGAGCAGATTTCATAGTTATCTGCACAAATACAATGCACAAGGTTGTTAACCAAATTAAAGAAAAAATCTCCATTCCAATATTGCATATTGCTGAAATGACAGCAGAGAAAATATTAGAAAAAGGATTAAAAAATATAGCATTGCTTGGAACAAAATATACGATGGAACAGGATTTTTACAAATCAAAACTTATTGAAAAGGGTATAAATGTTATAATACCTGATAAGAATGATATAGAAATTATAAATGAAGTAATATATGACGAACTTTGTCTTGGAACCATAAATTCTGATTCAAAAAAGAAATTTTTAGAAATTGTTGATAAGCTAAGAAGTAAAGGAGCAGAAGGTATAATATTAGGATGTACTGAAATAGGACTTCTTATAAAAAATGAAGATACTGATATTCCGTTATTTGATACAGCGATTATTCATGCAGAGCAGGCAGCAATATATTCTATAAAATAAAAATAAAATGAAAAGTATTACCTAATAAGGAGGAGACAATGAAAAAACATATTAAAATATTCGATACAACGCTAAGAGATGGAGAACAGACACCACGTGTCAATCTTAATGCACAGGAAAAGCTGAGAATTGCAAAACAGCTTGAGAGTCTTGGGGTGGATGTGATTGAGGCTGGATTTGCGGTAGCATCACCAGGGGATTTTGAGGCAGTTAAGATGATTGCAGAAAATGTGGAAAAGTCTACAGTTACGAGTTTGTCTCGGGCTGTAAAAAAAGATATTGAAGTAGCTGCAGAAGCAGTGAAAAATGCGAAAAAACCAAGAATACATACATTTATTGCAACTTCTCCGATTCATAGGGAATACAAACTAAAAATGACAAAAGAGCAGATTTTAGATAGAGTAAAAGAAATGGTGTCTTATGCAAAATCGTTTATTGACGATATTGAATTTTCTTCAGAAGATGCGACTAGAACTGAAAAGGAATTTTTGGTGGAAGTATATGAAACAGCTATAAAAGCTGGGGCAACTACACTTAATGTACCTGATACAGTAGGCTATAGAACTCCAAATGAAATGTTTGAACTTATAACTTATTTGAAAAACAATGTTAAAGGGATTGAAAATGTGGATATTTCTGTGCATTGCCATGATGATTTGGGACTTTCTGTAGCAAATTCGGTTGCGGCGATTCAAGCTGGAGCAACTCAGATTGAGTGTACAATTAATGGACTTGGAGAAAGAGCAGGGAATACTTCGCTTGAAGAGATTGCAATGATTTTAAAAACTAGAAAAGACTTGTTTGAAGAATATTATACAAACATTGATTCAAAGCAAATTTACCCAACAAGTAAATTAGTAAGCCTTTTGACAGGAGTTTCAACACAGCCAAATAAAGCAATTGTTGGAGCAAATGCCTTTGCACACGAATCAGGAATTCATCAACATGGAGTATTAGCAAATCCTGAAACTTACGAAATTATGAGTCCAGAATCAGTTGGAAGAAATCCGGACAGCTTAGTACTCGGAAAACATTCAGGAAAACACGCTTTTGTACAAAAATTAGAATCACTAGGATTTAATCATGTCGGAAGTGACAGAGTGGAAGAATTATTTGCACAGTTTAAAAAATTGGCAGATAAGAAAAAATATGTTTTAGATGAAGACATTATCGCATTAGTTGCTGGAGAAGCAGCAAAAATAGAAGGAAGAATAAAACTGGCTCACTTTGAAATTTCAAGACAGGAAGGGAAAAAGCCAAAAGCGACAGTTACAATTGAACTGGATGGAGAAAAACTAGTTAAAGAAGCTCTTGGAGATGGACCTGTTGATGCAGCTTATAATGCGGTTAATCTAGCGGTAAGTGATACTTTTGTTTTAGAAGAATACAAGCTGGAGGCAATAACTGGAGATACTGATGCACAGGCACAAGTAGTTGTAATTATCGAGAAAAATGGAAACAGATTTATTGGTAGAGGACAAAGTACAGATGTTGTAGAAGCAAGTATAAAGGCTTATATTAACGGAATAAATAGGCTTTATAATAAATAATTCTGAATGATCGAGAGGGAAATTTATGCCTAAATTGATTATAAATGATAAATCAAATATTAGACAAAATATTTCAATGAATTTTTTTCTAGATGATGAAATTATAACATTTAAAGGAATAAAAAAAGAAATTGAATATGTAGATTATGGAGAACATACAATTAAAGCAAGTACACTTTTTGTTAAAAGTTCGGAACAAAAAATAAACATTGAAAAAGAAGTTATGGAAATTGAAATAAGATTTAATTGGAAAAATTGGTTATTTGCTTTGATATTTTGGCTTTCAATTACAATTTTATTATTTAAAACTTTAAATGGAGAAATAGCAACAAGTAAATTCCTTTTTAGTGCTTTGACACTTGGTGTATTGGGTAATTTGTGTCTTATTATAGGAAAGCCTTTGGTTCTGAAAGTAAAAGAACAGATAAAATACTAATATTATTTTAGGTAGAGATGGAGGGAATTTTCTGATTTTTTAAATACAAAAAGTGTGAACACCGTTCGCATAATTTAGAAAACTTTTATTGTTTTATGGTTTTGGAAAATGGCGGACACTGTTCGCCAAATTAATTTCAAAGATTATAGGTTAAAAATTTTTTTAAATATGGAAATTGCTAATTTTTGTATTAAATTTAAATGTATCCAAAAAGTTTTAATAAAGTATTTTGAAAAATTATTTGTAGAAAAGAGGAAATTCAAAAATGAAAACAATAGTTTTTGCACATCCATGGAATGGAAGTTTTAACAAGGCAATTTTAGATAAAGTAGTGGAAAAACTTGATGAAACAAAACAAAAATATACAATTATAGATTTGAATAAGGATAAATTTAATCCTGTGATGACAGAAGAAGAATTGTCTTTGTATTCACAAGGGAAAAGTATTGATCCTTTAGTGGAAAAATATCAGGAAATTTTGAAAAATACTGATGAATTGATACTTGTATTTCCAATATGGTGGATGTCAGTGCCTGCAACATTAAAAGGATTTTTTGACAAAGTTATGACTAAAGGATTTGCTTATGAAAGTACACAAACTGGAATAAAGGGTAATTTAACAAACATAAAAATGGCAAAAATGATTACAACTGCTACAGCACCTAAATTTTTACTGAATATTACAGGATTTGGAATTACCATGAAAAAAGCCAATCTTGGTGGAATTGGGATAAAGAAAACGAAGTGGATTCATTATAGTTTTAGAGCAAAAGGTAAAGATGAGGATAGGAAGAAATTTCTTGAGAAAGTTAAGGAATTTGTGAGTAATTAGGAAGAAAAATAGAAAATATTTGTATTTAAAACAAACGAAGAAAAGGAGTTTTATATTATGAAAAATAAATTGTACAAATCAGTAAAAGATAGAAAAATTACAGGTGTATGTGGAGGACTTGCAGAATATTTCGATATTGATTCAAATATTGTAAGAATAATATGGCTTATTTTAGTTCTTTGTGCAGGAACAGGTCTACTGGCTTATATTATTTGTGCGATAGTTCTTGATGATAATCCTAATGAGTGAAATATTTTTAAAATTCTTAAATAGTTAAATAAAAAATTAGGTGGAGAATAAAGATGAAAAAAGGATTTTTTTGGTTATTCTACTTATTGTTTTTAACATTTTTTGACATTATTTTGACGATTATAAGATTTAATAATAGCATTTATAGTTTTTTAGAAAGTTTAAATATAAAAAATAAGTGGGTTTTAGAAAGATTATTTTCACTAGAAGAAATTATTTTTATTATCATTAGCTTCATTTTTGCTTATTTAATTTCAAAAATAAAAGCGGGTAAAAAAAGTTTGTTAATTCCTCCATTAGCTATAGTAACAATAAAAGCGGTAATACTTTTTTGTATATTAAAATATATAACGTCCCTTGATGATACGGGAGAAAGTATATTTTTTGCATTTTTCATGGTAGCAGGCTTTGGAGCTTATATGGGAATGCTAAATTTATACTTTTATTTAGGATTATTGTTCAACTTATTTAGAAGGAGAAAGAATGAAAAAAATAATTCTTAGAAGTTCATATTTTCTTTATCTGCTTTGTTTTAATATTCTTGTATCAAGTTTATTGTTTTGGTTAGGAGAATCGGTTTTAGAAAATTTAAAAATTGGTGGAGATGCGTATTTTGGAATAAGTTATTTTGTATTGGCTTTGCTTAATATATTTTTATCATATTTTTATGCAAAAGCGAGAATAGGGAAAAAAATATTAATAATTTTAACAATAGCTGGAGTGGCAGTAAAAATATTATTATTTTTATTGTGGGCTCAAGAAGGATTTTCAGAAGTTGGAGATGATAAAATGGGAATATTTATGATCGCTATTGTTTATGGGTATTTTGCTTATATAGGATCTTTGGATATTATATTTCTTGTAGGGACGGGTGTAAATTTGTTAATAAGGAGAAAAAATGAAAGGGAAAAGTTGGATTCTTAATGTTTTGTGTGTTTTTTTAACAATAATTATTGTGTTTTTGATTGATTCACATTATGAATATAAACAAATAAAAATTAAAATGATTGAGATAAAGTCGAAGGATGTTCCAAAGGAGTTTGATGGCAAGAGAGTGCTGTTTGTAGCAGATTTTCAATATGATACAATGTCAAGATATAATAGAAAACAACAGAAAAAGGCGATTGAACTGATTAATGCACAGAAAAAGGATATGATACTGCTGGGGGGAGATTATGCAACTTGGGAGAAAAATATTCCTAAGTTTTATGAAGATGCTAAGAATATAAAGATTCCAGAACTTGGAGTGTATGCGATTTATGGGAATCATGAGTATCCAGGTGAAAAGGAAACTGCTGAAAATATGAAAAAACTTGGATTTAATCTGCTCGTAAATGAAAATAAGAAAATAACAATAAATAATGAAAATATATATATTGCAGGAGTGACAGACTTGTGGCATGGAAAGCCTGATGCAAAAAAGGCTCTTGAAGGATTGAAAAAAGAGGACTTTGTATTATTTTTGACTCATAATCCTGAATATTTTGAGGAAATGACAGAAGATGAGAAGGAAAAGGCAGATATGACACTTGCTGGACATACTCACGGCGGACAGGTTACTTTCTTTGGGAAAATTATTATGTCGGCAATAAAGGATAAGAAGAAATATGGTTATGGAATGAAGGAATATAACGGCCATAAAATATACATTACTTCAGGATTAGGAGGGGCTTTTCTTGAAATGTTTATTAGATTTTTTGCACAGCCTGAGATTGTGATTTTTGAACTGAAGAAGATTTAGATTTAGAAAGAGAGAAGAAATGGGAATATTTGATTTTTTTAAAAAGAACAAAGAAGAAGAAATACCTTTAAGGATAGCTAAAGATTTTCATTTTCATTCAGTTGTTGGAAAAGAGATCAATTTATACAAAAAATTGTACTTTCAAAAGATGAAATAATCGATATGCTTGATTATTTGTACAGCTTGAAAAAAGTATTGAAGATCTTGAAGCAAGAATGCACACTTAGAAAATTTGATAAAATGAAAAACTAAATAAAAGGAGTTGCTGGATTATGGATAAAAAGATAATAATTGGGATATTTGCAGTATTATTTCTTGGTAGTGGTTTTTTACTTTATAATTCCTATCAGGAAGCTAGAAAGTTGAATGTACAGACAAAAAAATTAGAGAATAGAGCTAAGGAGCATGAAATTTTAAAAACTCAATCTGAAAAGCAAGCAACAATAGGTACACCTGTATCCACAACAGATAAAACTAAAAATATAACTCAACAACTAACAACTTCAGTAAATAATACTAATGTTGTAAAAAATAGAACTATTTATGAAAAGGATTTGAAAAGTAGAATGACTTCTGCAAATGAAGGTAATGTTAGTTCTGAAATAGATGCTTTAAGAAATAATGAAGATGCTAATGAGGCATGGACTAAGGAGCTTAATAAAATATATTCACTTTTAATGTCAGAACTTTCAGGAAGTCAGAAAGCAAAACTTCAAAATAGCCAGAAAGCATGGATAAAAAGTGTAGAAAAAGAAGTAAATACAGCAATGGATGAATATTGTCCTGCGGATTCAAATGGAGAAAGGGTAGGATGTGGAACATTAGGAGGATTGGAAGAGATGAGGATAAGAGTAAGAAGAACAAGATCAAGAACGTTGGAATTGGCAAGAATGTATGATGAAATGCACAACTAATAAATTTAATATTTGAAAAAATTAAGAAGGAAAAGTTTATGAAAACAAAAAAGAAAATATTTTCAGTTTTAGGAATTTTAGCAATATTTTTTATAATTTGTCTAATTTACGCACATTATGAGTACACACAGCTCAAGGTTAGAACAATAGAAATTGTTTCAAAGGATATTCCAAAAGAATTTGATGGAAAGAAGATTGTCTTTGCAGCAGATTTTCAGCTGGATACTTATGCAAGATTTAATCAGAAGCAGCTTGACAGGATTATTGATTTGATAAACAAACAGGAAAAGGATATTATAATTCTGGGTGGCGATTATACCAACTGGACTGGTAAAATTCCACGATTTTACAAAGGAATGGAAAAGTTAGAAAAGCCTAAATATGGAATTTATGCAGTTTTGGGAAATCATGATTATAATTCTGTGGAAAAAAATATGGCTGGACTGAAAAGCCTTGGGTACAAAGTGCTGGTAAATGAAAATGACAAAATAACCGTAAATAACCAGAGTATCTACATTTCAGCAGTTGACGATTTACTAAAAGGGAAACCTGATGCAAAGAAGACGATTAATGGCATAAAAAAAGATGACTTTAATATTTTCGTCACACATAATCCTGAATATTTTGAATATATGACAGATGAACAGAAGGAAAGGGCAGATATGACTTTGGCAGGGCATACTCACGGTGGGCAGATAACACTGTTTGGACTGATACTGCATGCTGAGATTAAGCATCCATGGAAGTATGGTTACGGTCTGAAGGAATATGACGGACATAAGATGTATACTACTTCAGGTGTTGGTGGCGGAGCTTTTGAGATGTTTATAAGATTTTTTGCACAGCCTGAAATTGTGATTTTTGAACTTAAAAGAGGATAAAAAATAATAAACATTTATTATAAACTTTTTGAAACACAGAATATTATTGGTAAGTATGAAATTTTGAAAGGAGTTAAATTGATGAGAAAAAATATAAGTGGAAATTCTCCATGGGAGGACATTGTAGGATATTCGAGAGCAGTAAGGATAGGAAATATTTTTGAAATAGCAGGAACAACAGCCGTTAGGGATGGAAAGCCTTATGCAGCAGGAAATGCCTATGAACAGACAAAA
The DNA here is from genome assembly GCF_900104625.1 of Leptotrichia massiliensis. Lineage (NCBI taxonomy): Bacteria > Fusobacteriati > Fusobacteriota > Fusobacteriia > Fusobacteriales > Leptotrichiaceae > Leptotrichia > Leptotrichia massiliensis. The sequence goes on from NZ_FNVZ01000005.1 coordinate 120,342, forward strand.
TATATTCTTGAAAATATAAAAAAACTTCTTGAAAAGGAAGGATTGGGGTTAAAAAATGTTATTAGAACAAGAATGTTTGTTACAGATATTTCAAAATGGGAAGAATATGGAAAAGCACATGGAGAATTTTTTAGGGACATTAAACCAGTTGCAACAATGGTAGAGGTGTCTTCATTAATTGATAAGGAATTGATGATAGAAATAGAAGTAAGTGCAGTTGCTGATTAAGAAATAAATAGAAAAGTTATAAATTCAAAATTAGAGAGAAAATAAAACAATTGAAAAGGAAAATTTTATGATAACTAAAAAAACAGTATTTTCAGTTTTAGGAATTTTAGCAATATTTTTTATAATTTGCCTAATTTATGCACATTATGAATATACACAGCTCAAGGTCAGAACGATAGAAATTGCTTCAAAAGATATTCCACAAGAATTTGATGGAAAGAAGATTGTCTTTGCGGCAGATTTTCAGCTAGATACTTATGCGAGATTTAATCAGAAGCAGCTTGACAGGATTATTGATTTGATAAACAAGCAGGAAAAGGATATTATAATTCTGGGTGGTGACTATACTAACTGGACTGGTAAAATTCCAAGGTTTTACAAGGGAATGGAAAAACTGGAAAAACCTGAATACGGAATTTATGCAGTTTTGGGAAATCATGATTATAATTCTGTGGAAAAAAATATGGCTGGACTGAAAAGCCTTGGGTACAAAGTGCTGGTAAATGAAAATGACAAAATAACCGTAAATAACCAGAGTATCTACATTTCAGCAGTTGACGATTTACTAAAAGGGAAACCTGATGCAAAGAAGGCACTTAATGGTATAAAAAAAGATTATTTTAATATCTTCATTACACATAATCCTGAATATTTTGAATATATGACAGATAAACAGAAGGAAAGGGCAGATATGACTTTGGCAGGGCATACTCATGGTGGACAGATAACATTGTTCGGATTGATATTATGGGCAGAAATTAAACATCCTTGGAAATACGGTTACGGATTAAAGGAATATGATGGACATAAAATTTATACTACTTCAGGTGTTGGTGGCGGAGCTTTTGAGATGTTTATAAGATTTTTTGCTCAGCCTAAAATTGTGATATTGAAATTGAAGAAAGTCAAGTAAAGAATTGAAAGAGGTGTAAAATGGAAGAGAAAGAATTAAAAATTTCAGCAAAAGATATTTTTAAGGAAATAGAGAAAAAATATCAGGAAACGGCAAAAGAAATGATGGTTGCAGATGCTTCGGTCAATGCTTCAAAAGAAATAAAAATAACGGATAGCAAAATTGAAGGGATTCCGTACATTCCAATAGGGAGAAAAATTCCAACAAATTCAAAAGGACAACAATTTATGTTCCTTGCACAGATAAATTGTGATGATTTGAAGGGGCTTGAAGATTTCCCACAGGAAGGGATTTTGCAGTTTTGGATTTTGGGAGAGGATTTGCTGGGATTGGATTTTGACGATTATACAAATCGAGATGGTTTTGATGTGATTTATTATGAAAAAATTGAGGACTATCATTCGGAAGTTGAGTTTAAGAAAATGTACAATCCTTATAGAGAAAATTCAGGAAATTTAGAAATAGCAAATAAGCCTTGTAAAATGAATTTTTCTTTGAAAAGTAGTGAAAAAGAGACTTTTGATTATACGCTTTTGGAAAAGTTATTTGAAGAAGTGCTAAAAGAAAAAAATATCGATGTAAATGAAAAAGAAAAATTGTATCAAAAAGTTGAGGGAATATTTGAAAGTAATTCTGATGGGGAAAATGGTGGAACAAAATGCAATGGATTTCCGTTTTTTACTCAATTTGAGCCAAGAGATGAAGAACAATTGAAAGAATATGACACTTTGTTATTTCAAATTGACAGTGGAGGGGAAATTATGATTGGAGATTGTGGAGTGATGAATTTCTTTATAAATCGTGAAAAATTGAAAAATAAAGATTTTTCAGATGTTTTTTACAACTGGGATTGTTATTAATTTTATAAGAATAGAAAGTTGGGAAAATGGATATAAAAACTATAAATTATGAATATTTTTTAGATTTATCAGTAAGAATGAAACAATTTTAATAAAAATATTATAGAAAAATTTGGAGAGAAAAATAAAATCGGAGGATAAAAAGATGTCAGAAATGAAAAATCAAATGAAAAAACCAAAAACTTTGTTTGATAAAGTTTGGGAAAAACACGTAATTACAGGAGAGCCTGGAGAAGCACAATTGCTTTATATAGATTTACACTTAATTCACGAGGTTACTTCACCACAGGCGTTTTCAGGATTGAGACTTGCTGGAAGAAAGGTTAGACGACCTGACTTGACTTTTGGAACGATGGATCATAACACACCTACTATAATGTCACAAAGACTAGATATTAAAGACAAAATTTCTAAAGCACAACTTGATGCTCTTGCTGCCAACTGTAAGGAATTTGGGATTGAACTTGTTGATATGTTTAATGAAAATAATGGAATTGTGCATATGGTAGGGCCTGAACAAGGACTTACGCAACCTGGGAAAACTGTAGTTTGTGGGGATAGCCATACTGCTACTCATGGAGCATTTGGAGCAATTGCATTTGGAATTGGGACAAGTGAGGTTGAGCATGTTCTGGCTACACAGACAATCTGGCAGAAAAAACCGAAGACGATGGGAATTGAAATTACTGGAAAGTTACAAAAAGGTGTTTATGCAAAGGATATAATACTTCATATAATCAAGACATATGGAATTGGACTTGGAAATGGTTATGCCTTCGAATTTTTTGGAGATACGATAAGAGGGCTTTCGATGGAAGAAAGAATGACAATATGCAATATGGCGATTGAAGGTGGGGGGAAATCAGGAATTATCGCACCTGATGAAACTACATTTAATTATGTGAAAGGAAGAAGATTTGCACCAAAAGGTGAGGAATTTGACAAAAAGGTAGCTGAATGGAAGGAATTGTATACAGATTCAGTAGAAGCCTTTGACAAGCATATAAAAATAGATGTTACAAATCTTGAACCGCAAGTTACTTGGGGAACAAATCCTGAAATGGGAATCAATGTTACTGAAAAATTTCCAGAAATCAAAGATCATAATGATGAAAAAGCATACGAATACATGGGCTTAAAACCAGGACAAACTCCATTTGACATACCTTTAAAACACGTATTTATTGGTTCGTGTACAAATGGAAGGCTGAGCGATCTGGAAATTGTTGCAAAAATTGTAAAAGGAAAGAAAGTTGCACCAAATATCACAGCAGTTGTAGTTCCTGGCTCACAAGTTGTTAAAAAAGCGGCTGAAGAAAATGGAATTGCACAAATATTAAAAGATGCGGGATTTGAATGGAGAGAAGCTGGGTGCTCCACTTGTCTTGGAATGAACCCTGACTTGATACCAGCTGGAGAGCACTGTGCTTCAACTTCCAACAGAAACTTTGAAGGACGGCAAGGAAAAGGTGCAAGAACACATTTGGTAAGTCCTGCAATGGCTGCAGCAGCTGCTATTTTTGGGAAGTTTGTGGATGTTAGAGAATTGGAAGAAGTGAGATAAAAGTATTAATAGTGGTTAATGATAATTAATAAAAATAAAAGAATTGAAAGAGAGAAAAATACTATGAAAAAGATAACTTTTTATACAAATCCATATTCAAGAGGAGTGTCTGTAAGATGGATGTTAGAAGAATGTGGAGCAGAGTATGACATAGTGCCTGTTCATTTTGGTAAAGAAATGAAATCTGAAAAATATCTTTCAGTAAATCCAATGGGGAAAGCACCAGCACTAGAGGTAGATGGAAAAGTTATTACAGAAACAGCGGCAATTTTAACATTTTTAGCGGATATGTATCCTGAAAAAAACTTGATTCCTCCAGTTAATTCTGTGGAAAGGGGAGAATTTTATCGTTGGATGTTTTTTGCACTTCATCTGGAGTATGCTTTTATGGATAAATTTTTTGATGTTCCGTCAAGCGAAAAGAAAAGAATGAGCATAGGATATGGAGATTACGATACAGCTTTAAATACATTAACTGAATTTTTAAAAGATAAAAAATATGCGATAGGAAACAGTTTTACTGTGCTAGACTTATATTTGACAGGATTATTGAGATGGGCGACATTTGTGGCTAGAGTTCTTCCAAAAGAAGGTATGCTCGCAGATTACATGAAACTGCACGGAACAAGAGAAGCTAATATAAAAGGACAGGAGCTAGATCGAGAATTAGCAAAATCAATGGGATTGGATTAAAAAATTAATAAAAGCAAGGAGAGAAAAATGAAACCATTTACAAAATATGAAGGAACAATCGTTCCAATAATGAATGACAATATTGACACGGATCAATTAATTCCAAAACAATATTTAAAAAGTATCGAAAAAACAGGATTTGGGCAATATGTGTTTGATGAGTGGAGATACAATGAGGACAGAACAGATAATATGGATTTTAATTTAAACAAGCCTGAATATAAGACAGGGACAATTTTGATTACAGGAGATAACTTTGGTTGTGGTTCAAGCAGGGAACATGCGGCTTGGGCATTGCAAGATTATGGATTTCATGTAATTGTTGCAGGAGGATATTCAGGGATATTCTATATGAACTGGCTGAATAATGGGCATTTGCCGATAACTTTGCCGGAAGCTGATAGACTGGAACTGGCTAGACTTCCTGGAGATGCTAAAGTGGTAGTTGATTTGGAAAATAACAAACTGACTGCAAATGGAAAAGATTATTTCTTTGAGCTGGAGGAAAGCTGGAAACAGAGATTGCTGAAAGGATTGGATTCGATTGGGCTGACTTTGGAGCATGAGGATGAGATTAGGAAATATGAGGAGAATCATAAGTAGTCAAAAAAGGAGTAAAAATGAAAAATTGGGAAATCATAGACGGAGAGCATACTCGTAAAGTGATGTGGATAAATCACGAAATAGAAATGAAATTATACTGTAATGGTGAAGATGATATTGATGAAGATGAACTTGATGAAGCAAAAGTCGAAGAAATGGTTGAAAAAATTTTAGAAAATAAAGAATATTGGGATACAAAGTGTAAAAATTTGTTTGCTGAAGAGTTTGTTGACTGGTTTAATGAAGAAAAATGGGTAAAGCCTGAGTATGCTGAAATTTATTATGAAACAAAGAGTATTGATGAAGTGGAGAAAAAATTACTTAAAATTATTGGAAAAGAAGATACAGAAAAGATTATGAAAAATAATTTTCTTACAAAAGAAGCGTTTAAAAAGTTACTTGATAATGAAGATATGGAAATAACAATTGATTTAACTGACGATGATGAAAATAGTTTTTCTATTACTATGTACGAAAGATTGTTTTTTGTTGATAAAATGTTTTATGCTGAGTGTAATTTTAATGGTGAAATAGACGAGTTTTATATGGATTAATTTTCTTAAATTTTTTTAGAAAGGAAAATCAGATATGGAAATTCAGGATTTTGGTGAAAATACATCTAGTAGTTATTTTAAAGAATGGTATGGGAAAATCATTTGGAAAGGTAAAGAAATACGGGTAAGACTAACAATTTCTAAAGAATGTGATAATATTGAAATTGAAAAAGAAAAAATGTTTAAAATTTTCGAAGAATTGTATCTTAATCAGGATGAATTGACTAAAAAGATTAATTATGTTAATGATGTTACTGAGGAAGAATTTATTTTCTGAAAAAAATAGGAAAGAGAACTTTTTAAATGCCAGAAAAATCAAAAGAACAGTTGAAAGTAGAAGAGTATTTCAAGCAAAATGGGATAGAGTACCATAAAATTTTATTTACGGTATTAAAAAAGAAAGAAATTTAAATTTGTAACTGAAATTTTTTGTATCTTGCGAAGGGAGAATATTGATTTATGTTTTCAATATTAGGTGCAGTATTATTTGGAGTTATAGCAATTATGACAGTTCTTGTTGCCTGCGGTTTTCCTCTGGGCGAATTTACAATGGGTGGACAACATAAAATCTTACCTAAGAAATTTAGAGTTATGGCAGTCATTTCAGTGGCTATCCAAATTTTTGCAATGATAATTATTTTGCAAGCCGGAGGTTTTATTTCCTTGTGGCTGTCTTTTAAGGTTACTAAATATATTTGTTTTTTCTTTGCTGTCTACCTATCTCTGAATACTATTATGAACATGATTTCAAAAAGCAGGAAAGAAAAATATGTGATGACTCCGCTTTCACTTATAGCCGGAATATGTTTTTGGATAACGGCATTTCAGATGTAGTATGTAAGATAAGGATAATTTATAGTGCATCAAATTCGAAATTTAAAGTAAAAAATATGTACAAAAAAATTTGTTTTTAGTATTGATTATTTATAAGCTCATGTATTTTTAATTATATATATACAAATAAAATATTACATTTTTTGATTGGTGTTATTTAATTTACAAAATTAAAAAAATATAGATGAAAAATATATTGGAAATGGAATAAAAATTTTTGGTGATGGACATACAGGAAGATTAGAACTGGAAGAAATTACAAAGTTTAAAATTTCAAAAGATGTTTTGGAAATTACAGAAAATATTAATAATTAAATATATAGAGTTTTAAAGAATAATTTAGTATTATATGGGCTAATTTCTTCGATTATTTGTTAAAAATTAATAAAAAAGGTTAACGATATTGCTGAAAAGGAAGTTATTTATTGAAATAATAGAATAAAAATTAGAAAGGAAAATTTAAAAGATGGCAGAAAAATCAAAAGAACAGTTGAAAGTAGAAGAATATTTCAAGCAAAATGGGATAGAATATGATAAAAATTTTATTTATGGTATTAAAAGAGAAAGAAATTTGAATTCATTTTTGATGATGGGACTTATTGGATTGATTATGAAAGCAGGGATGAAGCCGTGTTATATACTTTTTAAGGAGAATGAAATATTGTTTTTCGAAGTTGGGATGCTTGGTGGAATTAAAGGGCTTTTAACAAGAATAGATGTTGATGATATAGAAAAAATTGATTTAAAAAAAGGAATCTTAAACTATAAATTGACAATATCAATAAGAGTTGGGGATAAAATAAAAAAAGAAGTAATAAATTTTGCCCAAATTAATGGAAAGGCATGGTGGATGCAGAATAGAAATAACTTGATTGAAAGTGGATACTTTGAAAAATTGGCTGAAAGAGTGGGCAAAAGAAGAATGTTGAAACAATAAATAAAAAAAGAAAGGTGACTTTATGAAAAAAATACTACTTTTATTGCTAATTTTAGCAACTTTTGTAGTATCTTGCGGGAACGGAGGTAAAAATTCAAACGCAAATACAGAAGTTCAAAAGAGTGAGAAAAATAGCAAAGAAATTGATAATAGTTTTGATTTTGAGATATATGGAGAAACATTGGAAGAAGCTCATAAAAATTTTAAGACAAAGATTGTCGATGGGCAAAAAACGGAGTTTGTACCAGATGGAAAACCAGGGATTCCGCCTAAAAATAGCAAGTTTTCATTGGTAAATTATCCAACAAAATTAGGAGAAATGCCAATGTATATTACAGCAAAAGAAAATAACGGGAAAAAATATCCAGCAATCATATATTTAAATGGTGGATTTGGTGGAATTGGAGATAGTGAGTTTGGATGGGATGAAGAATCGCCTAAAAATAATTATCAAGGGGCAGGTGTATTTAAAAGAGATGATTTTGTACTTGCAATACCAAGTGCTAGAGGAGAAAATGCAAATGCTGGAAAATATGAAATGTTTTATGGGGAAATTGAAGACTTGGAAGAAGCCAGAAAATATGTGGCATCACTTCCTTATGTTGATCCAAATAGAATTTATCTCGTTGGACACAGTACAGGTGGGACAAAGGCTTTGCTTTTGAGCGAATATTCAAAAGGTTTTCGAGCAGTTTTTGCAATAGGTGCCTTGCCAGATTTCTTTTGGGCAACAGAAAAACCAGATGAATATGGCGGAGTTCCATTTGATTTGACAAATCCTAGAGAAATAGCAGTAAGATCATCACTTCGATACGTCCGTTCAATAACAGCACCAACTTTTCACTTTGAAGGGCAGGAAGAAAGGAGAGATATTCTATTTGAGCCTATGCAAAAAGCCGCAGACAAATACAAAATACCATTCAAGAAATACCGAATTGCAGGTGGAGATCATTTTAATATACTTTATCCATTAACGACAATGATTGCACAAAAAATACTAGCTGATACAGGGGTGAAAACGAATATTCAGTTTAGTGATGGGGATTTGGATGTGATTTCAAAAGGGATTGTTAAATAGCAGATAATTTAATTTTAGAAATTTGGTTGAAAATGAAAAATTGTCGATGTAAAAGTAGAAGATACGAGTTAGAAAATAAATTTCAAGTTTTTGGGATAATTTGAAAAAAGGAGATGTCTATGTGGTCAAAAGGAATTGCATATAGAAAGCGAGAAAAAGAAAAACTCTCTAAAATAAGTTTAAAAGATTTACCGTTTGATGTGTTTATAAAAAATAGAGAATTAGTCAGTTGGAGAAGAAGTGGCTGGTGTAAGAGAGCTTATCAGTTTTACAAAAAAAGCTGTAATCGGAATTTTAGAAGAAATAAAAATCTTGAAACTTCAATTAAAGGGAATTATTACAGAAAGTGCTATGAGTTGCAGTATGCTTGGATTTAACAAAAAATTTTCAGATGACTAGGAGATAAAAAATTATGCGAACTATCAAAGAATGGAATAAAATAATAGAAAATTATTTTAATGAAAATAATATTGAGTATGACAGAAATTATTTGTGTTTTCTTCCTGAAAACAATTTTATAAAAGTGCTTTTTGATAAAAAACTTATTTACGATGTTAACGAGGATTTAAGAGAAAGTATTATAGTTTTATTTAAGAAAGACAATATAGAAATATTTTCGTGTGATGTAACATTAAAAATATCTTCAGGAATACAACTTTCAAATATAGGTAAAATAAGGAAAATAGTCCCACGGGAAAAAGTAAAGGTTTTAAAATTAGTAAAAAAAATAATGAGATATAAATTATATTTTAAATTAGATAATGAAAGTAAAGCTTTTAGAATTGATATTTTTTATAGATTTAATAAAAACTGGGTAGTTGAAAATATAAATTATTTGATAGAAAATAGATTAATAGATTTTAAAAAATGAAAAAAGTAAATTTTTGGAAAAAGTTAATTAAAATATTGATTTTTATATTATTTAGTAGTCTAAATTACATTGTATAACAAAAGTATTACAAAGGAGTGGTAAAAATGGCTACAGTAACAGCTAGAGTTGATGAAAATGTGAAAAAAGAAGCGGAAACATTATTTAAAAAAATGGGGATTAATATGAGTACTGCTATGAATTTATTTTTGAAGAAATGTATTTTGGAGCAGGGGATTCCGTTTGAATTGAAAGTGCCGAATAAGGAAACTTTAAAGGCAATACAGGAAACTGAAGATGCTTCGATTAAGAAAATTTAAAGAAAAGGGCATCATATTACAGAGGAATTATTTTAGGATTTGGAATTTAACATTGGAAGTAATTGAGAGATTTAATAATTAGATGGAGGAAGTAAATGTTAAAAAAACTTATATTTTTAATAATGTTGTTAAGTATGCAACTAATTTTTGCAGATATAAATGAGATTAAAAAATTAGGAAAGGCAATGGATGATTTGTCATTTGAGAAAGAAGCAGTAAGTGGTTCTAAAACAGCATATAAATTAGGAGTAGCAAGTTATACTTTTAATAGACCATATAAAAGTGGAGAAAAGCAATTAGAAGTAAAATATCTTAATGGAAAAAGAGAAGGAGAAGCAAAATTTTATTATCAAAATGGAAATTTGATAGGAAAAGGTAATTATAAGAATGATAAAAAAGATGGACTTTGGGAATTTTTTGCTAGTGATGGTGGAAAAATTGTAGAAGTAAATTACAAAAATGGTCTTTTTGATGGGATTGTTACGGAATATTTTGAAAATGGGCAAATAAATACAGTTTCAAATTATGTTCAAGGGAAAAAAGAGGGTGAAGAGAAACAGTATTATATGTCTGGAAAATTACAATCAACTGGAACTTATATAAATGATAAAGAAGAAGGAAAGGTTGTGATTTATTATCCTAGTGGAAAAATTTATATGACAAGTAATTTTTTGAATGATAAACATAATGGTGAAATTAATTATTTTTATGAAAATCAAAAACCTCTTTTAAAAGGAATTCTCAAAAATTCCGAAGCTACTGGAATTTGGGAATTTTATGATGAAAAAGGAAATCTAAAATATAAAGGTGAATACAATAGCATAAAAAATAAATTTATGCCAGAATTTGAAAGAAATAGACAGAAAATATTGAAGAAAAATTAAAAAAGATGTAAAAAGTTTAAATGAATTAAGAAAGGAAGTATAAAAATGAACTACAAAATTGCAGTATTAAATGGAGATGGAATTGGACCAGAAATAGTGGCTGAGGCGATAAAGGTTTTGGATAAGGTTGGAGAGAAGTTTGGACATCAATTTGAGTATGTTCGGGGGTATCTTGGAGGGGAGTCTGTGGATAAGTATGGATTTCCTTTGTCAAGTGAAACTGTGGAAGTTTGTAAAAATAGTGATGCTATTTTGCTTGGAGCTATTGGTGGGCCTAAATGGGATAATATTGAGCCTAAGAAACGTCCTGAGAGAGGGCTTCTTGCGATTAGGAAGGAACTTGGAGTTTATACGAATTTGCGACCTGCTATTTTGTTTAAATCGTTAAAAAGTGCGAGTCCTTTGAAGGAAGAAATAATTGGAGATGGACTTGATGTGATGATAGTAAGAGAACTTACTGGAGGGCTTTATTTTGGGCATAGGGAATATTCTGATGAAAAGGCGTTTGATACACTTCCTTACACAAGACCTGAAATTGAAAGAATTGCGAAAAAAGCATTTGAAATTGCAAAACTTAGAAATAAAAAACTTACGAGCGTAGATAAACATAATGTTTTGGATACTTCAAAATTGTGGAGAAAAGTTGTGGAAGAAATTTCAAAAGATTATCCAGAAGTGGAAGTTTCGCATATGTATGTGGATAATGCCGCAATGCAGCTGATTGCGAATCCTAGACAATTTGACGTAATTTTGACTGAAAATATGTTTGGAGATATTTTATCAGATGAGGCTTCAATGCTTACAGGATCGCTTGGAATGCTGCCATCAGCGAGTCTTGGGGATGGAAAAGTTGGACTTTATGAGCCAAGTCACGGTTCAGCACCTGATATAGCTGGAAAAAATATTGCAAACCCAATAGCGACAATACTTTCGGCAGTAATGATGTTAAGATATTCATTTAATCTTCAAAAAGAGGCTGATACAATAGAAAAAGCTGTGGAGGAAGTGCTAGAAGCAGGATTTAGAACAGCTGATATTTATACAAATGGTATGAAGAAGGTTGGAACTGATGAAATGGGAACTGAGATTGCTAATAGGATTTAGGATCTAAAAATTTTGGAAAAAGAAGGATATTTTTATGGAAGAAATATTACACTATGAAAATGTAACTTTTAAGCGTAATGGAAGAGAAATATTGAAAGGAATTGACTGGCATATAAATAAAGGTGAGAATTGGGTACTTCTGGGGCTTAATGGTTCTGGAAAGTCAACTCTTCTTGGAATGATACCAGCCTACATTTTTCCAACTTCTGGAGAAGTGAGAGTTTTTGGTCATAAATTTGGTAATTATTCTTGGAAAAAAATAAAAAATCGAGTTGGTTTTGTAAGTTCCACATTAAATAATTTTTCAAGCACATTAAATGGCGAAAAACTGGAAGATATTGTAATTTCTGGAAAGTTTAATTCGATTGGGATTTATGATGAAGTTACGGATGAGGACAGGGAAAAGGCTGATAAGATTATTGAGGATTTTAAGATTTCATATATAAAAAATAATCACTTTGGCACTTTGTCACAAGGGGAGCAGCGACGGACATTGCTTGCAAGAGCGTTTATGAATGAGCCTAATTTGCTTATACTGGATGAGCCTTGTTCGGGGCTTGATGTAACTTCGAGGGAGTATTTTTTGAAAGTGCTTGAGGAAAATTCCAAAAATGGTAACGCAATACCATTTATTTACGTAACTCATCAGATTGAAGAAATTATGCCATCGGTAACTCACGTGGCACTTCTTCACGATGGAAAGATTTTGGCAAAAGGGCTTAAAAAGGATATTTTAACAGATAAATTGCTTTCTCAGATGTTTGGTTTAGATGTGAAGATTGTTTGGGAAAAGGAAAGACCTTGGCTGATTGTGAGATAAATTTAGGATTTGTCTAAAAGGAGATGATTTATTAAACATGGATAAAAGCAGAAAATTTATGGCAGTAATTTTAGCATTGCTTGCAGCTATTTTTTATGCAATTAATACACCATTTTCTAAAGAGCTTTTAAATAAGATTCCTCCAACATTGATGGCATCTTTTCTATATCTGGGAGCTGGAACAGGTGTAGGTATTATGTACTTGTTTCATAGGAAAGTCGAAGAAAAGTATGAAAAGTTAAATAAGGCAGATTTACCTTATACTGTTGGAATGATTGTCCTTGATATTGCGGCACCTATATTCCTTATGATTGGTATAAATATTGGTTCAGCCTCAAATGCTTCACTGCTTGGTAACTTTGAAATTGTAGCAACAACAATTATTGCTCTTTTAATATTTAGGGAAAAAGTAACATCAAAGTTATGGATTGCTATCGGTTTTATTACAGTATCGAGCATAGTTCTTTCAGTTGAAGGAGTTGAAAGTTTCCAGTTTTCATTAGGATCATTGTTTGTTATACTGGCAACTTGCTGTTGGGGACTTGAAAATAACTGCACTAGAAAAATTTCAGATAAAAGTACTTATGAGATTGTTTTACTAAAAGGTTTTTTCTCTGGTAGCGGTGCATTTATAGTCGCCCTTATTTTGGGAGAAAGAATTCCGGAAATCAAATATATAATAGCTGCTTTGCTACTTGGATTTGTGGCATATGGACTCAGTATTTTTATGTATATCAGAGCACAAAGAGATTTAGGTGCTTCAAAAACTAGTGCATATTATGCTGTAGCTCCGTTTGTAGGAACTTTTTTAGCATTTATAGTAAATGGAGAAAAACTTACTTTGGTATATTTCATTGGTCTTGTTTTTATGATAATCGGCAGCGTAATTGTTGTATATGATACAATGGTTAAACGTCACAGTCATAGTCATTCTCACATAATTGTTCATACTCATGATGGAAAAACACATACTCATATTATCATGCATAAACATGAGCATAGTCATTTTATATCAGAGAAAAAGCATAATCATATGCATAAAGATTATATAAATAGCATAGAACATAAATTGATACATGAAAAGGGATTGTAAATTTATAAAAGTGCTGTATTTGAAACATAACAAATTAAAGTTTCAAATAAAATAAAAATTAAAAAAATTAAGCAAGATTAAAATTGTTCAAGAAATTAGAAATTTGTAGAGGTGAGAAAAATGTAATGGCAACATATTCAACTTAAATCGAAATAATATAAAATTACGAGGAGATTATAAGATGAACAATTATATAAAATTAAATGAAGATAGATGGAATAATGTAAAAAATGACTATACTGAGCCATTGACACATGAAGAATTAGAAAAAGTTAGAAATAATCCAATTTCTGTTGCATTAACTGTTGGGAAAAAAGTTCCAAAAGAATGGTTTGAAAAAGCAAACGGGAAAAAGATATTAGGTTTAGCTTGTGGTGGTGGACAGCAGGGACCAGTTTTTGCTATAAAAGGTTATGATGTAACCATAATGGATTTTTCTAAATCACAATTACAAAGAGATGATATGGTTGCTGAAAGAGAAGGCTTAAAAATCAATACAGTTCAAGGCGATATGACAAAACCATTTCCATTTGAAAATGAAACTTTTGATATTATTTTTAATCCAGTTTCAAATGTATATATAGAAGATTTAGAAAACATGTATAAAGAAGCCTCTAGAGTATTGAAAAAGGGTGGACTGTTAATGGTCGGATTTATGAATCCTTGGATATACATGTATGATGCTGACATTGTATGGGACAAACCTGATGAGGAATTACTTTTAAAGTTTTCGATACCTTTTAATTCAAAAGAGCTTGAAGAGGAAGGCAAGATAACCATAAATCCAGAATATGGATATGAATTTAGCCATACCTTAGAAACTCAGATTAGAGGACAACTTAAAAATGGTTTCGCTATGATAGATTTTTATGAATCGTGTGACAAAAGACATAGATTATCACGTTATGGAAATGATTATATAGCTACACTTTGTATTAAACTATAATGTTATAGAACATACTTTGGGAGAATAGCCCATTTTATTTTCTTTAAGGATTAAAATCTAAAAATTAGAATTTTGTAATTAATAGAAATTAATATTTTTAATAAAATAAAAAAAGAGGAAACTTATGGATTTTAATAAACTTTATGAAGAAATGACCCAGCATAAAAATGAAGAACAGGCTCAAAAAATGTCAAAATATATGCTTAATAAATTTGAATATATTGGGATCAAGACACCTGAAAGACGTAAAATATTTAAAAATTTTTTCAAGGAATACAAGAATGAAGAAAAAATCGACTGGGAATTTGTAAATAAATGCTGGGAAAATAAGCACAGGGAATTTCAGTATATTGCAGCAGATTATCTAAAGAATATGAAAGATAAGTTGACAATAGATGATATTCCCAAGTTTAAACGGTTAATCTTGAAAAAATCGTGGTGGGATACGATAGACAATTTAGATATGACAATAGGAACTTTGGCATTAAAGGATTCAAATGTGAATAAAATATTGCTAGAATGGAGTCTTGATGAAAATATTTGGCTTAGAAGAATTGCTATTGATCATCAGCTTTTGAGGAAAGAAAAAACAAACACTGAATTACTGGAAAAAATTTTAAAGAATAATCTGGGGCAGGCTGAATTTTTTATCAATAAGTCGATAGGCTGGGCATTGAGAGATTATAGCAAGACTAATCCTGAGTGGGTAAAAAATTTTATTGAGAAAAATAGAGAAAATATGGCAAAATTAAGTATTAGGGAAGCTAGTAAATATTTGTAATATTAAATTCTCTTTAAGTAATAAATTTATTATAAACTTTTTCAACAAAGGACATTTCCAAATAATTAAAATATAGTTTTTTAGTTCTAATAAAGCGACGGAGCTTTTATTTGTTCAACTACGACTGTCTGACGACTGGAAGGAGGAGTTTCGGAGTTGGGCAAATAAAAGTCGTAGTCTAGCCATAGGTTGCAGGATTTGCGGCAATGAGCAATCCTGCAAAAAAAATTATAATAAAAATAGTAAAATTGTCATTAAACAAATAATTTAATACTAAATTCCATTAGAAAATAAAAACTATGTTAAATTTTATTAAACATTTGTTATTTAAATGTGGAATAGTATAAGTTTTAAAGTAATTTTATTGTATTATAAGCATAAAGAATATTGAAAGGATTTATAAATTATGAAAAAAATAATAATGATAATGGGAACGGCTCTTGTTCTTTCATCTTGTGGAGTTGTTGGAGCGGCAGGAAGTATTGCTGGAGGGACAATTAAAGCAGCTGGAACCGTTACAGGAGCAGTAATTAAGACAACTGGAAATATTATCGGTGGGATAATTGGCGGAAATGATGGAGAAATTAATGCGAAAGGCGTTAAGTATAAATTTTCTAAGGCAAAAGTTGAAAATGATGGGAATACGACAATTGTAACAGGAGTTTTAACAAATAGTGGAACTAAAAAGGAAAATGTTACTATTGAAATCCCTTGCTTTGATAAAAAAGGAACAAAAGTCGGAGATGCTGTGGATAGCACTGATTCCATTGATAAAAATAAAAAATGGGAGTTTAGGGCTGTTCTAAATTCGGGAGATGTAAAGGCATGTAAAGTGAAGGATGCTTATGTAAATGCACAATAAATTTGATAATAATATCTTATACTAAACTTGATTTAAATAACAAATTTATTACAAACTTTTCTAATTAAAGTATATAAAACTAATATTTTAAAATAATTTAAAATATAATTTTTGTTTTTTAAATAGAGCTTAGTATAAACTAATCTGTGAGATTTTTGACAATAAGTTATCCTATAAAAATAAAAAAACATAGCGATATGAAAAAATATTTATTAATAAAAATGTCTAAAAAATAAAATTCAAAAATATATAAAATATATCATTACATTAAAAAGAAATATTTGCAAATATTTTTAAAAAGTGTATAATATATACATATAAAATTTAGGAGGATAAAAAATGGCAGGAAATATTTTAGGAACAACAGTTTATTATGATGCTGATTGTGATTTGAGTAAATTGGAAGGTAAAAAAATTACTGTATTAGGGTATGGTTCGCAAGGGCATGCACACTCTCTAAATTTAAGAGAAGGTGGATTTGATGTAACTGTTGGACTTAGAAAAGGTTCAAAATCTTGGGATGAAGCTACTGAAGCAGGGTTTACAGTAAAAGAAACTGCAGATGCTGTAAAAGGTGCAGATATAGTTATGATTTTGATTCCAGATGAAATTCAGGCTGATGTATATTCATCTGATATTGCACCAAACTTGAAAGAAGGAGCATATATCGCATTTGGACACGGATTTAATATTCATTTTGGAAAAATTGTTCCAAGAGAAGATATAAGCGTATTCATGGTTGCGCCAAAAGGACCTGGACACTTGGTAAGAAGAACTTTCCAAGAAGGAAGTGGAGTACCTTGTCTAGTAGCTGTTTACCAAGATGCTAAAGGAGACACAATGGAAGTTGCTAAAGCATGGGCATCAGCTATTGGTGGAGGAAGATCAGGAATCCTTGAAACTACATTCAAACAAGAAACAGAAACAGATCTATTTGGTGAACAAGCTGTATTATGTGGTGGAGTAGTAGAACTTATGAAAGTAGGATTTGAAGTATTAACAGAAGCTGGATATGATCCTGTAAATGCTTACTTTGAATGCTTACACGAAATGAAACTTATCGTAGACTTGATTTATGAAGGCGGATTGGCAACAATGAGAAGTTCAATTTCAAATACTGCTGAATACGGAGATTATATTACAGGACCAAAAATTATAACTGCTGAAACAAAAGAAGCTATGAGAGGTGTTTTAAAAGATATTCAAGATGGTAAATTTGCAAACGACTTCTTAGCTGATTCAAAAGCGGGGCAACCGTTCTTAAAAGAAAAAAGAGCAGAATTTGCAAATCATGGTGTAGAAAAAGTTGGGGCTGAATTAAGAAAACTTATGCCTTGGATTAAAAAATAAAAATTAGAAAATAAAAGAACAACTTTAGAATTTTAGCAGTCTTTCAAATAAGGCTGCTAAATTTTTAGTAAATGTTTTTTATAAATAGATAAGAAAAAATAGGATTAGATAAGGAGTAAAAAATGGGAAAAAAATTCTTTGATGAAATTGAACTGTTTTTGTTTGATATGGATGGTTTGTTGTTTGATACTGAAACTATTTATGTGGAATATGGACGTGAAATTGCAGAGAAAATGGGATATACAATTACAAAAGATGTTGTGGAAAGAACAACGGGTGTTACAAATGATAAGGCAAGAATATTGTTTAAAGAAGCCTTGGGACAAGATTTTCCGTATGATGAAATGATGGGAACAGTTAAGGATCATATAATGGAAAAAGCTGAAAAAGGCGAAGTTCCATTAAAACTTGGCGCATTGGAATTGCTTGAATTTTTGAAAAAAAATAATAAGCAGATGATTTTGGCAACTTCATCGGACTTGGATATGGCTGAAACTTTGACTAAAGGAAAGGATATAAAAAAATATTTTTCCCATTTTGTGACGGCAGAAGATGTAACTCATGGAAAGCCAGATCCTGAAGTTTTTCTTATAGGATCAGAAAAGGCTGGAACATCTCCTGAAAAAACAGTTGTATTTGAAGATTCGTTCAATGGAATAAGAGCGGCTCATGCAGCTGGGACATTTCCAATTATGGTCCCAGATAAATTAAAACCGACAGAAGAAATTAAAAAATTAGTTTATAAAAAATTTGATAATTTGTTGGAAGTGCTTGATTACTTTGAGGGAAAGTAAATTACTAAAAATAAAATAGAAATTGATTAATAGGAGTTATTTGTGGGAAATAATATAACTTCTATTTTTTTGTGAAAATTATTTTATTAAAAGATTTAAATCAATTGAAAAAAAATAGCAAATATAGTAAAATAAATAGTAAAAAGATAAAATTTTAGTAAGTTAGATTTTTTAGTTTTTACGGTTCAGTTTTTAAAAAAGTAAGAAAATTCTAAAAATTTAGGAGGAATGAAATATGGAAAATAATACTTTTGTAATTGTGGGAACGCAGTGGGGAGATGAAGGAAAAGGTAAAATTATCGATGTACTCTCTCCAAAAGCGGATTATGTAGTTAGATTTCAAGGTGGTAACAATGCCGGGCATACTGTCGTTGTAAATGATGAAAAATTTATTTTGCATTTATTGCCGTCTGGAATTATTAACTCGGCTGGAAAATGTATAATTGGGGCTGGAGTTGTTGTTGATATCGAAGTATTATTGACGGAAATTGACGAACTCGAAAAAAGAGAGAAAAAGCTGGATAATTTATTTATCGACGAAAGAGCGCACATAATAATGCCTTACCATATCGAGATTGACAAGGCTAAGGAAGAAGCTATGGGTGAAAACAAAATTGGGACTACTCAAAGAGGAATTGGACCTTGCTACATTGATAAAATTGCAAGAAATGGAATTAGAATTGGTGATTTACTGGATCCTGAAAGATTTAGGGATAAACTTACTTGGAACGTAAAAGAAAAAAATGATATGCTGACAAGATACGGTAAAGGAACTTTCGATTTGGAAGAACTTTATGAAAAATTTATGAAACTTGCTGAAAAAATAAAATTTAGAATAATTGATGCAGTTGTGGAAATCAATGAAGGCATTGAAGATCGAAAAACAGTACTTTTTGAAGGAGCTCAAGCGTTAATGCTTGACATTGACTACGGAACATATCCTTACGTAACTTCATCATCGCCAACATCTGGCGGAGTAACAGTCGGAACAGGAGTTGCTCCAACAAAAATCTCAAGAGTGCTGGGAGTTATGAAAGCCTACACAACAAGAGTGGGAGAAGGACCTTTCCCAACAGAATTAGAAAACGAAGATGGAGAAACTTTACGAAAAGTAGGACACGAATTTGGAGCAACAACAGGACGTCCAAGAAGATGTGGATGGCTCGACTTGGTAATAGGAAAATATGCAGTTCTGATTGACGGATTGACAGATATTGTGTTGACAAAACTGGATGTATTGACAGGATTTGAAAAAATAAAAGTGGCTGTAGGTTATGAAATTGACGGAAAAGTATATCATTCTTATCCTGGAAACTTGAGAAAATCCAAAGACTTGAAAATAATTTACGATGAATTAGAAGGCTGGAAAGAAGATATTACGCAAATAAAAAATTACGAAGACTTGCCGGAAAATTGTAAAAAATATATTGAATACATTGAGAAAAAATTGAAATGTAAAATCTCGATGATTTCAGTAGGGCCTGAAAGAAGTCAGAATATTTATAGATATGATTTGGGAGAGTTTGTGAAGTAATTTTTGAAAGTTAGAGAAAATTATTTAAGAAATGAAGTGAATTCAAAAGATAAGATTTTAGAATTTAGAAAAAGACTTTTGGATAGAAATAAAAATTTTATAAAAGAAAAGCAAGATATTGAATTTGAGAAAAAATTATGAAATAAAAAATTTGAATAATGAAATGGAGAGATAAAATGAAAATAAGAAAAATAGCGTTATTAACAATGGTTGGAGTAATTTCTGTGTTGGGATTTTCGTGTAGTAAATCAGGAAATGAAAAAGAAACTTTAGCGATGTCAAAAGAAGCAAAAGCTGGGAAAAAAGCAGAATATAAAAAGATAACTTCAGATGAAGCTAAAAAGATGATGGAAACTCAAAAAGTTATAGTTGTAGATGTTAGAACTTTGGAAGAATATAACGAAGGGCATATTCCAAATGCGATTTCTGTTCCATTGGAAACTATTGAAAATGAAGCAGAAGCAAAATTGAAAAATAAAGATGCTTTAATTCTAGTTTATTGCAGAAGCGGAAGAAGAAGCAGGGAAGCAGCATTAAAATTGATTGAAAAAGGTTATACAAATGTGATTGATTTTGGTGGAATAAAAGATTGGAATGGGGAAGTTGTAAAATAAAAAATATAGTATTTAAAGATGTAAAATAAAAAATACTGTATTTTGAATAAGAAGGGAATAGGCAATGAAAAAAATACTAATAATGTTGATGCTGGGGATCGGAATTATTTCCTTTTCAACTCCAGCACAAAATGGTAAAAAGTCTGAAATTGATAAAACTATGAATGAAAGTACTGCTCAAAATTTGTCTTTTAATACGATTACATTGAAATTAGTTGGAACTAGAGTTTCAAAAAGTGATAAAAATAAAATAGAATTAGAATATGAAAATTTTAAGGCAACTGGAAATAATAAAAAAGTTTATACAGAAAAAGACTTTCAAGTAAATGGAAAAAATCCCAAAATTATTATAAATAAAACAATTTCAACTGCAATGATGGAAAATTTTATTAATAGTGATGAAGAAATTTCTATAATAGGATTTTTAGAAAATAATGAAGGAATCAAATTTAAGCCCTTTGATTTTAGTTTTAATGTAAATAAAGATGAAGTAAAAAAGATTTATTTTAAGGATGGGGCAATTTATATTTGGGATAATTAAGTTAGAAAATTTTGTAAATAAAATTAAGTAGGAGGAAATGGGAAAATGGAAAATATGAGTATATATTCAAATCCGTTGGCGGAGAGATATTCGAGTAAGGAAATGTTGCATATTTTTTCACCTGAGTTTAAATTTAGAACCTGGAGAAAGTTGTGGATAAATTTGGCTGAGGCTGAGAAGGAACTTGGGCTTGATTTTATTACAGATGAGCAGATTGTAGAACTTAAAAAATTTAAGGATGATGTGGATTTTAAAGTTGCGGCAGAATTTGAGAAAAAATTGAGACACGATGTGATGGCTCACGTTCATACTTATGGAGAACAGGCGAAAAATGCAAGAAAAATCATTCACTTGGGAGCGACAAGTGCGTATGTTGGGGATAATACTGATTTGATTCAAATTAAGGAAGGGCTTTTAGTTGTTAAGAGAAGAATGCTTGCTTTGATTGAAAAAATGAGAGATTTTGCATTGCAGTACAAAGATTTGCCTACTTTAGGATTTACTCATTTTCAAGCGGCACAGCTTACAACGGTTGGAAAAAGAGCGACATTGTGGCTTCATTCCTTGCTTCTTGATTTTGAAGAGCTGGAATTCAGATTTGAAAACTTGAGATTTAGAGGAGTCAAAGGGACTACTGGTACACAGGCTAGTTTTAAAGAGCTGTTTGAAGGAGATTTTGAAAAAGTAAAACAGTTGGATGAACTGGTTACTGAGAAAGCTGGATTTAGTAAAAAACAAGGTGTTTCGGGGCAAACTTACGATAGAAAAGTAGATGCACAAATTTTAAATTTATTGTCGAATATTGCTCAATCTTCTCACAAATTTACGAATGATTTTAGATTACTTCAGCATTTGAAGGAACTAGAAGAGCCATTTGAAAAAAATCAAATTGGTTCAAGTGCGATGGCATACAAGAGAAATCCGATGAGAAGTGAAAGAATTTCATCACTTGCAAAATATGTAATTTCAAGCTCACAAACAGGTGCATTGGTATTTGCAACACAATGGTTTGAAAGAACATTGGATGATTCGGCAAGTAAAAGACTTTCAATTCCGCAAGCATTCTTGGCAGTGGACGCAATTTTGATTATTTGGCTTAATATTATGGACGGAGTTGTTGTTTATCCAAAAGTGATTGAAGCAAATATTCAAAAGGAATTACCATTTATGGCAACTGAAAACATCATTATGGAATCAGTAAAAAAAGGAATGGACAGACAAGAAGTTCACGAAATTATTAGAGAACTTTCGATGGAAGAAACAAAGGAAATTAAATTAAATGGAAATCCCAACAGATTGATTGACAGAATTATAAAAGACGGTAGATTAGGACTTAAAGCAGAAGATATGGAAGGAATCTTGGTTTCAGCTAATTATACTGGATTTGCTGGGCAGCAGACTGAGGATTTTGTGAAAAATGAGATTGATCCGATTCTGGATAAGTATAAGGATGAGATTATTGAGGATATGGAGGAATTAAGAGTTTAATGGGAAAATAAAAAAACTCTTACAAGAAACTAGAATATGAAAACAAAATCTCAAAATGCAAAAACTAATATCGAAATATCAGTTAGAATAGGAATACATTTAAGTGAAATATATAATTACATCAAGAATATTTTTCAAAAATTAGTAGAAAAATTAAATTGTATAAATGATTTTAAGAAATGCAAAAAATAAATTTACGAAGGAGAGATAATAAAAATGAAAAAAACAAAAATTTTAGTAATATTATTAATGTTGATATTGTTAATTTCATGTGGGAAGAAAAGTAATAACAAGGATAAAGGATTTGATTTGAAAAATTCTGGTGGAACGAATCAGAAAGTTGATGAGGTTGAAAAGTATAATTCGTATATTGGAGTTTATAATAAATTAGTTAGTTTTGAGAAAACGGCTAATTCTTATTTTAAAGGAGCGGGTATAGAAGCACAATTTAAAAAACCAGAAGGAAGTATAAATGCAAATTTTTATGATGTTAAGAGTATCATAACAGAATTGGAAAAGGCAATATCAGCAAAACCCAAAATGGGAGAACTCGATAAAGTTTCAGAAAATTTACTTGGGGTATTCAAAGAGTTAAAACCATTAGGTGAGGATATGGATTCTTACTATTCTGGGAAAGATTATACGAGTGATAATTATAAAAAAGCTCAAGAATTTCATACAAAATTTTTAGAAATTATAAAAAAATATGATGTAGCAGTTTTGGCGTTTAGAACAGAAATGGATAAAAAAATTGTTGAGCAAAGGGAAAAAGAAGCTAAAAAATTGCAAAAAGAAGGAAGAGTTATTGCGTATAATAGAATGTTGATTTTGAGTGTGGGAGAAGAAGTTTTAAATGAGATTAGTAAGCAAAAATTAACTGGAGCAAATGTAATTTCTGGTGATGCTGCTAAATTTAAGGCTTTACAGGAAAAATTGATTAATGCAGTGGGAGAATTTAATAAACATGCAAAAGATCAAAAACAAATGGAAAAAGAAGGTTATAAAGATTATCGATTAAGCAGTTTTATACATGAAGCTGATGGATTTAAAGCAAGTTTAGCTAGTCTTGTGGAAAGAATTGAAGCCAAAAAACCAATATCAGAATTTTCACTAAGAGATCAATTCTTCTTGGAAAATGAAACAGGTTCGCCTGAAAATGTTGTTAAATCATTTAATGAGCTTGTAAAAGCATACAATGCTATGAATAGATAATAATGGTGTGTAAAATAAAAGCTATACTATTAATATTTAGTATAGTTTTTATATTTTATAAATGTATTTGAACCATTTGAAAATTAGGGGAAAATAAAGGTTGGTTACAATTTTTGAGTTTTAATTTTTATAATAAAAAAGATAGAGAGGGAAAATATGATAATAACAGGAGAGCTGAAAAATAAAATTGATAAAATATGGGAAATATTTTGGACAGGAGGAATAACGAATCCTTTGTCTGTAATAGAACAATTTACATATTTGATATTTATAAAATTATTGGATGATAAGCAATTAAGATCCGAAAGAGATGCAATTTTATTGGGAATAGAGCCTAAAAAATTTTTTAATGAGGAACAACAAAATCTTAGATGGAGTAATTTTAAAGAATTGGAAGCACAAAAAATGTACGATACAATGGTAAATGAAGTGTTTCCATTTATTAAAAACTTGAATGGGGATAACAGTTCATCATTTTCAAGATACATGAAAGATGCTATATTTCAAATACCAACTCCACAAATGCTGGAAAAAATTGTTACAGGAATTGAAGATTTGGCTTTAGAAGGAGATATAAAAGGTAATTTATATGAATATTTGTTGTCTAAATTGGCTACTTCTGGAACAAATGGACAGTTTAGAACACCTAGACATATTATTGATATGATGGTAAAACTTGTAAAACCAGTACCTACTGATATGATAATTGATCCCGCTTGTGGAACTTCAGGGTTTCTAGTTGGAGCAGGTGAATATTTGAAGCAAAATCATAATGAAATTTTTAATTCAGAAGAGCTGAAAAATCATTATCAAAATAATATGTTTTATGGAAACGATATGGATACAACTATGCTTAGAATAGGTACAATGAATATGATGTTACACGACATAGAAAATCCAGATATAGATTATAAAGATTCCCTTGCAAAATCAAATACAGACAAGGAAAAATATACCTTAGTGCTTGCTAATCCCCCTTTTAAAGGTTCGCTAGATGCAGAATCAGTTGCTGATGATATATTAAAAATAACAAAAACTAAAAAAACAGAACTATTATTTTTGGCATTAATGATAAGAATTTTAAAAAATGGTGGAAGATGTGCTGTTATTGTACCTGACGGAGTTTTATTTGGTGCCAGTAATGCTCATAAGCAACTGAGAAAAGAAATTATTGAAAATCACATTTTACAAGGAATAATCTCGATGCCAAGTGGAGTATTTAAACCATACGCAGGAGTAAGTACAGCTGTATTGTTATTTACGAAAACAGGTGTTGGAGGAACAGACAAGGTATGGTTCTATGATATGCAGGCAGATGGTTATTCACTAGATGATAAGAGAACTAAAATAGAAGATAACGATATAGAGGACATCATTAATAGATTTTCAAATTTAGAAAATGAAACTGACAGAAAAAGAACTGAAAAATCTTTTTTAGTTCCAAAAGAAGAAATCATTGAAAATGATTATGATTTATCAATAAATAAATACAAGGAAATAGAATATGAAGAAATTGTTTATGAAAAGCCTGAAGTTATTATTGGAAAAATAAAAGAACTAGAAAAAGAGATAACATTAGGTTTGGAAGAACTTGAAAAGTTGGTGAAGTAGATGGAAAATAGAAAAGTCCAATTAGCTGAATTAATTGAAACTCCAATCACAGGTGAATGGGGCAATGAAATTAAAGATGCTGATAATCAAAATATAGTAAAAGTTATAAGAACAACAAATTTTACTAACAGTGGAGAAATAGATTATTCAGATATTACATTGAGAGACATTGAATATACAAAGTGTGAGAAGAAGAAATTAAAATATGGAGATATAATTTTAGAAAAATCTGGTGGAACTGATGTAAATCCTGTTGGAAGAGTTGTTTTTTTTGATAAAACTGATCCTAATGATGTATATTTAACAAATAATTTTACTACGACATTAAGAGTTAAAGATAATAAAATAAATAGTAGATTTTTATTGTTATTTTTATTATATAATTATAAATACAAAGGAGTACATAAATTTTATAATAAAACAACAGGGATACAAAATTTACAAGTATCAAATTTGATAAAAAACATATATGTACCTTTACCAGAAATAAATATACAAAGTGCAATAGTGGAAATATTAGATAAAATCAAAAATATAATAAAAAGAAGAGAGAAACAAATAATTTTATTTGATGAATTGATTAAATCCCGATTTTTAGGGAGGGAAATTTTATGGTTAGAATAGAATTGAAAGAAATTGTTAGTAATTATGATAATAAAAGAAAAGCTTTAAATGCAGTAGAAAGAGGAAATAAAAAAACAAATCCACAATATCCGTATTATGGTGCAAATGGAATAGTGGATTTTATAGATGAATATATTTTTGATGAAGAACTTTTATGTATAGCAGAAGATGGTGGTAATTGGGGATATAAACAAAACTGTAGTTATATTGTTAATGGAAAATATTGGGTGAATAATCATGTACATGTTTTAAAGCCTAAGAAAAATGTAGAAATAAAGTATTTAATGTATTATTTAAATTACACTGATTTAACTTCTTATATAACAGGAACAACAAGAGGAAAATTAACTAGGACAGCACTAGATAAAATACAAATTAATCTTCCAGAATTAGAAATACAAAGAGAAATAGTTATAATTTTAGATAAAATAAATAATCTAATAGAAAAGAATAAGAAAAGAATTATTTATTTAGAAGAATTAGTGAAGTCCCGATTTATAGAGATGTTTGGAGATCCTATTAAGAATGATAAAGGTTGGGATAAGATTTTTATAGAGGAAATAGCAAGTTTGGTTTCAAGAGGAAAAACTCCCAAATATGTTGAAAAATCAAAAATAGGAGTAATAAATCAAGCATGCGTATATTGGGAAAAAACTAAATTTGAAAATATAAAATATCATGAAGATAAAAAAGATATATTAATTTTACAAGATCAAGATATTTTAATTAATTCAACAGGAACAGGAACTTTAGGTAGAGTTAATATTTTTATGAAAAATGAGGAAAAAGATATTATTTATACTATAGATACGCACATTACCTTGCTTAGGTTGAAACAGTGGAAGTCAAATTCTATTTATTTAAAGAATTATTTTAGAATACCGATAATTCAAAAATATCTTATAAATAAATGTGTTAATGGTTCAACAAATCAGATTGAATTATCAAAAGAAAAATTTAATAATTTTAGAGTTTTATTGCCTCCGCTTTCGCTCCAAAATGAATTTTCACAATTTGTAGAGAAAACGGATAAATTAAAGTTTGAAGCCGAAAAATCGTTAAAAGAAATGGAAAATTTGTATGATTCTTTGATGCAAAAATTTTTTAAACAATGATAAACTAGTTTGATGAATCAGAATTTCGATGTTTTATTTCAAATAATTATTGTATAATTTATGTATATAGACAATTGAGAGGATGATTTATTATGAAAAAAATAATTACTGAAATTGAACAAAAAATGCTTGGAATTTTGGATAATGCTCAAATGGAACATTTACACAAGGTTTTAGTTTATTATTTGGAAAGTGAAGATATTTTAGTACAAGAAGAAGTTTCTAATGAAAAAATTTTAGAAATGTTTTTATCAGCGAAAAAAATTGAAGGATGTTCAGAAAAATCCATTTTGTATTATCAGTCAACTATCCAAAATATGTTTAAACATATTGAAAAAACTATTAAACATATTGATACAAATGATTTGAGAGAATACTTGTCAAATTATCAAGAAAAAGGAAATGCTGGAAAAGTAACTATAGATAACATAAGGAGAATACTTTCGAGTTTCTTTTCTTGGCTTGAAGAAGAAAATTACATATTAAAAAGTCCTGTTAGAAGGATAAAAAAAGTAAAGACAGGACAAGTGATAAAAGAAACATATTCAGACGAATCACTTGAAATGTTAAGAGATTTTTCGGGGAATATACGTGATTTAGCAATGATAGATTTACTTTCTTCAACAGGAATGAGAGTTGGAGAACTTGTAAAACTTAATATATCAGATGTCGATTTTGAAAATAGGGAATGTATAGTTTTAGGAAAAGGTGATAAAGAAAGAAAAGTGTATTTTGATGCAAGAACAAAAATTCATTTAACAAGATATCTTGAAAGTAGAAAAGATAATAATGAAGCTTTATTTGTCAGTTTATTAAAACCATATTCACGTTTAAAAATCAGTGGAGTAGAAATCAGACTTAGAGAATTAGGAAGAAAATTAAATATTCCTAAAGTCCATCCTCATAAATTTAGACGAACATTAGCTACAAGAGCTATTGATAAAGGAATGCCGATAGAACAAGTTCAAAAATTGTTAGGACATACAAAAATAGACACAACATTGCAATATGCAATGGTAAATCAAAGTAATGTAAAAAATTCACATCGAAAATATATTGGGTAGATTAAAAATTTCAAATCCCGATTTATAGAGATGTTTGGAGATCCTATTAAGAATGATAAAGGTTGGGAAGTAAAAAAATGGGAAGAAGTATTAAAAATAATTAATGGAAAAAATCAGAAAAAAGTTGAAAATGAAAGTGGAAAATATGATATTTTTGGTAGTGGTGGAAAAATGGGAAAAGCAGATGATTGGTTAGTTAAAGAAAATTCTGTATTAATAGGAAGAAAAGGAAGTATTAATAAACCGATAATTGTAAAAGAAAAAATCTGGAATGTGGATACAGTTTTTGGATTAGAGCCAAATATAGAAATTATAAACTGTGATTATTTATATTATTTTTGCTATTTTTATGATTTTGAACGACTAAATAAAGCTGTTACAATTCCTAGCTTAACAAAAAAAGATTTATTAAAAATTGATATACCGATACCGCCACTTGTACTTCAAGAAAAGTTTGTTTTGATTCATAAGTCAATAAATAAATTAAAGTTTCGTTTATTTTCATCGATTATTTTAGGCAAAAATTTGTTTAAAAACTTGACATTATTGATATTTTTGGATAATATAAGATTAGTTTTAGAATTAGATAAGAGAAATAAAAATAAAAAATTAAATATGGGAGTGAAAAAGGATGTCTAACTTTGAATATTTGAGAAAAGATAGAAGTTATAGAGTATTTGCGGATGTTTGTATTGAAGCAGAAAAGTTGATGAATGTTTCTTATACAGCGTCAGTTACATTTGCTAGAAAAGCATTGGAGTTAGCTGTAAAATGGGTGTATAAGAATGATCAATATTTAAGATACAATTATCAGGATACACTAGCAATTATGTTAAATAGCAGAAAATTTAAAGAGATAATTCCTTATAATATGCCAGGTTTACTTTCATATATACAAAAATTAGGAAATAAAGCTGTTCATTCCCAAATAGTTGTAGAAAGAGAAGAAGCAATTTTGAGTTTGAGAAATTTATTTTCGTTTACTTCGTGGATTGATTATTCGTATTCAAGACACTATTCAGATGTAAAATTTGACGAGTCGATACTTGGTGAAATAAATAATATTGTCAAAGTTCAAGATGAAAAAAATAAATTAACTAAAATGCTTGATGAAATGGATAAAAAACTTGAAAAATTAACAAATGAAAATGAGACGTTGAAAAAAGAGAACGAAGAAAAACGTAAGATTTATCAAAGAGAAAAAGAATTTCAAGTAGATAAAATATCTGAAGCTGAAACAAGAAAGAGATATATTGATTTGATATTGGAAAGTGAAGGTTGGGTTATAGGAGATAACTGTTTGACAGAAGTTGAAATTTCAAATATCTCTACTCCAAGTGGAAAAGGGAAAGCTGATTATGTTTTGTATGGGGACAATGGAAAGCCTTTGGCTGTAATAGAAGCAAAGAAAATAGATATTGATCCTAGGATAGCAAAAAATCAAGCAAAAGAATATGCAGATGCACTTGAAAAACAATATGGCACAAGACCTGTAATATTTTTTACAAATGGTTTGGATTATTATATTTGGGATGATACCGATTATGCTGAAAGGAAAGTTTCGAGCATATATAGTAAAAAAGATTTAGAAAAATTGATATTTAAAAGAAAAAATAAAACTAGACTAAAAAATCTAGCTATAAAAGATGTTATTACAAATAGAGCTTATCAAAAGGAAGCAATTATAAGAGTAACGGAGGCTTTGGAAAGCGGGCGTAGAAAAATGCTGCTTGTAATGGCGACTGGAAGTGGGAAAACTAGAACAGCGGCTTCTATTGTAGATGTGCTAACAAGACACAACTGGGTAAAAAATATCTTATTTCTTGCAGATAGAACGGCATTAGTAAAACAGGCAAGGGACAGTTTTAAGGAATATCTTCCAAATTTGTCTTTGTGCAATTTATTAGATAATAAAGATGATGTAAATAGCAGAATGATTTTTTCCACTTATCCGACAATGATGAATGCCATTGACGAAGCAAAAGATAAAAAAGGAAATAGAATTTTTACAAGTGGACATTTTGACTTGATAATAGTTGATGAAAGCCATAGAAGTATTTATAAAAAGTATCAGGCGATATTTGATTATTTTGATGCAAATTTATTGGGGTTGACAGCGACGCCAAAAAGTGAAATAGATAAAAATACATATAAAATATTTGAATTGGAAGATGATAATCCGACATTTGCGTATGAATTAGAAGAGGCAATAAAACAGGGGTATTTGGTTCATTATGGAAAACCACTGGATGTTGGATTGAAAATTGTAAGAGATGGATTGAAATATAGTGAACTGAGTGAAGAGGAAAAGGAAGAATTTGAAGAAACATTTGATGGAGAAGAAAAAGAAGAGATTTCAAGTGAGGAAGTAAATACAACATTATTTAACCAAGATACTGTGGATCTTGTTATCAAAACCTTGATGAATAATGGACTAAAAGTCGAAGGTGGTGATAAACTTGGGAAAACGATAATCTTTGCAGTAAATCAAAAACATGCAAATTTTATTGTGGAAAGATTTAATAAATTGTATCCTGAATATAGAGGAAAGTTTGCAGAAGCAATTTATCATAATATAAAATTTGTAGATAATATAATTGCTCAATTTAAAGATAAAAATTCTCATCCTCAAATAGCAGTATCTGTTGATATGCTTGATACAGGGATTGATGTTCCTGAAATACTTAATTTGGTATTTTTCAAGAAAATACGATCGAAGGCTAAATTTTGGCAAATGATAGGTAGAGGAACAAGACTTTGTAAAGATTTGTTTGGGCCTGGAATAGATAAGGAAAGATTTTTAATTTTTGATTGTTATAAGAATTTTGAGTTTTTTGAAGTAAATGGGGATGGAAAAGAGGTAAAAAATTCTAAATCAGTTTCAGAAAATATATTTGGAGCTAAAATAGAGATAATAAAATCATTGCAACATTTAAAATACCAAGAAAAACCTTTTATTGAATATAGAGATAAATTAATAAGTGAAGTGATATTGGATATTTTAGGAATAAATGAAAATCGTTTTGATGTGCGAATGAAAGGTGCGATTGTAGATAAATATAAAAAATTGGATAAATATGAGGCACTTGATGAAAAAGATGTGAAGGAAATTAAAGATGTAGTTGCTCCTTTGGTAATTTATGAGGAAAGTGATGAGTTAGCTAAAAGATTTGATTATTTAATATACACAATTGAAAATGCATATTTACAAAATAAATCTTTTTTAAAGGCAAAAAATAAAGTTAAAGAAACAGCAGAAAGTCTTAGTGAACTAGGGACATTACCAAAAGTATTGGAAAAAAGGCAACTTATAATGGATATTCAAAAAGATGAATTTTGGAATAATATAAATATATTTCAGCTTGAAGAAATACGAAATGAACTTAGAGAATTAATAAGATTACTAGATAAACCAGCAACAAAAATTTATTATACAGATTTTAAAGACGAAATAGTAGATTATAGTGAGCACGAGTCAGCGGGTGAATTTAAAATTATAAATCAACTTGTAAATTATAATAAACGTGTCGAACGATATTTAGAAGATTTTAAAAATAATGATGTTATTAAAAGACTAAAAAATAATCATCCATTATCATTAAATGATATAAAATATTTGGAAAAAGTTTTATGGGATGAATTGGGAACAAAAGAAGAGTATACAAAAACTTATGGTAAAATTCCGTTACTGAAAATGATTTCTAAAATTATAGGAATGGATAGAGATGCTGTTGAAAAAGAATTTTCTGAATTTTTAAGTGATGAAAACCTAAATTCAAATCAAATAAATTTTGTTAGACATATTGTGGATTATATTGCTCAAAATGGAAGTATTGATAAAGAAAAATTACAAGAATTTTCGATTGTAAATAAATTTGGTGGAGTAGGGGAACTGTTTAAAAACAAAACTGACGTTTTGATAGAAATTATAGGTGCAGTTGAAAAAGTAAATGGCAGATTTGAGTATATATCACAGGAAAGTGGATTTAATAGTAATTAAAACGAAAACAGAATAAAAAAACAAAATAAAAGCTATATATTTTTTCTATTTTTATTAGAGAAAGTGTATAGTTTTTTATTTTAATAAAATATGTTATAATTTTAAAACTAATACTAAATCCAGTTTAAAAATAGGAATAAATTTTTATAGTAGGGTTGTTTGATAGTTAATTCATAATCATTCAACTAAATTGTTTTTTATTATTTTTTAGATATTTTGATTAATAAATATTTTTTTCTTTTTTATTTTCGTAGGATTGCTCATTGCCGCAAAACCTTATCTTGCAGTAAAGGTTTATCCTGATAATTAAAATTGTGGCAAGATTGCTACGCAATAACCTATGGCTAGTCTACGACATTTTTCTGCACTGACAAAAAGCTCGCTATGCTCAGACAGTTTTGCCAGCACAGAAAAATGCTTCGACGGGTTATTTATACTAGAATCTGGTTGAAAAATGAAAATTATATTTTAATTATTTAAAAATATTAGATTTATACACTTTATTAGAAAAGTTTGTAATAATTTCCTCATTTAAATGGGGTTTAGTATAAAAATTAAACGAAAAGGATGATAAATATGAATAAAAAATTTAATTACAAGCCATTAATTGAATATACAGATTATGCTGGGAGAAAATATATTAAACCTGAAAAAGCTGCGGATTTGAAGGAAGATATGGAGCTTTTTAGGAAAAATGGACAGGCTGCACGAAAGATTTTTACTGAAATAGTTAAATCTGTTGAGGAAAATATGGAGGGATTTCATTTGCAGAAAGTTAGCAGCTGGATGAATCAGGCACAAATTGCCAGACCTTATCTTTGGGTGTTTTTGAAACAGGATGGAGATACTGAAAATGAGTCGGGGATTGCACTTCGAGTATTTAAAAATGAGAAAACTAAAAAAGTGGGAATCTCATTAGAAGTGAGTTTTGTTGAACGTAAAATTGGGGAAAATACTCTTGAAAGACAGAATAAGGTTTTAGAATTACCTATTAAAAATCCACTTTATTATTTTGTGCAATTTTCAAAAAGTAAGGAAAACTGTATGCTGGATAGAATTGAAGGAAGTGAGAAAAATAGGAAAAAGTTAATTGAAGATATGAAAGAAGGGAACATCAGAAAAGTGCTTGTCAAATTTGATGTTGAAGAAATTGAAAAATTTGAAAATCTTGAAGATTTGACAAAGGAATTTTTAAAAGGTTTTAAATTGCTGATGCCATTTTATTTGAAAACTAAGGAAATTTAGGAGGTAATGATTTTGGATTTTGCAGAAGCATTTAAAATACTGGAAATAGAGCCGACGATTGATAAAAAGAAAATAAAAGTTGCTTATTCCAAGATGTTGAAAGAATATCATCCTGAAGATTTTCCTGAGATGTTTATGAAAATTAATGAGGCTTATGAAAAAGCTTTGGGATATGCAGAAAATAATTTTTCTGAAAATTTGTATGAAAATACTCAAAATTTTAGAAAAACGGAAAAAATGAAAGAGAGTGATTTTTCGGATATTTTTGATTCAAAAAAATTTGAGAAAAAAGAATATAAATTTACTGAAAAATTTGAAGAAAGACAGTCAAAGGAAAAGTTTTTTGAAAAAAAAGATAATAAAAATAAATATGAAAAACTTAATATTTTTGAATACTTAAAAAATTCTATGCGAACAGAAGATAGATTTACAGAAGCGTTTAAAACACTAGAAATGGAACCTACAACTGATAAAGAAAAAATAAAAAAGAAGTATAAAGAGCTATTAAAGAGGTATCATCGCAACAATCCTGAAAATTATGATAAAATATTTAGTAGAATTAACGAAGCTTACGGAATTGCTTTGGGATTTGAGCAATCGAATTTTAACGAATATGAAGGGGATTCTATTGAGGATATATTTGATAATTTTTTTAATTCTAGCAATAATTCAAGCGATAAAAGTTTTTTTGAAAAAACACAAGATTTTTCAAATGGTTTTGATGAAAATGAAATAACAAACAAATCAATATCTGAGTGGTTAGGAAGGCTTAAAAATCTTCTTTTATCTGAAAAACGTCCATTAACAGAATATCGAGAAATTTTACGTGATTTTCATTTTAATTTTGATGTTTCGGAAAAAAATCAAATTAGAGAAATTTTACAAAAAAATGGATTACGTGATTATGCTTGGAGAAATATAACGAGAATTGAAATGGAACTTTTAATTTATAATCTAAATAATTCTAATACGAATGCAGATATTTTAGGGGAAACTTGGGTAGATACTGGTAAAAGTGAAAATGTAAGTTTAGATGAAATTGTAAAAAATATTGTAAGTGAAAATTTTTCGGAAAATGAAAAAGGATATGAAAAATTTATTCAGGATTATTTTAATCTAAAAATTTTTAAATTATTTGGAAAAAATATTGCGTTATACCCTTACAGAGATATAGAGCAAGTAGGTACAACTTTTAAATTTATAACTTATAAAATACGAAATGAATATGTTGATGTTAATAAGTATATAGAAATTTTTGATAGAGAACAAAAAAATAAGAGAGTAGGAATAAGTTTACGCATAACGTCTTATTTATGGGGTATTTTTGGTGCTATAGTTTTATTTTTATTCTTTTTAAATCCTATTGTTGACTGGTATATAGGGATTTTTGGAACTATTTTTTTCATAATTTTAGACTGGGTTAATATAGCTAGGGAAAAAGAATTTGAGTGGAGTATGCGATATGGGTATTCAAGTTATTTGTCAATTTTAATGAGTATAATGTTTGTTGTAAATCTTATTGTTATTGGCAATGCGGAATATGAATCCTCAATTGTACCATTTTTACTATATTCACAGTTAATATTTCAATTTGTATTTTTTAATATCATTTTGTTTGTAAAAATGGTAGTAACTACAAATATAAGATATAAACGCCTAAGAAAATTTTCAAAACAAATTCTAGATATGTTTATTTTAGAAAAGTAAGGAGTGGTGATTTTGGATTTTAGGGAAGCATTTAAAATATTAGAAATAGAGCCGACAGATGATAAGAAGAAAATAAAAGTTGCGTATTCCAAGATACTGAAAAAATATCATCCCGAGGATTTTCCTGAGATGTTTATGAAAATTAATGAGGCTTATGAAATTGCTTTGGAATATTCGGAAGAAGAGGAGTATGAAGAGTATGATTATGATGAAGTTTTTTATGAAACAGATTTTGAAATACTGGATGAGGAAGATGGTGAATTTTCTGATGTTTTTAGTGGCGAATACGAATGGAAAGAAAAAAACTTTGATGATTGGCTAAGGAAATTTTATAGAATTTTGAATGGTGAAAAGATTTCATTCATTAATTTAAAAATTTTTTTGAAAAAGTTTGATAGATTTTCAGAAAGTGAAAAGAACAGAATTAGAGATATTTTAAATTTAGAAAATGTTGATTATGAGGGTAATTTGATTTTAAATTCGGACAATATTCTCGAATTTGAAAAAGAATATATTATTTCGCGTTTAACAGATGGTAAAACTGAGCTTGAGAAAATAAGGAGGCTTTATAGTAGTAATGAGGAGAAAGATAAGGACAAGGCTGTGGAAAATTTTGTGGAAAAATATTTTCATGTAAAAAAATTGAATTTTTTTGTATTTTTCGTATTTTGGAATATTTACCATGGAGATTATGAATATTTTGATATAAAAATAAATAAAAAAATATATAATTTCTTTTTTGTTTTGACAAATAATTTATTTTTAAAAAGAATCGTTTACAGTTACAAGGAAATTCAGAAGATATTTTACCGTATGGGAATTAAATGTGAGGACGATATTAAGGAAGAAGATGAGATATTGTACAGCTTAGTATTTGTCCTTAGCAGTCTTGCATTGGTTTTTATTTGGATATTCAGCTTACCAGTAATTACAAATATGGGTTTAGAGGAAATTGGTTATGAAGATATTATAGTTAGTTTTGAGTCAGTGAAAACTTTTTGGATTGTATTGACAATTACGAGGGTTTATTATGACATTATGATAGCAAAACGAGGGAATAATCTGAATATGACAAGTATGCTGTATGTACAGATTATATTGCTGGGAAGTTATTTGATTTCTATTTACTTTAAATATGAAATTAAAGATATACTGCTTCTAGCGATATTGGTGTGGCTGGTTATAAAGTTGATGATAGTAAATAGCATAAAATATTATAGATTGGCAAATTATGCAAAAAAGATACTGGATAAGATATATTGACTAAATATTTAACAATTTTAAGTTTTGAGATTTATAAAAAAGAATACTGTTAAAGGAGGAAGATAAAATGGGAAGAATGATTGGAATTGATTTGGGGACAACGAATAGTTTGGCTACGTATATTGATGATAATGGGGAAATACAGTTTGTAAAAAATGAATATGGGAATATTTTGATTCCGTCTGTTGTGGGAATTGATGAAAATGATGGAATAATAGTGGGAGAACTCGCGAAGGAAAGAAGAATGATGAACGCTGGGGAAACTGCGAGTAATTTTAAAAGAAGGATGGGAACGGAAGCAAAAATTAAAGTGAAGAATAGAACTTTTGATGCACAGATGCTTTCTTCATTTGTACTGAAACATTTAAAGAAAAGTGCTGAAAAGCAGCTGAATGAAAAGATAGACAGGGCAATAATAAGCGTACCTGCATATTTTAATGATAAACAGAGAAAAGATACTAAAATAGCGGCAGAACTGGCAGGGCTTACAGTAGAAAGGCTTATAAATGAGCCAACAGCTGCGGCATTGTCACTTGGAAGCCATATTTTAGATCAGAATTTGAAGTTTATCGTGCTTGACTTGGGTGGAGGGACATTTGATGTTACTTTGCTTGAAACATTTGAGGATATTATGGAAGTAATTTCGATAAGTGGGGATACGATGCTTGGTGGAGAGGATTTTACTACCAAAATATGTGAAATTTTCTTGAAAAATATAGGATTATCAATATCTGACTTGAGCCGTGATGAAAGAACAAAATTGTACACAAAGGCAGACAGGGCAAAAAAACTGATAAGTTTAAAAGATGTGGAAATTGAAATGGAAATTAAAGGAAAAGACTATAAAGCAGAAATTACACAGGCAGATTTCAGGGTGGCTGTAAAACCATTGCTTGTAAAAATAAAAGTTGCAATTGACAAGGCTTTGCAGGATGGAAATACGGATGCAAGAGAAATTGAGAAAGTTGTGCTAGTCGGCGGGGCTGTAAAATTGGGAATTGTGGAAGAATTTGTGGAAAAGTATTTTAATAAAATGCGTGGAGAAAAAACTTATTTTGACAATACTGATTTTATTGAAGGTAACAAACTCGTGTCAATAGCTCAAAATCCTGATACTGTCGTAGCTTACGGCGTTGGTGTAACTGTGGGAATGAAGGAGAGAAACAAGGCATTTAAGGAAAGAATTTTGACAGATGTGTGTCCATTTACACTCGGAATTGAAGTAATTGGACAGAGATTTGCACCGATTATTCCAAGGAATACAACGGTTCCTACAAGCAAGTCTGAATATTTTTCAACAGTAGAAGACAATCAGACAATAATAAGAATCGCAATTTATCAAGGGGAAAGCTTGAATATAAATGATAATCTATTTTTGGGAGAATTTGAAATAAATGTTCCAAGAAATAATGCAGGAAATGAAAAAGTGAACGTAAGATTCACTTACGATATAAATGGGATCTTAGAGGCAGAAGCAACTGCAATAAGTACGGGAGAAAAGAGAAATAAATTAATTATAAATGGCGATTTATCCGAAGAAGAAAAAAATGAAAGAATAAAAACATTGGAAGAAATAAAAATTCAGTCAGAAAATCAAAACAAAGATAAATTGCTGATTGAAAGGGCAAACCGAATTTATGCCGAAATAGTGAATACAGAAATTAGAAACTACATTTCAGAATATTTGGAAAATTATCAGATGATTGTAAGAACAGGCGATAGAATCCGTATTCAAAAAGTAAAAAAAGAATTTTCAGCTTTTCTTGATAAAATAGATCCAGAACTGAACGACTTAAGTGTTGATGATATTTTGAGAGATATTGACGAAAAAGAAGAACATGAGGCTGTGGAAGAGGAAGATGAACTGGAGTTTTGGAATTAGAAAAATAAATTTTAAAATATTGTGTTTATTGGGATTTGTGGACTTTTATAAATAATTAGCGTAACTTTTTATAAGGAGAAAATGATTATGAAAATAAAAAAATTGTTGAAAATATTTGGGTTGTTAATTTTGGCAGGAAATATTGTGTATGCAGAATATATAAAAAGAAATGGAGAAATTTATTATCGGGAATGGATGGAACAAAAGCCGAAATTATTAAAAAATATAGATAAAAAATCATTTGAAATATTGGAAAATGATTTTGCAAAAGATAAGAATAATATTTATTATCAAGGGGAAAAGATTGAAAAAATAGATCCTAAAAGCGCTAAAATATTTGGAAGCCATTTTGTGAAGGATGAGAAAATTGTTTTTGATGCTTATGAAAAAAAGGAATTGAAGGATGTGGATACAAAGACACTTAAATCAGTTGGAGATTATTATTTTAAAGATAAGAACAATGCTTATTTTGATATGAAAAAAATTGATGAAAAAGTTGATTTGGAGACGTTTGTTTATTTGGACGATTTTTATGCGAAAGACAAGAATAATCTATATTTTCGTGAGCAAAAAGTGAAAGGTGTAAGTCCGAATAATTTTAAGTTTTTGACTTCGTTAAGCAGTGTTCCCGATAATATCATTAAAAGCGGGAATGATTTTTATCTTGTTTATGAAAATAATTCGAATGAAAAAATATATGCGAAAAAGATGGATTTTCCAATTGACAGGGATACTTTTGAAAGTTTTTCCATGAGAGTTTATAAAGATAAAAATAATTTTTATTATTACGATGAAACTGATGACATAAAAAAAGGAAAAACGCTTATTAAATTTAAAAATGAAGTTGATATAAAAACACTTAAATTTTTGAAGGAAAAAAATGGCGAAAAAAGTAATGAATATATAAAAGATGAAAAGAATGTATATTATGTGGATGAAGAAAATGTAGAGATAAAAAAGATAGAAAATGCTGATTACAAAACCTTTCAAGTTATTGAATACTTATATGCAAAGG
Source organism: Leptotrichia massiliensis (assembly GCF_900104625.1). Lineage (NCBI taxonomy): Bacteria > Fusobacteriati > Fusobacteriota > Fusobacteriia > Fusobacteriales > Leptotrichiaceae > Leptotrichia > Leptotrichia massiliensis. The sequence continues at coordinate 159,343 of NZ_FNVZ01000005.1, forward strand.
ATAAAAACAATGTTTATTATAAAGGGAAAAAGTTAAATAATATTAATCCAAACCATTTTAAAATTGTAAACAATGAGATAAAATATAATAATGAATTTTATAAAATTGATGACAATATGAATCTTATAAAAATAGAAAGAGAATAAAAAGTTGAAAAGTTAAAAAGGTATTTTATTTACTAAAAATTAAAGATTATAAAAAAAGGAGTAAGTGCATGAAAAGAAAAAATTTATTAAAAATATTAACTTTATTTATCCTAGCAGGAAGCATTGCAAATGCTGAATATTTAAAGGAGAATGGTGAAATTTATTATCAAATACCGTATTATGAGATTAAGTCGAAAGTAAAAGATGTGGATATTGAAAGTTTTGAACCTTTAAGGGAAGATAGAGGTCTTATTGGTGATTATTATGCAAAAGATAATAAAAGTGTTTATCGTTTTGGTAAGAAACTTAAAGATGTTTTGCCTGAAGAATTTGAAATAGTAAAAGAAAATTATGTAAAAGATAGTAAAAATGTATATAAAATTGAATCTGAGATTACAGATATTATACCAATATTTTCAGATAATAAAATAAATACGAAAAAAATATCTGTAGACGGACTTGATGTTAAAACTTTTAGAGCTTTAGAAAATAGCAAAGATGTTACGAGCATGGATTATTTTGTAGATAAAAACAACCTTTATTACTCTGATTATGAAGATTTGCAAAAAATACAAGGAGCAGATAAAAATTCTTTTGAGATTTTGGGTTATTATATCGCAAAAGATAAAAATAATGTTTATTACAAAGGAACAAAAATGGAAAATGTAGATTCTGCGAGTGTTAAAATATTCGGAAATTTTATAGGGAAAGATAAAAATAGAGTTTTTTATATCCAAGGAAATGAGAATATTAAAGATGCTGATGCGTCAAGTTTTGAGATAATGGGAGATACTCGTTATTTTAGAGATAAAAATAATATTTTTGTTATTAAATACAGTAATGATTTTCCTGATAGAGAAGGTTTTATAAAATTACCAAATATTGATAGAAACAGTTTTATTACTTTGAGTGAGGAAATTGGAAAAGATAAAAATGGAGTTTATTATATTGGTGAAAAAATAAATGGGATTAATCCGAATAATGTTAGAGTTATTGAGGAAATAAGACTGGACAATTATATTCTTCAAAGTGGAAATAATTACTATTTGACATTTAATAGCAATAAAGATTTGTATGACAGGAAAAACGATAAAATTGAAGCAAAAAAAATAAATAATTTGAACATTGATTTTAGTACATTTAAGTATTTTGGAATTTTGAACTACTATAAAGATAAAAATAGTTTTTATTATTATTCAGATAATGATTTAAAAAAAATCAAAAGTGAAATTGATGTTAAAAGTGCTGAAAAAGTACTTGAATTAAATGATTTTGTAAAAGATAAAAATAATTTGTATTATTTTTCTAATGGAAAGATTGAAAAAATAAATTTGAATATTGATGTAAACAGTTTAGTATTTTTGAACAATAACAGTTCTTCTTACAGCGGTTATATAAAAGACAGAAATAACGTATATTTTGTAGATAATGAAAATGGGAAAGTAAAAATAGTAAAAAATGCTGATAAAAATACATTTCAAATTGTAAACGGAAATTATGGGGTAGACAGGAAAAATGTTTATTATAATGGAGAAAAGCTAGATTCTGTTGGAGTTGAAGGGCTTAAAATTTTTGATGATAATTACTTAAAGGATAATAAAAATGTCTATGAGATTTATACGACAGATGATGAAAAAATAAAAATAAGAGCAATAAAAAATTTAAACATTGATGTGGTAAGTTTTGAGAATATTTTAAAAGGAACATTTTATAAAGATAAAAATTCGGTTTATTATATTGATACGGCTGAAGATAAACAAGAATTAAAAAAATTAGAAGGAGCAGATGCTGATACATTTGAGCCAGGAATTTTTTCAAAGGATAAAAATAGTGTATATGTTGAAAAACAGAGATTGGAAGGTGTTAATCCAAAAGGGTTTGAAATATTAGACAGTAATCTAAATTTTATAAAAGATTATAAGAATATTTTTTATTTGGATAGAGCAGATGATGGTATAACTTTCATACCAAGAGTGCAAAATATAGAAGGAGTGGATGTTGCAACTTTAGAATTTGCTGGAGGATATTATAGCAAATATTATAAAGACAAAAACAATGTTTATTTTATGGATAACAGAGATGGTAAAATAAAATTCAAAAAATTATCCTATGTAAATCCGAAAACATTTGAAATAGTGGATAATACTTTTGCGAGAGATGACAAAAACCTTTATTTATTTGAATATAAATTGGATGGAATTGATGCAAAAACTTTCGAAAAAATTAGTTCCAATATTGTAAAAGATAAAAATGGACTGTATTTCTTAGAAGATATTGAAAAAGAAAATGAAAATATAGAAATAAAGACTCGAAAAATAAATATAAAAGGATTAGATTTAAAAACTTTTGAACATATTGATGATTATTATTATAAAGATAAAAATAATATTTATTATGATTTGGATAATAATCTTTATAAAATAAAAAATGCTGATTTGGCGACATTTGAAGTTTTAAATTCACCTTACAGCAGTTCTATTTATTTTGCAAAGGATAAAAATAATGTTTATTATCAAAATAAAAAAATAAATGGGATTGTCGTTGACGGTTTTGAACAAATACAAAGTAATTTTATAAAAGATAAAAACAGACTTTATAAAATCGACGAAGATGAAGAAAAAAATGAGATAAAATTAATTCCAATCAATGAAAAAGTCAATCTTGAAAATTTTGAAGAAATAGGCGGAAATTATTATAAAGACGATAAAAATCTCTATTATTTTGGAGAAAATGAGTTTAAGAAAATAGAAGGAGCAGATCCAAATTCATTTAAATATGACAACGAAAATCATACTTTTATTGCAAAAGACAAAAACAATGTTTATTTTGAAGGAGAAAAAGTGAAAGGAATAGATGTTAAGAGTGCAGAAGGAATAGACGGGCTTTGGATAAAAGATAAAAATAGTGTGTTTTATCGAGGGAAGAAATTGGAGAAAATCAGTTCAAATAACTTTAACTATTTTGATGGCAGAATTTCGTATGACACAATTTTAGTTGACAAAAATGGAGCTTATAAATTGCTAGAAAGTGAAAATCAGAAAGATAAAATAATTCCACTCGATAGTAAGAATATTGATTTAGAAACTCTTGAAAGAATTACTTCTCCAATGGATAGTTCCAATTATTTCAAAGATAAGAATGGCGTTTATTTTATGGATGGAAATAAATTTGTAAAAATAAATGGAGCTGATAAAGATAGTTTTAGAGTAACGATGAGCGGGAAATATGGGAAAGATAAAAATAACGTTTATTTCGAAGGGAAAAAAATGGAAGGGAAAAATCCAGTTGACTTTGAGGAGGAAATGGAGATTAAGCAATAAAAATTATTTTATTTGAATTGTTAATAAATCAAAAACTTGAGAATAAAAAAGGAGAGTTGTTGTGAACATTAAAGGACATTTGTTAAAAATTCTACTTTTGTTTGTTTTGGTGGGCAGTATTGTGAATGCAGATATTCGTGTGATTCCTATTTATAAAATTAATGGAAATAGTGTGTACTATAGAACAGAAAATGGATTAGAAAAGTTGCAAAATGCAGATGCGAAAACATTTGAGATTTTGGGTTATCATATTGCAAAAGATAAAAATTATGTTTATTATTGGGATGAAAAATTAAGTAAAATAGATCCAAAAACTTTTGAATTAGTTGAAGGATATTATATTACAATTTTTAAGGATAAAAATGGTATTTATACTTTTGGAAAAAATTATGATAAATTAAAAATTATAAATTTTAAAGAAAACGGGATTGATATAGATTTTAATGATTTTAAAGTAATTTCAAGTGAAGATCCAACTATTTATAGAAATAAGAATGATATTTATTTCCAAAAAGGTGGGAAAATTTTACAAATAAAAAATGTAGATGCAAAAACTTTTGAAAAAATAAATGGACGTAGCTATCTTGATAATAAATATTATCGAGATAAAAACAATGTTTACTATTTTTCTGAAGATAAAATGTTGAAAATGGAAAATGCAGATAGAAACAGTATTAATGAACTAAGTAAAAATATTTTAAGAGATAAAAACAATGTCTATTTTGAAAATAAACAAATAAAAGGCTTAGACATTAATAGCATTAAAGTTATTTATGAAAATGGAATATCAGAACCTGAAAATTTGATAAAAGATAAAAATGGTATCTATTATATTGATGAGAATAAAAAAACTTTAATAAAATTTAGAAATGATGAGATAGATATAGAAAGTTTTGGAATAGCCAACGAAATGTTGAATGATTATTTCAAGGATAAAAATAATGTTTATTATTTGGAGAATTATAAACTTCATAAGTTAGAGGATTTGGATATTGAGACTTATCAAAATATTTCTATGACAAGATATAAAAAGGATAAAAATAATTTGTACTTTAAATGGAAAAAAGTAAAAAATATTAATCCCGATGATGTTGAAATAATTGAAAATGACTTCATCAAAATAAAAGATACATTGTACGAAATTTTTAATTTTGAGGAAAAAGAAGTTGAAATAGCACCTTTAACAGTTGATATAAACACTTTTGAACATATTGATAACAGATATTATAAGGACAAAACTAACATTTATTATAATAAAAATGGAAAATTAAAAAAAATAGAAGATGTAAATTTCAAAAGTTTTGGAATACTAGAAGAAAATTCTTATTTTGGAAAAGATAAAAATAATATTTATTATAAAGGTGATAAATTAGAAAAAATAGATAGAAATAGTTTTAAAGTATTAAATGAATCTTACGATAATTCTATAATAAAAGATAAAAATGGAATTTATATATTAACTAAAGAGAGTAGCATAAAAACAATTAAAATTGATAAAAATATTAAGAATATTGATTTTAATAGTTTTGAAGAAATTACAAATTATCCTTATGTTTTTAAAGATAAAAATGCTGTTTATACTTTAAATACAGATGATGATAAAATTGCTACTGTTTTCAATTTTAGAGGAATTGATTATAAAATAAATGAATTAAGTGATGCAAATCCTAATATATTTGATATGATTGAACTTAATTATTTTAAAGATAATAAAAATGTTTACTATTTTTCAGATAAAGAAAAAATGATAAAGAAAATTAAAAATGTAGACAGTGAAAGTTTTGAAATAATGAATGATGACTATGCAAAAGATAAGAATGGTGAATATTATCGTGGAGAAAAGATTAGAGAAAATAGAGAAATTAAATAGTATAAATTTCAAAAAAAAATGATATAATAAAACCAAAAATTGAAAAGAAAAAAAGATAATATGTATAACAAAAAATTACTGTATTTTAAACGAGGTTTTAGTATAAGAATTAGATATTTAAAAAGGAGTCGATATGAAAATTAGGAAAAATTTGTTAAAAATTTTAACATTGCTTATTTTATCAGGAAACATTATAAATGCGGGCTATATTAAAGAAAAAAATAAAATTTATTTCATTGACACAATGGAAGATTCTGAGAAAAAAGAAGTTGTGAAAAATATTGATTTTAGGACTTTTAAAATTTTTGAAGAGAATGATAATTTTGCGAAAGACAAGGATAATGTTTACTATAAGAATAAAAAGCTGAAAAATGTAGATGCGAATTCTTTTCAGATTGAAAATCCTTTTATCGTAAAAGATAAAGATAATGTTTTTTATATTGCAAATAATGAGATTATAAAAATTAAAGGATTTAGTCCAGAAAAAAGTGAAGTTATTGTCCAGTTTTACGTACCAACTATACTAATTAATAAAAATGGTATTTATACTTTTGATAAATATGAAAATGGAGAAATTACGATAAAGTCAATAAAACCTGCTAGAATAGATATGAATACTCTAGAAGTCGTGGACGGAGAAAACATGACGATGCTTTTGTACTTAAAAGATAAAAATAATGTTTATTTTATTAATTATAAAGAAAGTGAACAGAAAATTTCAGATATTGATGTCGAAAATGCAGAGGATGCGGGAAATGATAACTATAATATCGATATTGAAATAAAAAAATTAGAGAGTGCAGATAGCGACAGTTTTAAAATAGATTCTATATACGGGAAAGATAAAAATAACTTATACTTTTTAAATAAAAAAATAACAGGTGTAAATCCTAAAACTTTTAAAGTTGTTGGCTCAAATAAACTTATTATCAAAGATGACAAAGGGGTTTATTATCTTGGAAGAGAAGAAGTGAAAAAAATTCAAAATGCTGATATAAATACTTTTGAAGAAGTATCGAAAGAATATTATCGAGATAAGAATAATGTTTATTATTACGATAATTATGATGGCAATGTAAAAAGAGTTAAAGGGGCAGATGCAAAAACTTTTGAAGCAATAGAAGGCTATGCATTGGGAAAAGATAAAAATGCTGTTTATGACAAAGGGAAGATGATAAAAGGCTTAGACCCTGTGACATTTGAAGATTTAAACGGAGATTTTTACAAAGATAAGAATGGAGTTTTCTACGAAGGAATGTTAATGAAAGGAATTGATTCAAAATCTTTTGAGCCATTTGTAAATTATACACATGTAAAAGATAAAAATGGAATATATTCCTTTTATCAAAAAGAAAATGAAGTTATTGTTGAAAAAGTTGAAATTTCTCCAGAAATTGATTTAAAAACTTTACAGCCTATCGAAAATTATTCTGAATATTCAAAAGATAAAAATAACGTTTATTATCATTTTCAAAAAATAGAAGGTGCTGATATAAAAACTTTTGAACCTGAAGAGTATTCTATTGGAAAAGATAAAGTGGGAGTATATTATGAAACTCATAAAGTAAATGGAGTGGATGTAAATAGCTTTGAATATTTAAAAAATGATTTCTTTAAGGATAAAAATAATGTTTATTATAAAAATAAAAAGTTGGAAATATTCAAACCTAAAAACTTTGAAGTAATAGATTATTCTTTAGTAAAACAAAATGAAGATTTGTACTATTTTACTGAAGATGAAAATAATAACACAAAATTTGTTCCATTAGAAAGTAAAAATGTCGATATTGATACTTTTCAAATTCTTGATGATGATTATGCAAAAGATAAGAATAATACCTATTACAAAGGTAAAATTTTTAAGGAAGCAGATTCAAAAACTCTTGATAAATATTATAATGAAAATGATAATGGCTATAAAATAAGAGATAAGAAGAAAGTGTATAAAATAAAAGAATTAGACTAAATAAAATAGTTATTTTATAAAAATGATAATAATTCAAATATAAAATATTAAAAAAATTTACTAAAAAGATTCTGGATGTATTTACAGTTTATAGATTGTGTTATTGATGCATCCAGCTTTTTCATTGTAGTTGACACTTTTGTTACTAATGTTCGGATAAATGATGATATTATGAAGTAAATTTTAACTTTTTCATTTATTCTCCTTATGTTCTTTATATTTATTATTATTTTTATTGAAAATAATTTCCTCTTAACTTCTCCTATTTTTATTCTGAAATATAGTATAGCCATTATACTAGTTTTGTAGTAAAAAATTCATATTATCGCTATTATTATTAATCTTTAATTTTTACTAATTTTTCGGAATTTCTGAGAATTAAAGTAGGAGAAACGATAACTATTTTCTTACTTCTGCTACTATTTTTCATCTCTTCAAGTAAAAGTTTCGCTATTTCCATTCCTGTTTCTTCTATGTCTCTATTTACTGCACTTATATTTATTCCTAATATTTCAAAATATTTATGATTATCATAGGATACTATCGCTATGTCATCGGGTATTTTTAGATTTTTTTCTCTTATTGCCTGCAATGCTCCTAAAGTCATTTCATTATTACATATAAAGATTGCAGTTATTTCCTTATTTTTTTCAAGAATTTTTTTTGTGTTTTCATATCCGCTATCAAAGTGAAAATTCCCTTCATATATATTTTCTTCAGATATTTTTTTGTTTTTTTCCAACATTGCTTTTTTGTATCCTTCTAACCTATTTAATCCATTTGTTGTAGAAAAAGGTCCTGTAATTATCGCAATATTTTCATGTCCTGAATTAATTAATGCTTCTGTTGCTAAATAACCACCTTTTATATCATCAAAAAATACTCCCGTAAAAGTTTCATCAAAAATTTGTCTGTCAAATAAAACAAAAGGAATACCTGAATCAAGCAATACTTTTATATCCTTTTTTTTATGATGCTGAAGAGATATCGAAAGGATAATACCACTTGGTCTTTGTTCAATTACATTTTGAAATACTTTTTTTTCTTTTTTTATATTCTCATCAGTACTGTAAACAAGCATATGTAAATTATTTTTATCCATTATGTTAGAAATTCCCTTTATTATATCTCCAAAATATGAATTTTGAATATCTGGTATAATTACAGCTACTGTATTTGACTTATTGCTAGATAAGGAACGGGCGATTCCATTTGGTATATAATTTACCTCTTCAATAATTTTTAATATTTTTTCTTTTGTTTCTTTACTAACATAACCATTATTTGAAATCACACGAGATACTGTTGATTTTGAAAATCCTGATAATTTAGCTATTTCTTCTATTTTCATTATATTACTTCCTTAAATCATAAATATTATTTTTTTATTTCAATCATTAATAAATGTTATATCATATTTTACCATTTAAATATTAAATATCAGTTTAGAATTTTTTACTTTTTGAATATGATAAAATTATTTTTTAAATTTGGTGTAATAGATTAATTTATGATATATAAATCTTTTCTCAGTGTTCCTATTCAAAAATATAATACCATGAATTCATTATTTACGCTATCTTTTTCTTTATTTATAGAACTACATAGTATTTTTTATTAAAAAATATTTAATAATTGTAATCTATAAAAAGAACACGATTTAAAGATTAAAATTTAAAGCTTAAAAATCTATAAAATCGTGTTCCCTTATTTTGATATTTGTTATTTATACGTTATTTTATAATTCCTTTCTTTAAAATAACATTTGCATAAATAGCTTCTTCAGATGTAGCAATTATGGCGTATGCCTTTTTTGCTCTTTCATAAAATTCAAATCTTTCTACAAATTCAAAGTCTTTAAATTCTTCATGTTTTTCTAAAGTTTTTCTATAAACACTCCATACTTCAGGTTCTCCTACATACTCGCTTCCTGTTTTCATTAATGAAACTGCACTTTCTACATACGTATCAAGGGGCAATATTTCTAGTATTGATTCTAGAAGTTCTGCTACACAGCTTGCATCTGATCTGATAAGTCTTTGTGCATGACTTGCAGCGGGAAAGTTTCCATCTCCTATCACAATTTCATCTCCGTGTCCCATTTCACATAATATTTTCAGTAATTCTGGACTTAAATTTTTAGGTATATTTTTAAGCATTTTTTTACTCCTTCATTTAGATATTTTTTATTTACCTATTTTTTTATAAATTGGTCCAAAATTTTCACATGCTCTGTAATCAGCACCTTCTTCATTCATGTCTCCAAAACTTGCCCAAACTTTAGGACGGAATATTCTGTCAGGATTTACATTGTGCATACATACTGGAATTCTAAGCATAGATGCTAATGTTATAAGTTCATCACCTATATGTCCATAAGATATTGCTCCATGATTTGCTCCCCAGTTATTCATTACAGAATAAACATCTTTAAATGCTCCTTTACCAGTAAGTATAGGTGCAAACCAAGTTGTTGGCCAAGTCGGATTTGTTCTGCTGTCAAGTGATTCATGAATATCTTTGTCTATGTCAATTGCATATCCTTCAGCAATTTGAAGTACAGGCCCTTGCCCTTTAACAAGATTTATTCTGCACATTGTAACAGGCATTTCTCCTTTTGTAAGGAAGCATGAAGAGAATCCTCCACCTCTGAAATAGTCATAATCTGCTGCAGGCCAGCTTGTAGATTTTAAAGCATTGTTAACTTCTTCTTCTGTAACTTCCCAGTATGGTTTCATAACTCGTTTACCATCTCTTATTTGATCTCCAGTTGCGTCTAACGTAGCTGATCCTGAGTTAATTAAGTGGATTATTCCGTTTTCAGCTTTTCCTGTCAATTTTTTACCTGTAACTCTTTCTACAGCTTCTGGACTCCAGTAAGTTCTAACATCTGCAAATATTTGTGCAGTTCCAGTCAAAAGATGTCCAAATAGCATTGATATTCCATTTAAAGCATCATTTTCAGTTGCAACTGTAAAAGCTTGTCTTATTCCATTCCAGTCAAAAGATGAATTTAATATAGCCTCAGAAAAGTCGCCGTTAGGCATAAAATCTGTCCATTGTCTTTGTCCTTGGAAACCTGATACTATTGCATTATTTCCTTCAGATTCTTCAACAAATCCCATTTCAGCCAATTTAGGATTTCCAATCATCATGTCTCTTATTATAAGAGTCATTTTCACAACTGTTTCCCATTCTTTATTTTTAACTTCCTCTGTTCTAGAAACTTTATTTATATCTAATCCTTCTTTACAATGTTCTTTAACCCATGTTAAAGCTTTTTCATATTCTTCCTTATCGTAAATCTCATTTTGTATTCTTCTAGTAATTTCACTCATATCTTTAAATTCAGGACGAATTCCTAAGTAGTCTAAAAGAAATTCATTATTAACCATAGATCCTGCTATACCCATGGAAACTCCACCTACAGATAAGTAAGATTTATCCTTCATTGTTGCAACAGCCAATCCAGCTTTTGTGAATTTCAGTAATTTTTCTTTTACATCGTCAGGAATGGAATCATCAGATAAATCCTGTACATCATGTCCATAAATTCCGAATGCAGGAAATCCTAGTTGTGCATGTCCTGCCAATGCCGCTGCAAGATAAACTGCTCCTGGTCTTTCTGTTCCATTAAATCCCCAGATTGCTTTTGGAATGTCAGGTGTCATATCAATTGTTTCACTTCCATAGCACCAGCAAGGTGTTACAGTTATTGACAAACCTACATTTTGATCTTTAAATTTTTGATTACATTTTGCTGCTTCAGAAAATCCTCCAATTGTTGTATCAGAAATCACGCACTCTACTGGTTCTCCACTAGGATGTTTTAATGTGGAAGAAATTAACTCTGCAAGTTTTTTTGCCATTCCCATTGTTTTTTCTTCTAAAGACTCTCTAACTCCATTTCTTCTTCCATCAATAACAGGTCGAATTCCTACTTTAGGAAGCTCTCCTCTTAATCTGTTCATTAGTCTCACTCCTTAAATCTTTATTTATTTTCTTCCGAAAGGAAACATCTTTTTAGTAATATCTGGATTGTTTATATTTTCTTTAGTTACAAGAATTGCTCCTGTATCTATTCTTTTTTCAACTTTTTCACCTTTTGAAAGTTTATATAATTGTTGTACTGTTTGATATCCCATATTATAAGGATCTTGTATAACTAATCCTGAAATAACACCTTTTTCAAGGAATTTAGCTAAATCTTCAGATGAATCTATTCCTACTAGAGCTACTTTACCAGTTAACCCTTTTTCTTCTACTCCTTTAGCAACACCAAAAATAGAAGGTTCGTTTGTTCCATAAATTCCTGCAATATCTGGATTTGCATTGATAATGTCAAGAGTTATTGCCAATGCTTTTGATTTATCTCCATCACTAAATTGTGTATTTAATATCTTAATATCTGGATATTTTGCCAATGCTTCCCTAAATCCAGCTTCTCTTTCTATAGCTGTTGTTGTTCCAGGATTATGAGAAACTACTGCCACTTTACCTTTTCCGTTTATAAGTTTTGCTAGTTGTTCTCCAGCCATTGCTCCTGCAGCTTTATTATCTGTTGCAATGAAACTTGATGTAATATCATCTTTTACATTTGAATCAAATGTTACAACTGGTATTTTTGCATCCATAGCTTTTTTCGCTACTACTGCCAATGCGTCTGGGTCAAGAGCTGCAATTCCTAATGCAGATACTTTTTTGTTAATTGCGTTTTCAACCATACCTACTTGTTTACCAATTTCAGTTTCTTTTTCAGGCCCAATAAAGTTTACTTCTACTCCTAATTCTTCTCCAGCTTTTTTCGCTCCTGCTTCTACTGATCTCCAAAATTCATGTTGGTAACCTTTACTTACCAATTCAATTTTAATTTTGTCTCCAGAACTTGCTGCTTGTCCTGTTCCAGCATCTTTTTTCTCTTCACTTTTTCCACAGCTAAGAATTGCTGCAAACACTACCAAAAATAATAATAACTTTTTCATAAGAAATCTCTCCTTTAAATTAAATTTATTTTTTTATTTTTTATTTTTTAAACTATCTATATATACTGCCACAAGCACTACTACTCCTATGGCAAATTGTTGCCAGAATCCTGATACATTAAGCATATTAAGTCCATTTTTCAATGTACTCATTATAAAAGCTCCTAATATTGTTCCTAAAATTGATCCTGAACCTCCCATAAGGCTTGCACCACCGATTACTACTGCAGCAACGGCATCCATTTCATATCCTGTTCCTTCAGTAGGTTGTGCTGAAATTAGTCTTGATGCAAGAAGGATTCCCGAAATAGCACATAGAAAACCACTTAATCCGTATACAAATAATTTTACTTTATCAACATTTACTCCTGAAAGTTTTGAAGCTGCTTCATTACTTCCAACTGCATAAGTATATTTTCCAATGACTGTTTTTTTCAGTACAAATGAGAATATTGCTGTTATTATAATTAGATAAATTACTGGATTTGGAATACCTAATACTGTTCCACCTGATAATTTATCAAAACCATCGTTTAATCCTGAAACTGGGATTCCATTTGTTATTGCTAATACAAGTCCTCTAGTAATCATCATTAATCCCAAAGTAGTTATAAATGGAGGTAAATTAGCTTTAGATACTAATAGTCCATTTATTATTCCACATGCTATACCACTTACTAGTCCTAAAATTATTGCTAGAATTGTAGGAATTCCAGCTTTCATTGCCATTCCCATTATAACTCCTGAAAAGGCTACAATGGAACCAACTGATAAATCAATACCTCCTGTTATTATTACAAATGTCATTCCTATAGCTATGATCCCAATGATAGCAGTCTGTAAAGCGATTGTCATAAAATTTGTTATTGAAAAAAACTGACTGGATGTTATTGAGAAAAATATTATCATTATTATTAAACTGGCAAATGTAACTAATTGTTGCATTATTTTATTCTTTTTCATATTTATTTATTCCTCCTGTCGCGAAATATAGTATTCTTTCTTCTGTGGCATCTTTTATATCTATTATATTACCTATTTTTCCTTCATGCATTATCATTACTCTGTCACTCATTCCAAGTATTTCAGGTAATTCAGATGAAATCATTATAATCCCTGCTCCTGTTTCGACTAGTTCATTCATAAGATTGTAAACTTCTCTTTTTGCTCCCACATCTATTCCTCTAGTAGGCTCATCAAATATTACTATTTTCTTATTTTGACAAAGCCATCTTGCCAATATAACCTTCTGTTGATTTCCTCCACTCAGATTTTTTGTAAGCTGTTCTTTTGATGGAGTTTTTATTTTCATTTTTTCTATGTATTTCTTCGTTATATTTTCAGATTTACCTTTATTTAATACTGATTTATCTGATATTAAATTTAAATTAGCAATCATAATATTGTCTTCTATTGATAAATTAAGAAAAAGTCCATCTTTTTTTCTGTCTTCTGTCAAGTATGCGATACCTAATTTTATCGCTTCTTTAGGATTTTTTACATGTACTTCTTTCCCCTCCATGAAGACTTTTCCACCTGATTTTTCATAAGCTCCAAAAATAACTTTTGCCATTTCTGTTCTTCCAGATCCCATTAATCCTGCAACACCTAAGATCTCTCCTTTTTTTACAGAAAAGTTTATTGCTTTTACATGTTTTTTATAAGACAAATCTTCAACTTCTAGTAAAGCTTCACCAATTTCAACATTTCTTGGTGGATATTGTTCAGTTATATCTCTACCTACCATCAGCTTTATTAAATCATCATTTGTTGTATCTTTATAATTTAAAGTGTCTATATATTTACCATCTCTCATTACTGTTGCTCTATCTGCAATTATTTTAAGTTCTTCCATTCTATGTGAAATATAAATTATACCTACACCATTCTTTTTAAGGTTTTCAATGACTTCAAAAAGTTTTTCAATTTCCCTGTCTGTAAGAGCTGCAGTTGGTTCATCCATAATCAATATTTTTGCATTTGTTGAAAGTGCTTTTGCTATTTCCACCATTTGTTGTTCAGCTACACTTAAATTCATTACCTTTTCCTCAGGTGATATTTTTAATCCTAGTTGATTCAGAATTTTTTGAGCTTCTTCATTTTGTTTGCTTTCATTTACAATCCCCTTCATCCCTTGGAATTCTCTTGTAATAAATATATTGTCTGCAACTGAAAGATGAGGTAGCAGGTTAAATTCCTGATAAATTATACTTATTCCATTTTCCTGTGCTTCTTTAGGATTTTTAAAATTTACACTTTTTCCATTGTAAATTATCTCACCTTCATCCTTTTGATATACTCCAGTAAGAACCTTCATTAATGTTGACTTTCCAGCACCGTTTTCTCCTAGAAAAGCATTTACTTCTCCAGCATACAAATCAATGTAAGCATGATCCAGAGCTTTTACTCCTGGAAAAGTTTTAACTATATTTTTCATTTCTAGTATTTTTTCAGCCATTTATTTTTCCTCCTTTCTTTTAGATTTATATTCTATTATTTCTACAGAATTTTTTACAATTTCTCTTCCTTCTTCTAAATTTTTAACAAGTCCAAGAGCAATAAACTGTGTTATTATATTTCCAAACGCTGACGCTTCTATTGGCCCTGCCTTAATTACTCTATTTGTTTCATCTGAAATTTCTTGACATAGGAATTTATCCTGTATTCCTCCTCCAATTGCTATAATTGAAGTAAATTCATTTCCAACCAGTTTTTCTAGTTCCTTTATACTCTTATTGTACTGTTTCTTTAAGCTGTTGTATGCTACTCTTAGTAAATCCTCATCTGTTTCTGGAACTTCTTGCCCAGTTTCCTTGCAATATTCTTTTATTTCCATGTCCATCTTTTCAGCGTGTAAAAATCTTTCATTTTCTAAATCGACAAATGAAATCAAGTTTGATTTCTTAGCCATATTTCCAAAATCTGAATAATCTATATCAAGATTTTTTTCATTAAATATTTTTTTCAGCTGCTGCAGTATCCACAAACCTGGTATCATTTTCAGCACTCTTGCTTTTTTTTCTATTCCGCCTTCATTTACAATATTATTTTTAAAAGCTTCTTCATTTACAACGGGAACATCTGATTCAAAGCCAATTATTGACCATGTTCCGTTTATTACATATAAAGAATTTTCTACTAACGGTGCCCCTGCTATTGCGGCTGCTGAGTCATGAGATGCAGTCAAGATTACATTCAAAGGTTTTATTCCCAGTTCCTTCTGAATAGTTTCCTTCAATGGTGCAAGGACTTGACCTCCATGTTCTATATCTCCAACAATGCTTTCAGGAATATCTAACTTTTCAAATATTTTTTTGCTCCATTTCTTATTATCAATATTTACCATTCCGCTAGTGGAACTGATTGTATATTCCCATGATTTTTTTCCTGTAAGAAAATATGCAAATAAATTTGGCATAAATTGAAGCTGTTTTGCTCCTTTTTCAAGAACTTTTCTTTTATGTATATCATAAAATATTTGATAAACGGAATTAAAAGAATAAAACTGAACTCCTGTTTCATTAAATATTTCTTCAAGAGAAACTTTATCGTGAACTTCTTCAAAAACTTCTTCCGTTCTCGTATCTCTATAGCATATAGGAAGCGACAATAATTCTCCTCTTTCATCAATCCATCCGTAATCTACTCCCCAAGTATCTATACCTAATCCCAGAACCTCAATATTTTCACTAGTAACAATACTTTCCTTCGAAAATATTTTTTTTAGTCCTTCTTTTAATTCATTGTATAAATAAGGGAAATCCCAATATTCATATTGATTTAATTTAACAGAGCAATTTTTAAATCTGTGCATTTCCTTCAATTCTATTTTCTTAGTATCCTCATTTAAAATACCCAAAACCAATCTTCCTGACGAAGCTCCGTAATCAAATGCCAGAACTGCTTTTTTTCCCAATGCAATCACCTACTTTATAGATTTTATTTGTCCGTATGTTTTAAATCTCTCAAGCATGCTGTTCATTTCATTGTCAGGTAATATAATAGGTTCCCCTATATTTCTTGCTTTTATATATAAATTAGAGATATACTCTACCTGAACTGTTATATTGAAAGCATTTGCTATATCCTTTCCAGCTGTTGTCAATCCATGGTTTGCGAGTATTACTGCAAGACTGCTTCCCATTGCCTTATAGGCATTTTCAGCCAGTTCCTTTGTTCCATACGAAGCATATTCAGCGCATCTTACTTTTGTTGCTCCTGTAACAGCAATCATATAATCAATTGCTGGTAAATCTTGTCTCAAGCATGCTAATACTGTAGTGTAGACTGGGTGGGTATGTATAACAGCATTTACATCTTCACGATTTCTGTATAAAATCATGTGCATTTCCAATTCACTTGAGGGTTTCAATCCTTCGATAAGTTTTCCCTCCAAATCAACTATTGAAATCATTTCTGGAGTTAATTCTGAATAGTTTACTCCAGTTGGGCTTATTGCAACCAACCCTTCTTCTCTGTTAAAAATACTTACATTACCAGCTGTTCCGTTTGTAAGTCCTTCTGATAATAATTTAAGAGAATATTCAATTACTTGTTCTCTTTCTTTTTCAAGAATCATAATTTCCTCCTTTTAATTGTGGGAGCGTTCCCAGTTAATTATTTTGCTCTTTTCCACGAATTATAATCTCCTTCTTCTATTCATAGGAGCGTTCCCAGTTCCCTGTTTTACTTATTTTTCAAGAATCATAATCTTGTCATCTACTTATAGAAACGCTCCCGATTACCTGTTCTCTTTCTTTTTTAAGAATCATACTTCCCTCCTTCTGTTTATGAGATCGTTCTCTTTAAATAGCGCCTTTTATAGAATATTATCGGTATAATCTAATCAATTTAAGTATGTGAGAACGTTCCTACATATATCTTACTACTAATATAACCTATTTTTTAAAAAAGTCAATACCCTTTCTTAATTTTTTTTAATAAAAAATGATGTTTTGATTTAATTTTTTCAACATCATTTTTATATCTATTATTTATACTTGAAATTTTCTGCCTTATTCTTGTCTTTACCAATATAAGTTGCTACCTTCAGATATGGACAAAATGGCTGTTCCTTATTTTGATCTAGATATCTTTTTCCATCTTTTCCAACTAGACAATCTGGTGCCATATTTTCTTTAGTCCATTTTTCAAGAGCTGTTATAGCATCAAAATTTTTCATTGCAGGAACTATGAATAAACGTGTTAAAATATCTAAATTTCACATATTTTTGATGAATTTACTGTTACTAATACAACAAAAAATATATATTTTGAAGTTTTAAATTTTTTAAGAAAATATTTTTTTGAATAATTGACTTTTTTTTAAATATGATATAATTAAATTGTTAAAAACCCTAAGGGGAACTTATAATAGAATAAAATTACTGACAAATTAAGCTAGAATTTTCTAGCTTTTTTGTTATAATAACAAAGAGTTCAGTAAACTCATATTCTTATTATAAGGAGGTTTAGAGCAGTGAATAGTGATGAACTTATTAGACTTCTAGTTCTTTTGTATATTGTTTACAGATTAACTAGATATTCGAAAAATCTCGAATTTCACCTCTGCCTCTACCCTTAGGGATTTCGATTAATAAATTTAACAATTTTCTAAAGTCCAAATAAATCCTTTTCCCATCCGTATATCAGAATTTCCGAAATGATTTCCCTCATTCCAATCTAAAATACAGTTTTCAACATCTTCAGAATTTTTTAAAATTTCAATATATTCTTTTATATTATCTCCGATTTTTGATAAAATCTGATGTTTAGTCTTCTCTTCTAAATCTCCAAGACTTAAATAAATATTATTTACTAAAGGTTTACTGTCCTTTACAAAATCAATCCAGTTTTTATACCAAACTGACGGTGAAACTCCAGCTATTCCAGCAAAAATATCTACCTTATAACCACTCCACAGTGAAAATAACCCAGCAAGAGAATATCCACCTAAAATATATTTCACATTCTTATCTTGAATATTCATAAATTCTGCTAAACTTGGAATCAATTTTTTCTTTATAAACTTCAACGTTTTATCGGCTCCATTTCCAAAGTTGCCTTTTCCACGAAGAAGTGGCATTTCCCACGGAGTCAGTTCGCTGTTCCAGTCGTTTATTTTAAATGCAATAAGACTAAAATTTTTATTTGTATTTTCAGAAATATATTTAACTTCATTATCTAGAACTTTGATATCATTTTCGTCTACAGGCTGTATCAAAACGTAGTCCGGATTTTTATTTTCTTTTATATATAAAATACAATCTTTTTCTTCTGTTCTTAAATTTAATTTTTTCATAGCAGCTCCTTTTTAATATTTTTGGAATATTAAATCTATTTAAAATAAATTTTGATTAATATACTTAATTATAGCATACATTTAAGAAATTTTATTCAATTTTATCTATGATATTATTATAGTTTTTTTCTTTAATTATATATATTTAATTTTTCTTGAAATTGTAGTAAAATAAATTGTACAGTAAAAATTTTATTTTATTACTTTAAATCTATTATCCAAGAAAAAAATGATAAATTACAAAACGCAAAGAAATTAAAAAAGGGCAATCACTTAAATAAATACGCGATACGATAATAGAACGATAAAAAATTATGAGTATCAGATACAAAATATTAAGATGGAGAGTTATTTTTATGAATAAGGAAATTATACAAATATGTAATATTACAATAGAATTAAAATTTGCCTTAAAAACAAATACTAAAATCGAATATTTTCCTTTTGAATATGAAAGAAATATAGAATTTCTATTCTCTAAAAATAAAATAGATTTTTTAGAAAAAAACTACAAAGCCGGAAATATTGAAGAATGGTTTGATTATTGTTTAAATTTAGGATTAGAAGATATAAAAATTTTATTACCTGTTTCATCTAAAAATTTAAATATTCCCAACGATTTAAATTCAAATAAGATTAAACTTATTTGCTATTTTAAAAATAATTTGATTCTTTATTTTACACCAAAATGGAAGAAAACAAGTGGTGGATGGAATGTTACTTATACTGCTCACAAATACGAAAATTCTATCAATGAAAAACTTAAATTTTATGATAATACAGAAGATTTTAAAAATGTATTAAATAAAATAGCAATTTTGGCTGATAAAATTAATTTTTCAAATTTTGGAAATATCTTTAGAAAAGCTTTTAGCATTTTAAATGGGGAAAGTTTTGAAAATATAAGAAATACTTTTTATGGACAAACTCTTTTGAAAATACCTGAAATAAATGCAAGACTTTTTTATTCAGCCAAAATTTCTAATGTTTTTGGCGGAATGGGTTCCTGGAATGACAGCCCTCATTATTATGTACACGAAAAAGGTCTTGAAATAGAATATGACAGTCTTACGGAAGAACTTTTGACACAAATCAGGCTTGCTCTTTTATATTCTGTAAATGAATGGTAAAATATAGTAAAATTATACTGTAGGAGTTATAGTGTAAATGTGATGTTGAACAAGCATGTGAATCATTAGATTAAAATAAATATAGATTTATAGATGCTTCGTATATTATGGTTGAACCGTTAAATAGGGAAGAACTTTTAGGATTAGTGAAATAAAAACTATGGAGAGTGAGTAATGTTATTTTTAGCATATTTGTTTATTTTTTCTTTATTATCAGTTTTAATGGATTTATCAATATTTTTTTCAATACTTTCTTTTGTATTAGGTGGAATATTGTTTTTTAATAGCAGCTTTTTTTTACAAGGAATGGCAATTTGTGTTTTTGGATTATTATACTTAATTTCAAGATTATGTTATCATAGTAAAAAAATGTGTACCAGTGGTAATTCATATATTGATTATAATACAAGTTATAATTTTCTTTCAATTTCTATAGCATCTGTTATTTTTTCCATACCCATTTGCTATATCATTATTAAGTCAAAAATAACATTAGAAATTTCACCTATATATATTTTTATTGTAAGTCTTTTTATATCTTGGGCTATACTTTTTAAGATAGCAGATAGAATTTTTATACATAATAGAGAAACTCAAGAAGTAGTTTTAGGAGATTATTTTACTATTTATAAAAGTAGAAGATCTCTTACACACATTTATATTTTTAAATTAAAAAATTCTCCAGATTTATATTCTACAGGAATGTGGAGATACAGAAATTTTATAGATAAGGTTGGCTCTAGATTTTCCTGTACTTTTGGAAAAGGAATTTTTGGAACAAGTTATATAACAAGTATAAAATTAATTGAAGATGCAGGTGAATATGCTCCTACAGAAACAAATTCATATAGAACCTCAAAATTGTGATGTGAGATTATTGACATATATTGAATTATATAAAATTATTGGAGCTGGTGGAATTATTTCAGGTACTGCTCTTGTCATAATATCTATTTTTCTTCTCATTAAATTTATTAGAAAAAAATAAAATCCGGAGGATATTATAATGGAAAAAAATCGTAAATGGGGATATGTTTTTGATGAAAAATTAAATATGTATATTCCTAACTTACCAAAACAAAGAAAAATTGCAAAAGTGCTGCTAGTTTTATCAGTAACCTCTTTTATTGCTGCATTAGTGCAAGGATATTTTTTAGATAAAACTTCTTATGAAAAAATATCATTTTTAGCTTACACCAGTGTAATGGCTTTCATTCTTTTAGCTTTATACACTATTATAAAAATAAATATACACTTTATCAAAAAAAGATTAAAATTAATTGGAGGAATCGAAAAAATAAATTCATCTGAAAAATTTGAAATTCGGCCTTTAAGCAAAAATAGGTATCTTTTTTTCTGTATAATTTTCTTTGTTATGTTGATTTTTGCGTTATCTTTCCAGATAAATAAATTATTAGAAGATTTTTCGTTTGAATATATCAGCTATCTCGTTTTTCTTATTGGAATGATAATATTCAGCTATATTAATTTTCTGAGAGAACTTAAAAATAGAAAATATTCCCTACTTATAGACAAAAAATTTATCAAAATATACTATGAAAATGATGAAATAGAATATATAAAAACAGATAATATAGACTATGTCAGATTTTATTCAATCAGACACGGAAGGAAAGGAAGAAGGGAAAAATATCCTACTTTGAAGATTTTTGACATTGAAGAAAAAAAGTTGCTGAAATGACTATAAATTTAAACGATTACTATTTATTAAAAAAATATTTTGCAGAAAATAACGTGGCAATAAACGACCAGTATGAAGATTTTTAACAGGAAAAGGTGAAGAACTGTGGAGTTATTAGAAAAAGATGAGGAATATGTTATTTCCTTACTTATGCAAGGGAAAAAAGTAGAGGCTATTGCCTTTGTTAAAGATAAAACAGGAATGAATTTAAAAGAGGCTAAAGATTATATTGATAAAAAAATCAATAATGAGTACTATGATAAAAATTTATCTATTTCTGAAGAAGATGAGAAACATATATCTTCTCTGATTAATGAAAATAAAAAATTGGAAGCCGTTGCTTTTCTTCATAAAAATAAGGATATATATTTATTGGAAGCAAAAAATTATACAGATAATTTAATTTTTAAGAAAAACATTAAAACTAATAAAGAAAATACTCATAAAAGGGGATATGTTTTTGATGAAAAATTGAATCTTTTTGTTCCAAATTTATCTAAACAAAAGAAAGCACAAAAAATAATAATAAATATTTTCTTGATACTTGTACTTATTTCTTTAATTCAATTTATATTTTTAGATAGAAGTTCAGATTTACAAATGATAATTTTAGCATTTTCTATCTTGGGTATTTTACTTTTGACGATAGTTTTACCTTTGGTTAGCTTAGATATCTATAATACAGAAAATAAATTAAAAACTCTTAGAAATTTAGAACTTTCAGATCAATTAGAAGTTAAAGCTTTCATTAGTAATTTTGATTTATTTGCAAATCTTCTATTACTTCTTATACTTATCATTGTGATACCTATTGTTCTTATTAAGGCATATAAGAAAGGGGAATATAAAGATATTCTTTATCTTATTCCGTTAATTATTTTCACAATTTATGGAGTTTATGAGCTTTTAAAAATGCTTAAGTATAAAAAATATTCGTTAAATATAAGTAATAAAGAGATTACTCTGTTATATAATAAAAATGAAATAAAATCTATAAAAATTGAGAACATAAATTTTATTAATTTCTATACTAAAGAATTTAAGAAGGGAAGAAAGTATAATATTCCTATTATTCAAATTTTAGATAGAAAAAAGAATATATTTGCTGAGATGGATATAAAAACAAGCGATTATATTTTATTGAAAAAGTATTTCAAAAAATATGAAGTATTAATAGACGATGAGTTTAATAAGATTTAAAAAATAAGATTATATGTAAATATTTAAGGAGGAATATAAAATGATTATTAGTATGATAATACTACAACTGGTAATACTTATTATCTCTAGTGCAACTCTTATATATTTAATAGTCAGAAAAAATACAATGGAATGTTTTTATGTAGAAAATGAAAACTTACATCTTAATTCTGTACCTACAAAAAAAATCCCGCTTTTCGACATCGATTATGTAGAATTTTACTGTACTCGTATTCGTAATTCTTACAGAGGGCAAATAAGGATTCATAAGAAAAATGCAAAAGTGGTTAAACGTTTTTTTCAGACAAGTAAAATTTCACTTATTGTCACTGAAAAAATGGTTTTAGATGAAATACAGAAATTAACACCTATTTTAAAAGAATATTCTATACCGTATACCGTTAAATATGACTAAATTAAAAATGTAGAATTTAGAAAAAAATTACTGTTGCTTCACTTATGTAAAAATGACAATATTTTATATTGAAAAGGAAGTGTTTTAAATGACAATGTTTGGAATGATTGGCGAGATAATGTTTATACCCTTAATTTTTATTTTATCAATATTTCTTGCTTTAGCAGCAAGAAAAAGAATAATAAAAAAAACTGTATTCGTAGAAATTGATGATAATTTAAAAGATTTGGAGCCACATGAATTTTTTTATAACATATTAAAAATAGAAAGGGCGGCAAAACCGATTTATTGTATAGAAATTTTTTTGTTAATAGTAGACACTGTATATATTTTATTTGGTGGATATTTAGAGTATCTTGAAGAACTGGAATTTGTAAAGGAGTATCCTGATTTTTCCATAAGCCCTATAACTTCTGTGCTTACTAAATTTGGTATTCCAATTTTTTTATGGTTTGTTATACTTTTTCTATTATTACTTGCATTGTTTATGAGAAAGAAAGAAAATAAAAGAATTTTTAAAATGTTAGATGATTTAGATAAGCAAAACCTTTTAACTTATGCAAAAGAAGATTTTATTAATTCTGATAGAATAGTTAGAACTGGAATAATGTTGCAAAGTGATTTAAAACTTGGAAATAGATATTTGTTTTGTGTTTATCCCGCATATATAATCCCTTATTCTTGGATTTATGATGTGAAAGTTGATAAATTTCTTAGTCGAGGAGGAAATTATTATTCTTTAAATTTTACTCTTAATAAATCTTTTGATTCTATACAAATATTTTTTGCTAAAAAAAATATTGCTGAAAAGGCTAGAGATTTTATTTTAAAAAAATAAAAATTATATTAAAGTTATTTATAGATGTATTCGACAATTTAAGTTTTTTTATTTTTACAAGAGGTTAAGCCTCTTTGTTTCAGAACATTTATTTTATCAAATCTTAAATACATATAGTTTTCGAACAAGTCTATTTATTTTTCAAAAATTTACAAAGATAGTATTTTTTGATATAATAAAATTATGTAATTTTTTAGAAAGAGAAGTGAGAATAAATGGATTCACGAGGAATAAATGAGTTTATAAAAGAAAATGTTGATAAAATTTATGATGAAATGGTAAAAGTCAGAAGAGTTATTCATGAAAATCCTGAACTTGGAGATGAAGAATTTGAAACAAGTAAATTTATAAAAAATTTTTTAATGGAAAATGGAATTGAATTTTCTGAGATTATAAATACAGGAGTTGTTGCGACAATTTATAATGATAAGGAAAATATTAAAAATAAGACAGTTGCGACTCGTGCGGATATTGATGCATTACCAATTTTCGAAGAAAATGAAGTTGAATATAAGTCAAAAAATATTGGAAAAATGCACGCTTGTGGACACGATGCACATACAACTATTCAACTTGGAGTAGCAAAAATTTTGGCAGACAACAAAGATAAATGGCACGGAACTGTGAGATTTTTCTTTCAGCCTGCGGAAGAAACAACTGGCGGTGCTGATAGAATGATAAAAAATGGAGCATTAAAATTTGAAAATGATAAAAATCGAAAAATAGATGCCTTTTTTGCATTACACATGGCTCCAGAAATAGAACTTGGGAAAATTGGGATAAAATATGGAAAAGCACATGCTTCATCAGCAAGAATCCACCTTACAATAAACGGATTTTCTGCCCACGCGGCATTGCCTCACAAAGGAGTTGATGCAATTTTAATTGGGTCAAAAGTTATGGAATACTTACAATCAATAGTAAGCAGAAGAATTGATTCAAGAGAAGAAGCCGTAATTACAATAGGAACATTTAACGGAGGCTTTGCTGATAATGTAGTGTGTGATAAAGTGGAAATGAGAGGAACTGCAAGAACAATGTCCGAAGAAACAAGAACATTTATAATCGAAACACTTGAAAAAGACCTGCCTAAATTTGTAGAATCACTAGGCGGAACAGTAAATGTGGATATTAAGCGTGGCTATGCTCCTGTAATTAACAACGAAGAAATAACAAAAAAAGTAGAAAATAATATTGTTGACTTATACGGAGAAAATGCTCTGGAATTAATAAAACAGCCTAGAATGGATGTTGAAGATGTTAGTTATTTCCTAAATGAAATCCCCGGGTGTTTTTTCAGACTAGGAACAAGAGTGGAAGAAAAAGGCTTAATTTATGATTTGCACCATCCAAAATTTAATATTGATGAGGAAAGCTTGAAAATCGGAATGGGGTTGCAATTGAAAAATATTTTAGAATATTTGAAATAAAAGTTTTTTTATTATAAATTTATTGATTAATGTTTATTTTTCCTATTTATATTTTTAAATTTTTTAACGTAAGGGCATCAATCGCCATACCCTTTTTCGCAATACTAGTTATTTTATATAATACTTTAGATATTAGCGAAAGTGCTACGCACTAATCCCAGCTTGTCTATGTATTTTTTGAAATATTCCCAAGAAAGTTGTCTAGACATTTATTATTTAGATAAATCTAGATTGCTATAAAAATGAAACACATAAATATGTTTAGTCGTTTTCAATCCAAAAAATCACGACATTTTTAGTTTAATTATAGAAATTACTTTGATAAAGAAATTATAATTATACTAATCTCCATTTAAATAACGAATTTATTAGAAACTTTTCTAATAAATTATACAAGCCTTATGTTTTCAAGTAATTTAAGATATAATTCTTATTTTTTTAGACAGAGTTTAGTATAAATTAATCCGTCGGAGCGTTTTTCTGTGCTGGCAAAACTGTTTGAGCATAGCGAGTTTTTTGTCAGTGCAGAAAAATGTCGTAGACTAGCCATAGGTTGTAGGATTTGCGGCAATGAGCAATCCTACGAAAATAAAAATGAAAAAACATAGTAATGTGAAAAAATATTTATTAATCAAAATATATAAAAATTAATAAAAAATAATTTATTTGGATATTTGAAAAGAATATTTGAAATAAAAAAGGAATGAGATGAATAAAATAAAAAATAATTATAAAATTGGACAAAAACTGGAAATTGAGATAGAAAAAATAGTATTTGGTGGGGAAGGACTTGGAAGAGTTGATGGATTTACAGTATTTGTACCGATGAGTGTGCCAGGAGATAAATTGGAAGTGGAGATTATCTCGGTAAAAAAGTCGTATGCAAGAGGGCTTATAACTAGGATAATTGAACCATCAAAGGACAGGATTGAGGATTTGTCCAAAATTAGTTTTGAGGATTTTGATGGCTGTGATTTTGGAATGCTTAAATATGAGAAACAGCTTGAATATAAGGATAAAATGCTTGAAGAAGTGTTGACAAAGATTGCTGAAATTAATTTGAAAAAGGTAAAAATTAGCAAAATTATTGGAAGTGATAAAAAAATTAATTATAGAAACAAGACGGCTGAGCCATTTTTCAAAAAGAATGAAATTATTCAGACAGGATTTTATTCAAGAAAGTCCCACAATGTATTTTCGGCTAAAGAAAGTCTTCTAAAGTCAGAAATTGCCAAGATAATTATTGATAAATTTTTACAGAAAGTAAATAGTTTTGCAGGCACAAAAAAGGAATTTAAAGTTTTTAATGAAGTAAATAATACTGGATTTTTGAAGCAAATAATGGTTAGAAATAATGAAAAAGATGAAGTTATGATAGTTGTTGTCGTAAATAAAAATTCGCAGTATAATCAACTTTCAAAAGTACTGGAAGAAATGTATGATGAAAATGACTACATAAAATCAATCTATATTTCTGTAAAAACTGAACAGAATAACGTAATTTTAGGTAAAAATGTCCATTTATTTGGAAGCCAGTATTTGGAAGAGGAAATGGAAGGATTAAAATTCAAGATTTATCCAAATTCATTTTTCCAGATTAATAAAAAACAGGCACTAAAACTTTACGATGTTGCAATAAACTTTTTGAATGAAGAAAATAAAAATACTGATAAAATCTATGAAAAAACATTAATTGATGCATTTTCAGGAACTGGAACAATTGCGATGATGCTTTCAAAAAACATAAAAAAGGTTATTGGAATTGAAAGTGTGGAAAGTTCAACACTTGCCGCAAAACTGACTTCTTATGAAAACTCCATTCAAAATGTAGAATTTGTAAATGGAAAAGTTGAGAAAGAACTCCCAAAAATTTTGAAGAGAGAAGATGTCGGAGCAATAGTTTTCGATCCGCCAAGACGAGGAATCGAGGAAACTGCCCTAAAAAGTGTTATAAAAAATAAAATTGAAAAAATTGTTTATATTTCTTGCAATCCTGCCACTTTTGCACGAGATGTGAAGATTTTGGCTGAAAATGGATATGTACTAAGGAAAGTTACTCCTGTGGATATGTTTCCGCAAACTCCTCACATTGAGGTAGTAGGGTTGTTAGAAAAATCCGATATTTAAAGGGTTTATTGGGGCTTTTGAATTGAAATAAATTGAGAAAAATGGAGATAAAATAGGACTACTGGTAACAAATTGGTAACAAATAAATTAGTCACCATAGTCCAGTTTTTTTACTTCAATTAATAAATCTTGAGGACTATAATGAGTGTAAACTCCATCAGTAACGTCTAATGATTTATGTCCTACTATTCGTTTAATTTTACTTTCCGTAACATTTAATTTTTTTAATTCTGTAATAAATGTATGACGACAAGCATGTCTATTATTAGTAAAGTTTAATAAATTTCGAAATTCAATAAAATTATTTACAAAAGTAACTTCTGAAAAGGCTTTTTTAGACTTGGTTTGTGAAAATAAAAAATCCTTATTAGGAAATTCATTATAATAGAAAATAATTAAATCTTTTATTTTAGGATGTATTGGAATAATTCTATCTTTTCCTGCTTCTGTTTTTATCCCTCCAATCATATAATTTTCATTAAAAAAAATATTTTCTTTTTTAATGCTTCTGATTTCTCCAGATCGCATACCAGTATACAACATTATTAAAGTCATATCTGCTATTTTTTTTAACTTATTTGTACAATTATTTTCATTAGAATATTTTCTAATTTTTTTAATGGTTTTAATATCAATAACTTTAACAGGTCTAGTTACAGATTTTTTCTGGCTAATTTCCAATAATTCAGAAATATCTTTATCAACTATATTATTTTTCATAGCCATTTTGTATATTTTGTTCAATAAAGTTTTTAAATATTTTGATGTTCCTTTAACAGGAACTGAGATAGCTTGTTGTAATTCATGATATGTCAACTCTCTTATAGGTTTATTTTTTAAATGTGACAAATATAAGTTATAGGATTTATAGTATCTCTCATGAGATCTTTTTGTAACTTCGGCTTGTTTTTTTTCATACCATATTTTCCATAAATCATTTAATGTAGTATTTTTCTCATCGATATTAAATGGCATTATTTTATACTTGGCAAGAGCAATTTCAGCTTCTTCTGATGTGGTATAATAACCAAGAACTGTTCTTTTTATTGTACCATCAATTTGGATTTCTCCTGGGGTTCTAACCATCCAAGGCTTATTTCTTTTTCCAGATAATTTAGTAATTGAACCTGCACCATTTAATTTTCGAGTTCTTCTTTTTTTTCTACCCATATTAATTCCTCTTAATTATAATTAACCAAAATAAATTTAAATGTTATTTCAGTTTATATTCTTTAAAATATTTTGTGAATGACTTGGCTTCTTTTTCCATTAAATCATTGTATTTATCTGCTTCTCCGACTTAATAGATATTGCTTATGTAATATAAAATGTCCAAATTCATGTATTAAAATATCGATTTCTTCTTGAGAAGATAATCCTTTTTTCAAAAAAATAAAGTCTTTATTATTTTTATCAATAAAAAAAGCTCCTTTAAAGAGAAAATTACCGTATAGTATATGAATTTTATAGTGCTTACATAAGAAATGTATATCTTTTGTATTATGAAGAAGCATCAAAATTCTTATTTGTTCTTTTATATAGTTTTTCATAAGTGAATAATATAATAAGATATTTTTATTATATATAGTTTTTACTTATATCGGACATTTTTTTATATATATTTAGACATTGCACTTAATTATACAATACACCTACAAAATTATTTATCTTCATTTTCATATTTTTGCTTATAATAAAATTCTTGCATCAAGTCAATCATTTTCTTTTTATCCTCATCGCTAATATCTTTATCTTTAAAAAATGCTATATTGTGTTTAGTCAAGTTATCTCTTGATATAGAGTTATCCTCGTCTTTAAATCCTAATAAATATTCAGGAGTAGTGTTATATATTTTTGATAAGGCAGTAATTCTTTTAATCGGTATTCTTGAAATCTCACCACTTTCATATCTTTGTAGTGTTGCAGCTGATACAGAAGTAGAATACTTTTTTAATTTATCTGAAACCTGTTGTAAACTTAGACCCTGTTTTTCTCGTGCTTCTTTTAACTTTTTTGCTCGTTCGATTTCAATATCTGAAAGTTCAGTATTTTTTTTCATATCACACCTCATAGTATTTATTATTATTATACTATATTATACTATAATTTTCTTATAATGCAATAAATTTTAACAAAAAAAATCAAAAAATTACGTTTTAAGTATTGACTTATATTTTTAAATATGATATATTTATTACGTAAAAAGTAATAAAATATAAAAAAGGGAGGGAAGAAGTAAAATGATAAATAAAAATCTTTTTAAAGCTGCATATATATCTAAAGGATTAAAACAATCAGATATAGCTAAAAGACTTAAAATAACAGAGAATACACTAAGAAGAAAAATAAAAAATAATGCACTTGAAATAAGAGAAGTGGATGAATTAGTAAAATTTTTAGAGATAAAAAATCCTATTGAAATTTTTTTTACTAATTTTGTTACGCAAAACGTAAAACGAAATTAATTAGAAAGGATAAAAAATGTCTACATTTAGAATAAATAAAAATAAAAATTTTACAATTATTTCAAATATTCATTTAAAAGAAAAGAAAATGTCTTTGAAAGCAAAAGGATTGTTAACAGTAATGTTAAGTCTTCCACCAGATTGGGATTATTCTTTATCAGGATTAGTGTCTATCTGTAAAGAAAATGAATTTGCTGTAAAAACAACATTAAAAGAACTGAAAATATTTGGATATTTAAGAATTGATATGATAAAACCAAATGAATCTGAAACTAAACGAATTGAATATGTCTATAATATTTATGAATATCCGCTACCAGAAGATAAAAGACAGAAAGTTAATAAACAGCAGGTTAAAAATCAACCTACTGATTATCAATCAACTAAAAAACAGCAGATTGATAAACAAGGACAATTAAAGACTAATACATTAAGTACTAAAGAATTAAATACTAAGTTATTAAATACTTATTCTCTCTTTATGGATAAGTGGAATGAATTAGCAAAAGAATGTGAATTAAGTTTAATTAAATCTTTTACGGAGAACAGAAAGAAAAAATTGTCTGAATTACTTGAGAAATATACTCAAGAGGAAATTTTAGAAACAATGTTTAAAATAAAGAATATAAATTTTTTACTTGGAAGAACTGATAAATCAAATTGGAAAATATCATTTGATGATTTTCTGAATGAGGAAAAGTTTATAAAGATAATGGAAGGAGCTTATTATGATGAAGTTAAGCCAACTGGCAGAAAACAGGATAAAAAAATTTCAAAATCAAAACCAAAATCAGCAGGAGAAAAAAAAGAGTACGGATTCTGATGGAAAGTTAAAAGAAACAATACAAGCAAGTAGACAACTTAGGCAACAGGAATTATGGAAAAAAATTGAATATTTTCTTAATATTTCAAGTTTGCCAGTCCGATGGAAAGAATATGTTTTTGAAAATTCTGAAATATTATCGAAAGAAGAAAATGTAATCAAACAGAAACTTGAGTATTATTGTGAACATTTTAAAGAAGCTAAGGATAAAGGACTAGGTTTGTATTTGTGTGGAGAGATAGGGACTGGAAAAAGTTTTTACAGTCTATGTGTTTTCAATGAGTTGCTAAAAAATAATTATAAAGTTTACCGAACGACTTTGAATGGGATTTATCAAAGAATCCAGTCAACTTTCAGCAATTTTAATAATTTAACTGAAGAAAAGGTTTTTAAGGACTTACTTGAAGCGGATTTGATAATACTAGATGACTTGGGAAAAGAAAATATATCAGAAACTTGGGGAAAGTCAAAGTTATATACGATATTTAATTTTTTCTATGAAAAGGAAAAATGTATTATTATATCAACAAATTTAGGCAAGGAAGAAATTGCTGATTTTATGGATACACAGGGAAATGATGCATTGTTAGACAGATTTCGTGAGAAATTGGATACATTGGAATTTGTGTGGGAAAGTAGAAGAAAGGTAATAGGAAAAAAATTATTTGAAGAATTTTGGAAAGAGAGGAAAATAAAATGAGTGCAAATGTTGACTTAGAAAAAGTTGCGGCTTTAATAGGGGAATCAATAGATTTTGTAAGGGTAAATTTACAAGAAGGAACACTTTTAATTGATGGTGAGCCAATAGGTTATGCAGTTAAAAAGAAGGAAACTCAGAAAAATTTCTTTTATGTAGTTGATCCAATTAGATTTGTTAAATATATAAAAGAATTAAGAAAATCACTTGTAGAGTTAGAAGAAATGGAAATAAAATGAATTTATAATAAAAAAATTCAGGAGGAAATAATATGAAAATAATAAGTATAGTAAATCCAAAAGGTGGAGCAGGAAAGACGGTAAGTGCAATAAATATTGCATATGCACTAAAAAATAAAGGGAAAAAAGTTTTATTAATTGATACAGATCCAAGAGGAGCGATAGCTTCGTATCTTAACATAAAAAATGATAATACGATTTTTGAAGCATTAAAGGAGTGCTATGACAGTTTGGGAATGGTAGACAAGGAGAAGTATATAAATGAAAAAAATGGAGTGGATATAATAATCAGCAATATTTACTTTAATCAAATTGATGAATTTTTCAAAAGGGAAGGGGATGAAAATGGACAGGAGCAACTGAAAATATTTAAGGATTTTTTTGAAAACTTTAGTGAATATGACTTTATAGTAATTGATACAGAAGGTACTGTGAATAATACAGTCAAAGGGATTTTAAATGTAACAGACTATGTTTTTGCACCTTCAAAAGTTTCGTTTATAGATACGAATGGACTTAGAGATTTACTTGAAATGATGGAAATTTCAAAAATGGATAATCCGAAAATTAAACTTTATAAAATATTTTTTGTGCAAGTGAAGGAAAATACAAAAGTGTTTAAAAAAGTACATTTGGAAATGAAAGAGATTTTAAAAGAAATGTATTCGGATATTTATGTGAGAGAAGATGCAAATATATTAAATTCGATGGAAAAGCATAAAGATATATTTAGCTTTAAGAAGAGCAGTAATGCGGCAATAGATTATAAAAATTTAGTGAATGAATTTTTGTATAATGAAGTTTATAAAAATAAAGAATAGAAAGAATTTTCTCACGTGTCGGAAAATCAATAGGACAATGACAATTTAATAACTGTGTAAAAAATTAAATCACAGTTATTTGAATTGTCAGTAATTTTTTGATAGGAGGTATTATGGATAGACAGGAACTGTTAAATATTAATAAAAATCGGAAAATGGAAGTTGAAAGTTATCATAGCGATTTTGATTTTGATAAATATGAGATAACTGATGAAAGGGTTATAAGGGAAGTAACTCAGACTGAGGAGGATATACGGCAAATTGGGAAATTTATGGCAAAAAAGGCTCTTGAAATGGGGAGAAAGTTGAAAAGAGTTCAGGAGATTTTGTCAAATCACGGGACAGGAACATTTGTAGCCTGGTTTACTTCATTAGGGCTTGATAAGAATATGGTTTATCGTGAAATTAATAGGTGGGAACAGTTTGAAAAATATAGGAATCCTGCGATTGCAGAAGCGAGTGTTAGGACATTGGAATATATAAAGAAAAACAATGATAAGCTCGAAGAGGCGGAGATTGTAGAAATTCTTGAAAATCCTGCTGAATCTGCTAAAAAAATTAAGGAAATAGAGAAAAAAGGTAAGGAAGAAACAGAAATTAACTTTGATGAAAAAATACAGAAATTAAGTGAAAAAATTGAGAAAGCACGCAAAAATATAGAAAAATGGGAATTTGAAATTAAGAAACTGAAAGGTGAAAATAATGATTTTGAAAAAGAATTGTAAAAAGATAAAAAGAATTATAAATAAGTTGATAGACAGAGTTTTAGGATATATGTTGGCTATTATGTTTGCGTTTTCATTTTTTATAACTGAAGATCTGGTAATCAAAATTATATTAAGTGGAGTAATGGGAGTGATATTGATTGGATTTACAGCTGTATCAATGTACATAGAAAGTATTGATATAAAATTAGCTGGAATTTAAGAATTAAAAAAAATTTTAGAAGAAATGTGAAAAAAGAAGAATAAAATTTGGGAGGAATAATGAAAAAAAATATTAGAATTTCAATAATATCAGGGCTATCTATAGTTGTTTTTGTTGTAATATCATTTCAAATGGCTGGATTAAGAAGAAGGAAGGAAAATAGCCAAGATGTTCAGGAAAAACGACAGCAGGAAATCTTAGATATATGCAGAACAAATAAAGTTATGAAAATATATAGTCAAAATGACGGCGAAAATTTTTATGTTGTTCTTGAGAATAAAAATATTTATAAAGTTGATGAAGATAAATTGGGGAATTATGCAATTGGAGAATATTGTAAATAAATATAGTTATCAAAAGTATAGTTTTTCCCACGTGTGAGAAAATTAAAAGTTGAAAGACAATAATAAAAAATGAAAGGAAGTGATAACAAATGAAGAGAAAAATAAAAAAATATTTAATACTTCAAACAGTGTCTATTTACTAATTCAGGTAATTTTAATTATATCGAAAAATAATTATTTAAAAATTACTTGGATTGAAACTTTTTTACCAACAATTATCATAGTTACCATATATTTGACAGTTGCTATAATGATTTTCATTTTTATAAAAATTATTCAAAAAGTTTATGGAGTATCTGATGAAGAAATGAATAAAAGATTTTGGGATAAATTGTGAAAGTTAAAAAAATATAGGAAAGGATAGGTAAAAATATGTCTTTTATAGTAATTATTAGTCTTTTAGGTCTTTTTATATTTATTATGTCACTGATAACTTGGGGTGAACAAAAAGAAAAAAAGAAAATAAAAGATTTGAGGTAAAATAAAATGAAAAAATCAAAAAATATAACAGAAGTTACAATCAATAATAAAAAGCGATACGTAGTAATCGGAACAGGGTTAAGAACGTTGGGATTAGGAACATTGAATATTAATGATATTGAAGAAAAAATGAAAATGGGAGATGATAAAATGGAAAAATTAAAGTAGGAAGGGAATAATAGAAAAAAAGAGTAGACAGCGGTTTTCTCACACGTGAGAAAATTCAAAATTATATACAAGGATGATGATATATGAATATAATAAATAATACATTAAATAATAAAACACAAATTAAAATTAATGATAGAATAATAGATGTAAATGATATTGAAAAAATTGAAAGAAATCCGTTTTCGTTTAAAATATTTAAGTTAAATATAAAATTAATTACAGGAGAAGTAATTCAGGAAAAATATAAATCGCTTAGTGAAATGCATAAAAATTATGAGAAATTTGTAACAGAAGCTGGATTTGACTTTTCTGGAAAATTAAGAAAAGAAAGAGTGAAATATACAAATGGAAATATATATTTAAAAGATTTTATAATCGCTTCTAGTGAGTTAATAGGGATAAGGCGAATTGGAGAGTTAAGGAAAGGATTAAAATTGATGATGTATCGAGGAGCAAGAGGAATGTATGATACTAAAATAGAATTATTTTTGAGGGGAGGGAATGTTATTACTTTAGAAGTGGAAAATGAAAAGTATGGTGAATATGATTTTGAGCAATTAAAAAGAATTTTTGAATCAAAAAAATGTATATCAGAATAAAATAAAATAAAATCTAAACTAATCGTAATGTATGTTATGGTTAGTTTTTGTAATTATGAGAAGATTAAAAAAGTGAAAGAGAAAAAGGAATGTTTAGATATTTAAAAATAATTTGGGAGGGATATATGAAAATATATGATATAAGATTATTAAGGACAACGACAGGAAAAGAGCATATATGTTTTTTTTACAAGACTTTACCTAAAAAAAGGATAAATGAAACAATAGATATTTTTAAGAGAAATGTGGGATTAATAGTAAACAATCAAATAAATGATGTAAAAATAAAGGAATATATAAGTGAAGAAAAGTTTGTAAAAATTATGAAAATGATAAAGGTAAGTGATAATAAAATAGGAAAATATAATATGAAGCTGTATAGAAATGATGAAATATGGATGTATAAAATTGAAAATATTTCGGATACTGATATAAACTTTAAAGATTGTGATATTTTATTAGATAGAAATTTTTTCATAAATGATAAATATATAAAATACGTGATTATAAAAAATAATACGGAGGCATAATTGTGGCAATATTTTATCTTAGAATGAAAAAAAGTAAAAGAGGTAGTAAATATATTCCGCCTACTGCACATTTGGATTATATAAACAGAGATGAAAAATATGGTAAAAAAGAGGATTTACTTTTTAAGGAAGTAAGGAATCTTCCAGAAGAGTTTGGCGATATTAAAGACTTTTGGAAATGTGCAGAAACTTATGAAAGAAAAAATTCTAATCTGTACAGGGAACTTGAAATTTCATTACCGAGAGAGTTTACTCCTGAAGAAAATAAAAAGATGGTGGATAATTTTTGTAAAAATCTTTTTGGAAAAGAATATGTGTATAACTATGCAATGCACAATCCAAAAAGTTTTGATGGGGATATGCAACCACACGTGCATATAGTGTTTTTTGAAAGAAAAATAGATGATATTAAAAGAGATAAGGATAAATATTTTAAGAGATATAATTCTAAAAATATAGAAAAAGGCGGATGGGAAAAGGATAAAAAATGGAGAGAAAGAAGTACATTAAAAAGTATAAGGAAAGAATGGGAAACATTTTTAAATTTTGAACTTGAAAAGAAAGGACTTGAGAAAGTAAGTGCAAAATCATTAAAGGATCAGAAAAGGGATGCAGAAAATAATAATGACTATAAGAAAGTTTATGAGTTAAATCGTAAAGCAATAAATATTGATGGAAAGATTTTATACAGAAAAGAAAGTGAATTAAGTGATAAGGAAAAAGTTAAGAAGAGAATATTTATTAAAAGCAGAATTTTAAAAGCTGGAACAGATTTAATGAAAAAACTGCTTGAAAAATTGAAAAAACTAGAAAGGGAGTATGAAGATTTAAAAAGAGATAAAATAGGAGATTTAGAAAATTTGGAAAGACTGAGGGGGTTAGAAGAGAGTGTAAGAGATATAAAGAAGAAGATGTCAAAAGATAAAATTGAGAATACTGTGTACAACTTGATGACGGATAAAAAGTACTATAAATTTCTGAATGAGAACAAAAAAATTGACAAGGAACTAAAAAATACAAAAGATAAAAATAGAATAAAATATTTAAAAATTACAAAAGAAAAGAATTTAAAAAATTTAGAAAGTTTAAGAAATGAAATTCAGA
Organism: Leptotrichia massiliensis; assembly: GCF_900104625.1. Lineage (NCBI taxonomy): Bacteria > Fusobacteriati > Fusobacteriota > Fusobacteriia > Fusobacteriales > Leptotrichiaceae > Leptotrichia > Leptotrichia massiliensis. The sequence continues at coordinate 195,970 of NZ_FNVZ01000005.1, forward strand.
ATAACTGGAAAAAGAAGTATATTTTTGATAAAAGAGTTGAAAATATTAGGGAAAAATATTTAAGGAAAATTTCAAATTTTGAAGATGAAAAAGACACGATATATGAAAATTTAAAAGAGAAAAATATTAAATATAATGATGAAAAAAATGGACTGTATAATATAAATCATTTGCAATTTATTTATGAAAAAAATGGACTGAAAGAGATAAATAGAATTGAAAAAGAACTAAAAAAATTAGTAAAAGAGTTAGATAAAAATGAGGAAGTAGTCAGTCAGGAAACTTTGATAAAAGATAAATATTCAAATTATGAATTTTCAAAATTGGAGAAAAATATTGCGGAGAGTAAGATTAAAATAGAAGGACTGCAAAAAGAACTTAACAAAAATTTGGATATAAGTGAACAAAAATATTACTTGGACTGGTTAAAAAGAGAAGTAAAAATAAAGGAAGATTATGAGGCAAGAAAAGAAAATATTGAAATAAAAATTCAAAAAAAATTACAAGATGAACTTTTAAAAAATGGCAATTCTAAAGTTCAGGAAAGGGAAAAAGTTAAAAAAATTATCAAGAATATAGAAGCCATAAAAGTGTTGGATAAGAAAAAAAGATTGTCTGAAAAACGACAAGTAAGTATAAAAAAATGGAACAGGAAAAAGAAAAGTAACAGTTTAAATGGTGCAAATTATGATAAAAATTTAGGAGGTATAAGTGGTAATTTTAGAATGGAAGATATAGAAGTTTTAGACGAGTTGGAAAGATAAAATTTATATATTTAAAAATTTTTGTGGTATACTTAAAGTAAAGAATGAATGGAAGTGATTGATATGATAAAGGATCCAAGAAATCCAATGTCAGAACCTCAAGATATAATAAAATCTATGATAGGAGTTGTTATACTGATGTATTCAATTTTTAAAATTGCAATAGATTTAACATTAATTTTTTTAATATATAGGTTATTTAATCCTTCTAGAAAGGTTACTATGGGATTTTTAGTAAAAGGTTGGCTTGTATTATACCTGATAAAAACTTTTGTAAAAACTGTTAATGAGAGTAAATATAAATGAATTTAAGGGCAGTAAAAAGCTGTCCTTTTTTGTGAAAATAAGTTTTTGAAGATATAAATATTATTAATTTCTTAGAAATTGAACACGAACGAAGTGAGTTTTTGAGTGTAAACAAAAGCCATTTTTTCACAATTTTTTGTGGCAAAAAAATCACGGTAAGTTTCTAAAAATTTTTAAATTTGAGAAACTGGTAAACGTGCTTTCCAAAATTTAGAAAAATTTGGGAAAGTTTATGGGGAAAAATTTTCAAAAAAGGGCTTGACTTTTTGAAAAAATTGAGGTAATATTAGCACAAGAATAAAACAGCGTAAAAAATGAGAGCCTAGTTTTAGGAGGTGTATAGGCAGGATACAGGACTTTTCCTTAAACTCATTTTAAAAGAAGAATAAAATAAAGTAGTATAAAATTAAATATAGAGAGCCTAAATGCGGGATTATTGGAAAAAACATTTCTAAGATTTTGTATAGGCTCTTTTTTTTATTCAAAAGCGAGGTGAAAATATGAAATTAGACTTAAACATTAGAAGTCCTTAACTAGAATATTGTGATAAAAAACAAATACATAAAACTAAATATAGGAGCCTGAGTGCAGAATTATTGGAAAAAACATTTCTGAAATTTTGTACGGGCTCTTTTTTTGTATAAGAGAGGACGATAAATAATGAAAAAAATAAAACTTAAAAATATATTGTTAGATAAAAAATTTCAATTGCTGTGTCTAATGATTTTGTTTTTGGTAACAACTGTGATAAGTCAGGCAACTACAAGCGGAAATGCAGGAATATTTGCAACGCTTGTAACTTTTCTTACAAATATGAATAATGGACTGAAAATAGTTTTTTCACTTGGTGCTATTGGGTGCATAGGATTTGGAGTATTTAAGATGTTGACTGATCCGAATATGACAGCAATAATAACTCTGTTAATAGGAGTGGCTTTGGCACTTGCACTTATTTTTGGTTCAGAGGATATAGTAAAAGGACTTGGTGGAACTATGATTGATACAGCTCTTTTGGAAGGAGTATAGGCTTGGATTTAAAAAGAATAAATAGAAAAAGGAATATTTTTAAATTAAGGACTGATGTCAAAAGAGAAAAGACAAGTTTTGAAAAAAGGGCTGAAACTTTGTTTGAACTTGCAGAAACGAATGCAAAGTTAAAAAAGGGATTAGGAATAAGCATAGTTATCAATCATATATTAATCTTAGCATTAATATTCTTTGTTTTGAGAACGAATATAAAAGTATTTCTTGTTCAGGTTGATAAAACGACAGGAGCTCCAATGGAAGTGAATGTGTTGACAAAATCCAATGTAAAAGTTGGGGAGAAGGAAACAAAATATTTCATATCAAAATTCATTTTGGATGTAAGAACTCTTCCAAAAGACATGACATATTACGATAACAAGTTAAAGGAAAATGCTTTTTTCTTAACACAAAATTCGCAAAAAAAATTGGATGCGATGATTCAGGAAACAGGAACAATACAAATGCTTGCAGATAAAATTACAACGAATGTAAATATAGTTTCAGCTAACAAACTTACAAATACTTCAAACACTTATCAAGTCAGATGGAAGGAAAAACAGTTTTCTGAAACAGGAATGGAAATGCAGGATACAAGTTATCTTGGAGTATTTACTGTGGAATATGTGAATGAAAAAAATGAGGAACTGGTTGCTAAAAATCCATTGGGAATAATAATAAAGGATTTTACAATTTCGAGGGAAAATAATTAGAAAAAATGAGGGAGATGTATGACAAAGAATAAGTTAAAAAAATTTAATAGAAAAATATTATCAGTGCTGTTTTTGATATTGATGTCGGTTAATATTTTTGCAAATGATGGAAATGCAAAAGATAATGTTACGGTAGATGTGGTAAAAAATAGTCAAAAAATATTTGATGATGACGGAATATTAAGCGGAAAAAAGGATGCAATAAAAAAGACAGCCGTTATATTTAATTATGCGGAAAACAGCATATATGAAGTTTATTCCAAGCCAGACTATTTAACGACTTTAAGGCTTGCTCCAAACGAAAAAGTGGTATTTAAGGCTGGTGGAGATACAGAACGTTGGATGATTGAAGAGGCGACAGGTGGAAAAGAAAACAGAACATACATATACATAAAGCCACTTGAAGAAGATATAAAGACTAACATAAATATAGTTACAGACAAGCATAGTTACTTTATTAACATTGAATCCACAAATGGAGAATACAATCCTTTAGTTGAATGGCAATATCCAAATGAGAGAAAAATATTAATGGATGAATATGAGGCTAATACGGAAAGTATTGGTACAACGGACTTAATGAAACTGAATTACAGATATTCGTGGAACAAGAACTCAAAACTTTCTCCAGTTCAAGTGTTTGACAACGGAGAAAAGACATTCATAGTATTAAAGTCAAATTTGCAGGAAATGCCAGCTTTTTATGTAAAAGGTTTGGATAACCAATTATCCTTAGTTAATACAAAAATTGAAGGACGTAATGTAATGATTAACAGTGTTGTGAAAGAAATATATATGACGCTTGGAAAAAATACCTTAAAAATATATAACCAGAAAAAATAGAAAGGAGGTGTCTTAATTGATAGATAAAAATGACTATTTTGAAACTTCTGAAGATGATTTTACGGAACAGAAGGAAGAGGAAATATCGCTTGAGGATGAGAGGACAGGAACGATAAAAAATTCAAAGATAAAAATAGAAGAATTTTTTGATAAGAAAAAAGTTGCTATCCTAGTCTGCATAATTTCGGCTTTAATTTTTGTAAGCATATATTTTGCAAATCAGGCTAAAAAGAATGAGAAGCCGAAGGAACAGGGAAAAACGGAATCAATGTCAACTGGAACGGGACTGAATATAAAGGATGCAGTAGATACTCAAAATCAAAATACTCAAACTCCTGAAGGTGTAACGCAGGATGGAGTGGCAAATATAAATACGACGACTGATGGAACTGGAACGCCTAACTTATCACAGTATGATTCTCAGCTAGGTTCAGAATACAATAACGACAATCTTGATTCAAATTATGGTTCAAGCTCATCGTCGTTTTCAGATATTTCAGAAGATAAAAATTCCAATAGTTCAACAGTCACGGAAGAAAAAAGCAAGGAGTGGAGAAAATCTGCAATAGGATTTAATAAGGGAGTTTCAACACAAACTCCGCAAACAACAGAACAGTATCAGGAACAACAACAGCAACAAGTTCCTCAGAATGTGCAACAGCAAAATGAAAATGACACAGATCAGAATAAACAGAAGTCAAAGGCCTTATTCCAGAAGCAAAAGCAGGACAGCTTCTATTCGACTAATTTAAAAAATCCTGCAATAGGAAAATATGAGTTAAAGACAGGGAGCTTTATTCCAGCTGTTCTTGTAACGGCAATCAACTCTGATTTGCCGGGAGATGTGATTGCTCAGGTTAGAGAAAATGTTTATGACTACCGTACTGGAAAGTATATTTTAATTCCTATGGGTACAAAAATAGTTGGAAAATATGACAGCAGTATAACGTATGGACAGAACAGGGTTTTGTTGATATGGCAAAGACTGGTATTTCCAAACGGATCAACTCTTGTGCTTGACAATATGCAGGGAGTGGATTTATTGGGGAATGCTGGCTTAAAAGGAAAAACCAACAACCATTTCTGGAAACTTATGAGAAGTGTGCTGTTATCTTCCGCCATAAATATGGCTTCAGGTTCGCTTGAAAGTCTTGATGTAAATATTGAAGCTGGAAGCAGGTCAAGAGTGAATATTGGTACAGGAGCTTCAGATGCGGCACAGAATATTAGAAGCATTGGGGAAAGAATGGTTGAAAAGGATTTAAATAGGCAGCCTACAATTGAGATAAAAAGAGGTAAAAAATTTAATATCTTTGTAAGTAAGGATATAATTTTATCTCCATATAGGAAATAATTATGGATAAAAAATATAAGCCGCTCAGAAATACGAAGCCTGTAAAATGGATTTTTGCAATTATGATGTTCATTTCATTAAATATAACGGGTTTAATTATAGTATCAACAAACTATATGGAAGAACTGGAAAAAGTTAATAACTATGCGACTTTTGCAAAAATACGTAGATTAATAAAACCTGTAATTATTGGGAAAAAGAATCAGTATATGTACTTTCCATCTGAAAATTGGGAAATGGTAATGGAAAAGACGCCTAAATTAACTTCGCAGTTTCAATTAGGTATGTGCTTTATATCTGTTAGCTCGTTAATTATTTTAACAATGCCGTACTGGAAAAAAAGGAAACTGAAATCGCACGGAGATGCTGAATTTGGAACGTATGATGATTTGAAGAAAGATAAGAAAAAGCCGTCAGATGTAGATTTTTTAAGTGGCAATGAAAATGGTTTTGTTATTGGATATGTAAAAACTTTATCAGGGAAATTAAAATTACTCTATGATACGTCAATGATACATATTGCCCTGTTCTTGCCAACAAGAGGAGGAAAAGGTGTGGGATATATTATTCCAAGCCTTATAGCAGGACTGAAAAAAATATCAACCTTTATTTCTGACATAAAGAAGGAAAATTACGAACTTACAAGCTGGTACAGAGCAAAAATATTGAAACATAAAATATTAAAATTTGAGCCAATGAGTGAACTTTCAAACAGTTATAACTTTTTATCGGAAGTACGGTATGGAACAAATTACGAGATTGAAGATTGCAGAATAATTGGAACAATGATTGTTGGGGAAGATGAAAGCAAGGATCCGTTCTGGGGAGACAGTGCAAAAGATACAATTTCCACTTTAACTGGTTATGTTCATTACAGGGAAGTAAGCAGCCGTCCTGAAGAAGATCCTGATATAACGGATGTTAGAGTTTCACTAAACGATGTAATATCAATAATTACTAATACTGAAAATTCTTTGTATAGAATGTTTGCAAAATATCTTGGAAAGCCTATGGAAGAAGATGAATACGAAGATGAAATGTCAAAAGATTTTATTCTGAAGGAAAAAACAATTGAAAGGCTTAGAAAAATATATACTGATGAAGAATCAATTAAAGCATTAAACAAAGGATTGCACCCCTTTGTTGCAAAACAGTTCGGATATTTATTGCAAAATACAGGAGAAAATACGTTCAAGTCTATTACTTCAACGGCAAAGACTAAATTACAGGTATTTGAAATTCCTTCAGTTGTAAAAAATATAGAAAAGTCTGATTTTAGGGCAATGGACTTAGTTAATGGTGATAATCCTGTAGATTTATACTTTGTAATAAAACCAAAAGATATAGATTTGTTAGCTCCGTTAGTACGGATAATGTATATTCAGCTGACAAATTTATTAATGGAAAGTTTAAGCAAGAAAAATTTTAACATAACATTTTTAATGGATGAACTAAATGCTTATGGCAAGATGAAGGCTCTTGTAAAAGGGCTTGGATACTATGCAGGATTTGGAATAAAGATGGTTGGAATATTTCAAGGGCTTGATCAGTTAAATTCGACATATGATAAACAGGGGAAAGAGGTGTTAAATGGATGCCAGATTCAAATATTTGGTAGACCAAACGATGAAGCTGCACCTGACTATATTTCAAAGACACTCGGCAAAGAAACAATCAGGGTAAAAAGTAGAAATATTGGGCTAAAAGGGGGAGGAAACGTTTCAGAGCAGGGAAAGGATTTATTAAGTCCTTCAGAAACAAGACTGCTGCCTGACAGAAAGGCAGTTGTAATTACAGGATATAAAAAACCTTTATTATTAGATAAGCTCTATTACTACGAATATCCTGAACTGCTAAAAAGGACACAGCACCAGCCAGTATTCTTTAAGGACGGATATGTAATATTTGAAGCAATGAAGGGGATGTATGAATACAAGCATACATTTAAGATGAAAGAGGAAGATTTTTATGATGATATAAAATATGAAAAAATTATTGAAAAGGTAAGAAAAAAGTATAAATCAGAAAAAATAGGATAGGGAGATATATGGAAAATATTGAAGAGACAATTAATGGTTCAGATGAAATAGTAAATAAAAAGAGAAAAGCTAGAGAAAAAAATTATACTGAAAGAATAAAAAGAAATAAAGAAAAGATTGCCAAACTGGAGAAAATAATGGCTGATTCCGAAAAGGAAATTGAAAAGGTTGAACAGGAAAATGCAGACATTTTAAAAGAGATTTTAGAAAAATCTGGTGTCGGAAACAAACTTTTAAAAATCATAATTGAAAGTCCAAGCAATGATGAAATTGCTAAAAAAATGAAGGAACTGGCAGAAATATTATGACGGAAAGTGAAAAATATGAACTTCAGAAGCAGGCACAAATAGACTTTGTAAATGAAAGGCTGTCAGCATTGAAGGAATATATGGAAGATGACGACATTACTGAAATAATGCTAAATCCTGATGGATATGTATGGGTGGAATCATATGAAAGGGGAATGTATAAGACAAATACATACCTGAATGAGATGGAAGGATACAAAATTATTCAGGTGCTTGCTTCATATAACTCAAAGATAATTTCTGAAAAAAATCCAAGACTTTCTGGAAACTTGCCAAATTCTGACAGATTTCAAGGAGCCGCAAAAGGAATTACTAAAGGGATTCCAGTATTTACAATAAGGAAAAGGCCTAAAAAAATATTTACACTCGATGATTATTTAGCAATGGGTTCAATTACAGAATTTCAGAAAAATTTTCTTACAGAAGCCATTTTAAATAAAAAGAATATAGTTGTATCGGGCGGAACTGGTACAGGAAAGACAACATTTACTAATGCTCTTGTGGATTATTTAAAGGAAGTGGACAGAATCAGAAATACTGTTGAAAGAATATACATTATTGAGGAAGTTGAGGAAATTATTTGCAATAAGGAAAACGTGTTAAGAGTTTTTGTAACTGAGGATGTTTCTGCACTGGAATTATCAAAGGATGCACTTAGACACAGGCCAGACAGAATTCTTCAAGGAGAACTCAGATATGGTGCGGAAGCAGTGGAAATACTTAAAAACTGGAATACTGGGCATAGTGGAGGATTTACAACAGTCCATTCGGATGGTGCAGAAGAAACTTTGGAAAGATTGGAAGAGCTGTTAATGGAAGTTGATAGGAATCCAAGACAGCCACTTATAGGGCGTTCTGTGGATGTAATCGTGAATATTATAAGAACGACTGAAAATGGTAAAACTGTAAGAAAAGTGAATAAGATAATCAAAGTGAATGGCTTTAACAAAAAGACAAAGGAATATGAAATTGAGGAGGTAGGATAATGAAATTAAAAGTGTATAAATCTTTGCTGGATGTGAAGATGATAATGGGGTTGCCATATAAGGTTTTTATATCGCTAGTATTATTAACAGGAATCATATTTTTAATATTCAGGCATTGGGTAATTTTTATACCGGCAGGGGCAATATATATTCTATGTGCAGTTATGTCAGTAAAGGATCCGATGACGTTGGAACTGATAATAGAGCATTACAAGACTGAAAGATATTTAAATCCTTAAGCGAATATTAAAAATAGAAGCGAAAAGAAAAAATATTGAAAGGGGAATAATTGAAATGAAAGAAAAAATTATGAATTTTTTAGAAGAAAGAACAAAAAATGAAGTCGGATATACTACATTAAGCAGAAATCAGATAATGGAAAAACTGGGAATAAAAGAGGAAGAAAAGTTTAATGAAGCATTTAAGGAGTTAGTACAAGATAATAAAGTATTCTTTCATAATTCATCAGAAGAAAAAATAAATTATGATGGTTCTATATTTGAAGTAAATAAAATAAAATATTTTACCAATAAAGATAAATCACTTGAATTTAAAAATAACTATGAAAAAAAATTGGAAGAAATAGCGGATAAAATAAAAGAAACAGAAAAAGTGAAGGGAGAAAAGCTTTCAACATTATCAGATAATGCAAAATTAATTTACAATACATACAAAGAAAATGTAGGAAACTTAGTATATCTTGACTCAAAATCAGTTAGAGAAAAAACAGGACTAGAATTTAAAGACTTTGTAGCCGCACAAAAAGAATTATCATCAAATAAAGTGTTATTTATGACAAAAATATCTAAAAGCAACGAAGAAAAATTCGTATTAATAGATAGAGGAGACATTTTAAGTAAAGTTCTAAAAAGAGAAGAAATTAAGGAAAATATTAAAAATAAAGAAAAGGAAAGATAGAATGGGAAAAACACTTGATAACTACAAAAATTCATTTATCTATCATATTCCTTGGGACTTCCTTCTCAATGACTTTATTCTTGTTAATAAAAATATGGGGTTTCAGGTAACTCTCAAAGTGAGAAATCACGACTTGGATTTTTTTACTGAGGAAGAAGTGAACTTGAAAATATTGCAGTATAACAATGCGATAAAAAAATTGCCTGACAATTTTATTGTTCATTATGAAGTTCAAAGAAAGAAGTCAAGAGGATATATTGAAACAGAAATTAATGACAACTTTATACCTACAGTTCTTATAGAAAATGAAAGAAAGGATTTATTTTCAAAAGGGGAATATTTTAAATGTGACTACTATATAACATTGACATATTTAATAGCAGAAGATGCTGAAAATAAGATAAACTCATTGCTGGCTAGTAAAAAGGAAGATGATTCAGAAGAAAAAATGGCTGAGGAAGCAGAAAGGGAATTAAAAATATTTAGACAAAAAGTAGCTTCATTTATTGCGTTATTAAAATATGCTACAACAAGCATTGAAGTCTTGCAGGGAGATGAACTTATGGCATATATGTATTCCACAGTAAATGCTGAATTTCCTGAAAAGAAGAAAATGCCTACATCTCCTCTATATCCAATTGATCAATATTTGTCAAACTCAAGTTTTGAAAATGGAAAAGACACGAAAATACAAAGACTGACAAAGGCAAAGCATTTAAGGACAATCTCGGTTAACCTGTTTCCTGATGAGATAGAGTCAAGAGTTTTAAAAAAACTTGAAAGTCTGGACTTTGAATTTAGAATGTCGGCAAGATACATCATACTTTCACAAAATGAATCAAAAAAGATGTTAAAAAACTTCTTTATTTTTCATCAGGGAAAGCAGAAGAATTTTGGACAGTATATAACGGAAGCTATAACTAAAAAGCCTTCATTTAACATTGATGAGCTGGAACTAGCAAAAACAGAAGAAGCCAAAATGGCTTTAAATGAATTTAAGGAAGGCGGAATGAGTTATGGCTATTACACATTTACTATAATACTTGCTGATGAAGATATAAAAAGGCTTGAAGATAATGCACTTAAAATAGTAACAATATTTGATGAGCAGGACTTTACTTGCTCGATTGACAAGTACAATATTTTCCCTTCATATTTAGGGGCTATTCCAGGAAATGTGAAGGCGAATATAAGAAAATATCCAATAAACTCAATGCTTTTAAGCTGTCTTTTCCCTACTTCATCGCTGTATCGTGGAGAGGAAGTGAATGAATTTTTTAGGGATAAGAAAAATATTACAGGTGTTCCGCTTATGATGACTAAAACAGATTTGAACGATATATTTTACTTTAACCTTCATATAAAGGATGCGGCACATACACTTATAGCAGGTCCAACAAGGTCAGGAAAATCAGTATTATTGGGAATGCTGGTAGCTGAACTTAAAAAATATCCTAATGCACAGGTATTCTTTTTTGATAAAGGTGGCTCAATACGTGTTTTAACTGCCTGTATGGGTGGAAAATTTTATGACTTGGGAAAAGGTGGAGATAATGATTTGGCATTTCAGCCACTTGCAAATATTCATATCGAAACAGAAAGAGCATTTGCAAGCAACTGGATAATTTCCCTTCTTCAGCAGGAAAATGTAATTGTAACGCCTGATATGAAAAGCACAATCTGGGAAACACTTACTACTCTTTCAAATGATCCGCCTAACAGGAGAACAATGGCAAATTTTGCATTTACAGTTATGAATAAGGAAATTCAGAAGGCACTTGAGCCATACACAAATACAGGTTCGTATGGAAAATATTTTGATAACAATGAAGATAATTTTTCAGACTCAAACTGGCAAGTATTTGAAATGGGAAGAATAATAGAAGATCCAAAAGCGACGGCTCCCATATTAAGTTATCTATTTCATAGAATAGAAGTGGAAAAATTAACAAAGGACTATCTGACTGCAATCGTAGTCGATGAGGCTTGGTTTGCAATGGAAAATGAAAGTTTCAGGCTTAAATTCAATGACTGGCTTAGAACACTTGCAAAACTGAATGCCTTTATAATCTTTGCAACACAGTCGCTTGATGAAATTTCAAAATCTGAAATAACATCTGCAATAGTTGACGGATGTAAAACAAAGATACTTCTTCCCTCTCCACAGGCACAGAATTACTGGAAGGAACTTTATTCAAAGTTTGGATTAAATGCAATAGAAATTGAAAGAGTTGCACGTGGACAAATGCAGAAGCAATATTTTTACAAAAGTGAACTTGGGGCAAGAGAATTTGAAATGGATTTAGGTAAAATTGAACTGGCTTATGTAGGTTCTGCAAGTTCGACAGATCAGATGAAAATACAGGAAATATGTTCAGAAACAAATGATTTAAAGGAAATTAACTTAAAATGGCTAGAATATAAATTGGGTAAAAATAGTCAGGAATTTAGAAGATGTAAGGAAATTATACAGGGAGGCAACTAAAATGAAAAAAATAATATTCTTTTTAATGACAATGACAATCATATCAGTAAATTTGTTTTCAGGAATACTTGGAGGAGGCAGTGGAGCTTCTGATTATTGGCAAATGAAAACATATTTTGAAAGTGTGGCAATCAATGCACAGACGCTAAAAAGCCTGAATGCACAGTTAAAAGAAATAGAAAGACAGATTGAGCTTTCCAAAAAATTACCTGAAGCCTATCTAAAAAAATATATAAGCCAGTATGATGACACAATAAAGACGTTAGTTAGAATAACAAACACTACAAAATCAACATTAAGGGATGCCAAGAAAGCGGAATTATGGTTTAAAGATGTCTACGCTGATGCTAATAATAGACAGTATATGGCTCTTCTTGACAGATTTACAAATACACTTGATAATCTCTCAAGGGACGCAATGAAGTCAGGCTCTATGAATGAAGTGGCAATGAAAAAAACATCGGATAATGCAAGGATACTTATAAGAAAAACTCACGAAGCAAAAAATCCACAGCAAGTATTGGAAGTGCTATCACAATGGAGTGCCAATCTGTCAGTGCAGATGAATGCAATAGCAGATATGATTTCAACTACAAACAGACTTGACGCATTAAAGGCGGCTGAAGAAGTGCAGGCAAGAAGGAAAGCTCAAAAAAGAAGCGAATATACAAAAAACAGTTTAAACAATCATATAAAGGCAATGGAAAATGAAGTGAAAAAACATAAGAGATAAGGAGGAGAAATAATTGGCAGCGGCAAATTTTCAATTTGATACGGCACTGATTGAACCGATAATCAGTATGCTTGATACAGGAATGACAACCTTAATGGTTGTAATATTGACACTTGCCTCATCATTTGCTGTGCTAGACTTATCATTTACAGCCTTCTTTAACTGGTCGGAAAATATAGGCAATACACTTGTTGAAACTATAAAAAAACTTGTAAGATATGCACTTACTTTTGGTCTTATAAAAATGTATAAAGAACTGCTGGATATGGCATATAAACTATTTTCCGATATAGGAAACTTATTTGGAGAAGGTCTTGGAAGTCCGTTAAAAGTGCAGAGCATTTGGGATAAGTTATGGGAGGAATTAAGCAAGTTTTTAAGTATAGTTTTAAAGTTTCAAGATTTTTGGGCTATTCTGTACTTTATTCTATTTATTATTGGATTCATATTTTTAGTGTTTATAATATCCACAATAACAATAGCGATAATACAGTTCCATGTAGTTGGAAAATTGGCAATAATATATCTTGCTTGTCTACCACTTGACGCTTTGAGCGATATAGGAAGAAAAACTTTGGGAGCAATTGTAGGCTCAGGTACTCAATTAATGGTTGCAGTTGCACTTTCATCTATGGGAGTAAAAATTTTAAAATCTTATCCTATTCCTGAAAATATTGGGGCAGAAAATAACGAGCCTCATACGATAATTGTGTGGCTTGCGGTATTCATAGCAATTTCATTTTTAATAAAGAACTATCAGAGCATAGCTTCTCTAATTTTATACGGACAAGGTGGATTAAATGGCTCACAGCTTGGTAATTTTACTGGAAATGTTGTTAGTGCAGGAGGCTCAGCTGTAGGAGGAGTTACATCTTTATTAGGAAGTGCGGCAGTTGGTGGACTAGGTGCCGCAGTTGGTGCAGTTGTTGGTGGGGTGTCTACTGGAGGAGCAGGAGCAATAGCAGGTATGAAGACAGGTGCGAAAATAGGCTCTAAAATAGGAAAATATCCTGGAAATCTGACTGCTTCGGCTGCTGAAAATGCAGGAAAAGCAATAAAAGTAATGACGATGGACTTTGATCCGATTGCTTCAGGCAGAAAAGTAAGAAATATGGCCAGCGATGGAATTAAAAAATTTATGGGCAATAAAAAAGATGACAAGAAGGATACCGGAGAAAATAAATCACAAGAAACAGAAAATACAAACAGTAAAAATCAAAATTCTCAAAATGCAAATAAAGTAAATGAAGAAAATAAATCAGGAAATGTGGATAGAACAGCCGATACAAAAGAGGCTGAAGAAAAGATGAGAAGTGATAGCAGCAAGACAGCCTCGAATAAGGATTCTCAAAAACAGTCAAATGAAGGGAAGAAAGTCACGCAAAAACATTCAGAAAATACAAAAACAAAAGAAACTGAGAATAGTAACAGTGAAACTTTTGCAGAATCTGAAATGAGGAGAGAAAAGAACAGCAAGGAATAAAATGTGTAAGGACAATGACAATAGAATATTAATCTAGTCTTAAAAAATTCAGATTGAAAAAACTATTAGATGTGATATAATATTATTGTAAAAATAGAAATTTAAAAGAGGTGATAAAAATGGCAACTTCAAGTTTTACAACAGAATTAAAGTTTGATACAGAGGAAAAAATTTCATCATTTTTAGAAGCTATTGAAAATGCAAAAAATAATAAACCACTAGATGTAGATGTAGAATATGAATTTATTAAGGGTAATGATGTAAAAAAATTTTTTGAAGAATCTTCTGAAAAGAAAGGAGAATAATGAAATTTACTACATTTTCTTTAACAGAGTTATTATCACAAATTGGAGAAGATAAAGTTCGTAATAAATTAAAAGGATTTAGAAGCAAAGATAAGGACATTGAAAATTTTTTAATAAATAAGGCTATTTTCTTTGAAAAAATTTCGATTTCTTCAACATATTTAATTTTTAATTCTGAAAAAGAATTAGCAGGATATTTTTCCATAGCAAATAGAAGTTTAATACTCCAAAAGGAAGATTTAGATATAATTTCAAAAACTTTAAAAAAGAGATTAACTAAAAGTGCTTCTGAAAATAAATCAGGTGATTATGTAATTAATAGTTTTCTTTTAGGTCAAGTTGGTAAAAACTTTAATTTAGAGAAAAATAATTTAACAGGAAATGAAATTTTAAAAATTGCATATGAGTTATTGTTAGAAATTAGACAGAAAATTAGAGTAAAATTTATTTGGCTTGAATGTCAAAATAATGAAAAAATTTTGAATTTTTACCAAAATTTTGGATTTTCTAAAATAGATAATTTTATTTCTGAAAGTGGTTATAATGTAATGATAATGGAATTAAAATAAGGTTCTGAGAAAATAAAATAGTTATCATAAAGAATAGGAGAATAATGAAATTATACGAAAGAATAATACCAAAAACTTCTTCAAAAAGTTATATATCTGGATGGGAAGCATTGAATATTCCTGATGAAAATAGAAATACTGCTGACTGGCATCCAAGAACTTATTTATTTTCTTATGATAAAGACAAGGCAATAAATCTGTATAATACGACAAATGTTTTAGGAAATTCTGGAATAAAGAAACGAATAATAGATTATCCAAGTAAAAGGGAAGTATACATTGCTAATTTTCCAAGAGCGATTGCAGACTTAGTTTTGACAATGAAAGATTACCAGTTACCTTCGCTTCATAACTGCTGCAGTGATTTTTTAAATGAAGATGAAACGGAACAGCTTTATCAATATCTGAGAAGTATAAAGGATAATTCAAGAGAGGATGAGTTTCTTAAATATGAATTTACTGTAAGATATTTTAATGATAAAAAATTATAACTGAATATTATAAAAATAGAAATTTATAAAGAGGTGAAAAAAATGTATGATGTAAAAGATATTGCCAACTGGTTTTTAATTTATAATTCGTATATGGAAACTAATCAAGGTGCGGATGGAATTAGTAATTTAAAATTGCAAAAATTACTTTACTATGCACAATCAGCGTATCTTGCATTAAAAAATACTCCGTTATTTTCAAATAATATTGTAGCGTGGAATCACGGACCAGTAGTTGAGGAAGTATATCAAAAGTATAAAAAGTATGGTTCAGACGATATAAAGGAATTTGATAAAGTAGATATTGATAAGGAAACAGAAAAGATATTGACAGAAGTATATAATGTATTTGGAGAATATTCTGCTTGGGGATTGAGAAATTTAACTCACACAGAAAAACCGTATATAGAAACTAAAATAAATAATGTTATCCCGCAGGATTTGATGAAAGAGAGCTTTAAAGAAAATTATGTCTAAAAAAATTAAAAAGTTAAAGAATAATAATTTTAAAAATATTTCAGAGGTAAAGTTATTATCTTATCCTGTTTTTTGTTTCAGATATTTGACTAAAAATAAAAATTATAATTTTAGCAGGTTTAAAAATTCTAAAGAATCAAACGAAGCCAAAGGAATAGTTTTGGATAAGTTAATGGATATTCAGTTAAAAAGTTGGCTGGATTTACATCAGCAAAACAAAAGGACAGGTATTGAAACATTGTCAATTGAGAATATAAATATGAAACTTCAAAGGATCAGAAAGTTTATGTTTTTAGATTAAATTCACAAAACTGGAGAATGATAGGCATAAAGTCAGAAATCAACACGGATGTTCTTCATATAATAGGATTTGATTTTGATTTTACTGCATATAATCACGGGAAATAAGTAAAAAAGGGAGTGATAATATGAAAAAGATAGTGGTTATTTTGATGTTTGCATTGGGAATGTTAGGATTTTCTGCAAAAATGTCTAATAATAATAGTGTAAATATAGATAAATTGATAGGATACTGGTATTACAGCAAAGTTGGATATCAAGATTCAGTAGGGATAAGGAAATTATCTAATGGAACATATCAAATTGGTTTTAATACTGGAGAAGAAAATGCGGATAAAAATGGATTTGAATGGGATGATATACAGTTATTAAAGAATGGAACTTATAAAATTCAAGGGATGGACAGATATATACATATAATAAAAAATGGATTTGTAATTAAAGATGGAAATGGAAATATTATTGATTATTTAGATAGAAAATTAAATAAGTTACCTTAATTTTAAAGTATGAAAGGCTAGATTAAAATTCTAGTCTTTTTTTTTGTACTTTTTTAGAAAGGAGGATTAAAGGAAATATGAAAAAAATTGTAATTAGCTTGTTTTTCATTCTTAATTTGATAGCAGTTTCTGCTGGAAATAAAGGAAATTATGATGTAGCAAAATATAGACAGGATGTTGTTAATTATGCAATGGCACAAGTAGGAAAGGCATATAGTCAGGCTAATAGAATGGGAGCAAATACTTATGACTGTTCCAGTTTTGTAGATAGAACTTCACAAGCGGCAGGTATGAGTTCTGTTACAGGAGCGAATACTAAAAATTGGGCAAATACAACAGCGAGTATGAGAGCAGGAGCAAAGGCGACTAAAATAGCAACCAATCAAATAAAACCAGGAGATGCCATTTTATTTAATGGACATGTAGTTTATGCAATTGGCACAGCAAATGGATGTAGTATTGATGTTGTTCACGCTTCAAATTCAAAACCATATCCTAAAGGTGGAGTAAAAATATCAAAAGGCTACAATATATGTAAGGCACATGGAGGATATTCAGGAGTTATTACAGCAGAGCAGGTATTGATAAATAACGGATATACTCCAGTAAATTCAGATGGAACAGTTGCAGTACCTCCAGCAGGTTCAACAGTGTCTGCAAACAGAGGGCATTCTGGAAATAATGCTTCAACTGCTTCCACAAAATCATCGTTATCAGTAGATTGGGATAATATTCAAAATGAATTTGTACAAATGATAAATAGCGGGATAGAAAAAATGACACCTGGCTTATTAGTTCTTTTAAGTGTACTCACAGTTCTTGAAATAATGTGGATTCTATATGGCTATATAGTAAAAAATGTATTGGAAAATTTATGGATGTCCTTACTCAGAATAATGATAAGATTTTCAATACTGGCATATGTTATACCTAATGCAATTTCTTTAATTGATATGGGGTATGGAATATTTTCTGGAATTGGCTCATATTTTATGGGAAACAGTGGAGGGACTGTAACTTTAAACAGTATATGGGCAATAGCTGGAAGGGAAACAGGGAAAATCTTAAAGATTATTAATGAATCAAACTTTAATTTTTTTAATATTATTACTGATTCAAGGCTATTTTTTGAAGAACTTGGGAAAATGTTATTGTTAATAGGGGTTATTATTCTTGTTTATTATTTTGTGGTAAGAATAATATTTGAAATGATGATGGCGGTATTACAGTTTAGAATGGCTTTGGGATTATCTTGGATATTTTTACCTTTTGATGTAAATTCGATTACAAAAAGGGACTTAGGAAATAAAGCATTGACAACGCTATTTCTCACAGGAAGTAAAATAGTTGTCATAATGGCACTGGGAGGAATAGTATTTAAAAACTTGGATGCGGCAGGATTTGGGGAAGTTACTTTTAAGGAATTGAAATACGAAACAATATTTTTGTTTATCACAGTAGGAATGGTAATGGCTTTTGTAATGAATGAAGCAGATAAGATAACAACAACACTTGCCAAAGGAAATTAAAAAGAGGGAGGAAATTGTGGATATACGAACTAAAAAGTTTAACTTGATAATGCTTTCTGTATCAATATTTTTTGCCATAACATTCACAGGGCTACATCTATTGTCAAAAATTTATGTAATAAATGTAACACCGTCAATTCCATTAGGAATATATAAACTGGAAAAATTTGATGGAGTATTGAAAAAGGGGGATTTAGTTGTTTATGAGATAGATAATAAGTATAAAAATTTGACAAGCATAAAAGGGACAATGTTTAAATCGGTAAAGCCTGCTGCTGCATTTTATGAGGATAAAGTTGAGATAAAAGATAATCGGATATATGTAAATGACGAAGATTATGGAGAAATATTTCCTAAAATATCGTCTAATTTCAATGGGAAAATAAAGGAAGATGAAGTTTTGACATTATCTAAAGTTAAGGGAACATTTGATGGAAGATATTATGGTGCAATAAAAAAGTCAAAAATAGAGAAAAAAGTAAGGTTGATATATGAGTTTAGAATATGAAGACAAGACGATAAAACTAAAATCTAATGAAAAAAAGAAAATTGAAATACATAAGAAAATAGTCAAGACAGATGAAAAAATAAGAGAAATCAGAAGAGAAATAGCAAATGATACAAGAAGATTAAATACATCAGAAAAAAATGAGAAATGGAAGCAAAGAACAAGAAAACTGATTGAAATGGGAGTTTTGCTTGAAATTGCGGATATTTTAAATGAAGATAAGGCAACGTTGCTGGGATATTTTATGAAATTTCAGTTTTTAAGCAATGATGAAATTAAAGACTGTAAAATTATGGGTGGTGAAGAGTTTCAGATGAGAGAAGAAAAGAAGCGGATGTTAAAACGAAGATTGGAGAAAAAAGATGCGTTTAGATAATTTGAAAGAAATGATGAAAAATGAAGGATTTTCTCCCTTAGAAAGTGAAGATTTTGAAGAAATAGAGCGAAAAAAAACTAACAAAGTAACCGAACTTCAAGGCGATGAATTAAAAGAAAGGGTGAAATTAGAAAAATTAGAAATAAAAGCTGAACTTGCTGAAGAACTTGAACAGTTCATACACGATGAGGAAAGAAAATATAATCAGGAAAAGAGGAGAATTGAGAGTGAATACGATGAAAAAATTTATCAGTTGGAACAGCAGCAGAAAAAAATTTATCGAGATAGGAGAGAAAAACTATATGAAACAGAAGACGCTTTAAAAATTAGAGAAAATGAAATTGATATGGAAATGCAGAAATTGGATGAAAAAGTAACTGAAAGGGAAAATGAATTAAAAAAGTTGAATGAAGAAATAGATAGAAAGCTGGGATTTAAAGAATATCTAAATGAGAATAATTTTATATACAGAAATAAGTTGGAAGCTGTATTGATACTGAGAAAATTGAAAAATAAAAGAATAAAAATAATGAGCAGAAGAGAATATGATACTGTTTTTAAAAATGTTATTGGAGGAGTGAATGAACTGATAAAAATGAATAATTTGATAATAGATTACAAAAAATTTGTAAAAGGGCAGGAAACAAGAAAGAGATAAAATTTTAATTAATAAGAAAGGGCTGGAATAATGTTGCTGAGCGTGTTTCAAAAAAATGAGAAAAAAGACTATTTGAAAAGGATAGGAGTAAAATTTTCTAAAGACGAAAAACAGGAGATAAAGAAAATGATAAAATCAAATTTGACTCTTGAACAGTTTAAATTATGTGTAACACCTGTACTTGATGAGGAAATATTGCGAAAAAGAGCTGAAAATAACTTGGATGATAGCAAATGGGAAAAACTTGTAATGAAAAAACTGGATGTAAATCAGATGAAGGAAATAAGGAAAGGATTTGAAAAAGGGTTATCAGAAGAGGATGTTGAGCTGTATGTAAAAAGTGGATATGGCAGCAAAACAATGGAAAAAATCAGGAATATGCTTGAAAAAGATAAAAATAACGAGTATCTTCGAGAATATCTGATGTTAAAGGATAAAAAGGAAATAAAATCAATTACTAATGAAAAATTGGAAAAATACATTGAGGAAAACAAAATGAATGAACTTAGAAATAAGGCTGATAAAATGGAAAAATGGTATGAAGCCTCAATATATGCAGGTAAAAATACATTTAAATATTATTCTTCAGAAAAAATAAGAGATGATGAAAAATATGTTATGAAAAAAGTCAAAGAAAATGGGAAAAATCTTGAATATGCAAGTGAAAGGCTTAAAAATAACAGGGATTTAGTTTTGGAAGCAGTAAAACAGGATGGACGTGCTTTACAATTTGCAAGCGAGGAATTAAAAAATGATAAGGAAATAGTGATGGAATCTGTAAAAAACTACCCTAATTCCTATCAATATGCAAGTTCTGAAATGCAAAAGGATGAAGATGTCGTAACGGAAGTTTTAAAGAGAAATGAAGACGCTCTAAGTTATGGAGATGAAAATATTAAGCAGGAAATAGAGGAAATTAAGGAAAAATACAAGGACAGTGATTTTGATGGGCTGACAGATAGAGAAGAAAAATTTGTGTATGGAACAAATCCTTATTTAAAAGATACTGATTTGGATGGAAAGACTGACTATGAGGAAATAAAGATAAATTATACAAATCCGAAAATAAAAAGCAAGGGCATTGAAATTGAAAGAATAGCAAAGGAGATGATTAGTAAATGAAAAAGTGCATATTGTTTCTTATGATAGTTTCAAACATTTCCTTTTCTGGCGGAGAGATAAGTTTTCAGAAACAGAAGGAAAAAGTTGAGCAGGAAAGAATTGAGAAATTAAAAACACAAAAGGATAATGAGGCTGACAAAAATAAAGAATTAAACGATTCGCCTAAAGAAGATACAAGCAATATTCAATCGCAAAGCAACAGATTATTTTATGATGATAAGGCTGTAAAAAATGTTAATAATACTTCCCATATTCAAAAAAATATTGGGAGTAAAAAACTTATTGAATATATTAAAACACAGAACAGCAGACTGAATGAAAATGAAATACGAAATATACTTGGCTATGTTTTCAAATATAGCAAGGAATATAACTTTAATCCATATTTGGTTTTAGCGGTTATGAATACTGAAAGTCATTTTAATCATTCAACAGTATCAAGTGCTGGAGCAAGAGGGCTTATGCAGTTAATGCCTTTTAACTTTAGGGAATTTGGAGTGGATAACAGCATATCAGGAAATATAAAGGGAGGTGTGCTGCATTTAAAAAGAGATTATGAAAAAACTGGGAGTGTTTCAAAAATGCTGGTCTGCTATAATGCTGGCTGTGGAAGATTAGCAAATAACGCTTGGAAAGGGATAAAGGAAACAAGGGAATATATACCAAAAGTAATTCAGAAATATAATAAAATAATAAACTTGTAACTATATTTTCTCACACGTGAGAAAATCAAAATTAGGTCAGTGGATTTTTTTCATTACAAAAGTTTTGAGAAAAAACGCTGAACAGTGAAAATAATAAGAATTATGGAACAAGATTTGAAGGAGTGGAAAATGTTTAATAATATTGTAAAAATTTTAATGGGAATATCAGTTATTTCTTCGTTATCTTTTTCTAAGGGGGAAATTAATTTTCAGAAACAATTAATAAATGAAGATAGTAAAAAGATGGAAATAATTGAAAATAACACAACTAAGAGCAATAAAGACAGAGAAGAAAAAATAAGATATAAAATTGTAGAATTTTCAAAAACTCAGATTGGAAAGCCTTATGTGTATGGTGCAACTGGAAGTAGCAGTTTTGACTGTTCCAGCTTTGTACAGTATGTGTTCAAAAAAACATTGGGAATTATAATTCCTCGTGTTTCGGCAGAACAGTCAGTATTTAAGCCAAAATTGCATAATAATATTAAGAAGGGGGACTTGCTATTTTTTGAAACTTTAGAAAAAGGCAGAATTTCACATGTGGGAATGTATATTGGGAATAGACAGTTTATACACGCTAGTTCAAAAAGTAAAAGAGTAATTGTTTCAGACTTTACTGGATTTTATCAGGATAAGTTTAGATGGGCAGTGTCGGTTATATAAATGTAGGAGGAAATAGTATGGAAAGTAAGGTAATTCAACAATTTTTAGGAGAGATTGATGGTGTAAAATTTGACAAGGAAAATGTATATTATTCATCAGAACATATTTTATCAAAAATAGAAGAAAAATTTGGGAATGTATATAACAAAGAATTTGTAAAAGAATTAAGGGATACAATTAATACTTTAAATTTAAAATATGACGAATTTAGTTTTGACACTTTGGAACATGATTTTAGTAATTGTATAGAGGAAGCTGATAAATTTAAAGATGTAGAATTTACATATTATGGAGATGATTGGAAAATTGAAATATTAAATGAAGGGATAAAGAATAATGAATATTTAAAAACTGAAAAAGAGAAAAATGTAAGTGAAAACCAAAAGCAAAGTTTTTGGAATGCTGATGACAAAGATTTAGAGAGATAGAAGTAAGGGGGAAGATATATGAAAAAATTAATAATAGCAGAAAAGCCAAGTCTTGCACGTAATATTGCAAGTGCATTGAATGTCAAGGTTAATAAAGAGGGGTATATGGAAAATGAAAAGTATATTGTTTCTTGGGCTTTTGGACATTTGTTTAAATTAAGGGATGTTGATGGATATCTTGGAGAAAAAAGAAAATGGAGTGAGGTTAAACTGCCATTTTTCCCTGAAGAGTTTGAATTTGAATTAAAAAATGATTTGGGAATAAAGAAACAGTATAAGATATTAAAAAATCTTATTAATAGCAAGGAAGTTGATGAGATATTAAATACAGGAGATGCAGACAGGGAAGGGCAAATTATAGTCGATATTATTATTAATACTATAAAGACTAATAAAAAGATAAAAAGATTGTGGCTTCCTGAACAAACTGAAGAAACCATAAGAAAAGCTATAAATAATCTTGAAGATAATTTTAAATATAAAAATTTACATAATGAGGGGCTTGCAAGGACATATATGGACTGGCTTATGGGAATCAATCTTACAAGATATATTTCGTTAAAGGCAAACACGCTTTTTCCAGTCGGACGTGTTCTTATTCCAGTTATAAAACATATTTATGATAAAGATTTGGCAATTAAAAATTTCATTCCTGAAAAATATTTTACTATTGAGAGTGAAACTATGTGTAATGGAACTTTGTTAAAACTTATTTGTGATAAAAAATACAATCTTTTAGAACTTGAAAAAGCTAAAAGTTATTCGTATGAGTTAAATAGAAATAAAGGGATTGTAAAGGATATAACTGAAAAGGAAATTGTTCTTAATCCTCCAAAACTTTTTTCACTTTCAAAATTACAAAGTAAATTATCGAAGGAAAATAAAATAAGTTTTGCAAAATCTCTTGAAATTATACAAAATCTCTATGAAAAGGGATTTATTACATATCCTAGAACAAATACAGAATATCTTGCTGAAGAGGAAAAAGACAAGGTAAGAGAACTTATAAAATTATATAGTAATTATGAACTGGAGTTTAAAGATAGTAAAAAAATATTTGACAGTAGTAAGATTGAAAGCCATAGTGCAGTAATGCCAACTTTGAAAATTCCTGATATGAATAGTTTGAATTTGGAAGAAAAGATAATTTTTGAAACAGTAAGAAACAGGTTTATTTCTAACTTTTTGAAGGAGCAAGTGATAATTAATCAAACTGAAATAAAGATTGCTGTGGGAAATGAAATATTTAATTTGAAAGGAAAATCAGTAAAGCAGGAAGGATTTTTAAAATATGAAAATCAGAAGATAGATAACAAGTTGCCGTATTTTGAAATTAATCAGGAAATTGATATTGATTTTAAAGTTGTTGATAAATTAACTGTTCCTCCTAAAAAAGTTACTGAGGAAAATTTGAGTAATTATTTAAAAAACCCTTTTAGAAAAGAAAAAAATCAAGAAAATGAGGACGATACACAAGAATATAGAGAAATAATGAAAGGTGTAGAGATTGGGACGGAGGCGACTAGAACAGGGATAATTGAGAATGCTAAGAAATATGGATATATTACTTCTGAAAAACAGAATTTTAGTATAACTGAAAAAGGAATAAAGTTAATTGAACTGCTGGATTTGCTCCATATTAATCTTTATGCAGAAAAGACTGTTGAGTTTTCTATGCTTCAGAAAGATATTTATAATAACAGAAAAACAGTAGATGATATTATTGAAAAAACTAAAAGTGAGTTACAAAATATAATAAATCGAGATACAGAAGTTGAAAAATTTGAAAAAGAAATGGAAGTTATTGGAAAATGTCCTAAATGTAACAGCAATATTTATGAGAACAGTAAAAGTTACTATTGCAGTAATTATAAGAATGGATGTAAAACATCTCTTTGGAAAGAAGTGAATTATTTTGGACAGAAAATAAAGATAAATAAGAATAATGCAAAAAAATTATTAAGAGCGGAACAGGTTGTATTTAAGATAAAAAGTAAAAGCGGAAAGGAGTATAATGCACATTTTGGAATAGAGATAAATGGAGATTATTTGAACTTGCAAAGAAAGGATTTTATAAAAATAGAAAAATGATAATTAAAATTTGAAATCGCAAAATTTTATATTAGGGGGAAGAAATGGGATATAAAATTCAAAATGTATTGGAAAATGCATATAAAAAAGTAAATGAAGATTTTAGTGAGTATATTAACTATCTTCACGTTATGGGAAACAATTATAAATATTCTGCAATGGAACAGCTAAATATATTTTTTATTCGTCCTGAAGCTGTGGCTTGTGCAGAATATGACTTTTGGAAAGAAAATTTTAACAGAGTTGTGGAAAGAAATCAGAAGGGAATACCCGTATATAATGTAAGGAATGGAAAAAAGAATGTCAGATATATTTTTGACGTTACCCAGACAGTATCTTTGGATAAGAGAAACGATGAAAAACCTAAATTATGGGAATTTAATAATAGAACTCATAAAGATGTTTTTGAAAGAATGACAGGAAAATCAGATTTTGAAGAAGCACAGATGGTGCTTATAAACCAGACAATGCTTGAAAACAGCAAATTAGATACTTTTAACTACAAAGATACAGAAGTTCTTGAAAGTTTTATCAAAAAATCTGTTTTAATAGCACTTGATCAGAGAATGGGAATTAATAAAAAAGATATATTTAATGAAAAAGAAAAAGAGATTTATTCCTTATTTTCAGATTTTAGAACTATGGAATTAATATCATCGGAGATATCTAATGTGGCTAAAAAAGTTTTAGTTAAAGTAAGCAAAGAAATTCAAAAAATAAATGATGAAACAACTTTAGAACAAAATAGTAAAATTGGATATGAGATAGAAAATGAAAAAAATGAGGAGGAATTGGAATATGCTGAAAAAGATGATAGACGGGAAAGAATATCTGATAGAGAACGGGATATATACTCCAGTAGTGAAGCAAACATCCTACGAGCAGGCGGGAGGAACTTACAAAATGATACTAATGGACAAGAAGTTTCAAGTGCTAGTTCCGAATTTAGAGGAAGAAGAAATAGACTTGAGCAAACTCAACTCTTGGGGACGAGCGAGAATGAAATATCTGGAACAAGAGAAAGCGGAATTTTTGAAAAATCTTCTAATGAAGAGAGAAGTTATGGAACATCTATTTTCAATTCAGACAGAAGTGGAGAAATTTTGGGAGATAGAAAAACCCAAAATGATGAAAACTATGGGATTAACCGAAGAATTAAAAGAAAAGGATCAAATGGAATGGGTAAGGCTTATGAACAGCCTACTCTCTTCTCTCAGGGAAATAACTTACAATCAGATAATTTACAAATAGAAAATGATAATATAATTACTCAAAAGAATATTGACGATGTATTAAAATCATACAGTGGAGCGGAAAATATTTATAATTTTTTTCAAGATAACAGTTCAAAAGAAGATAGAATAAAATATTTGAAACGGGAATACGGAATAGGCGGATTTTCAATACCTGACCGTGGAGATTTTATAGATGATGCCTTTTATACTTCTAAAAACATGAAGTTATATAAAAATCATTTTAGTGCTAATGAAGTTAAGGTAGTTCTATCTTGGAACAAAATAGAAAAAAGAATACAGGAACTTATAGATGAAAATCAATATTTTATTCCCGAAAAGGAAACAGAAAATATTATTGAAAATAATGAAATAATATATCCTTATATAGATGAAGAAAATAGTAAAGATAATATTTCTAAAAATTTTAAAATTACTGAAGAAATCCAATCTGAAAAACTGTTGCCATCAGAGCGTCTAAACAATAATATTGAAGCTATAAAAGTTTTAAAAAATTTGAAGGAAAGAGAAGCTGCAGATGATGAAAAGATAACACTTTCTAAATATGTTGGATGGGGAGGACTGGCTGATGTATTTGATGAAAACAAAGGTGGACAATGGGAAGAAGCAAGAAATTTTTTAAAAGAAAATTTGACGCAGGAAGAATATGATAATGCTAAGGCAAGTACATTGACAGCCTTTTATACACCTAAAATAGTAATTGATTCCATTTATAAAGGAATACAGCAACTTGGATTTGAAGGCGGAAATATTTTAGAGCCAAGTTGTGGTGTGGGAAATTTTATAGGTAATTTGCCTGATGAATTAGAAAACTCGAAGATATATGGTGTGGAACTAGACAGTATCAGCGGAAATATTGCTAAAAAACTTTATCCTGAAAGTAATATTCAAGTAAAAGGATTTGAAAAAACAGAATTTTCCAACAATTCATTTGATGTTGTGATAGGAAATGTTCCTTTTGGAGATTTTAAGGTAATGGACAGAGAATATGAAAAGCAGAACTTTATGATACACGACTACTTTATTGCAAAATCATTGGATAAAGTGAAAAAAGGCGGAATTATGGCTTTTATAACTTCTTCTGGAACCTTTGATAAAAAGGATGACAGTGTGAGAAGATACATTGGAGAAAGAGCGGAACTATTGGGAGCAATAAGGCTTCCAAATGATACATTTAAAGGAGTTGCTGGAACAGAAGTAACATCGGATATTATATTTTTAAAGAAAAGAGAAAATATAAATAAAGAGGAGCAGGATTGGTATGCGGTTAAATCTGATTCTGAAGGATTTATCTACAATAAGTATTTTGTGGATAATTCTAATATGATTTTAGGAAAAATGGAGGAAGTTAGTGGACGTTTTGGGAAAACATTAACTTGTATACCAAAAGAAAATAGTAATTTAAAGGATGAATTAGAACGAGCAGTTGGGAATATAGAAGGAAGTTATGAAAAAACTCTATCTGAAGAAAAAGAAACTGTAATTGCAGTTGAAAATGAAGACTATGAAATAAGAAATTTTTCATTCTTCAAAAAAGATAACAAGATTTATTTTAAAGAAAATAGTGAAATGATATTACAAGATTTATCAGATAGAGATAAGGATAAAATATCAAAATATATAGAACTTACATCTTCACTAAGAAAAGTTATTCAGATTCAAAAAGACAGTGAAACAGATGATAGATTAAAAATTGAGCAGGAAAAACTAAATAGAATATATGATGGATTTATTAATAAGTATGGATATTTAAATTCAAGAGCAAATTCGAGATTATTTACTGAAGATTCCAATTATTCTTTATTATCCTCAATAGAAATATTTGATGAACGTGGAAACTTTAAGAAAAAAGGTGATATTTTTTCAAAGAGAACCATAAAGCAGTCAAAAATTATAGATAGAGTAGATACTCCACAGGAAGCGTTAATTCTTTCGGTATCCCAAAAGGCAAAAATAGATTTTGAATATATGGAAAATCTTACTGGAATGAAACAAGATGAGCTGATTAACAGCTTAAAGGGGGAAATATTTCTTAATATAAATCAAGATTTTCAACAAGAATTTCAGTATGTAACGCAGGATGAATATTTAAGTGGGAATATAAGGGAAAAAATAAAATATATTGATGAATTTAATTCTCTTCCTAATGAAGAAAAGAACGGAATAAGTACTGAAATATTGAATTTTCAAAAAGAAAAACTTCAGGAAGTAATGCCTAAGCCACTTGAAGCAAGTGAAATAAATGTCAGAATTGGAGCGACTTGGGTTCCTAAAAAATATGTAAAGGATTTTATTCTGGAAACTTTAAAGACACCAGCATATAAGAGTTCATACATTAAAGTACATTATTCTGAATACACTTCTGAATGGAGAATAGAAAACAAGAATATGGACAATGATAATCCGCTCGCTGTTATGACTTTTGGAACTGAAAGAGCAAACGCATATAAACTTATAGAAGATGCACTGAACTTGAGAGATACAAAAATTTTTGATTATGAAACAGACTCAGAAGGTAAAAGAATAGCAATTTTAAATAAAAAGGAAACAATGCTGGCAGGACAAAAACAGGATATTATTAAACAGGCTTTTAAAGACTGGATTTTTAAGGATTTGGAAAGAAGAAATGAATTAACTAAGATATATAACGAAAAATTTAATTCAATTCGACTAAGAGAATATGATGGAAGCCATCTTACTTTTAATGGCATAAATCCTGAAATAAAATTAAGACCACATCAATTAAACGCAGTTGCAAGAACACTGTATGGTGGAAATACACTGCTTGCACACGTTGTGGGAGCAGGAAAAACTTTTGAAATGGTTGCCTCCGCTATGGAATCTAAAAGACTTGGGCTTGCAACAAAATCAATGTTTGTTGTCCCTAATCATTTGACGGAACAGCTGGGAAGGGAATTTCTGGAACTTTATCAAGGAGCAAACATTCTTGTTGCAACTAAAAAGGATTTTGAACCTAAAAATAGAAAGAGATTCATTGGAAGAATTGCGACTGGAGAATATGACGCTGTAATAATAGGACATTCTCAGTTTGAAAAAATACCGATGAGTAAGGATTATCAGCAAAAACATATACAAAATGAAATAGATGAGATTATACAAAATATCCAAACATTAAAGCAGGAAAATAATCAGAATTTTACTGTAAAACAGCTTGAAGGTACAAAAAAGAAACTGGAAGTAAGGATAAAAAAATTAAATGATGATTTTAAAAAGGATAATGTCGTTACATTTGAAGAATTAGGAGTTGATAAGCTGTATGTAGATGAGGCACATTCATTTAAAAACTTGTTTTTATACACTAAAATGCGAAATGTGGCAGGAATAGGACAAACTGAAGCATTAAAATCATCGGATATGTTTATGAAATGTAGATATATGGATGAGATAACAAATGGAAAAGGAGTCGTATTTGCAACAGGTACACCAGTTTCCAATACTATGTCAGAACTTTATACAATGCAAAGATATTTACAGTATGATGAACTAAAAAAACAAGGACATCAAAATTTTGATTCTTGGGCAAGCACATTTGGGGAAACAGTTACAGCTATTGAATTATCTCCTGAAGGAAATGGCTATAGAACTAAAACAAGATTTGCAAAATTCTACAATCTTCCTGAACTTATGAACAATGTTAAACAGTTTGCAGATATACAGACTGCTGATATGTTAAATTTACCAACACCTGAAGTAGAATACAAAAAAGTATTGACTAAACCGACAGAGGAACAGAAATTAATATTAGAAAGTCTTTCAGAAAGAGCAGAAGAAGTAAGAAATAGAAATGTAGAGCCAACAGAAGACAATATGTTAAAAATTACAAATGATGGTAAAAAACTTGCACTAGATCAAAGACTTGTGAATGAAATGCTTCCTGATGATGAAAATAGCAAAGTAAATGCCTGCGTAGAAAATATCTACAATATATGGAAAGAAAGCGTTGAAAAAAAATCTGCACAGCTTGTATTTTCTGATATGTCTACTCCCAAAAATGATGGAAGTTTCAATATTTATGAAGATTTAAAGGAAAAGTTGATTAATAAAGGTATTCCTGAAGAAGAAATAGCATTTATTCATAATGCAAATTCTGAAAAGCAAAAGGACGAACTTTTTGCAAAAGTAAGAACAGGAGATGTAAGAATATTGCTAGGTTCAACACAAAAAATGGGAGCAGGAACAAATGTGCAGACAAAATTAATTGCACTTCACGACTTAGATGTGCCGTGGCGTCCTGCTGATTTGGAGCAACGGGCAGGAAGGATAGTCAGGCAAGGAAATGAAAATAAGAAAGTGGAAATTTACAGATATGTTACTGAGAATACATTTGACGCTTATTTGTGGCAAACTATTGAGAATAAACAAAAGTTTATAAGCCAAATTATGACTTCAAAAACTCCAGTCAGAGTAGCAGAAGATGTTGATGAAAGCTCTTTAAACTATGCTGAAATAAAGGCACTTGCAACTGGAAATCCTTTAATTAAGGAAAAAATGGATTTAGATATGGAAGTAAATAAGTTAAGAATGCTCGAAGCCAATTACAAGTCAAACTTATATCGTCTTGAGGATAAAATAACAAAGGAATATCCTGTAAAAATTAGTAAAATGGAAAAATATATTGAAAATGTGAAGGAAGATATTTCTAAAATAGAACCAAAATCAGATAACGAGGATAAATTTACTTTTATTGAAATTAATGGGACAAAAATTTATGATAAAAAAGAAGCTGGAGAAGAACTTTTAAAGGCTATTAAAGGTACTGGAATATCTGGTGAGCCTCAAATTATTGGAAATTATAGAGGATTTAAACTGTCTTCAAATTTTGACTTCTATGAGAAAAAATATAAATGTATATTAGAAAATAAGGAGAAATATCATACTGATTTTGGAAAAGATTTAATTGGAAATATAACGAGAATGGATAATTTATTGGATAAAATTCCTGAAAATTTAGGGAAAGAAAAGGTAAGGCTTGAAAATTACAGGGAAGAATTTTCTAATGCAAAAGAAGAAGTTAATAAGCCTTTTGAAAAAGCAGATTTACTATTAGAAAAGATTGAAAGATTAAGCGAGGTTAATAAACTGATAGAGGATGGGATGAAAGAGAAGGAAAATAAAGGAAAAAAGTATATTCAGAATGTAAATGAATATATTGCGTTTGAAAAATAAAAATTTTACAATAGATATGTTCAACAAGTTATGTTTTTCATCTATAACAAAGGGGGCTTGTAAATTTACCCCCTTGTGAAGTAATACTTTATTGGATGAATTTAAAAACAGGATGATAAAAATACCATCCTGTACCATATATTATATTTTGAGTTTACACAAAATTCTGGACACTCTCATAATACATTTAATTTTGAAAAATATACAATATTTAGTTAATAAATACGAGATACTTTTATTACAGTTATATTCTTTTATACAATAATATCGTTGTTGCCTAAGTTGAAATTATTGAAATAATTTTCTCGCTTTTTCTTCATATCATTTAATTTTTGAGACATAAAAATACATGAAAAATCATATAGAGGTTTGTTAACTCCTAGGTTATCATCAAATTCGAATTTTAGAGAAGTATTATAATAATTTTGTAATACTCCATCCTGAGAATAATCTGCTGCAAATAAAAAGGCATATTCACATCCTACAATTTTTTGTACTTCAAAAAACTTAGGAGCAATAAAATACCAAAAAAATACTTCTCCCATGGTTCTTCTATCATGTATACCAAATTTTTTCCAAATATATTTCATATTATCATTAGAGCAAAAATGTACTAACTGCACTCCTGAAAAAGTTTTATGGACTCTAGAGATACGATTATTTTTTTCTTTTTTTATATCGGTTTTTGTTGAAATTAAAACATGGTTGTAAGATTTTATTATTTGTTCAGTTTTTTCAAAGGGAAACGTCTTCTTCTCATTTATAATATTTTGCTGTATAATAAGAAGTTCTTCAACATCAAAATCAAATAATTCACCACATTTTAAAGAAAAAAACATTAATATTTCATCTTCTTTTGTTTTAATAACATAAAAAGCAGTTGTATTATTTTTATCTTCATTTAATCCATTTTCTTTGAAATATTTAACAATGAGGGTTCCTTTTTCACTACTAAAATTTTCTATCAAATTAATATTTTTAGGATTATCAGTAAGCCGTTCACAAATAAGATTACCAAATAATTTTTTTTGATCTTCTGTAATTTTCATTATTTAATACCTCTTATAAAAATTTAAAATCTTGTAATAATTTTTTTCTAGAAATTATTCTGTTAGCATCTTTTTTTATATCATTAATATCAATTGGACAATTTCCATTTTCTTCATCATCAATACCTTTTCTAGAATTTTTCCAAGAAATTTCACCATGAGATAGTCTACTAAGACTCCATGAATTTTTACAAGAATAGTTTTGAAAAATTTCATTCATTATTGGTAAAATCCTATCTTCGACATCTTTTGGTATTTTTTTTAAAAACTTTCCATTTTTGTAAATTTCTCTAATTTTTTTAAGAACAGGTCCAAATTTCCAACCATAAAATATATCCTCAAAAAGAGCCTCATTTTTTTGAATAAATGATTCTCTTTGAGAAAAATAAAGTAATTTGTGAAGTTTCATTTCATCAATACATTTATTATTTTCTTTTTTATATCTATTATAAATATATGATGCTACGTCTAGTAAATTTTCCATAATTATTCCTCCTACTAAGATATAAAATTTTTACTTATTATATTATTATATCATATTTTACTAATGTTTACTATATTAAATATCATAACAAATTAGGACGGTAAATTGCAATAGTAAATGTCACTTTTTTATGAAATATTATGAAATGTACTGTTTCAGTTCAATATCATACATTTCTTTTGAGCTTTTTCCATTAAAAAGTTTTCTCGGATAATTATTCATCCATTCCTCTATACTCTTTAGTTCTTCTTCCGTTATATCTGTTATATCTGTCCCTTTTGGTATAAACCTTCTTATCAGCTTATTATTATTTTCGTTGCTCCCTCGTTCCCACGAACTGAAGCTGTGTGCATAAAAATATCCTACTCCCAGTCCTTCTATCTCATCAACCTTCATAAATTCACTCCCATTGTCACTCGTAAGTGTCTTTATTGAACCTGGATATTCCTCTATTAATTCCTTTATTCTTCCTTCTGTATGTAATGCTGTCCTGTTTTCCAGCTTCCTTATCAGCTGAAGCCTTGTCTTTCGTTCTGTCAGTACAAGAAGACATGCCAATGTCCCCTTCTTACCTAATACTGTATCCACTTCCCAGTGCCCATGCTCTAAACGTTCCCCTATCCTTTCATCTCTTTCCTCTATGCTCCTCCCCCCTGCTTCCTTATACGTTTCCTTAACTCAACCTTCTTCTTTCTCCTCTTCCTGTAGGGCATGTCATCCTCACTATATTCCAGAACAGTCCGCTATGTATATAGTTATACAGTGTCTTCAGTCCTATGTTTACTTCCTGTCCTTCCCTTTTTGCTTGCTCCAGTGCGGCATACGGGGAATTCTTCCCCCCGTTTCATCGAATCTTCAAGATATTTTACCAGTTTGAGGTTCTTCCCTATCTTAAGTTCTCCTTCTTTCCCCTTCTGTGCCTTGTCATACTTTGACTGGGCAAATTCCGCAGAATATACTTCCCTTGTCGATAAATCTGTATTCAGAAGCTCCACCATGCCCCTTTTGATTTCTCTGTGGAGGGTTCTCACACTTATTCCCAGTTCCTGTGCTATTTTCACTTTTTAAGAAGTGCTTCTATTTTTCCTCTCTCTATTAATTTTAAGTGTTGCCCTTTTCTTCTTTTTGTTGTATACTGTTCCTGAACCATATCTGTTTTCTCCTTTGATTGTTTGTGGTGAATTAATCATACCATAGAAAACTTTTATGGTTCTTATTTTTTTCCATATAGTGACACTTTATTTTACAACTTTTAATCGTGAAAAAACATCTTAAATACATTATACACTCTGTCGATAAGTTCCTCGCCTGCAGGGATATGTCTAAGGGTTTCATTAAATTTAAATGTCCTCTCTGTCCTGTTATCCACAAGTTCCCTCTTACCTGTAAGTCTAAACTTTGTCCTTCATGTGGTTTCAAATATTCCAGTATCTGGTCTCAGAACATTATGAAACATATTCTGAATATTGAACATCGGCATGTGCTCTTTACTATACCTAAAGAATGCAGACAATTTTTCTTCTATGACAGAAACCTCCTCTCAAAGCTTTCTGCCGCCGTTAACGAAATCTTTAAGTTCTGCTTCCATAATATCTCCAGAAAGAAACTGAGAAAAAATAAAATATCAAAATATTCTGAAAAATATTTCACTGACTCTGACATCGTACACTATGGCCTCATTTCAATTATACATACTTTTGGAAGGGATCTTAAATGGAATCCGCATATCCATGCCATTGTTTCTTTGGGTGGATTTACTAAAAATTTTGACTTCAAGAAAATGAGACATTTTAATGTGGATACTATTGCCGGTCAATGGAAATACCATGTCCTCAAAATTATTCAGAATGGAGAATATAATGACAGTAAAATTAAAAAAAAGGCCTTGGACACTGCTGCAAAACTTTACAAAGAAGACAAAAGATTCTTCTTTAATGTCGGTGACGGTGACATCAACAGCACAAAGGGTATTATCAGATATCTTGGAAGATATCTCGCCCGTTCTCCTATTGCTGAATACAAGATTACTGAAATTGATGATGATAAAGTTACTTTCTTTTTCAATGACCTTGCTAACAATAAAAAGAAAACTTTCATTACAATGTCTGCTGAAAAATTTATCTCACAGATTCTCATTCACCTGCCTCCTAAAAACTTTAAAATGGTAAACAGGTACGGTTTCTATTCAAGACATATTTCCGATAAACTTAAAAAGGCTATGGAGCCTTTTAAGAAAAATATTGTCGTATCAAAATATTCATTTTATCAGAGACAGATGTACATAACTTTTGGAATGAATCCCTTTTTCTGTCCTGAATGTAAAATCAGGATGATTGTCTGGGAATTCTATCATTATCTTTTTCCACCCCCATATATATTATAGAGCCAAATAAATTTAGTTTACTTATAAATTAAAAAGATGCTAAACTACAAAAAATTGTTTTTTTAGCATCTTTTTTCTTTTGGGGCTCAACTATTTAATTTGCAACAGCCCCTTCATCAAAATCTGAGATGACCGAACTATATCAAATCAGGAAAAACTACGAGAAATATATGGGGAAAGAAATGGAGAGGTAGCCTCTAATTTAATTACGCTGATGAAGGGTGATAAGGTTGTCAAGACTGCGGAAGTATGAACCAATCTGCTTCTGTTCTTCTATATTTGGAATAGGCATTTCAATATCCATCATCTTGTTTTTGGATATGTTATATCTTGAAATGCCCTGTGCCAAAAATGTTATATTCTTTCTCATTGAGGAAGAACGAAGCATATAAGCAAGATA
This sequence comes from Leptotrichia massiliensis, assembly GCF_900104625.1. Classification (NCBI taxonomy): domain Bacteria; kingdom Fusobacteriati; phylum Fusobacteriota; class Fusobacteriia; order Fusobacteriales; family Leptotrichiaceae; genus Leptotrichia; species Leptotrichia massiliensis. Next base: position 231,402 of record NZ_FNVZ01000005.1, read on the forward strand.
ATAAGGATTAAACTCAACCATTGGTCTATATCCAAAGCAAAAGCTGTTTAAGTAAGTATTTTCAACGTTTCCAAGCCAAACAGAGGACATCCCCACTTCCTCAGGCGTTTCTGATGATGTGGTAAATAGCACATCTCCAAAAAGAACTTTGTTTTGACTATCATCAATTTCAACTGCTTCAGTCATATCCAGAAAACCGACAGCATTAGAAAATATATTCATATAAGTTACAAATTTCCCATTACCGTGTCCGAAATCTTCTTTCGTTTTTTCTGACAATCCTGTATAGGTTGTTCCTACCTCCCCCAACTTACGCAGTTCCCAAGTTATTGAAAAGAAAAGCCAAGATAAAAACTTGGCTCTTGTAATGAATTTCTTATACTTCATTCAATGGTGATTCGATGTCAAATCCTCCACTTAGAATAAATTCACGAAGCAATATATCAGCCTTCATCATAACTTTTGGCGGTATTATTTTTATTCCTTCAATCTTTTCAAAATAATCTTTTGCCTTCTTCTTATCTACAGTCTGCTTCAATTCATCGTATCTACCGAACTCGTTTAAATTGCTTTCAACAAGCTTTAAGCTCATAATAGCTCTTAGCTTATCTTCGTCCACTCCAAGATGGACAGAAACACGGTGAATTTGGTCATTCTTCGCTTTTAATAAATACTCATTGATATAATCCCACAGCGTTTTCCCTGAAGTAATTTCAACATCCCCCCTTTGAATGTCGTGCAGGAATATATTTGCGTATTTCTGTTCCTCTTGTGTTAGCATTGCAAAGGTCTTATGGAGCTCAGTCTCAGCCTTTTCAATATCCTCCATACTTGCTCCATTTCCATTTAATAATTTAATATATTTATCAAACCTGGAGTTCATATAATCTGAATCAATCAAGCCGGTGTCGATTTCTGTAATATATCCGTCCAAATCATACGGTACATCATCATCGCCGAGAGTAGAACCTCCTCCTGTCAATTCTTTATAACGAAGAACTAAAATCAGGTAAGTCTTTTCATCAATTGCCACATCAATGTTTTCTGCCGTTGTGTCGTCTTGATAAGAAGATATATTCCATTTAAATCCCTGAATTTTTGCAGCTTCTAAAAATTCATTAAACTCTTTGAAATCTTTTGCAAATTTTTTACAAGCGTCTATATCTGCCGGCAATCTTTCAAAATTTGAAACTCCTGCACCTTCGAAAATATCAAAAATATTTTTGAAAAGCCGATTCATTTCCTTTAGATTTTCTATAAGATGTTGGGCAAATAACCCGAGTGGTCTATCTCCTGAATAGAGCTTTACGGCAGCGTTTATATTGCTCTCCATTGTATGTGGTCTTCGATAATATCTGATTGTACCAAATGGCTTATCCGGTCCAAACAGCCTATTTGTGCGGGAAAATGCCTGAATGATATTCTCATAACGCAACATCTTATCCATATATAAAGTATTAATCCATTTCGAGTCAAAGCCTGTAAGCATTTGATCAACTACAATCAGCAAATCAATTTGTTTCTCGGGTTCGTTTTCAATTCTTTTATAAGGTTTCTTATGTGCTAAACGGGAAGCAATATCCTTTTTCATTTTATGGAAGGTAGGAATGGTAAAATCCTGCCCGTAAAGCGAGTTATAATCCTCAATAATCTCTACAAGCCCATCCTCTTTAAACTGGACACCTCCATTATTATCAATGCTTGAATCAAATAGTGCTGTGATTTTAAGGTGTGAAAGCTCGCTTTTCATCAAACGATAATAGTTAATCGCTTCCGGTATACTGCTTGTAGCAAATATAGCATGAAATTTACTTCCTCTGCTCAGCGTCAACCAATTATCCGCTATATCCTTTACAACAGTTTTAGTATGTTCTTCTGTTTGATACTGAACATTAGGGATATAATCTTCTATACCCTTAATGTAATTTCCTTTATTATCAAAGTTTCCCACCATTGGTACTTGATTGGCATCCATATACTTATAATATATTTTGCTTTTAGTAGGATCAGAAATTGCTTCCTCTTCAGTTTTTGCTTTGGCTTTTTCAAGTGCTACAACTTTACGAACATCTTTATCTTTAAAGGTTAACACTTTATAGGGATCAAATCCCAGCACATTCTTATCTCTTATTCCATCCGCAATGCTGTACCTATGCAACTCATTGCCAAAAACCGTTGTCGTGGTATTTTTCTTTTTCTGATTCTCATCTTGAATAGGTGTTCCTGTAAAGCCAAAAAACATTGCCTTAGGAAAAGTGTTTTTAATTGTAATGAGCATATCCCCAAATGTTGAACGATGAGCTTCATCAACAATAAACACAATTCGTTTATCGCCTATCATCTCAATATCTCTGGCATTTAGTCCACCTACTTCATCTTTTATATTGCTCATTTTCTGAATAGAGGTAACAATCAATGTATCAGCAGGATCATAGCTTTTAAGTTTGCTTATAAGTACATTCGTATTTTCTGTCGCCTGAACATCCTCATTTTCATCAGCAAATCCCCGATATTCTTTAAGAGATTGCGTCCCAAGTTCAATTCTATCCATTAAAAAAATTACTTTATCTGCATCTTTTGAGCTGGCAATAAGCTGTGCCGATTTGAAGCTCGTCATTGTCTTTCCTGATCCTGTCGTATGCCATACATAGCCTCCGAGCTGACTATTGCCTTCCCATTTTCCCTTAGCAACCTTATCTGAAATAGCACTTGCCGCAAAATACTGATAACTTCGCATTACCTTGAGAACACCATCAGAATCATCGGCAACTGTATAAAATCCGATGAGCTGGTGAGCCATAGGAATAGAAAGAAGTGTTGATGCTACTTTATTCCATTCATTTATTGGCTCGTTATTAAAGTCAGCCCAATGAAAATAATAATCTTGATTGAACTTGCCGTCAGGACCTGGATTTGCAAAATATACTGCTTCTTTCGGTTCCATTGCAACAAAAATCTGGACAAGTGAAAATAGTCCTGTAAAAATACCCTCTCGAGAGTATTTTTCAATTTGATGATAAGCTTGACTTACCGGTATACCACTTCTTTTTAGTTCAATATGAATCACAGGCATACCGTTTATAAGAAGCATCAAATCTCCACGACGATCATTGAGCAGTTTTGACTTGGTAGGAAATTTCGGTTGTTGTACAATCTGGTATCTACTTTGACCTGCTGCAATTTCAAGGCGATCATATATTTTAAGACTAACCTCTTTGCCGAAGTGCAACTTATCATCAGGGTTATCTCTAACGATAGAAACACTTTTACCATTGATAAATCCGTTTAATTTTAATGGTGTTCTGAGTGCTTCAATCTGCTCTAATATTTGTTGCATCTCGCTGTCGGTCAGAGGATAATCATTTAATCTATCAATGTTTCTATTATTTTCAAAAAGAATATTTGCCCAATTCCTAAGCAAATCTTTTTCAGAGTAGTTTTTCAGGACTTCTTTTTCCCAACCCTTCTCGGATAAGATTTTAATTAAAGCCTCTTCAAAATCTGACTCTTTATTAAAAACCATTGTAATTCCTCCTAACTTTCAATATATGTCTTTACATACCGAATTGCTTTTTAAAGGCAATTCTTTTATTATTTCTTTTTTTTACTTACGCTGATGAAGGGTGATAAGGTTGTCGAGTAACTCCATATAATCGCCTATTTTGTGTTGCTCATACTCACTTGGAACAGGTATAACAAGCTCTCTTATTTTATTTAAAGCTATAAACTTTTGAGTTCCACCATCAAGATTTTCGTCCAACTGATGTGCAACACTATTTGATTGTAAACAGTGATATAAGTAATGATAAAACACATCACCGATATCCTTAATTAAAGCAACATTTTTTATTGTAAAATCAGGTGTTTCACGCACTAAAGCAATGTTTCCGATAGTTCCAATCATACCCATTAGAATATCATTTTTATCAACTTTAGAGCGTTTGTTTATTTCCTCATAATCTTTATCAGAAACATACTGTATATCTTCATAATTGATAAATCCATCTTTAACATTTTTGGATGTAATGAATGGATGTCCATCTTCTACATATTGTGGTGAATCGTGAGTTCCATCTCTCACATCAGTAATAGTATCCAACTTACGCTGTTCCCAAGTAAGACTGAATTATAAACATTCCCGCACCATCATAAGTGTATATCCAAGCAAATTTTGCCCTTTCCATTTTGTTTTATCAAGCCTGTTAGGATCTTTCATTGATAATCCCACACCCCAAATTAGGTCTTTTACAGCACATTCTGCTAATATAGCTTCTCCAGTAGATTTAAGTCTATCTTTTAAATCCTTATTCTGTAAGAATTTTGCCAAAAGTCCTTCATAAACGACAATTTGCCTAATGCCATTCCATATATGCTCATCATAATTTTTTACTTGTCTTCCAAGTGCCTTGATTTGGGAGGTATCATCAGTGGAAAGTATATTTTTAGCTACTGCTTCATCGCCAAAGCAAATCGCTTTTTGATACATCATGAATTGTTCCATTGATGAAAAATTTTTCTTCTCTACTGTAAATGGCGATAGATACCAATTACTTAAATAACCATTTTCTTCATTTGGATTGTGAAAACATACAACACTCATCGCACTTCTCCGACCTTTCGCACCGCTAAATCAAGTTCCAAGTCGTGCAGACCGTAGTATGCTTTTTTCAAAAAGTCAAGCGGAACTTTTTTCAGTACTTCTGAGCTTGGAATATTGTAGTACCACTGATAATAAGCATAGAACTCACCAATCCAATCAGGCATAAACCCGTCAATAGACTTACCGGATTTCAAAACATAATTTTCTGTTTCGGTAAAGTAGTCCCACAACTCTTTAGCGCTCATGGTATTTACATAAGCTTTCGCTTCATCAATGCTTTTTCTTGTTTTGCTTTGCATATATGTCTTGATAAAATCTTCGGTGTTCTTATCGGAGAAATTTTGAGCAACGAAGTCAAAGAGTTTTCCCTGATTTTCCACCACATCATTCAAATAATCTTTTGAATATGCTCTCATAATCATCACTCCTTAAAAAGCGTACTGAAAACCTTAGTTACACTATTGGCATCTGAGTCTACAAGTTCTCTCATTTTCTGTCTTGCAGTAATGTCCCGCTGATTATACTTTTCGTTAAATTCAGCATACTGAACCGCCATTAAGCCATCATCTAACTCATGCAGCTTAGAATAAGCAAGCTTGGACTTAATACAATACTGAATACCCAAACCGCCAAAAGAAAGCAGTTCTTCAAGAATATCCATATCAATATTGTCTCTTACAAATTCCTTTGCAATGTAGAAATAAGAGGCATTTGCTCGCCATCCTCTGATAACATCATATTCTTTAGTGTCTACGCCGTATTTTTCTATAAACTTCTTTGCAAGCATACGGTAACGCTTTGAGTCGGCAGCATCCCTATGCTTCATCAGTTCAGCCAGCCAAGCCAAAACGCCTTTATCTTGAAAATCCAAGATTTTAAGTCCGGCAGTATCAAGCTGATACTTATGAACCCATCCGTTTTTCTCATTCGGCCTACAAACTGCCCATTCTTTAGCAAGGTCTATACTTTCGGTCAAGTAAAACCCTTGACCGTAGTCATGCTTTTCTTCGCCCTTGCCGTATGTCGGTACTACGATTTTGTCAGGAGTGCCATGAAATAAGATCAACTTATCCATTTTCGCATTTCCTCCTAAATAAACATCTTTTCAAGCATAGATTTCTTGATATTTTTCAATTTTTCCAGCTTACGCTGATGAAGGGTGATAAGGTTGTCGAGTCTTTTAAAATAATCACCTATCACTTCTTTCTCTTGGTCATCACTTGGAACCGTTAGGCTTAATGCCCTTAATTCGCTCGCCTTCACAAGTGGCTGTCCTGTTCCAAAAGAAAGCCTTTTTAAATCAAACTTCTCTAATAAGTAGTATAGGAAATCTATATGCGAACCCTGTATAAATACAGTATTATCACTTATTTTAACCTTACCAGCATGTCTATATAAATTGCCCGCATTTACTCCAACTCTTGCCGTTAATAAAAAGTCTCCTTCATAATCATAGTGATCGTCAAATCCAATAATAGATGTCGAACCGAGAATTTCATAATTTCCCGAATCCTTAGAAACAAATTTGCTCTTACCTGTATCAATATTTTCTGTTAGCTCCGATAGCTTACACTGTTCCCAAGCTTCAGTAAAACCCTTAAAACGAATTTCCGGTACATTTGAACCATTTTTCGGAAACATTTTTTCAAGCATAGATTTTTTTACACTGGTCAATTTTTCATACTCACGCTGATGAAGGGTGATAAGGTTGTTGATGTTGCGGAAATACTCGCCGATTTTGGTTTGTTCCTTAACTGATGTAGGCAACATAACATCAACTTTTCCAATTTCATCTTTATTAATTTTCATCGGAATTGCTGTTTTTAAGGTTCTATTTGCCAATCCTTTCTTTACATAATCAGATTGAATTGCATTACTCAAAAAGTAAGGATTTGTACTCTTATATTTTAATAACGCAAGGCTGACATAGTATGCTTTTAAGGCATTATCAGCTATTACATTTGTTGTTCCCACATCACCAATTCTTGTCATTAAAATATCATTTTCTTGTGGGTAAACTTTATAATCTCGCTTAAAATCATCTTCAGAAATATATTTTGAAGATTGTAAAGTTGCAATGTTTTCTACTGATAAAAACATTATTCCATTGTCTTGATATTTTGGAGTTTGATGCACACCGTCATATATTCCAACAACATCCCCCAACTTACGCTGTTCCCAAGCTTCTGTAAATCCGGCAAATCTAATGGCTGGTTTTTTTGTATTTTCTGCCATTTTATTCACCTCCAAGAAGCTTTTTGAACTCATAGAGACCTCGCATATCGAACTCACCGGCTTCCAATTCATCAATCATTAAAGAGAGTTCTTTTTCCGTTTCTTCGATTTGACTCTCAATTTCAGCAAATGTAGTTTCATATTTTTTTGCAAGTGCTTCAAGTTTTGCTACCAATTCAGAAACAATTCTGTCAGGAAGCTGCATTAAATTCTTGATAAGTGGATGTATCCATTTTTCCTTAAGTAGCTGCCTTACCTGTTCATCAGATAGACTTTCTATAGTTTCCTTTGTTTTTTCTTCTAATAATGCACTTTCTTTTTTAACTTCCGACTTTAATTCCTTTTCTTCTGTGTTTAATGCTTCTACTTCTTTTAATTTTTCCTTTGTTTCTACTTCAATATCCTTATTTTTTAGTGCTTTCTTAACTTCTGCAAATACAAAGCTATCCTCATTTACATAGTCTGCATCTTTTTCTTCTTCGGTAAGCATATCAAAAAGTTCTTCATACTTGGAAGTAATTTCAGACAGCCTGTTTTCTTTTTTCTGTATCTCCTGTTTTTCATCTAAAAGTAGTGTATTTTGTACAAGGTCAAAAGGAATAATGCGTCCTTTCCAACCCTCCTGTACTTCCTGTTCTAAATTTCCTTTCTTTTTGACTACCATATTAGGGTCAACAACTTTTGTTGATTCAAAACCTTCTGTCTGAATAATTTCTAAGTCTATGGCAATTTTAGTCCAATCATCATCAAGTAATTGATATGCTTCATACTTATCTACAAGAGGAATATCTTTTAATCTTGCAAAAATATCTAAGGATAAAACTTCCTCTGTCTTTGAAATACTGAGTGTATCCATTTTCGCAATCAATTTGTTATACAAATAGTCGTCAAAATTTCCAAAAGCATTTTTGAAACTTTGTTCAAATGCCTGTACACATTCATGTTCCTTAACTGCTTTTTTTATATCTGTAACAACAATCCTTGAGTACTCTCCTGATGTTTTTTCTAAAAGAGCCGTTTTAAGAGTTGGAAATGCTGTCCAATACTCGTTCAAATCATTAATTTCTGAAATAGGCAGCCCTCCAAACATGGAAGCATAAATATCCCAAGACTCTGCCTTTTCGGAAGAATCAACATATCTTGGAATATTAAGATTGTAGTCGTTTCTTCTAATTTCATCACGACTGACAACTCGTGAGAATTTTTCTTTTGTTTCTCTACAATTTACAACATCAACGATTTTCTTAATATCAGATGCTCTTAACTTGTTATTCTTTCCTTCTTTTACAAATCCTCTTGAGGCATCAATAATAAGCACATCGGTATTGTCTCTTTTTTGCTTTAAAACCATTACAATTGTCGGAATTCCTGTGCCGTAAAAGATATTTGCAGGAAGTCCGATGATTGCATCAATTTTATTATTCTCAATTAAATTCTTACGGATTTGACCTTCCTCTCCACCACGGAATAAAACACCATGTGGAAGAACAATATTCATAATACCGTCCGGTTTAATGTGATAGAGGTCATGAAGCAAGAAAGCATAATCCGCCTTTCCCTTTGGAGCAAGTCCATATCCGGCATAACGAGGATCTGTTTCTTTATCTGAAGAATTCCAACTTTGAGAATAAGGAGGATTTGATACAACCGCATCTACATAAAGAGGATTATATGTTTGGGTAGGATCATTTTCATCAAAGTACGGCCAATCATCTTCCAAGGTATCTCCATTTCGAGTGACAATATTGTCTGCTTCAATGCCACGCATAACCAAATTCATACGAGTGAGGTTATAAGTATTTTGTTTTAGCTCTTGAGCATAATATTTTATTTTATTTTTTCCTTCGATATACTTGGATGCACTCTTCCCTATGTTAATAAGAAGTGAGGCTGAACCGCTTGTAGGATCAAAAATCTCAATTTTCTCTCTGTTTTTCAGATGTTCAGCAACAATTTCGGACATAAGAAGGGATACTTCGTGAGGCGTATAGAACTCACCGGCTTTTTTTCCTGCATTAGCTGCAAATTTTTCTATTAAATATTCATAAATAAATCCCAGCACATCATATCCTTGTTTACCGTCCATTGGAATATCTTTGATAAGATAGATAAGATCACTGATGGATTTTGACTGCGAAGCTGCACTATCACCTAATTTACTAAGTCCTGTTTGTAATGTGTCGAAAATACCATCAAATACTTTCTTGTGAGTAGGGTTGATTAGACGACTAAATGCAGACAGAGCATCACGAACATCCTGAACGCTAAAATCTTTGCCTTTAGAAAGCCAAGTTGAAAATAAATTTTCATAAGATATAAAGTATCCTAAATTTTTCTGTATGCTGGTAACCGTCTCTTTATCTTCCTCTTTTAATTCTGGAAGATATTCATCTGTCCAGTCATTGTTTTTTAAATACTTTACTTCCTTTTCAGAAAGGAATTTATAGAATATAAAGCCTAAAATATAGTCCTTATATTCGTTCGCCTCTATTTTGGAACGCATTTTATTTGCAGACTCCCAAATTTTTGTGGCTAACTGTTGCTTATTCATGTAAAAGCCTCCATATATCTTAAATTTTTCTAAAACCTATTTTAAACAAACAGGCTTATTTTTCATCCGGAAGAAAATCAATGATATCCTCAATCTTGCAATCAAGTGCAGCACAAACCTTACCGAGAACTTCAGTTGTTACATTTTCATCTCTACTCATCTTGCTCATTGCATAATGGCTAAGACCTGCCAAAGCTTCCAACTCCTTTTTCTTCATATCTCTATCAAGAAGAATATGCCAAAGTTTTTTATAACTAACAGCCATTTTGCCCTCCCTCTTTCTCTGTTAAAGTGTAAGCACCTATATTATAGCAGTTAAATATGGTTTTGGCAATATAATTACCTTGGGGCTGTTGCAAAGCTAAATTGCAATAGTAAATGTCACTTTTTTATGAAATATTATGAAATGTACTGTTTCAGTTCAATATCATACATTTCTTTTGAGCTTTTTCCATTAAAAAGTTTTCTCGGATAATTATTCATCCATTCCTCTATACTCTTTAGTTCTTCTTCCGTTATATCTGTTATATCTGTCCCTTTTGGTATAAACCTTCTTATCAGCTTATTATTATTTTCGTTGCTCCCTCGTTCCCACGAACTGAAGCTGTGTGCATAAAAATATCCTACTCCCAGTCCTTCTATCTCATCAACCTTCATAAATTCACTCCCATTGTCACTCGTAAGTGTCTTTATTGAACCTGGATATTCCTCTATTAATTCCTTTATTCTTCCTTCTGTATGTAATGCTGTCCTGTTTTCCAGCTTCCTTATCAGCTGAAGCCTTGTCTTTCGTTCTGTCAGTACAAGAAGACATGCCAATGTCCCCTTCTTACCTAATACTGTATCCACTTCCCAGTGCCCATGCTCTAAACGTTCCCCTATCCTTTCATCTCTTTCCTCTATGCTCCTCCCCCCTGCTTCCTTATACGTTTCCTTAACTCAACCTTCTTCTTTCTCCTCTTCCTGTAGGGCATGTCATCCTCACTATATTCCAGAACAGTCCGCTATGTATATAGTTATACAGTGTCTTCAGTCCTATGTTTACTTCCTGTCCTTCCCTTTTTGCTTGCTCCAGTGCGGCATACGGGGAATTCTTCCCCCCGTTTCATCGAATCTTCAAGATATTTTACCAGTTTGAGGTTCTTCCCTATCTTAAGTTCTCCTTCTTTCCCCTTCTGTGCCTTGTCATACTTTGACTGGGCAAATTCCGCAGAATATACTTCCCTTGTCGATAAATCTGTATTCAGAAGCTCCACCATGCCCCTTTTGATTTCTCTGTGGAGGGTTCTCACACTTATTCCCAGTTCCTGTGCTATTTTCACTTTTTAAGAAGTGCTTCTATTTTTCCTCTCTCTATTAATTTTAAGTGTTGCCCTTTTCTTCTTTTTGTTGTATACTGTTCCTGAACCATATCTGTTTTCTCCTTTGATTGTTTGTGGTGAATTAATCATACCATAGAAAACTTTTATGGTTCTTATTTTTTTCCATATAGTGACACTTTATTTTACAACTTTTAATAACAAATTAGGACAAATGTATAAAAAATTATTAAATTTAATTTATATTTTAGAATAGTAATTTATTTAGATTGAATAGAATTTAGTTTTTCTTGACAAAAATATAAAAAATAAGTATAATTTACAAAAGATATGTTTGGTATTTGTAAAAAAATATGTATGAAAGGAATTAGGATAGATGACAACTAAAAATTTTATTAATCAGACAAATAGAACGATCCTATTTGAAGAAGTTAATCCAGAAAAAATGGATTTAATAACTTTGATTGATGATGCACGAGAGATGGATTCACTTGATGATGAAAGAATACTTGAAATTAATAAGCATTTGTTAGTAAGCAGTTTTGATGAATTTTTAGCAAAGTTTGAGCCAAAAGTTTACAGTTATTATAATGCGGAAACTCAAAGTATAAAGTATATTTTGAAAAAGCCTGAAGGAATACCAGAAGAACTAATAACTGAAATCAAAATTGATAATGGTAATACATTTTTCAAAATGTTAAATACTCTTATTGAAGCTAGAAAATCACAAGGAAATAGAAACGTAGACTTTAAATTTGAAAATATTTTAGAGTTAATATCTCCAAAAAAAGTAATTGAAGATATAAAACAGACAAGAAAAGAAATTGCATATGTATATAATAAATACGAGGAACTTGATGATGAAAATCCTAAAAAATTGGAATTAGGAGATAAACTTAATGAAAAGTTTGAAGAGGCTTCAAAAAATTATAGTAATGTTTTAGGAATGCTTCCACTAGCTATTGAAGATATAAAAACAAGACTTCTTATTGGACATGATGAAAATAATGCAAAATCTGAAAAGATTAAATTGGGAATGCTTCAAGTTGGAGATAAGGGAGAACTTGAAGTTATAGAATACAAACAGGAAGAATCAAGAGCATTAACTTTAGTAGAGGAAAAACATACGACAGAATTAGTTGAAGCATTTAGAGATGATTATGAAAGTATTTCAGAAGAACCGAACCAATATATAAGTGATTTAGTTGTAAGAACATTTGTTCCTTTAGCAAAAGGAATTGTCGAAATTGATCCAGTGCAGGAAGTTGAAAATTATAATAATTACTTAGCCTTTTATAAATCAGCTCAGGAAGATTTTGTAAAAATTGCAAAACCACTGATAGAAAAATTGTTAGGTATAAAAATGTTCTTTGAACAGTATGATACTAAAGTATCGCTAATGAAACCAACATTATTAATAACAAATATAAAACCTGAAATGATTGTTAAAGCTGGAAACAAAGAAAGATTGCAGGCATTCTTAAATACAGTCAATGCAAAAAATGATTTTGACAATACAATTTGGTTTGGAATATATCCAAATGTGGATTTAGATGTGGAAAAAGGTAAAAAGAAAGTAAGAGAAAGATTTAAAGGAACTAAGGCTGAAGAGAAAATTGAAAAGAATACAATAGAAAGTTTAACAAACCTGATGACAGTTTTAGGTAAATATAAAATACAAGTATTTTTTAATTTTGAAGGAACTTATGAAACATCATTTGATAATTTGGCAACTATGGGTGTTGATAAATACATAGAAAAAACTAAAACTCTTGAGGATCAACCTTATTCAGAATATCTAATACCTTCAATTCCCAATTTTACAATAATACCAAAAGACAAATCTGGTGTAGTGCTAGACTTTAAAATGAAGTATCAAGAAGAAGTTGGTGCTGAATTATCAAAAGACAAAGAAGATTTGTTGAAATTTTGGATAGAGGGAGTATATGTTGATTCTTCTTATGTTGCGGCGGGAATAACAGCAGCCAGTCAATGTCCTAATTTCTTAAAAGATAGATTCAAAAATGTATCACCAGTATATCCAGGAGTGAGATTTGATATAGAAGCTGAAGATAATTCATATAAAGCAAGAACTACTATGTCAAAAGAAATTTCAGGATTTACAAATACAATAAAAGATAGAATCAATCAGTTTAATTATGGATTCATATTTTCATCTGATTCTGCACATATGCAAAAGGAAAAAATAAAAAATATTGTTGTTTATAAGGCGAGAACATTAGCAAGAAATCCAGAAGGAACTTATGAATCATTGTATAAAACTTTAACAACAACATTCATTGAAAGAACTTTAAGATTTGTTACAACTGACTTTAAAGAAGATAAATTAAATATGTTCTTTAGTACAAATCCAGAAAGTCAAAAATCAATATGGACAAAAGACTTAAAATTTGTAAATGGAATAATGCAAAAAGGTGATGACATTACACATACAATTGATGAAGAAAATGGGATATGTCAGTTAAATATAACATTTGCAGGAAATGTTAAGAATTTACAAGTTGAAATTAACAAAAACTAATTATGTTTAGTAACAAAAATTATATATAAAGGAGGACTTTTATGGGATTTAGATTGAATGTAAAAGGACAAGGAGAAGAAATTTTATTAGAAAAGGAAAGCATCTTGGATGTTAAATTTCTTTCAGAATCACCTGATGATTCAAACGCAAGAGCAACTGATTTGGGAATTATCATTGAAATTAAAGGGAAAATTTTGGCAGCTGCAAATGGAGATGCTGAAGATGATACAAGAAAGGTTGCTCAATGGTCATTAGTACCTGCTGAATCAAGCGATGCATACAGAACTGTATCATTAGAGGTAATATCCGCAGGACAAATGGTAAGAAAAATTGATATGACAAATGCATTTGTTGTTGATTACGAAGAGGCCTATGGAAATCAGGCAGGGACTGGAACATTCTCATTGAAAATCAAACAGAAAAAAGAGAAAGTTAAGGAAGTTGCAATTGAAGGTGGATATGCTGCTCAGGAAGCATAATGTAACACAAGGAGGTAGACAATCCCGTCTATCTCTTTTATTTTTATAGGAGGAAATTACAAAAATAATGTTTATAAATAAATATCCAGTTTTTAAAAAAGGGAATGTGCTGGAAAAGGAAGATTTAGATTTATTAAGGGATAACCCGCTTGAAGTATTGAGCTTGATGTATTCTGATAAAAGTAATGGGATAATAAAAGGATTTGATTTGATACCGAATTATGGTGAAAGAATAGTGATAATTACAAAAGGAATGGCGAAGTGTAATGGGGAACTTTTTTGGATGAAGGAAGATTATATATTTAATATGCCAAAACAAGAGGAACGTTATATATTAAAACTTAAATTAGTGTCAGATATAGAAGAAAGAAAATATTATGTAAGGGAAGGACGTTTTGTGCTGGAACTTGGCGAAAATATTAATGAAGATGAAATTGAGATAACAAGGTTTATTACAAGAGAAGGGGCTGAATTGAGAAATGATTATCAAAATTTCAGAGATTTGAGAAGAGATTTTAATTTGATGGAAATTATAAATACAAAATACTCTTCAGCACATAAATGGGGAACTTTTCATCCACATGTATTAAAACTATGGGGAAAGGAAGTTTCAAAAAAAGAAAATCTTGATATTTTTGATATAAATTTCTATGTAACTTGTCTACAACAGGATGTTATAGAACGAGATGTCATAACTTCATATATAAATGCAAAACTTAATTTGACAGATGAAAATTATACAAATGAACAAATGTTTAGACATTTATTGACAATATTAGATAATTTAGGAACAGAAAGAAAAAAAGTTGAGAAAAAACGAATAATACCTAGAAAAATAATAGTAGAATAAAAAAATTTAAATAAAAGAAATAAACAGGAGGAAAATTTATGAAATTTAGAGTAAGTATAGCTGGAGGAAATAACAATACATCAAATAATCCGTTCGGAGGTTTAGGCAACGTTTCGGTTCCAAGTGTTGCAATGAACTTTGTATCAAACGGAGAAAATAAAAATTCAATTTCAAATGCAATGGGAGGACTGACACAGCAAGGCGGAGTAATTCTTTCAAGTGATGAAATATTGGAAGTATCTTACAGCACAAACCCAATATATGGTGAAACGATGAGTGCTTCTCAAAGCCAAGTAACATTAAGAATTGTAGGAAGACTACTTCCCACAGCTTCGGAAAACAATAGTCCTGAAGATGAAGGTGAAGGGATAGTTAGCGGAATAATGGGAACACTTGGTATGGGAACATTATTTAACCAATATAAAAGTGTAAAACACTTATTTGACAAAGATAATGAAGCAGGAGAAGAACTTCCAGAAGCCTCATTAAGCAGTAACCTCTTATCATCAAGCGGAATTACTGAATCAGTCGCAAAAAAAACAAAAGAAAGTAGTAAAAACAAACTTGTTTCTCAAGTTTTAGGAGTAAGCTCAGCACTTCCAATGACAAATTCATTTACAAATGGAATAGGAAATAGCTTGAAAGGAATGTTTGGAGGACTTGGAAATTTTGGAGAAAGCAATTTATATGATCAAAATAAGCAGAATGTGAAAGAATTATCATTGTGGGCGATGACTTACGGAGATGAAAAATCAACTAGGGATGTAATGGTGCAGACAGATTTAGGGGGAGGAAAGACGTTTGAATTGTATTTTCCTAAAATGTATGTTTATAATTTTGAACAAGAATTTAACACTAGAATGGGAGAAGGGCATTTTATTATAGAATTGAAACAAACTGGATTTAATGAGGAAAATATAAAATTAAAGTAGTTACTATTTATCGATTAGAGGAGAAATCTATGGGGAAAAAAATAATAATTTTTGTAATTTTGGGATTTTTCATATCATTAATAATTAAAATTGAATATTTTAGTGTAGTATTAAATTTGATGGCAATAGCTACTATTATGTCACTGAAACATGGAAGAAAAAAAATAAAATTTGATATTGAATTATGGCTATTCCAGATGACAATAATTTTTTATTTATTCAGAGAGTCAGGATTAGGATTATTTACTGAATTAGAAAATTTTTATAATAATTTTAATAAAGTAAAAATTATATTTTCAATATTTTTTATAATAGGAATGGTTTACTCTGCCAAGATAAAAGGAAATATATTATTAAAATTATATTTTTTTATAAGTTTGATAATTATGATTGTTTTTCAAAATATATTTTATATAAAAAAAATTTATAATAAAAATTGGATTGATTCAATTGTTTTTTTAGATATGATATATTCTCCATATTTATTAGATTGTTGGATAGTAGGAATAATAATTTTTAATTTTAGCAAAAAGAATACAAAATATATACAGAGTTATCTTTTACTAATAATACTTATTTTATTAAAAATAAGAATTATATATTTTTAGGAATGAGGTTGTAAAATGGCAAAAAGAACGGATATGGGAAAAAAATTTGTAAAAAGAAGTGGAAAAGGTTTTGATCAAATTAAAGATTTAAAAATTTCAAATGATGCTTTATTAATATTGAAAAAAAATAATAATAGTAAAGAACAGATAGAAAAATTGAAAAAAAAAATAAATATTTTAAGATTGGGTGGTTCTGTTTCTGGAATATGTTTAGATTATTATTTAAGTGCCAAAACTAGGTTAAATTTTGAATTGGGAGGAATGGCAACTCATTTTGAAGAATTTTTTAGGACAAGAACAATTCTTTTTGATATTTCAAAAAGATATTTCGGAACAGCTGCAGAAAAAATGGATTATTTAATATTTTATGGTTATAATCTTTCTTTAATGGGTGATTCAAAAATTAAAGCTGATAAGATGGTAAAGTTTTTTAAAGAAAAAATTCATGAAAAATTTAGAACACTAAAAAAAGAGCAAGCTATAAAAAAAATAAAAGAATTATATCAATATGAAGAAGTGAGTTTTTTAGGATTAACTTATGGATCATTTGATTTTCAAAATAGAGATTTTTTTTATGCTATAGGTGATGGGAATTATTTATTTGGCAATGTGTATGATATTAATCCATTTTTTAGATCTTTTCGTGTTATGTTTGTTTTATTTGATGAATATAACTGGGGAAATAACGACACATATTTTTTTAAAATGAGTAGTGATGTAAATAAGCCCTTTACGGTTGTAGTTGAGACGGCAGCATTTAAAAAATTTGAAAAAGAAGGGCTAGCTAAACCATTTTTAACTTTTTTTGTTGATAGGGAAGTATATTTTTATTAGATTATATAATTTGTTAAATTTAATTTTAAAGAATTTATGAAAAAGAATGGAAAATTTGAAAAATGCTTTGATTTATTGAGCTGTAAAATATCAAGATGGCTTATAAAAAGATGCTAAGTATAAATTAGCAATAGAATAATAGGCGATTGTAAAAGTAATAATATAAAAACTCAATAAATACAGTGTTTTTATCTAAAATATTAAAATTTTATAGCAAAAATACTGGAGAAAAATAGTAAAAATTAGAACTGTAAAAGCATTGTAATTATTAGAAATTTTAGACTTTTACAAATGACTAAATAGAATAACTAAGGGAGAATTTTTATTATGATAAATTATTATAAAATACTAGGTATTTCAGAAGATGCTGACGCAACAGCAAAAGCAAACTTGTTTCTCAAGTTTTAGGAGTAAGCTCAACACTGCCAATGACAAATTCGTTTACAAATGGAATAGGAAACAGCCTGAAAGGAATGTTTGGAGGACTTGGAAATTTCGGAGAAAGTAATTTGTATGATCAGAATAAAGAAAATGTAAAAGAACTGTCAATGTGGGCAATGACTTACGGAGATGAAAAATCAACTAGGGATGTAATGGTGCAGACAGATTTGGGAGGAGGAAAGATATTTGAATTATATTTTCCTAAAATGTATGTGGATAGTTTTAATCAGGATTTCAGTGTTAGAGGTGGAGAAGGGTATTTTATTTTAAAGTTAAAACAAACAGGATTTAATGAGGATGGAATAAATTTAAAATAGGGTGAGAATAATGAAAAAAAACATATACAATACATTGTATATAATTACGTTAATTAGAAATATACAATTGCTTTTCAATAGTTATTCAAATACTTTAACAGGATTTTGGTTACTAATAAATTTAATTTTATCTTTTATATTTTTTATTAAAATTTTTACTAGAAAAGAAAAATTCAATGAATATTTTGTAGTTTTTATATTTGGATTTACTTGCTTTCTAGTAAGTTATTCAAGTTTTAGTGATTGGAATAAAAAATTTAATACATATATTTTAATTATTTTGATAATATTAACTTTATTCGAATTTCTAATTATCGTAAAACCTTTTATAAAAATAAAAGATTTTAGAAAAATATTTTTATTAATATTGAGTTTTTTTTGTGGGAAATTATTTTTATATTTTTTAACAAATTTTTATATGGAACCAAGAAAAATTGTATATAGCACAGATATTATTTATACAAAAAATAATAAGGAATTAAGTGAAATAATAGAAAAAATGCCAATGGTTAATGAAGTAGAAATAATAGAAAAAGATGCAATAAATCCTTATGGTTCTTATTATGAAAATGAAGGAAGTCTAAAAAATTTAGATGAAATTATTAATGTTCAAATTAAAAATTCTATTGATAATGAAAGTATGGATTTATTAGCAAATAGAATAAAAGAATTTGTAAAATTACAAAGTAAAGAAAAAAAATTTGTAAAAATATATTTTACAATTAAAAATGGTTATTATGAAGCATTAAAAATATATGATTTAAAAAATAACGAATTAAAACAAATTTATGTAAGTAAAAATTTACAAGTATCAGAAAGTCTTGGTTTTGTTTTGTTAAATATGTATGTAAAAATATTAAAAGGTAATGAATTTTAATAAATTAAAAAGAGAGTGGAGTTTTTATTATGACAGATTATTATAAAATACTAGGTGTTTCAGAAGATGCTGATGCAAAAGAGATAAAGGCAAAATATAGAAAATTGGCTATGAAGTATCATCCAGACAGGAATCCTGATGATAAGAAGGCTGAAGAAATGTTTAAGGCAATCAGCGAGGCGTATGAAATACTTGGAGATGAGAATAAAAGAAAAGAATACGATGAGAAGAGGAAGAATAAGGGAAATGCTGGAAGTCAAAGATTTGGTGAGAAGAAATCAAGCAGGGCAGAGCAGAACAATGAATCAGCTAAAAGGGGGGCTGAGGCATTTTTCCGTAATTTTTCAGCAAATCCAAATGATATAAAGAACATGTTTGAAAGTGCTTTTGATGTGAATAATATGAGCAGTTCTGATAAGGATAAAATGAGGGAACATAAAAAAAGTATGGAACAAAGTTTTGAAAACTTTTTTAAGCCTAAAAAGGATAAATAAGATAATTAGATTGTAAATAAAAACTTTAAAATAAGATAAATTATAAAATAAAATTAGAATTTAGATTTAATTTTAGAAAGAAAGGAAATAATAAAATGCTTTGGAGAATAAAAAGTTTTTTCAGTAGAATTAGAAGTAGAATTTTTAATGTATTTTCTGGAAGAGGCAGTTTGTATCGAGTTGAAAGTTTAAGAAGAGGTGTGACTTCAACTTCAAAAAAAGAAAAAGAAAATACTTCAATGTCTGTTGATAAGGGAATTAGAAAATATGAAAAAAGGCAGATGGCTGCCAGAGGGGAAAGGCAGTACAATTTTTTTAATTTAAAAAATATAATAATTTTGATTATACTATTTTTTACTTTTGTGTATATTCATATGGCTGGATATTCTGTGAAAAGTCTGTATATTGCAATTTTTATATTTATAGCACTAACATTGTATCTTCTTATAGTAGAAAGATTTAAGGAAAAAGTGGAAGTGCATGATGAGATAAAGGAAATAAAGCATGAGCGTGAAAGAGAGCATCATGTATTTTTGGATAAAGTAAAAGAAATAGAGGAGGTTGAAAAGAATCAAATTGAAAATATAATTTTAAAAAATTCAGATGACTATGATATTAAAGTATGGAAGATTGGAAGAGCATCTTCATTGCTGATAGGGAAAAGAACGCCTAGAAACAAGGTGGATATAGACGTGAGTGAAGGAGTATATTCAAATTTGGTAAGCAGGGCTCATGGAATGTTGAACAGAGTAAATGGAGTTTGGTACTATGAAGATTTAGGTTCACAAAATGGAAGCGGAATAGAAAAGAAAGATGACAGAAGAAAAATAAAATTAAAAAGAAATGTGCCTGTAAAAGTTGAAAGTGGAGATATAATATATTTAGCAACAACAAAAATATTGTTAAAATAATGATTTGTTTAAGGAAGTAGGTTAAAAATGGAGAATAATTTAAATAATCAAAAGCCAGTGGAATTTTTTTCGGCTGAAAGAATAAAGATAGAAATAGATGGACAGCAGATACTTTGGAGAGATATGAATCTTGAAATAGATTCAAAGATAGGGGAACATACGATTGGAAAAATAAAATATGTGGCATCACCGAACCAGTTAAGCTTATACGATGCCTTAATAGATAAAAAAGGCGACAAGACAATAGTAGTTACAGGAAGGAGCAACGTATCGAATGAAGCAGGAAATGCTACAGATAAGATATTCCTGAATGGAGTGATAAGTAAATTTAGGATAAAGGAAACAAAGGCAGGAGCATTAGCAGTTGAGTTAGTGTGCAGTTCAAAGAGCATACTTCTTGACAGAATACCAAGATACCGTTCATTTCAGGATCCGACACTTACATATACAGATATAGCACAGGAAGTGAATAAAAATTATAATGATGGGGAAACATTGGTAAATGTAGGGGAAGATATGAAAGAAATCCCAAGAATGACAATCCAGTATAACGAAACAGACTGGGAATACTTAAAGAGAATAGCATCGTATACAGGACAGCCATTGATGGCAAATTCAAATAAAGTTCTGGTAGGATTTTTCAAGAATATGCCATCACAGACACCCAACTTGACATATTCATATTTTGGAAAGGAAACAGAAGAGGAAAGAACGTATTACAGGGTAGAGGGGACAGAAGTGTATTCAGTTTCAACACCAATAAAGTTAAAAATCAGAAACAGAGTATCAGGCGAAGAAGTAGAAAATGACTACTATGTAATAGAAAGCAGAATACACAACGAAGGGAACACCTTAAAATGTGAGTACAAACTAGGAAAACAAACAGACTACTTTGTAGATCCAATACCACACGAAAAGATAAGAGGAGCAGTGATAGAAGCGAGAACAGTACATATTGCAAGAACAGATGAAAGTAAGAGTGAGCATGGAAGGGCTGACGGAAGTTCAGATAATCTTGAAGGAAGAACTATGGGAATAAAGCCTGTAAATATATATGTTGCTGAGGAGCAGGGAAAAAATAATAACAGAAGTCAGGAAGTGAAGGCAAGCGATATTGCGGTTATGACAGTTGACTTGACAGAAGGGTTGAGAAAACTGGGAGGAGCAGTGCAAAGTGAAGCAGATAAATACGCAGGAAAAAGCTATTTTCCATATGTAACGCCATATAGCCAGACAAATACTGGATTTACGCCTGCACCGGAAGCAAATGATAGAGTGGCGTTGTATTTTCCGAGTGAGAATGAGACACATGCGTTGGTGATGGGAGCGGTAAATAATGATGGGAATGGTAGGTTTACTAATCCTGAGATAAGAAATTATCATGTGGGGAAATCTGATTTTAATATGCAGTTGTCGAAAGATAGTTTGTCAACGAATGCTGCAAATTCAATATCACAAAATGCGAGTAATATTTCGGAAGAAGCTAAAAAGATAACTGAGTGTGCTGAAGATATTATGAATATGTCTAATAATTATAATGAAATAATAAAAGATAAAAAAATGACAGCTGCAAATAGCATATTACAAATAAGTCAAGAAGATACGATGATACAATCAAATGGAGATACAGAAATAAATTCTTCGGGTTATTCGGTGGTTAATGGTGGAGCAAATGTAATGATAAATGGATAAATAGAAGGAGCGAATGAAAATGAGATTTTATTATGATAATGGAAAACAATGTGTTATTAATTTTGAGATAATAGAAAGTCCTGAAAGTGCTAAAAAGAGAGAATATGAAGATTTTCAAAGAATGATGGAAAGTACAAGAGAAGAAATTAGAAGAAGGGAAAAACAAAGAATTCCTGTAGACAAAAATATTGCTAAATCAATAGTTTGTGATGGAGCAAAATTATACTGTCCAAAAGCTGAAATAAAAATATTTGCTCCAGAAGATGTAGTAGAAACAATAACAACTCCCCCAGAAGATCTTCCTATGATAGAATTAATAGTTCCTGAAGAACATCATGTTTTTTTGATGAAAAAAGATCCTGTAGCAACAACAAGAGATATAGAACCTGATAATTTTAATCCAGCTCCCGGAATATATTGTTCTTATGATCATGAAAAATGTAATATAAAAGAAGCAAATAAGTATTGGGAAAAAGTGGCAAAAACTGAAGTAAATGGATATGAACTTCTTTTAAAACAATCACAACTTATATGTACACATTGTCCAGGAGCAAAATTAAAGTTTGTAAGTAATGGTCAAGATATCCATATAGCAAATTCCGGTATTGAAAAGTTTTTTTCTCCAACCATTAGAAAGACTATTAAAATAGGAGGAGGAGCTTTGGCTATTATAGGGACTTTGGCTACTCCAATACCAGGAGATGAAGAAGCAGCTGCAGGCTTAACTTTAGAAGGGACAATTCAATTTCTTAAATATAAAGGATGGGGGATGTTTGGTGGAACAAGAACTATAGTAAATGAAATTACAGGTTATGATATATTAAAAGATCCTATTAAGTCAGCAATTGGTGAAGATACAGGAGAAGTTGTTGGAAATACAATTGATTTTGTAGACACAGCACATAGTCTTTATAAACTTCCAGAAGAAGTAGGAGAATTAGCCGATAATATAGGTAAAGGAAATCAGATTGCAACAGAAATTACTAAAAATGAAGAATTTATACAAAATATAAAAAATAATCCTTTATCAAAAAAAAGAACTTATTCAAAAAAAAGTATAAAAGTAAAAGATGAATTGAAGTTTACTTCTAAATTAGAAATAAATGTATTAGAAAAAACTAATAGGAGTCTTCAAAAAAATATAAAAAATGTTACACCTTATATACATTCAGGAACACTCGGTGTTTCTAATACTATTATTTCAACACATAATTATGCAGCGGATTCATTTTATCTACAATCTATAGAGGAAAGATATTACGAAGATATAAAAGAATATTCAAAAGTTCCTTTTATTTCTATAAAACAGGAATATCCACAAGATTAATGAGGAGGTAAGAGTGAAAAAGATATTTTTAATTTTAATATTAATTTTTACTTTTTCATGTAATGTATCTAAAGAAGAAAAAGATAAAAGAGTATTACTAAATGAAGTAAAAAAAATAAATAAAAACAGAAATCCTACAAAAGAACAAATAAATATATTATTGGAAAAAAGTAAAGAACTGTATCAGAATGGAGATGAAAAAACAGCAAAACAAGTATGGGAGAATCTTGAGGAATATACATCAGAAGCTACTTTGTATTTAGCAGATTATTATGATAATAATAAAGATGAAATAAATTATGAAAAATATTTATTAAAAGCGGCAGAAAAAGAAAATGAAACGGCGATGTTTAATTTAGGAGGACTATATCAAAAAAGAGGAAATACTGAAAAAATGCTAAAGTGGTATACCAAAGTAATAGAAAAAGATGGAAAAAATTCAGCTATAGTAATGACTAATTTGGGAAATTATTATGACTTAGAGGGACAAAAAGACAAGATGTTAGAATGGTATAAAAAAGCAGCAGAAAAGGGTTCTATGGAAGCAATGAATAATTTAGGAGTATATTATAGTGAAAATAATCAGGAAAAAAAAATGTTATTTTGGTATAAAAAAGCATTGGAAAAAGATGAAAATATAAGAACTCTTAATAATTTGGCAAGTCATTATTTTAAAAAGGGAAATTTGAAAGAAGCTGAAAAATGGTATAAAAGATCTGCAGATAAAGGTTCGATAGAAGCAATGAATGATTTAGGTGTTATATATGATTCTCAAAAAAGATATGAATTAGCAATAAAAATGTTTTTAAAAGCAGCTGAAAATGGGGATGAAGATGCAGTATTAAATATAGGCTTAATGTACGAAGATAGAGATATGTATAACGAAGCAAAAGAATGGTATAAAAAATTTGCTGAATTAGGAAATCAAAAAGCATTAAAAAAGTATAATGAATTAAAAGATAAGTATTAGATTTTAGAAAGGTATAACATAATGAAAGAAAATTTGTATAATTATAATATGGAAATTTACTGTGAAAATAACCAAGAAAAAAAGAAACTTCTAAATAGATATTCGAGATTTCAATTAATTGAGCATGAATTCAAAGATACTGTAAAAAGATATACAATTATAGATAAGACAGATTTAAAAAATATAAAATATTCCTCAATATATTTCTATAGATATTTTATTAATGAAGTAAAAAAATTATTTTCACCTCTTGAATTAGAATACGAAAATAATGTAATTACAATAATTAATAAAAAAGAATTATTAAAAAAATTAATTGATGAGACTTATAATTTTTTTATAAAATATCCAAATAAAATAGAAGAAATGAATTCAATATTAAATGATATGAAAAAAGGGTTAGAATATGAAAATTTTGAACAGGAAATAGATGAGGAAAGTATTTATCCTTATATTTTCAAAATAAATTTATTTTTAGATAAAGAAGAAAAAATTTTAAAATCTAAAAGTCCTGAAATTATTTCAGAATATAATGTTCCAACCATTATAAATTATTTAATAAAAGGAATTCATAGAAATAAAATAAAAATTTTTTTTGATGAAAAACTTGATGAAGAAGAAGTTTCCTTTGAAGAGATAAAATTTGAATTAAAAAAAGAACTAAATATTTCTGAATCAGAATTTTTTGATTTTAACTTTACAATAAAAGGTTATTATATTTATAATGTCTCTACTGATACAGTAGAAAAAATAGAAGTAGATAAAGAAATAAAATTTTATAATATAACTACTGTTACAAAAAGAATACTAGAGTTAGAAGGTTTTGATGAAAATGAAAAAGATGAAGGTAAAACATATGAAGAAGCAGTAGCAGACTTGTTTGAATATTTAAACCTTTTGAAAAAGAAAAAAGTAATAAAAAAAGAAAAATTTGTGAATTTTATTGATGAAATTGCGTTTGCGGAAAGAGAAAAAATATTTAAAACTTTGAAAGAATATGTGGAAATGAATAAAATAGATTTTTTAGAATTTGATACAAGAAAAATATACATAGGAACAGAAGAACTTTTAAAAGTTATTGAAGAACTCTTTTTTGCAATAAGGTTAAATACAAAAGTAAAAGAAGCGAAAATTGAAAAATAACTGAAAATTTAAAAGAAGAAGTTCAAAAAGAAACGCCAATTTTACAATCAAAAAAATCTAAAAAGTCAAGAGAAGAAAGTTATGACAGTATTCGTGATTGGTTAATTGAAAATATAAGGAAAAAAGATACGATTATATTTCCTAAAGAGGAGCTTCTGAATAGAATAAAACTTTTTGATGATTATGAAAAACAAAGGATTGCTAATGTTATAAAAATAGCTGTTGAAAAAGATGGTTATTGCATGAAACTTGAAAATGAGGAAACGATTCATGGAGATGAAGTTATCAGAACCTTTGAAAAAATGTTGAAAATTAAAGATGAAGAAAATGGAATTTAAAAAATAAGTTATGTAAGAAAGGATAAAAATGAACGATATTTTAAATAATCAAAAGCCAGTGGAATTTTTTTCAGCAGAAAGAATAAAGATAGAAATAGATGGACAACAGATACTTTGGAGGGATATGAATCTTGAAATAGATTCAAAGATAGGGGAACATACAATTGGAAAAATAAAATACACGGCATCACCGAACCAGTTAAGCTTATACGATGCCCTGATAGATAAAAAAGGCGACAAAACAATAGTAGTTACAGGAAGAAGCAACATATCGGATGAAGCAGGAAATGCTACAGATAAAATATTCTTAAATGGAGTAATAAGCAAACTTAGGATAAAGGAAACAAAGGCAGGAGCATTAGCAGTTGAGTTAGTGTGCAGTTCAAAGAGCATACTTCTTGACAGAATACCGAGATACCGTTCATTTCAGGATCCGACACTTACATATACAGATATAGCACAGGAAGTGAATAAAAATTATAATGATGGGGAAACATTGGTAAATGTAGGGGAAGATATGAAAGAAATCCCAAGAATGACAATCCAGTATAACGAAACAGACTGGGAATACTTAAAGAGAATAGCATCGTATACAGGACAGCCATTGATGGCAAATTCAAATAAAGTTCTGGTAGGATTTTTCAAGAATATGCCATCACAGACACCCAACTTGACATATTCATATTTTGGAAAGGAAACAGAAGAGGAAAGAACGTATTACAGGGTAGAGGGGACAGAAGTGTATTCAGTTTCAACACCAATAAAGTTAAAAATCAGAAACAGAGTATCAGGCGAAGAAGTAGAAAATGACTACTATGTAATAGAAAGCAGAATACACAACGAAGGGAACACCTTAAAATGTGAGTACAAACTAGGAAAACAAACAGACTACTTTGTAGATCCAATACCACACGAAAAGATAAGAGGAGCAGTGATAGAAGCGAGAACAGTACATATTGCAAGAACAGATGAAAGTAAGAGTGAGCATGGAAGGGCTGACGGAAGTTCAGATAATCTTGAAGGAAGAACAATTGGAGCAAAACCACTTAATAAGTATATAGAAAAAGCTGAAAATCAAAATGCAAACGTAAAAGAAAGAGTCAAAGCAAGTGATATAGCTGTAATGACATTAGATTTAACGGAAGGATTGCTAAAATTGGGAGAAAATGGGCAGTCTTTTGAAGATAAATATGCTGGAAAGAGTTATTTTCCTTATGTAACTCCATATAGTCAAAGTAATACAGGATTTACACCAGCACCAGAGGTAAACGACAGAGTGGCTCTTTATTTTCCAAGTGAAAATGAAACGCATGCGTTGGTAATGGGAGCAGTTAATAATAATGGGAATGGTAGATTTACAAATCCTGATAAAAGGAATTTTACATTAGGGCCAAGTCAGGCAGCTAGAGGGGGAACGCCTGCGAATGAAGGGAAACCGATGTATAATTTTACTTTGGATAGTGAGAAGTTTATTGTTAATGTAGGAAATTTAATTAGTTTGACTTCAAATGGTACGGCACAGATGACAGCAACTCAGGATGCTGGAGTAACTTCAACAAGTGCAGCAGCGACATTACGAGGACAAACTTATGCAAAAGTAGTAACACCAGGAGATGCTGAAGTTGTTGGAAAAAATACTAATATTGGATTTGGGGAAGGTGGAATATCTGTCCAAACTAATGTAAAGGCTGAAAATAGATTGTTAATAGAAAGTAATAATGAATTACTGGCAAATGGAAAATCGACTGCAAGTATAAGTTCAACAGAAGGAGTGGCTTCTTTGAGTGGAAAAACTACAAGCGTTGGTATAGGAGCTGTTTCTTCCGATGAAACGACAGTTGCAGGAAAAATAGTGGATGTGAATTAGGAGGTAAAATGTCAAAGGAAACAAAATTTGAAGATGCATACGTCGCCTCAGAATCCTACTGTGGATGTAAGCAAGGGGAATTTCTTCAGCCAGTAACAGCAACCCATGCAAATAATGTTTATATGCAGGGAATTGTACCACTTACAAAGGATGATAACGTAATAGGTAAGAACATTCCTAATTTTGGAAAATGTAAACTGCATGGAAAATGTCAGCTAGCAAATGGACAGAGGATAAACTGGGAAAAAGTTACACCTGATGTAAGGATAAAGAAAAGCAATGCATTAAATGGGAAAAGTTGCTTTAAATGTCCGTATTCACCGTCAGAAGAAATAAACTTTTATGATCATCAGCAAAATAAACTCGAAGATGGACATGTAACAAGTAATGGCGAAGCAAAAGCAAATACTGTTGAAAACAAGAGTAATCTTGAAAAGGCAGGAGATTATCTTGGAAAGAGTTTGAAGCAGGTTGTATTAGGAGAATTTACTGATGATGTAACAATAGTGGGAACAATTGCAGAAGTAGCATTAGGGTTTACAGGATTAGATTTTGCAATGGATATAAGAGATTTTATAGCTTGTGCTGGGAAAGGTGACTGGCTAGGAATGGGTCTTTCAGCAATTGGACTTATACCAGTAGTTGGTGGAGCGGTAAAAGCCGTAAGCAGAGGAGCTGAAGGAATAGCGGATGGTTTAAAATCAGTAAAAAAAAGTTTAAAACCAGCTCAAATGGCATTAGATATAAAAGATGGCGTAAAAGCAACAGGAAAAATGTTGAAAAATGCAGGAAAGGGACTGATAAGGAACGGAAAAAACCTTATTGAATTTGTGGCTCATAAGGGAGTAAGAGAACTGGCAGATAATATATTGAAGGCTGGGCAGAAAATAATAAGGAAAGGGAAAAGTACCTGGGGAGAATTAACGAAACAGTTGTGTAATCTAAAAAGCATATTTGGATTTGTAGGGTGTTTTTCAGGAGAAACATTAGTCAAGACAGAAAATGGATACAGGAAAATAGAGGATGTAAAGAGGGGAGAAAAGGTATATTCGTATAACATACTGACAGGAGAGCAGGAACTGAAAGAGGTTCTGGAACTGAAACGTGTGTACGAAAGAGGTGAAACAGTAAAATTAAGGTTTGAAAAAGGAATAGAGCTAGAAAGCACACTAAGCCATAATTTTATGACAACTGAAGGCAAGTGGAAAAAAGCTGAGGAACTGGAGATAGGCGAAAGTTTCTATTCAGAAAAGTATGGAATAATAAAACTGAAGGAAAAGGAACTATTAGAAAATGCCAGTCCGAAAATAATGTATGACTTGGAAGTGGAGGATAACCATAACTATCTGATAACAGAAGAAGATATACTGGTTCATAATGGAAACTGTCCTGCAATTGCCAAACAAGTAGAAAATGCTATAGAAGAAGCAAAAAAGTTAGGGAAAAAACATATAAAAGTAAAATTGAAAGGGTATCCGAATTCAAGAAAAGTAGAAAATAAATTAAGAAAGAAATTGAAAAAAAATCCTAAATTTAAAGGATGGATAGAGCATAAGGGAGCAATATTCAAAAAAGCAATTGAGGAAGTAGAAGTTGATGGAATAAAAGTCGAGGTAGAGTACTTTAAAGTAGGATTTGGAAAAAATGCAATAAAGGACAGTGCAATAAAGTTCAATAAATTAACAAATAATTATGATAAACATTTTTCTGAAGCAAGTGATATGTTATTAAAAAAATTAAAGAGAACAAAATCAGGAGAATTGATTGATAAACTAGGAAAAAATGCTAAACGGGTCAATACAACAATAGTTGCAGAAAATGGGATAGTGTATACTTGGCATCATGATTTAGGAAAAAAATCATTAGTTTTAGTAGAACAATCTGCACATAAACGAGCTAAGCATATGGGTGCAGGTTCTATGATGAAATTTTTAGGGAATTTTTTTAAAAAATAAAATTAAAAGAAAGGAAAGTTATGGAAAAACTATTAGAAAATTTAGACAAAATGGTATTAAAATGGATATTTAAATTAAGTAATGAGGATATAAAAGAAGCTGAAGAAGTATTAAATTTTAAATTTCCGGAAAAGGATAAAAAATATGTTAAAGCATATAACAATGCTAATTCAGAAAACATTATTTTTAAAATTAATAATGAAATTTTTGATATAGAAGTATTAAACTTTTCAAATGAAGATGATATGATATTATTTAATAACAAATATTTTAGAAAAATATCGGAAAGGTATTTTAAAAATAAAAAACTTATAGAAATAATGTATTTTCATAAACTTTTAAAAACAGAAAAACTTGAAAATAGAGAAATAAAATATGAAAAAAATGGATATATTTGTTATGATTTTACAATGAACAAAGAAAATCCAGAAATATTTAGTATATTTTTTGAACAAAAGATAACAACAGGAGATATTTATAAAACAGAAATTTTTTCAGAAAGTGTAATGGGAGAAAGGATTGGAAATAGTTTAAAAGATATACTGATGTATTTGTATATAATAGATAAAAAAATAAATAAACCTACTGTATTTTGGATATTTAAAGAATTAATAAGTCAAGAGGAGATAGATGAATTTCAAAAAGAAAATGAGATAAAGTTTCCAGAAAAATATCAAGAATTATTGAATACTGCTAGAAAAGAAGAAGTAAAATTTTATCCTTCAAAATTTAATAAAAGAGTTTCTAAATTCGTTATAGAAACAGGAATGTATATAGATTTTAAGAATGTGAAAGAAACATATGAAATATTTTTAGAGGAACATAAACCTTATCCCAAGAAGTTGATACCAATAAAATTATGTGGAAATGGAGATTATATCTGTCTAGATTACAGAGGAAAATTGAACACAACTTTAAAAGAGCCCAAAATAACATATTACGCGCATGATGAAATAGGGAATAGAAGATTTATACATTTGGCAGATAGCTATGATGAGTTTCTAGATATGATAGAAATAGATGAGGAGGAAATAGAAAGAAGGGAAAAGGAAATAGAGGAGAGTTATTTTTATGGTGAGCAGTCTTTGGAGGATTAGGAGTTAAGTATGAATACAGTAAGATTAGATGAAAATGATAAGTTTTATGACTATTTTAATATTGATATTATAGATGATGTTGAGGTTATAACAAAAGATGGTGAAAGGTTTACAGGAGAAATAGAAACTTATGGGCCTGGAAATGAATTGTCAATACGAGGTACGATAATTGATGGACTTAGAGAAGGCAAATGGGCTTATTATTTTGAAAATGGCGAATTAAGAGGGTTTAATGAATATAAAAAAGGGAAGCTGAATGGACGAGCGGAAGAATATTCTAAAGATGGAAAATTAATATTGAAAGGACAATTTTTAGATAATAAAAAAACAGGATATTGGTACTGGTATTATGAAAACGGAGTTGTTGAATCAGAAGGTAGTTATAAAGAGGATAAAAGAGAAGGGGAATATATTTTAAGATATGAAAATAATGCAATTTCCTTACTTACAAATTTTAAAGATGGTATGGAAGATGGAGAAGTTGTTTCATATTATGAAACTGGAGAATTACAGGCAAAATATAAAAGGGTACAAGATAAGACTGTAGGAGATTACTTTCTCTATTATAAAAATGGTAATATAAAAATAACAGGAAATTTTGTAGATGGAAAAAAAGAAGGAAAATGGTTATCATATTATGAAGATGGGAAATTAGAAATTGAAGAAAATTATTATAATAATGAATTAAATGGAGAAATATTTGGATACTATAAAAACGGGAATATAGAATATGAATCCAGATGGGAAAATGGTAAAAAAGAGGGGAAAACATATTATTATTTTGAAAATGGTCAGAAAAAACTGGAGGAAATTTATAGGAATAATAAACTGGAAGGAGAGCGTGTAACATATTTTAATACAGGCAAAGTGTTTCAGATAGAAAATTATAAATCTGGGAAATTGGATGGTGAAAAAATAATTTACACAGATTATGATAATGATTTAAAATATCAAAAAATAGATTATATAAATGGAAAAATGAATGGAGATTTTATAATTTATAATGATGATGGAAAAACTATTGATGTAATAGAAAGATATATAAATGATAAACTGGAAGGATTTACAGAATATTATGATGAACTAGGAAATTTAATATTAAAGCAAAAGTTTCATGAAGATGAATTAATAAGTGAAGAAAATTTTTAAGGAATGGAGGGAATATGATAGGAAAAATAAGAAATTTTGATAAAAAAAAATATGAAATTTTATCAACTTCAAAAATAAAAATATATGATGATGAAGAAAAGATGCAGATAAAAAATATAATTGAACAAAGTGTTAAAGAATTGCCTGATATGGAGTATAATATATTTATCGATATTATAGATACAAGGGTAGCAGTAAATGAGTTAAAACCTCTTCAAAAATTAGCATTAAGTCTATATTTTTTAACTGAGGAAATAGAAATACATACAGATAAATACGGAGAAGCATTAAAAGTATCAAATAAAGAACATATTTTGAAAAAATGGGAAGATAATAGAGAAAAGTTGTTTCCAGAAAAAGTAGTTAGTGAATCTGAATTACTAGCAAATATGAAAAATGAGATTACTCTAAAAATTGAAGAGTACAGTAGATTATTGGAATTTGTAACACAGCCCTTAATATACGATGTATTTTTTGGAGGTTATTATTTAAGGGAAAATGCAGTAGTAAAAAAATTAAAAGAAAATTTTATATTAGATTTTAATATGCCAA
Organism: Leptotrichia massiliensis; assembly: GCF_900104625.1. Classification (NCBI taxonomy): domain Bacteria; kingdom Fusobacteriati; phylum Fusobacteriota; class Fusobacteriia; order Fusobacteriales; family Leptotrichiaceae; genus Leptotrichia; species Leptotrichia massiliensis. Next base: position 263,482 of record NZ_FNVZ01000005.1, read on the forward strand.
TTATTTTAGAATACAAACAAGCTAAAAGTAATCAAAATAGTAATTTTATTGAAATAAATGTAAGTTTAGATGAATATAATGTTCCTGAGATAAAGGCTATGGAAGTATTTGAAACTTTAGGAATAGAATATCAAAGAGAAAATTTATTTTTAGAGGGTAGTGGAATAATAGAATTAAATTTAAAAACAGGCAGAATAAGTCAGGCTAATTTGCGAATAGTAGGCGGAATAAAGGGAACATTTAATAATATTCAAGAAATTAAATTAAAAGAAATATAAAAATATTAGGAGGATAAAAATGAATTTAGACAGATGTAAAAATGGACACATGTATGATGTATCAAGATATGGGGAGAATTGTCCGTATTGTAAATCGGAAGGATTGAAACCTGAAATTAAGGAGAAAAAAGTTAATTTAGTTGAGGAACTAGATGATGATGACAGAACTACAGCATACTGGGCAAAAGATAGTAAAGTAGATCCGGTAGTAGGATGGTTAGTTTGTATTGCAGGAGCTGAAAAAGGAAAAGACTTTAGGATAGTGTCAGAAAGAAACTTTTTGGGACGTGGAGAAGGTATGAATATTAGGATTGAAGGAGATATGAATATATCAAGAAAAAATCATTGTTCGATAAGTTATAATCCTAAGAACAGGAAATTTTTCATTACGCCAGGAGATTCAAATGGATTAATTTATGTAGGAAATGATGCAGTTTATAATACTAGAGAATTAAGAAGTTTTAACACTTTAGAAATAGGTGAAAGTAAATTTGTTTTCATTGGATTATGTGGTGATAATTTTGATTGGGAAAAAGAGAAAGCAAAAGAAGAATAAAAATATATGTAGATAAGATAGATTTGTAATAAAGAACAATATTGAAATTCAAGGGTATACCTGAGTATTTAATAAATTAGTTTAAATTAATTATTGTATACAGAGAAATTTTGATATTGTTTTTTTAGATAATATTAGTAGGAGAGCTTAATGAGAAAAGAAGAAGCAAAGTTTGAAACGAGATTTTTTAGTGAAGCTGGGACTAAGGGGAAAAATAATGATTATTTTGGATATACCCAGCTGGATAATTATGCGATATGGGTGGCGGCTGATGGATATGATGAGGAAGCTGGGGCTGATGTGGCTGCAAAATTGGCAGTAAGTTCTGCAATAGAATATTTTATGTTACGTCCACGCTTTAATCCAGAAGTAATTAAGGAAATAATGGAATATGCAAACTTAAAAGTGAAGGAAAAACAGGAGGAAACTGAAAAATATTCATTAATGCACACTTCCCTTTTAGTTGTAATAAGCAATTATAATTCATTCTTATATGGAAATGTTGGAAATACAAGGCTTTATCATTTGAGAGGAGGTTATGTGGTTTCTCAAAGCAGAGATGACACAATAGCTCAGCTTCTTGTAGATGAAAATGCACTTGATATGAGTGATATGAAGTATCATAGACAAAGAAATGATTTGCTTCAAGCAATAGGAGATTTTGGAAAGATAAAACCAAATATTATAAAAAATCCTGTAACACTTCAGGAAAATGACATGCTATGCTTAACAACAATAGGATTTTGGGAAAATATTGATGAAAGGGAAATGGAAGTTGAAATTTCAAGATACCCAAACAAAGATAGCTTATTAAGATCATTGGAACATAAAGTTATGGCAACAACAAGAGAAAGTGTGGAAAACTATACTTTTGCACTAGTAAATGTGGAAAAAGTAGCACCGTCTGAACCCGTTGAAAAGGATAAGAAGAAATTTTGGATAAAAGTTGGATTAATATCTTTGGCAGTTCTAGTAATAATATTGTCCTTGACGTTTTGGAATATAAGTAAAAGAAATAATATTATAAAAAGAGCGGCAGTATACGAAGAACAGGCAAATGATGATATTGTCAAAAAAGATTTTAATAATGCGATAGAAAGTTTTAAGCTGGAAAAAGCGGAACTTGAAAAATTGAAACCGAAATCCAGAGGAATAATAGGATTTTTTACGGGAGCTAATGGTAAAAGAGCTGACGCTGAAAAAAGAATAAGTGCTGTAAACACTAAGATATCTCAGACTTCAAAATTGCAAAAGGCGTTTCAGGACATAAATGAGGCAAATCAGTTATTTAATTCAGGAAATTATGACGAAGCATCAAGAAAATATCAAGAGGCAAAATATGTTTTGGAAGAAAATACTTACAAAAAGGATGAACTTAATACAGATGAAGTTCTAACAACGTTAAATGCAAGAATAGATTCATCCAGTAAGTTAAAAGAGGCTTTGGCAATTGAAACAGCTGGGAATCAAGCTTTTTCAGCTGGGAACTATAATTTGGCAAAAGAAAATTATAAAACTGCTTCAGAACTTTATTTAGTAAATGGACGTGCAGACTATGTTGCAAACATTGAAAGAAAAATAGCTGAAATAGATGACAAGGCAAAAACTGAATACAGTGGGGCAATGCTGACTGAAAACCAGGCTGACTTATTATCCCCAACAGATACGAATAAATCGAGACAGTCGTATTATCAGGCAAGACAAATGTATCAAAGTCTAGGAGATACTGCTAAGGCACAGGAAATAGACAATAAGATAAATGAATTGAATGCAAGACAGATGTCAAGCCTTCAAACAGCAAATAATATGGTTCAAGAAGGTTTAAATCAAATAACTGCAAATAATCCCGCTGAAGCAATAACATTGCTTACAAAAGCTAAGAATATTTATCAAGGGTTGGGAGATAGCAATAATGTAAATAATGTAAATAAATTTATTTCACAAGCTCAGGAATTTATTAAGTTTGAAAGTAAGAAAGACGCTGAATTAAAACAAAAAGAAACTGAGATGAAAGAATTAGAAACAAGAAATGCAGAGGAATTAAAACAACAAAAAATTAAGGAACAACAGGCGATAGCGGCAAAAGAAGCAGAGATTGCGGCTAGACAACGGGAAATTGAACTTGAAAAACAAAGAAGAGAGAAAATTGCACAAAGTATAGAAAATGCTACGAATTTAGAAATGCAGGCCGATCAGATGTTTACCTTAAAAAGATATACAGAAAGTATAGCAAAATACAATGAATCTAAAAAAATCTTTGAAGAATTAAAATCAGCAGGAGATTTTGATGATCAGACTAACAAAATAGAATATTTAGGGCAAAAAATTACTAGAACAGAAGGATATTTATATGAAGAGCAGGGAGACGATGAATACAAGAAGAAAAATTGGCAAGAAAGCCAGAAAAAATATCAGCTGGCAGCAGATAATATGAAATTAACTAATGAATCAAATGAAATTCAAAAAAGAGTAGAAAAGAAATTGAAAAAAGCAACTTCAAAGGCTGGGAAAAAATGGTGGCAGTTCTGGAAATAGTACAGTTTTAATAGTATTTAAAATATAAAAGTTATTTGATTCATAGATTGTATAATACATTGCGACAAACTAAAAAAAATATATTTCCAGTAAGCAGTTTTGTTGGAAGGATAAAAGACTCTGATACAGAGGAAACAGATGAGTTGGAGGAAGCGTTGAAGAAGTTCAGGGAAATAATGGGATTGCCTAAAGAAGAAAAATAAAAAATCAATAATAAAATAAAAATGAAAGAAGTCTAAAAAATAAATTGTTAAGAATGAAGCGAGAGGAAGAGAAAATGGATAAAAAAAGTTTAGAGAATTTACTGAAGTCACGGATATTAGAAAATATGTCAGATGAAGAGAAGGTGGCAATAAATCATGCAAGTTTTGAATTACTACAGGAGCAGCATGAAAGAGTGAGTTCACTCATTGAAAGAGTTGCTGATTCACTAAATGGGGAAGTTGTGGATTATACAATTGGGACTGTGTTGCTGGACAGGGAGGAAGTGAGGCTTTTTGAAAGGGAGATTTCTCCAATATTTTTGAGTGATTTAAATAAGAAGGTTTCAAAAATACTGTTCGACGAGAATACTGAAGAAGAAAGGGTGTATAAGACTATATTTCTTGATATGCCTTATGAAAAGTTGAAGAAAATTGATGAGGAAAAAATAGATGGGGAAGCAACAGATGAATTTGGAAATAAATATAAGGTTGGGTTTAGGTTAGTTAAAGAGGAGAAGTATATAAAAAAATTGAAAGAAATGTCTGAAGTTATACAGAGAAATAATATAAAATGGGAAAATATTTATTGTCCTTTTGCATATAAGGCATTTTCGCTAATAGTAGAAGATTTTTCAGAGAGTATAAATAACATAGAGAATTTTGATAAAGTAACTATAAAAGTGAATTTTCCTGAAGAAATAAGGAAAAGTATGATAGAAAAAATATTGTGCTGGAATATAAATGAAGAAACTGAGTACCCTGAAATATTGGTGCGTCCATCGGAGGAACAGATTTATTATGAACATATATTGGAAGAAAGAGATGAGAATGTGCTTGTGGAGAAAAGTACAAGAAATTTTGAATTTTTATACAGAGATGGGGAGTTTATAAAGATAGTAACAAGCAATATAAAGTATGAAAGATTAAAACTTTATTTTATAAAAAATATTGATTTTAACTTTGCAAAAAAAGTTAGACTGTATGGAAATATAAAAAAATATAATAGTCAAAATAATCAAAATACTGAAATGGTTTTAATATTAAGAAGCATAGCGGAAATGAATAATGTATTACAGCAATATGAAGTATTTGATGATTACAGTATAGAGGGATTTGCTGATAAAAATAGCAGAATTATTGAAACATATGATTTACAGATTAAGAATAGAGATGAATTTTTGTTGAAGAATAAAAGGAAAAGATTGTATTTGAGATTGAAATATATAAAATCAAAATACAGTTCAGATATAATTAGCTTTATGAAAGGAGTTTTGGAAGAATATCTAGTAGATTGCGACTGCATATTTACTGAGTTCTAATTGAAAATTATGGAAAAGATAGAAGAATTGCTGGAAAAATCATTGGTAAAACTTGTGGATGAAAAGGACAGGGTTTATTTAAGGGAAGAAATAAACGAATTTTATAATTATTTTATGGAAAAGATAAATTTGGATATGAGTGATGTGGAAAAAGTTGTGGAAAAGTATTTTGACAACAAAAAGGAATATCCGGTATACACGATTCCTATTCATAAAGATGAAATAGCGGAGTATAACGATGAAATGAGTCCAGTTTCTCTGGAACTTGAAAATGTGGGAAAAGACGAGTATATATTAGAAGAAATTTTAATAACATCAGACAATAAGAATTTGAAAAATATAGAAAATAAACTATATTCTGCGACAGTAAAAATAAATAATGAGGAATATAAATTTAAGGTAAGGTTAAAAAATACAGATAAATATGTAAAAAAAGAAAAAGAACTTTATGAAATGTATGAAACAAATAAAATTCGTTGGAAGCCATTTATAATGCCATATAATACGAAATTTTACAATGTAATCTTAAAATTGGAAGATAATAAAGAACTTGATGAAAAGATATTGAAAAATATAAATCTTGGGGAGATAAATTATGAGTTTCCTGAAATAGAAAATGAGTATTTTAGGGATTATGTCCTTATGTGGAATGTATTTGAAAATAACATAACGACAAATACTTACCTGCTGAGGGAAGATGAGGGAATGTATGTACATCAGACAACGATACTGCAAGAAGGGCAAACTTTTATAAATACAAGGGACAATAAAGGAGTAATAACAGATATAATTTTCAAAGCAAATGGAATAGTGGAAATAAATTCAAAACTAAAAAATATAGAAAACTGGTCAACTTTAACGGTGAAAAATATTCGTAGTGAAAATAGGTACAATGAACAGAAATTTGAATTAATATCAAATGAAATGAATAAAAATATGCTTAACCGAATTAGACAAAAATATAAAAATAGGATTAGAAGTGAACTGGAGATATATAGATTGGCAAATGCTTATGAATATTTAGGAGAAATAAAATTAAAAAGAGTCGAAGTAAATGGATATTTAAAAGAATTTGATTATTTTGAAAATAAATATGGATATATAGTTGATGAAATATCAAGGGAAATCGTAAAAACATTTTCAAAGGATAAGCTTGTTATTACGATAGATTTTCCTGAAAATATGACTTTTAAACAGGATAAGATAGACTATTTCTGTTCTGTAATAAACTTTTTCTTTCCAGAATATGAAATTATAGTAAAGTTTTCTTAAATTTTTTGAGAATAAGTAATAATTAAGAATAAAAAAGGAGTGATATGAAATGAACAGTATCTTGCAAAATCAGAAACCAGTGGAATTTTTTTCGGCAGAAAGAATAAAAATAGAAATTGACGGACAGCAAATATTGTGGAGGGATATGACTTTAAAAATAGATTCAAGAATTGGGGAGCATACTGTTGGAAAAATAAAGTATATCGCCTCTTTACAGCAGATAAATATTTATGATGCCGCAATAGACAAGGATGAGGATATTAAAATAATTATTTCTGGAAGAAGCAATATTTCAAATGAAAACGGAACTTCAAATGATAAAATATTTTTAAATGGAATAATTGACGATATTAAACTTTCTGAAATTAAGACAGGCTCTTTGGTAGTGGAAATTACCTGTATTTCTAAAAGTATTATTCTTGACAGGATACCAAGATACCGTTCATTTCAGGATCCTTCACTAACTTATTCAGCAATAGCTGAAGAAATTAACAAAAATTATGGGGCAAATGGAGAAAAAATAATAAGTGTAGGGGAAGATATGAAAGAAGTCCCAAGAATGACAATCCAGTATAACGAAACAGACTGGGAATATCTAAAAAGGCTGGCTTCATATACAGGACAACCAATAATTCCTTATTATGATAAAGTCCTAGTTGGATTTTTGAAAAATCAGGCTGTGCAGACACCGAATACAACATATTCCCAATATGGAAAAAGCAAGAAAAATAAAAGAACAATGTATAAAATAACAGGAACAGAAGTATATGCCGTTTCAACACCGATAAAATTGAAAACTAGAAACAGGGCAGGCGGAGAAGAAACTGAAAACGATTATTACGTTATAGAAAGCAGAATATACAACGAAGGAAATACCTTAAAATGCGAATACACACTTGGAAAACAGACAGATTATTTTGTAGATCCGATACCGCATGAAAAGATAAAAGGAGCAGTAATAGAAGCGAGAACAGTCCATATTGCAAGAACAGACGAAAGCAAAAGCAATCACGGAAGAAGCGAAGGAAGTTCAGATAATCTTGAGGGGAAAACGATTGGAGCAAAACCACTTAATAAATATATAGAAAAAGCTGAAAATCAGAGTGAAAATGTAAAAGAAAGAGTTAAAGCGAGTGATATAGCTGTAATGACATTAAATTTAACGGAAGGATTGCTAAAATTGGGAGAAAATGGGCAGTCTTTTGAGGATAAATATGCTGGAAAGAGTTATTTTCCTTATGTAACTCCATATAGCCAGACAAATACAGGATTTACACCAGCACCAGAAGTAAATGATAGAGTGGCACTTTATTTTCCAAACGGGAATGAAACACATGCAATAGTGCTGGGTGCGGTTAATAATGATGGGAATGGAAGGTTTACAAATCCTGATAAAAGGAATTTTACTTTGGGGAATAGTCAAGGTGGAGCGAATAATGGGAAACCGATGTATGATTTTACTTTAGACAGTGAAAAATTTACTATGAGTACTGGTAATGTTATAAGTATGGAATCTTCAGGAACGATTAATGTAGCAGGAAGAAGTAACGTAGGGGTTATCTCAACAACATCGAACGTAAATGTTATCGGTTCAAAATCTGTAAATTCAGTTGTTGGAAGTTCTAAAGTAACAATAGATCCGAATAATATCAATGTTAACGGAAATAGTAGTGTTGATATTAAAGGAGGTGCAAAATTGTCAGCAACAGGAGGACAAGTTTCAATAGGAGCTGGAGCAGGAACAACAGATATAAAAGGAGGGAAGGTAAAAGTACATTAATAGTAAATTGGATTGGAGAATAATAGGTAATGAAAAATTATGAAAAAGTAGAATTGTCAAAAAAAATAATGAATGGTAAAAATTATTATATTTTAAATAATGAAAAATATTACACAGGGAAAATAGAAATTCGATTTAATAATAGTGATAAAGTTAAAGTGACGGGACAAATTGAAAAAGGATTAAAATCGGGAGAATGGAGATATTTTTATGAAAATGGGAATGTTGAAAAAATTGAAACATATAAATTTGGGGAATTGACTGGAAATTATAAAGGATTTTATGAAAGCGGAGAACTAATGGAAGTTGGAGAAATGAGATACGACAAAATGGAAGGTACATGGAAGTCGTATTATAAGAATGGAAATTTAGACGTTGAAACTTCATATGTTTTAAATAAGCAGAATGGTATTTGGAAAAAATTTTATGAAAGTGGAGAATTAAAATGTGAATGTCCTACAAGAAATAATATGTTTTATGGAAATTATAAAAAATATTCAAAAAGTGGTATACTTTTATATAAGTGTTTTCTTAGGGATAGTGAAAAAAATGGAGAGGAGATATATTTTGATGAAGCTGGCAGGGAAATTATGAGAACTAGGTATGTAAATGGCAGAGAAATAAAAAGTTAAACTAAAAGAGGTTTATTATGAACGGATTATTTTTAAATAAAGTATTAATATTAAGTGAGAATGTAGCTAAAAAATTAGATTTAGCAGATATTTCTGAAATAGAATATGTAGTTGATGGGGCTGAGTTAATTTGTGATGGCTGTCCTGGAGAAAAAACTAATTTACAAGTAACCAGTCAAAATGATTATGAAATAAAAAATAAGTTAGTTGCAACTAAAAAAGACAAAGAAACATTCGAAAATATACCTCCGTTTCAAAGTTGTATATATAATGATAATGCAAAATGTGAAGTAATTGTTGAAGGCGATTGGGAAAATTATATAGAAGATAAGTTTTGTGGAGCAAATCAATGTTTATCCAAAAATTCCTTTGCACGATGTCAAAAAGGTGGAATTATAAGAGTAATACATTCAGGTCAGTTTTTAACGTCAGAAACAATAGCAAAAGATTCTGAGGAACTAATGAAAATAGCTTCGCAAGGAGGAACTAAAGAAGAAATCAAAAAAAAGTTGAGTGAATATTTATCCAAAAAGTATAATCAATCAATAAATGTAGAAGATTTTAAATTTACAAATGGGAAATTTCCAACATTAGATATTACAACAAGGGGACAAATGCAAAATGATTTTAACAAGATTGAGTTGAATAAAAATTTACAAACCGATGTAAATGAATTTAATAAAAATGGAATCTTTTTTACAGAAAGGAAAGCAATACAAAAAGTAGAATTATTAGGAAATGAATATCGGGTAAGAGAAACAAAAGATAAAAATTTTCCAGTAAGAGGGGTTATATATACAGATTCTAGTAATTATCGTGAAAAAAGGGGAATAAGTAAAGAAATTATTGAAAAAACAAAGAAAGATTGGGCTAATGAGGCTGAAAAAAGAGTTAAAAAAAAGCAAGAATCACATAATAATATAGAATGGACAAAAAACATAAAAGAATTTAACAAAAAAAGTGATAAGTGGTTTGATGATTTAAATGTTAAAATTGTAGATTATAAAAAAAATAAAGATGGAAGTGTAACTCTAGTAGTTGATGATTTTGGAAATTTTTTAAATAAAAGGGAAAATCAGAGTACAATTAAAGAATATGAAAAAAATGGAATAAAATTTAAAAACAGTATCGTAGGTAGCTATATGAGTACGGAACATGCTATGCAGCAGTATACAATAAAACAACAGTATATAAGGGGTTTTAACTACGATGATGAATATATTGATGGAAAAAATATAAAAAGTATGTATGAAACTTATGTAGGATTTTTAGCAGCATATGGAGCGATGAAAAGCTACCGTGTTATGTCAGGAAATAAATCTAAAAGAAAAATGTCAAATGGAAAAACATCAGAACTGGATATAGAAACAAGGTATAAGAATGCAAGAGCAAGATATGAAGAAAGTATGAATTGTGATTTATACTGTAAAGGTACAAGATGTTTTGCGGAAGGAACCTTTATTTTAACAGAAAATGGAATTAAAAAAATTGAGGAAATAAAAGTAGGTGATAAAATATATGGCTATGATGAAATAAAAAAGGAAAATATTTTAAAAAGTGTGCAAGCAGTATATCTACATACAACTGATTTATTAGTAAAAATAAAAACAAAAAAAGACATAATATTTACAACCCCAGAACATCCATTTTATGTAAACGGACAATACATATTAGCAGGATTTTTAAATACTAATATGAAATTAACAGATTTTGAGGGAAAAGAAGTAGAAATACTAGAAACAGAAATAATAAAGTACCAAAAAGAACAGAAAGTTTATAATTTTAGTGTGGAAGAGACTAGGAATTATTATGTAGGTGGGGAAGGATTGTTGAACCATAATTTGGATGATTGTATTAGTAGAAATAATATTGCTCAGAATACAGAAATTAAAAATACACAATTAAAAAATTTAGAAAAAGATTCAATTATTGAATTTTTCGATGCTGAACTTGGAGAAAAAGGATCTTGGGGTGATTTCCACAAAAAGGGTTCATATACACAAACAGAAAAAGACTTTTTTAAAATGAATCCAAAAGAAATACTGAATAAAAGTAATCAAGATAAAAAAATTTTAATAGGAAAAACGATAGTAAACGAGAAACCAGTAACATTAACAGCGAGGAATACTTCTAGTCATTTAAGTAATTATGAACCTACATTGGATTTAATTGGAGAGGTAGAAGTCAATGGAAAAATAGTAAAAAGACACATAAAAATAAGATATGAAGGAGAATAATATGTCAACAAGGTACATAAAAAATAATGAAGGAATTTACTGTTTTGATGAATATGAAACAGACGAGAAGATAGTTCCGACAGATTTTAAAATTGAAAAAAATAGGATTAATGTAATAAATTTGAAAATTGATTTTTTTGAAAATAATAATGAAATTTTATTGGAATGTTTTGATAAAAATTTAGAAGAAGTTATTAATTTCAAAATTCAAGCAGAAGATATAGTTGGAATTAGAAATTTTGGAGATATAGCTGGACATTCTGCAATAATTGATTTTGTGGAACAATTTGAAAATGAAGATTTAAAAAATTCATTGATAAATAAAGTAATAGATTCTAAATTAGATGGATGGTATATAAAAAATAAAAATTATATTCATAATTTATTCTTCATAGATAGCTGCTACTTTGAAATTTTAACAAAATTTGATATTAGCAAAAATATATCAATGATTAATTCTAACGAAAAAAACAAAGAGGAAATTTATGTTCCGTTAGAAAATAAGATTATGAAATCCGATAATCAATTAAATATTGAAAAAAAATATATATTGGAATTTAAGAATTTAGAAGTGAATGAAATTTTGAAAAGCGAATTAACTTTGAAATATAAAAAAGAGTTAGTTTTTATGGGAATAACAAAGAAAATAATAAATAATAATTTTTTTGAAGAAGCTATAAATTATGAACTATACTTTAGATTAAATAACAAATATAAAATAATATTTGAATATAAAAATTTACAAAACCCGCAATATTTAATATTAAAAGAAAATAGAATAGGAACTGGAAAAAATGTATTTTTATGGTCATCCATTAATTCAGAGTTTTTTATAAAAAGTTATTGGGAAGAAATTTTTTACGAAAAATTTCAAGATTTTGAAAAAGATAAAATAAGTCATGTATATATATCAGATGACTATTCAATTGAATTTGTGATAGATAAAGATGATATTCCATATATAAAAATAATAGATTTAGAAGAAAATATTGAAGTAAGTCAAAATGAAATTTTTAGAAGATAGTAATTATGAAATTTATGAAGTTAAAGTAAATTTTAAAATAGAAATTTCCCAAAAAAAATATTATATAAACATATAGTTTTTTACAAAAATAATTCGGTTTAAATTATGTGAAAGTTGTGGGAGTTTAAAGCTAAGAAAAGAAATTAAATTTGAGCATAGAAAAATTAAGGAAAGATGTCAGTCTAGGAATTTTTACATTATTTTTAACTTAGTTATCTGAAAAATACAGTTGTTATACAAATATAATAATGATTATAGAACAATAATTTATAAATTACCTTAACAAACATATAAATTATTGGGATATAAATATATTAAAGAAATTTATATCCTATTTAATGGAAGAAGTAACAAGAACATACCTGATAAATCCTAATAGTCGCTAGTAATAAATTTTAATAATGAAAGGAATGATTAATGATGAAATTAATTTTTAGATATGAATATTCAAAAAATGACAACAAATACTATAAAGTGTGTGAATCTTTTAAAATGGATAATAAAAAATCAAGAGAATTAGGGTTAAAAAAATCTGTAGAAATAATATATAAAGAAAATATATTAGATGAAGTATTTTTAGGAGATTATATAGATTCTTTAGATGTTAATTGGATAAAAGATATGTTGGATAAATTGGAAAATATTAACATAAAAAACTATAATATTAGTTCAGAAGCATATGAAGCATTGATAAAAAATGATAGTGTAATAATTAGGGATATAGTTTATGAAGAAGGTGATGATGAAGTACGTATTGATAGAAAAAAAGTATCTTATGCAATAAAAAAATGGATAATTTTTTTAGAAAAAAATTACGATATGAATTATCAGGAAATTATAAATCTAGATAATATATAAAACATTTTTTATGATATATTAAAAAATAAGATTGAATAATAAAGTGTGTCTGAAAATTATTTAAATGATAAAATTTTATCTAATTTATAAGGTCAGGAATATTATTACAAATTTTGAATTTTTATATAAACTTTAATAAAATTAAAAAAATTTTAAATCCTGTCTAAAAATGATAAAAGGAGTTTTTTATGTTAAATGAATACGATGTAGTAAAATCAAAAATTGATTTATCAGAAAAAGTTAAAAAGAATACAGTAGGAGCAGTAGTAATGGTATTTCCTGAATTTCCAAATGATTATATGGTTGAATTTATTGAAAATGAGGAAACTTTAGAAATTTTAATAGTTAATGAACAAAATCTTGAAAAAATAAAATAAAAAATATAATAGGAAAAAATATGAGCATAAAAAAATTAAGAAAAAATATCAATCAAGAATTTAAAATGAATAAATATGATCTTTTTGTAACCACAATAAATGAAATAGGAGATTTTTCATCAATATTTATTGAAATTTATTTTGATAATATGGGATATGACAGTGATGAATATATAGGATTTAAAATAAATAGTGGCTGGAGTGATGATGATGAAACAGAAACTTATATTTCTCAATTTTGTTGGGGTATAGAAAGTGAAGATAAAGAAATAAGAGTTTATTACACATATGAGGAATTTTTACATTATTTTTTAACTTATTATCTGGAAAATATACATTGTTATGCTAATATGATAATGACTATAGAACAAGAATTTATAAATTATACTAAACATAGAGACTATGCTAAAAAATATGGTATAAAATTAAATACAAAAAAAATTTTTAAAAGAGATAAACTTAGAAATTTTTTATTGGACTATAATAATGAAGAAAATAAATATCTATATGGATTTATAAATTATCATAACGAATATATAAATTATTGGGATATAGACATATTGAAAAAATTTATGTCCTATTTAATGGGAAAAGATGTATTAAGAAAATTTTTGGAAGGAAAAAGAGAGTTTCAAATAGAAACAACATATTATTTTGGTTATAGAGGTTATGATAAAGGTTTTAATATTGAATTAGATGGAAATAGTGTATCAATAGACTATTACACGCAGTACAATAGGTTAGGAAATTATTATAATGTAATTGATAAAACTGGAATAGCGTATAAAGAAAATACTAGGACAAATAAATATTTAGAAAATTTTGTTACAAAAGATGAAACTGATAAATTTTTAAAAGAAAGATTTAAAGGGACAAGGGATAAAATGAATGTAGAAGTAGTATCAAAGCAAGATTTTGTTAAAGAACTCGAAATAATAGTAAATGCTTATGAAGAAATTTATAACGATGATGAAATAAGAAGTGTGTTTGAAAAATTTAAGGAAGAATTAGGAGAATAATTATAAAAAAATTAATAAGGGAAATAGAATGAATGTATTTAAAAATAAGTTATCAAAAGTAAGAAAAAATCTTTTTAATAAAGTCACTGAAATAGGAACAACAGATTTAATAGATAAGAATAAGTATGACTTATTGGTTTATACGATTGATGAAATAGGAAGTTTTGCTGATTTGCTAGATTATTCCTATAATGATAATAATGAGGAGCCATTTTTTTCCAATGAATTTTTGGGAATGGGATTAGTGAATTATTGGTATGAACTGGAAGAAGATGAAAAAGATTTGTATATTGTTCAATATTTTGATGATCAGGAAACAAGAGTTTATTACAGCTATGAAGAACTGTTTCATTATATGTTTAGTTACTATTTGGAAAATATTTGTTGTTTTGCTGATACTTTGAATAGAATAGAAAATTCTTTTCAAAAATATATTGAAGAAGTAAATAATAATAAAAAATATAAATTGAATTTAAATATAGAAAAAATTTTGAAAAGGGACAAGTTAAGAAAGTTTTTGATAGAGTATAATTATGATATTCAAATTGAAAAGCGTATAAGTTATTTTAGTGTTAATATTGCGAAAAATTTTTTTTCATATTTAATAACTAAAAATATGTTATTGAAATTTTTTAAAGGAAAAAGAACATTTATGAGAGTAAATGGTTATTTTAGTGGATTTGATAAAATTTTGGAAAGTTACACTGTAACTATTGAAAACAATGTAAAAATTGAATATTATAACCAATTTTTAGAAAACGATATAAATCTCTATTATTCCCAATACAGTGATTCTGAAAAGAAAAAATTTGAAATTTATAAAAATAAAAGAATAACTGCAAATATGGAAGAAATATCAAAGCAAGATTTTATTAAGGAACTGGAAATAATAGTAAATGCTTATGAAAAAATTTATAATGACAATGAAATAAAAGAAATGTTTGAAAAATTTAAAGAAGAGTTAGGAGAATAATTATGGAAAAATTGATAATAGAAGATTTTTATGAAAATTTAGGAATGAATAAACATGATTTGTTTTTAATGGCAGTGGAGAAAAAAGAAAATTTTGTTAATATTGTTTCAAAAATATGTGATGAAACTGAGTTATATTTTTCAAATAAAAAGATAAGAATAAAAATTATTTGGAAAGAGGAAATATTAGAAAAGGCAGTGTATATAGTAACCGAGATAAAAGATGAAGTAATGAAGGTTTTTTATGCACATGAAGAATTTTTTCATTATTTGTTAATTTATTGTTTGGAAAATATGGAAAATTTTGAAACTGAAAGAGAAGTTGTAGAAAAAGGTCTTGAAGATTATTACAATAAAATAGATAAAGAAAGAAGGGAACCGCCTGTAATAGATTTAAAAAATTTATTTGATAGATTTCATTAAAAGTTGGAGGAAATTATGAAAATAATAAAATTAATGAAAATATATCCAGAAGACGATATAAGAGAAATATTTGTAGTAAAAAAAAATGAAGATGGAGAAGATGTTTTTTATAAGGATGGAGAACCTTTTACTGGACATATTGAAATATACGGATATGAAGAAAGAATTCAAGTAAGAGGACAATTGAAAGATGGTAAAAGATATAAAAAAAATACACAATATTATCCAAATGGACAAGAAAAAATAGAGGAATATTACTCAGAAAATGGTAAAAGAAATGGAACATACAAAATTTATTATGAAACAGGAATATTGCAAATAGATGGTTTTCTTGAAAATGATGAAAAAGCTGGGCATTGGAAATGGTATTATCCAACTGGTGTTATCAAAGAAGAGGGTAATTTTATAAATGGAGAAATGAAAGGTGCGTGGAAACTTTATTATCCAGATGGAAATGTTGAAAGAGAGATAGAGCCACTTTTGGATGGAAATACAGAAATTTTAAAAGGTTATGATGAGAACAGGAACTTAATTTTTGAAGGATTTATGTATAATGGGAAAAAACATGGGAAATATTTAAGATATTATGATAGTGGTGAGTTAGAAGAGGAAGGAGAATATAAAGAGGGATTATTAGAAAATGAGGTAAAAACATATGATAAAAATGGGAATTTAAGATATATAACAACTTATTCTAAAGATGAAGTTATAAAAAAATATGATGCTTATACTGATATTACTAGATATTATGGAAATAATTTAGAAAACTTATCAGAAAAAGAAACCGAAGAACAAGAAAATAAAATATTAGATTCTCAAAATACTAAAACATCTGTACCGTCTAAGGAAACAAAACCAGAATTGACACAAGAACAAATTGATAAATTGGAAGCTGATAAGAAATTTACTGAAATACAAAACTGGCTAAGTACAGGTGAAGAAGGTTTTTTTGGGAGTGGAGTTTTGGGGCAGGGAAATGTATTTCCATTAAAAAAATTTATTGAAAGAATAGAGAATTTTGATGCTGATTTGAAAAAAAGGGTGTATGAGTATATAAAATGGTATTTGGAAAGTTATCTTGAAACGGTAACGTTTGAAACAAAAGGAAAATATGAAATAGAAGAGGCATTAAAAATATTTAGTAATACAATGGGATTATCTATTCAAGATGAACATGTGAAAGAAAATGAGAAAACAAAGACAGAAGAAGAAAAGAAACTTACGCCACAACAGTTAAGAAAAAAATATTTTCTTAAAAGAATGAAAGAAGATAAATAGAAATAAGAAAGTGTAGATGAATAGAAGAAATGAAGAGATGGGGAAAAGTAGATTTATAAAATATTTGGAAAAAGTTTATTGTAGAGATTAGAGATAAGAGGAAAATTTTTAGAAAGAAGCAAGGGAGATGGAATGTATGGAGAATAAAAAGCAGTATCAGTATATTTGGAATGTTATTTATGAAATGTTTCAAAAGGGAGAAGATATAAATAAGATAAAATATGTGTTGTCAAAGCAGATTTCGCCATATATGGAGATAAATGATAAAGATATAAATTATTTTGATGAAGAGATGGAGATAGAGATAAATCCGTTTTTAAGATTTAATAAGATTTTGTCAAATATTATTGATATAAATATAAAAAAGGACTATGAGGAAGTTAGAAAGATAGTTTTTAATGTGATGGTGCATATACTTGCAAAACTTGATTTGTATGAGGGTATGAATAAAAAGATTATAATAAACCGTAAAATAGTTAAGGATTTGGAAGAAGGAAAATATGGAGCCGAGATAAAGAATTTGATAAAAGAGTTTGGCAGAATAGAAAAAATAAATATTGCTAACACAATAAATGACATGTATAAACATTCAAACGGGATGTACGCTTTTGAGGAAATTATAAAGAGAATATATCCTGATTCGATAATATATAATAATAAAGTTTCAGAAGATAAACTTGTTATCTATATTAATAGTCAAAAAAATGAAAAAAACAGGAAAAAATTTAAATTGCTTTCAAAATTATTTTTACCAATGGGATTAAGAACAAAAGTTTACTGGGAACATCATTTTGGAGTAATAGGAATAGAAGAAACAATGACAATTGAATCATCATCAATTTTTTAAATTTAAAGAAGATTAATAGATAAAATGTAAAGGAAGGTAAATATTATGCAAATAACAAAAACTAAATATTCAACATATTTTTTTAGGGAACATCACAATACGGATCAGGAGGAAAATACGTTTTCTGCGTTTATTCCAGAAGGGAAAAAAGGATTTTGGATATTAACTGAAGATGCTGAAAAGAAGGAAAATGTTGCAAAAATTGCAGTAATGGCTGTGGCTGAAGCATATTTTTCAAATAATAGCCTGTCAGAAGATAATATGACACATCTTCTTAATGTGGCAAATAAAGAGATAATTGAAAACAAAATTAAGAGAAATATGGATTATTACAGTAAATTTTCAACATCAATAGTGGCTGCCGAAGACAATAAAATGATAGTTGGAAATATAGGAAATTCAAAAGTAAAAATTTTCCGTGATAATGAACTGATTGAAGAAATTGAGGGAGATACAATTGTAAGCCTTGATTTAAAAAAATATGATTATATATTATCGGGGACAGCCGAATTTTGGGAAATCGTAAATGAAAATGAAATACTGGACATGTTTATAAGAAATAGCAGCCGTTTTAGTTTTGAAAGTGAATTGAGCCAGAAAGTAAATAGTATAGAGGTACAGAGAAAAATTGAGATACCGTTTTTGTCTATTTTTATTGAAAATTTGGAAAAGGAAGAAGAGGAAGAATATACAGTAACTACTGTTGTGGAAAGAGTAAATCCACTTAATTACATACTTCCGATGTTAATAGCAGTATTTTTTGTCACAGCAGTGGGGAAGAGTATCTATAACAGTAGAATAGAAAAATCTAAAAAAGAAAAAGTGATTGTTCAGAAGCCATCTCAAAATCAACAATCAGAAAATATGGCAAAAATAAACACAACTGTTAAACCTGAAAATGTTCAACCACAAATTCCTGCTCCAGTTGTAGAAGAAAAAGTGGAAGAAACAGCTGTATTACCGCCACAAAACGAAGAAGAAAAAGAAATTGAAAAATTGGAACAGGAAAATCAAAGTAAGGCAGTGAAACTTCCAGAAATAAAAAGAGAAGCGAGAACATCTGTTAATCCTGTAAAAAAACAGCCAAAAAGAGAGAAAAATAATATAAATTTAAAACCAAAACCAAAATCAAAATCTAGAACAGCAAGAAAATCATATGATTCGCTTGATGAGGAAATTAGACAGAATTGGAAAAAATTGGGAAGAGATAATAACGGAAATATTATTTAATCAGAATATTTTATTGTATAGCAATTTTAGTTTAAAATAAGAGCAGAAAGTTGATTATAAACTTGTTAATGAAATAGAAATTTAATATTAGAAAAAGGAGTTTTTATGAATTATTTGCCAATAAATTATAAGTTGAAAAATAAATATGAAGTAAAACAGGTAATTGCAGAAAGTGATTTTTCAAATGTATATTTAACATTTAACAAGAAAAAAAGATATGTTATAAAAGAATGTTTCCCTTCACAGCTAGTTATTAGGGGAGCGAATCAGGAAGTTTTTACTAAAAAATATGAGGATAGATTAAAGGAAGTAAAGGAAAGTTTTGACAGGGAAGCGGAAATATTGGCTCATTTGCATAATGTGCTTGATTCAAACTCTAAAGGCAGAATAATTGAATTGTTTGATTATTTTGAGGAAAATAAAACAGTTTATATTGTCGAGGAATATTTTAATTTTCCAACATTAAAACAGTATATACTTAATGAAGAAAATGTGAAAGGTAAAGATATAAAAAAAATATATTTTGATATTTTAGATATATTTATAAAAATTCATAATGAAAAAATAATTCATAGGGATGTAAAGCCTTCAAATATATTAATCAATAAGAAAAATAAAATAAAAATAATAGATTTTGGATCAAGCATATATTTTGAAGAAAAAAATGGAACATATATAAAAGTAACAGATGGATACTCTCCCCTTGAAATGTACTCATTAAAAGCTGAAAATGATGAAAGAACAGATATATATAGCCTTTCGGCATTACTATATTTTATGATAACTAAAAAGAAACCAGATGAAGTATTAAAAAGATTCTATAATCCTGAATTGATTTTTGATGAAGATATAAGTGGGGATATAAGAAAATTTATTGAAAAGGGAATGGAAGTAGAGATAAAGGATAGATTTAACAATGTTGTTGAAATGAAATCGGAATTTGAAAAATTAGATTTTAAGGACATTTAGAAATGTATGGAAGAAAAATTTTTAAAGAGAAAGAAGTGATTGAAAATGAACAATAATTTAAATAACCAAAATCCAGTAGAATTTTTTTCAGCAGAAAGAATAAAAATAGAAATTGATGGACATCAGATACTTTGGAGAGATATGAAACTTGAAATTGATTCAAGAATAGGGGAACATACGATTGGTAAAATAAAGTATATTGGTTCAGTAAGCCAGTTAAGTTTATACGATGCCTTGATAGACAGAAAAGGGGATAAGGAGATAAAAATACTAGGGAGAAGCAATATTGCTGATAATACTGGAAATTCAACAGAAAAGATATTTCTGAATGGAGTAATAAAAGAACTTCAAATAAACGAAACGACAGCAGGAGCCTTGACAGTAGAAATTACAGCAATTTCAAAAAGTGTACTTTTGGATAGAATACCAAGATACCGTTCATTTCAAGATCCAACATTAACTTATTCAGCGATAGCAGAGGAAATAAATGGAAATTACGGTACAAATGATGGAAAAATTGTAAATGTTGGTGAAGATATGCAGGCATTACCAAGAATGACAATCCAGTATAACGAAACAGACTGGGAATACTTAAAGAGAATAGCGTCGTATATAGGACAGCCAGTAATGGCATACTCAGATAAGGTATTTGTAGGATTTTTTAAAAATATGCCAGCATAGACACCGAACTTAAAGTATTCTCAATTTGGGAAAAGAACAAAAGAAGAGAGAACATATTTTAAAATAACAGGAACAGAAGTTTATCCAGTAGCAACACCAATAAAATTAAAGACTAGAAACAGAGTGTCAGGAGAAGAAGTGGAAAACGATTACTATGTTCTTGAGAATAAAATTTATAACGAAGGAAATATGTTAAAATGTGAATACATACTTGGAAAACAGACAGATTATTTTGTAGATCCGATACCGCACGAAAAGATAAGAGGAGCAGTAATAGAAGCAAGAACAGTTCATATTGCAAGAACAGATGAAAGTAAAAGTAAACACGGAAGAAGCGAAGGAAGTTCGGATAATCTTGAGGGAAGAGCAATTGGAGTAAAACCGCTTAACAAATATATAGAGAAAACTGAAAATAATCAGAATGAAAATACAAAAGAAAAAGTCAAGACAAAAGATATTGCAGTTATGACATTAAATTTAACAGAAGGGCTTATGGATTTGGGAGAAAATGGGCAATCTTTTGAGGATAAGTATGCTGGGAAAAGTTATTTTCCATATGTAACTCCGTATAGCCAAACAAATACAGGATTTACACCAGCACCAGAAGTAAATGACAGAGTGGCACTTTATTTTCCAAACGGAAATGAAACAAAGGCTTTTATAATAGGAGCTTTGAATAATGACGGGAATGGTAGGTTTACTGATGTGGCTAACAGAAATTATCATGTGGGAGATTCGGACTTTAATATGGTGCTTGCGACTAATAGTTTGTCAACAAGCGCGGCAAGTTCAATTTCACAGACTGCTAGCAGTATATCGGAAAGTGCAGACAGTATTTCAGAGAATGCAGGAAGCATAAGCAACAGTGCTAAAAATTATTCTGAAACTGTGGAAGGGGTAAAATCCGTACTTGCACAGAATATTACCCAGACATCAACACAAAATACTACGATAACCTCTAACAATGACACGACAATAACTTCATCAGGAACATCAAAAGTTGCTGGTGGTGGAAAAGTATTGATAAATGGATAAAGGGGAAAAAGGAAATAAATTATGATAGATGAAAAATATAGAAGAAATCCAGAGAATATAACGGATTTTTTGAAGAAGGAAAGGTTTAGATATATCAAAATTTTTGAAAGATTGGTAAATGATAAACTGTATGAAGAATACGAGCAATGTGATTTTATTTTGGAAAAAATAGAGGAATTTACAGAGGAAGATGAAAAGTATCTAGTTTATCGGATAAAGGAAGAAGAAAATAAATATAATGTAGAATATTTAAAGGAGCGGATATTAGAAAACTTTATATTTGATGAATTATATTTTTTAGTAAATCAGAAATTTGAACTATTGGAAATTTTGAATATTGATGAAATTATGGAAAAAATAGAAATTGTTCAGCAGGAGGTAATAAAAATTGAGAATGTAAATTTAAAATTGAAATATCCAGATATGGAGAAGTATAAAAAACTGGTATCAGATGAGAACGTTTTTCTTGAATTTATAAAGAACTATAAATTTTACAGCGTGTTCAAGAGCAATATTTTTGACAAGGAAAAGACAATATATGGAATAGGCTCAAAGTCTGTTCCTTTATCACTGCAAATAAAGCAAGAAAAAGGTGTTTATGTAATAAAAGGACATTTAAACTATGATAAAATGAGTAATTTAAGATTTCATAAATTTATAAATTCAGAATACAGAAGGGAATTTGAGAATCTAAAGATTGAGTATGGGAAATTGATGTTGCTGGATGATGTGAAGATTACGAGAAAAGTGGATAATATGATTAAAATATATGAAAAAGAAAATGAGTATAGATTAACAAGTGAGAATAGTCGAGATAGAATAATATATTTTAAAAGAGAGTTTTTAAAATGTTTAATTTAAATTTTGAAATAAGAGGTGATTAGATGTATAATGAATATCTTAATGAAAACTCAGATATAGCAGTAACTTATCAACAAATTAAAGATAGACTCGAAAATATAAAAAAAATGCAAGACTTATTTTATAAAATAAGTCCGTTAAATTTAGGAACAATAGTAGAAACAAAAATTAATAAAGAAATTTTAAAAACATATGTTTGTGATGGTGCATTATTAAAATGTAAAAATTTAATTAGTAAGGATTTGTTTTTAAAATTAAAAGTTATTGATAGAAAAACTCAAATTTTAGGAAAACCAATAGCAACAGAATATGATAATAATAGTTATAATTTTATTATTTGTGATAAAAATGGAATAGAACAAGAGGGTTATTGTTTAATTAGTTGTAGTTTATGCAATGTAAAAAATGGAAAATGGGGAAATGTTTTTAATAATATTTTAAAAAGTGGAAAAAAAACATTATCAAATGAAAGTAAACTTTTTTGTGGAATAGATCCTAATAAGCCTATTGATATTATTTTTAATGGACAAAACATTACAGAAAAAACAGCAAAACAAAATATAGCAATTATGAAAAGTATTTGGTCCCAACAATTGCAGGATGGTATAAAAGAAACTTATGAATCTGTTGGAAAATTTGCTGCTTCAAAAAAGATGATAAAAGCTCCTCATGTAGGGTTTTTAGGAATAATAGGAATTGGAACTTCTTCAGTTGAAATTATTAATGGAATTGAATCATCGTTATCAGCAGGGATTTCAATGTATAAAGGAAAAAACATTAGTGTTGGAAAAGAAATTCTGAGTAGTGTAGGATATAGCTCTGAAGGAATTGAAACAATTTTTGGAATTTCTAGCAAAGTTTATGAAGTTTCTAGTTTTATTAACACACCTTTAACAATTTTTAACAATAATTATTTAAAAATTAAAGAAAATCCAATGTCAAATAAGTCTAGAAGAGAGAGGAGAGGGAATGCAAATCGTAAAGAAAAGAATTGGCAAAAAAAAGCTACAAAAAAAGAATTAGAAAAAAGTGAAAATAATAAAATAAAAAAAGGATTTTTTAAAGATATTAATAAGGAGTATACACAAATAAAATCAAAAGATAAAGAAATACGTAAGATATTGTATGAAGAATTAGGAGAAAGCATTGAAGAAAAGTACGAACAAAGCGTTAAATATTTAAATAATGACATTTCTATAATAGAAATAGTAAAATAAGAGGAAAGGAAATTTTGATGAAAATTTATAATAAAATAATAGTATTTGGAATAGGGATATTAACAATTTTATTTTTATTTCAGTATATTTTATTTAAAGGAGGTTTTATGAATAGAGAAAAATATGAACAAATACTGAAAAAAGCAAATGAAATGAGTGAAAAAAAAAATTATGAAAAAGCTGAAAACTTATTAAAAAAATCAATAAAATATGATATAGAAGGATATTATCAACTTGGAATATTTTATTTTTCAGAATTAAATGATGAAAAAAGAGCAATAAAATTTTTTGAATTAGGCTATAAAAAAGGTTATATACTGTCAACTTTACCATTAGGAGATATTTATAGAGAAAAAGGAAATGTGGAAAAAGCGAAAGAATGGTACCAAAAAGGTGTTGAAGAAAATGAAAATTCCTGCAATATACAATTGGCTAAAATATACATGTCTGAAAAAAATTTTAATGAAGCTGAAAAAATATTATTAGAAGTTGAAAATATTGAAAAAAATGGTGAAGCAATTTATAATTTATTTATAATTTCATATTTAAAAAATGATAAAAAAAATATGGATAAATGGGAAAATAAACTTTTTAATGAAACTCTGGTTGAAGATATAAATGAAGATATGATAAATAATATTAAATATATTAAAGGTTCTGATAAAGATAAAAAATTTTTTAACCAAATTAATGATGCAAATAATTTTGCTTTTCTTGGAAACTATAATATTGCAGAAAATAAATTAAAAGATGCAATAAAAATTAATGAAAAAGATGGTTATTATGAATTAGGGAAATTATACTATTATATTCTAAAAAAAGATTTAGCAAAAAAAATATTAGAAAAATCATACGAGTTAGGTAATTTTCAATCATTATCAATAATTGGAAGAATAGAAGAAGATAATGAAAAGATTGAAAAAGCAAAAGAAATTTATAAAATAGGAGTTGAAAAAGAAGATAGAGAATCAATTTTTAACTTGGGTGCCATATATGAAGAAGAAGATAACGATATAGAAAATGCAATAATAATTTATAACAAAGGGATGGTATTGAAAGATGCTAGATCAATTTACAACTTAGTTCATATTTATGAAAAATTGGGAGAAGAAGAAGAAGTAAAAAAATTAAAGAATAAAATATTATTTGAAAAAGGGTTAATTTATTTGGAATATGATATGATAAATTATGCCAAAAAATAAATTTTTACATTATATAGTATGGAAGTGAAATAATGAAAAAAATAGAAGTAATCAAAAGAGTTAAATGTTTAGTTCCAAATATCTATAAAATAAATGGAGAATTGCAAAATATAAAAGCAAAAGGAAAAATTAAAATTCAGGAAGTTGATCAAAATATTATTGGTATAAAGTTTATAAAATCCAAAAATATTAATGACAAATTTTCAAAGTTAGAGTTACAAGTATTTAAAGAATTAGAGGAAGATAATAATATTTATATTATTGATTTTAATAAATGGAATAATCCTCAAATTTTAAATAAGGAGTTAATTATTGAAAATATAGATAAAAATCTGTTTAAATATTTTAAAAATAGAAATGAATATGCCACTCAAATCCATTTAACAATTTTTAATTATAAGAATTTGATTAATTCTGAAGATTTTGAAAGTTTACTATTTACTGAAACTCCATTATCATTTTTATTTTTAGATATTTATGATAAACAAATTAACGATAAAAATGAGTTTGAGGTGGAATATATTATTCAGTCAATACCTATAGATGAAAAAATACCTGTTAAGTTGATATTCAAGCTGGATGAAAATGAAAAGGATAATATAAAATTAGATTTCAGGATGGATTATTATGATAACAGGATGAGTAGAAATGTGCTTGTTTCAAAAGTGCGAGATTTGTTAAAAAAGGAAATGTTTGAAAAGATGGATTTTGAGTTGGATTTGACAGGATATTACATTTTGGATAAGGAAAATTTTAAGATAAAGGAAATAAAGGCGGAACAGAGAATTAAGATAGATGACAAATTATACGAAAGAGAATTTTTTATAAAAGAAGAACCTGAGAATGTAGAAGCAGAGGAAAAATCAGATGAAGCTGAAAAAGACGAAATTCCTCAAATTGAAAATTCAAAAGTTGAAAATCTAAATGAAAAAGAATTGATAGAAATAGAAAAAACTGTATTCAAGAAACCTAAAAAGCCAATAGAAGCAACCTACGACAGTATTCGCAACTGGCTACTTCCACTTTTAAGAAAAGATGACAAAATAATATTTCCAAAAGAAGAGTTTTTAGAAAGAGTGAAACTTTTTGATGAGGCTGAAAAATTGAGAACTTTTAATGTGATAAAGTCGGCTGTTGAACACGACAATTATTGTGTGAAATTTGAGAAGGGCAAGACAATAAGGGGATATGAAGTTATAAAGTCTTTTGGGGAAATGCTGGGAATTGCTGTTGAAGAGGAAGTTGTGGAAAATGTGGAGGAAACAGAAGAAGAAAAGAAACTTACACCACAGCAGTTAAGAAAAAAATATTTTCTTAAAAGAATGAAAGGCTCTGAATAATAATAAAAGGAGATCAACTATGATTATGAATAGAAAATATGTAAGTTTTTGTGTTACTTTTTTTATTATAATATTATTATGTCTATATCTTTATATAATGGTACTAGAAAAAAAAGAAAATGACAATAAAAAATTTGAAGAACTAATTGAAAAAGCTAATGAACATATAGAAGCAGAAGATTATAAAAATGCAGAAAAAATTGCAAAAGAAAGTTTAAAATATAATAAAGTTAAAGGTTACTACTATTTAGGAGCATTGTATGCAAATTATTTTAATGATAAGGAAAAAGCAAAAGAAGCATACATGGCGGCATATAAGAAAAAAAATTTTGAAGCGGCTTCCATGATAGGATTTATAGAAGAAGAAAAAGGAAACTTTAAAGAAGCAGAGAAATGGTATAAAGAAGGAATAAAAAGTAATTTTGAGTATTCTTTTTATCTTATAGGAAATTTTTATTACAATCAGAATGATATGAAAAACGCAAAAAAATATTTAGAAAAATCTGCGGAACGAAAAAGCGGGGAGGTAATTTATCTTCTTGCAAAAATTTATTATAAAGAAAAAAATAGGGAAGGAATAAAAAAATACCAAAAACAATTGTTAGAAGAAGTTCAATTAAAAGATGTTTCAAATGAAATGAAAAAAAATATTGAATATATGCTTGGTAATAAAAATGACAATAAATACTTTGATTTGGTGGAAAAAGCTAATGAGTATATTGATAAAGAAGAATACAAAAAAGCAGAAGAAATTTTGTTGGAAGCATCAAAATTAAACAAAGAAGGCTATTATCAAATTGCAGAAATGTATAGACATATTTCAATAGAAGAAGCAATGAAAAAATATGAACTTGCCTATGAAAAAGGTGTAGCAAAAGCAGCAAGTAATATAGGATCATATTATTATATAAACAAAGATACAGAAAAAGCTAAAATATGGATACAGAAAGCAATTGATGGAGGAGATGTTAATTCAAATTTTCATATGGGCGAATTATACGATAATGCAAGAGATTTAAAAAAAGCATATGAATATTATTCAAAAGCGGCAAATAATAAGAATGCAGTTGCGATGTTTTCCGCAGGTGAAATTGCTTTTGAGTTAGGAGAAGAAAAACTAGGAAAATATTGGTATAATAGGATACTTACAGAACCAGGAATAGAAAATTTAACATCTCAAATCTTAAAAAATATAAATAGATAAGAAAACCAGAATTTCTTAAAATAGCTGAAATAAATTTGAAAAAAAACTTGAAATATATTGAAAAATTAAATATTTAGGAGTTACTAATTATGAGGAATAAAAAATATATAATTGCTGTATCAGGAATATTATTAATACTAGTGTTAATAGCATTAATTTATTTTAAAAATAAAGACTCTAATTATACAAATAATGAAATGTTTGACGAATTACTTTTAATCTCTGAAAAATATAAAACAGAAGGAGATTATGCACAAGCAGAAAAAACATTGGAAGAGAGTTTGAAATATAGTAAAACAGGATACTATTATTTAGGTATGTTGTATAGTGATATGGATGAAAAAAAGAAAGCACGAAAATCATACGAACAAGCATATAAGTACAAGGTGTTTGAGGCTGCAACTCTTATAGGAGAAATGGAAGAAAAATCGGGTAATTTTAAAGAGGCGGAAAAATGGTACAAACGAGCTATAAAGAATAATAAAGGTTTATCTGTATTTGCGTTAGCGATGTTTTATTATAATAGAAACGATAAGGAAAAATATAAAATATATTTAAGACAGGCTGCTAATAAAAAAGAAGGCCAAGCAATTTATTTGCTTGCGAAAGTGTATTATAAAGAAAAAAATTGGGAAGAACTAAAAAGATGTCAAAAACAAATACTGGAAGAAACAGAAATTTATCATGTTGAGTATTATATGAAAAAAAATATTGAATACATGCTTGGGACTGAAAAAGAAAAGCAATATTTTAATTTAATAGAGGAGGCAAACAGATTTATTGAAAAAAAGGATTATGAAAAGGCTGAAAAAATATTTTTAGAAGCAGCAAAACTTAATAATGAAGGTTATTATGAAATAGCAAAAATGTATGCAGGTATATCAAATGAAAAAGCTGTTGAAAAATATAAAATTGCTTATGAAAAAGGAATTGTAAGAGCAGCAGGAGATATTGGCTCATATTACTATGATAAAAAAAGAGATGTGGAAACAGCTAAAAAATGGATTCAAATGGCAATTGATGGGGGAGATGTTGATTCTAATTTTTATTTGGGTGAGATCTATGAAGATGCAGGAGATTTAAGACAGGCATTAAAATATTACTCTATTCCTGCTAATAATAAAAAAGCAATAGCAATGTCGATAGCAAGAAGTTTAGCTTCTGAATTAGGCGATAAAAAATTAGCTGACTACTGGTATAATAAAATATTTTCTGAGCCAGGTATAGAACAATTGAGTGAACAATTAGTTATAGAACTGGGGAAATAAAAGTATAATTGGAGAAGTGCTTATGAAGTTAGAAAAAATAGAAAAATGTAAACTTAAAATATTGTTAACATATAAATTATGTAAAAATTCAATAAAAAAAGAAAGTATTTTAAAAAGTCAAAAAATAAATATTCAAAATATTACTGATGAAATAATAGGGATAGAATTTTTTAAAAATGATGAAAACTATAACACAAATTTTGAATTACAAATTTTAAAAGAAATAAAAGAAGATAACGATGTTTTTATAATTGATTTTTCTGATAAAAATAATCCTCAAATTTTAAATAAGGAGTTAATTGTTGAAAATATAGATAAAAATTTATTTAAATATTTTAAGGATAGGAACGAATTTGCCAGCAGGATTCACCTTACAATTTTTAATTATAAAAAATTAATTAATTCAGATTATTTTGGAAGGCTATTATTTACAGAAACTCCGCTTTCATTCTTATTTTTAGATATTTATGATAAACAAATTAACGATGAGAATGAATTTGAGGTGGAATATATTATTCAGTCAATACCTATAGATGAAAAAATACCTGTTAAACTGATATTTAAGCTGGATGAAGAAGAAAAGGATGTTATAAAATTGAATTTCAGGATGGATTATTATGATAACAGGATGAGCAGAAATGTGATTGTTTCAAAGGTACGGGAGTTGTTAAAAAAAGAAATGTTTGAAAAGATGGACTTTGAACTGGATTTATCAGGATATTACATTTTGGATAAGGAAAATTTTAAGATAAAGGAAATAAAGGCGGAACAGAGAATTAAAATAGATGACAAATTATACGACAGAGAATTTTTTATAAAAGAAGAAACTGAGAATATAGAATCAGAAGAAAAATTAGATGAAGCTAAAGAAATTATTGAAAAAGATGAAATGCTTCAAATTGAAATTCCAAAAGTTGAAAATCTAAATGAAAAAGAATTGGTGGAAACAAAAAAAACTGTATTAAAAAAGCCTAAAAAAACAATAGAACAAACCTATGACAGCATCCGTGACTGGCTACTTCCTCTTTTAAGAAAAGATGATAAAATAATATTTCCAAAAGAAGAATTTTTAGAAAGAATAAAACTTTTCGATGAGGCTGAAAAATTGAGAACATTTAATGTGATAAAGTCGGCTGTTGAACACGACAATTATTGTGTGAAATTTGAAGAAGATAATACAATCAGAGGATATGAGATTATAAAGGCTTTTGAAGAAATGCTGGGAATTGAAGTTGAAGATGAGGTTGTGAAAAAGATTGAGGAAAAAGAAGTAGAAGAAGAAAAGAAACTTATACCACAGCAGTTAAGAAAGAAATATTTTCTCAAAAGAATGAAAGGAGAAGATAAATAGAAATAAGAAAATTAAGGATTTAAAAAAAAGAGGTTTTTAAAGGTTTTTGAAGAAATTTTTGATATATAGTTTTAATTTAAAATTAAGGGGTTGAGGATAGAATGAGGAAAATTTTGTTATAAAAACTGAATTGATGAGGAAAGGAAAAAATAAAAATGAGATTATTTTATGAAGACGAATTGAGAAGAAAGTCGTATAAAGAGATGTACCAGATTGCTGTAGAGGAAAAACTTGTGGATGTATATTTGGAGAATCCTACTAGAGAGGAACTGATAAATATTTTATTAAAATTTAGAGGGGCAAGGCCAGATTACAGTATTAATAAATATAATGAAAATGGGCTTCCTATGGTTCAAGCTCTGTTTGATGACAAGTTAAGTGTTAGGATTCATCACGAAAATGAGATAAAGATACCGCACAAGATAATTTTGTATAAGGATTTGAATTTGACCAGGGAAGATAATTATAAAATAATTATTCCTGACAAAATCGGGAACGCAAATGTTTTTTTGGTAAATGCAAATAATTATGTTTGTGGAATATTTAATCTTGAGAAGGATCTTGAAAAAAATGATGAATACTATTTGACATGCAAGACAGAGTTTTTAAGGGTAGAAAAGTTAAGAAATAATAAATTTTCATTTTTATTTTTTAAGTCAGATGACTTGAAATATATCTATAAATTTTATAATACAAAAGAAGATGATGCTTTGCCAACATATCCATATAAATTAAATTATTATAAAGTTGATATTGAAAATTTTGAAGTAAGGGAACTGGAAGAAACAAGTACAGTTTTATGTATAGATTTTGGAACTTCTAATACTGCACTAGGAGCATACTTGGATACCAATTATGTAAGAGATTTGCCAACAAACGATATATTGAATGGAAATATAAAAATAAACGAAATAAACTATGTAAAATTTAATGATGGTGAAAGAAGATACAGGGAAATATTACCAACGATAGCCTATGTTGATGATTGCAGTGATGAGAATAATATAAAGTATTCTTTTGGCTATGATGTAGTTAAAAAACTTGAAATGAATGATTACATTGTAAACGGCTCTCTTTTTTACGGATTAAAGAAATGGGTGCATGATCATGATGAAGTGGAGAAAATAAATGATGAATTTGGAAATATAAGGTATATAAAGAGAAGAGAAATTATAAAAGCGTATTTGAAATATATTGTAAAAAGAGCCGAATATATGTTCAAGTGTAAATTTAAAAAAATACATGCTTCTAGTCCGGTAAGGCTGAAGGAGCAGTTTTTGAATATGTTTCAGGAAATATTTTCTATTGATGTGAAAAATAAGGATGGAAAAGTAACTGGCAAGAGGTATGAATATGAAATAATAACAGACAATGCTATGGATGAAGCGATAGCTGTGCTATACAATACAATAGAAAATCAGATAAAAAAAGGAAGATATATACAAGGGGAAGAATACAGCGCTTTAATTATAGATTGTGGAGGAGGAACAACAGATCTTGCGGCTTGTAAATATGTGATTGACAATGGAAAAATTTCGTATAAACTTGATATAAAAACAAGTTTTGAAAATGGAGATGAAAATTTTGGGGGAAATAATTTAACATACCGATTAATGCAGTATTTGAAAGTGGTACTTGCAGAGAAATATTCAGAAAATAATGAAATATCAGTTAATGACTTAATCCCGTATGATAATGATATGATTTATAAAGTTATAGATGAATATGGAATAGAAAAAATATTTGAAAATTTAGACAGGGAATATGAAAAAAGTGAAAAAATAATTCCTACAAAATATTCAAAATTTGAAAATAAAATGAGTGAATCGTATAGAAAAATAAAGAATAACTTTTATATGTTATGGGAAGCTGCCGAAAATATGAAAAAAGAATTTTTTACATCCGATGGAAGGCTAAGAACAAGATTTGATATTCCTAAAATTATGGAAAGAGAAAAGGATCTGCATATAACGGAATTGAAAACCTGGAATATTCATATAATGGAAAATGATAAATTTAAAACGATAAATAAATTTCCTGATGAGATTTTTACTATAAAGGAAATAGAAAAAATATTAAAATCAGATATTTATTCAATGCTTAGAAAATTCTTGAATACCTATTACAAGGAAGGTATGCTATTTGAATATTCATTAATCAAGTTAAGTGGACAATCTACAAAAATAAGTACATTTCAGGAAGTTCTAAAGGAATTTGTGCCTGGAAAAATGATAGAGTATAAGGAACTTAGCCACAGGGATGATTACGAATTAAAGTTAAATTGTCTTGACGGAGCGATAAAATACTTGGATTATAAGAGATTTGGACATATGGATGTAAATATAGAAAATGAAGTTCCGTTAGTACCGTATTCTGTATATGCTGAAAGATATGATGGAGAAAAAGTTGAAATGCTGGAAACTTCAAGAAAGGCTAGCGTACTTATGAGCTATATAGATAAATCCATTTCAGCAATGGAATTGAAATTGTATGTACATAATGCAGAAAATGAGTTGAAAAAAGAAGTAATTTATAAAAATGTTAATGAATATAAAGAAGAAGATGCAGAAGATATATTACGTGAATATGAAGGAATATTTACTCAATATGAAACAGATGAAATTGAAAACAATGTAGTAAGATTTTTCGTATATACTGATATGAACAATTGGGGATTTTATGTAGTGCCAGTGCAAAGACATGGAGATCAGCTATATTTAGGGAAAAAACAATATTTCCCTTATGAAGATAATCTTAATGAAATTTCATATTTTGATGGAGAACATTAATATTATTACTTTGTAAATAGAAAATAAGCAAAGTTTAAAAAGAGGGGGTAAAATTCAAAAAATTTATATTTGAAATAATGACTAAATATAAAAAAGGAGAAGACTTTGATAATAAATAAAAAAGATAATATAATCTGGTTACTACCTTGTATTTTAATTTTTGTAATTTTATTAATGGTTGGAATGTGTACTCCGAGAATAAATGAAAAGTATATGGTAGATACTACTAAAAGAGAAACTTTAGAAATATTTACGAAAATGAAAGGTAAAGTTGAAGCTAAAGATTTTGTGTCCATAGGACTTGATGTTCAGTTGCAAGTTGATGATGTTTTTTTTAAGGAAGGTGCTAGGATAAAAAAGGGGGATATTTTAGTTAAATTCAGTGATTATAAAGAAAGAGATTTAAATTCAAAAATGCAGGAGCTTAAACAAAATCTAGCTGTCAAAAATTCACAACTAAGATTTTTGAAAAATCAATATGGTGAAGGAGCAGATACTACAAATGATATAAACAACCTTACTGGAGAAATTAAAGCATTGGAAGGAGAATTGATAAAATTAAACAATGAAAGTGGATTAGTGCGAAGAGCTATAATAAGTCCAATTGATGGCTATATTGTAAAAATAAATGTTTTAAAAGGACAATATGCTGATTCGTTAACTCCAGTAGTAGTTTTAGCAAAAATACAGGATGTCAAGATTGTCAGTGAACCTGTAAGAGAAAATCAGCTACAATATGTTAATGTAGGAAATACAGCAAATATTAGTGTAATAAACAATAATAATTCATATGAAGCCATTTTGTATAAAATAAATAATATAGGTATAGAAAATTTGAAAACATTGGAATTTTTAACTTCAGATTTTAAAGATTTAAGTTTAAATCAGGAAGTAAATATAAGGCTGATTCATCAGAAGAAGGAAAACGTAATAACTGTACCAGTAAATGCTGTAGTTAAACGAAAATCTAAAAATGGAAAAACTGATAAATATTATATTTATTTGATAGATAAAAATAATAAAGTTACTGAAAAAGAAGTTCTGGTTGGTATGAATAATGGAGAGAAAATAGAAATTTCTGGTGAAAATATAAAAGAGGGAATGGAAATAGTAGTAAATCCTAATGATAAAATAAAAAATAATGTAATTGTGAAAAGAATAGACTATAAGCAAATAAAGATAAATAAGGAAAAAGAGCTTGAAAAATTACAAAGAGAAAATGAACAAAAGAAAAAAGATATAGAGAAAAATGAAGCTGAGATAATAAGGTTGAAAAGAAATGAAAAAAAATAATGTTTTAAAAATAGCAGGATATTCAATTGTTTTAATTTTATTTGCATTCTTTATAGGAAAAATTAGTCAAAATGAATACGAAGATGAGGATGATAAAAAGATTTTGGAAATAGAGCAAATTTTAAAGAATAGAGAAGAAAAAAATAATGTAAAAACAAATATTTCTTCTCAAAATGAAAATTTAGAAACATTAATAATAATGGATACAAATTCACAAGCACAAGAAGATATAAAAATGGAAGCTACAGAAAATTACAACACCCTTCAAAATATCCCAAAGGTATTAACAAATAAAAATAACAACAACAAAAATTATTCTGTGAATAAATTAAATATTTCCAAACAAGAAATTACACCAAATTATGAAAGTAACGATAATTATATTTCGGAAAATACAAATGAACTTTTCTGGCCTGTACTATCAACTGAAATAACAAGTAAATATGGAAAAAGAGTACATCCTATATCAAATAAAGAAAAAATTCATAATGGAATTGATATTAAAGCGGTAACAGGAGCTGCCGTAATGTCGTCAGTAGATGGAACAGTAACTTATGCTGGAAGGAATGGAGGATATGGTAATTTCATTGAAGTGAGAAGAAGAGATGGATTAACTGTGAGATACGCTCATTTAAATAAAATAAATACAGCTGTAGGAAATAGTGTAAAAATGGGAGATAAAATAGGAGAGGTAGGAAGTACGGGAGTAAGTACAGGTTCCCATCTTCATTTTGAAGTTTTAAAAGATGGGAACTCAGTTAATCCGATGGATTTTGAATATAGGTAAATAAAAAAATGAAAAGAAATTATCAAGATTTTACTTAATAAGTATTTAATTTGATTTTTAAAATAAAAAAATAATGTTATAAAAAATATATATAAAATAACTGAAAATATGATACAATATATATAAAATATAATAAATATTTTTTTATAAGAAAAATAAATTGAACGTTTTTAGCTAAAATAAAACAAGAATAATGGTAACAAATTGGTAACAAATTAAATTATAAACCCTTTAAAATAAAGCTTTTGAAGGACTTTGGAATGTTCCCGCAAACTGGGCATATTGAGGTAGTGGGATTATTGGAGAAATAAAAAATTTAATGAAAGGAAAAATATGGAAGAAAAAAGATGCATATTTTGTTTTTTAAGCGATAGAAATCAAAAAAAGATGCAGAAATACTCGCAAATTCAAGAAGAAAAATATGAAGATATTTTAATAATATTTAAGAAACTATTTATTAATGATTTTTTAATGTGTTTGTCTGAAAACCACAAATTATGTGAAAAACATTTGAAAATAAGATATATAAATATAATAATTGAAAATTTTAAAAAAATTGAAATTGAAGAAATAGATAATTTTTTTGAAAAATTAATAGAAGTATACAAAAATTGGATTTCTGGAAAAGCATTAGTTGCTATGCAAAGTTTACATCAATTATTAACGGATAAAAATATTTTAAATAAAGAGGAAGTATTTAATTTAAGAAATATGTTATTTTTTAGAGGAAGAGAAAATTTTGGGATACCGTATAATAGATATGATATGTTTCATATACCATATGATAAAAGATATTTAGTAAAAAATCAAAGATTTAGTTTAAGTGGTTATCCTCTATTGTACTTAAATTGTTCAATAAAAGGAGTTAGTCAGGAATTAGAAATAGAGAATAATCAGGATAAATTTGTATTTTCATATTTTCATTTTAAAAATGTAGAGCCAGAAATAGAAAATAGCATTTATTCTTTTACAAATCCTTTTAAAATATTTTTTAATGATAAAAATAAATTTATGAACATGACAGAAGAAAAAACTTATATAAATTCTTACAAAATGGAGAATTTAAAAATTAAAATTTTAAAATTAATATTATCATCTTTTTGTTTATTTGAAAAACGAGTTCAACATAAAAAACAAGAAGAAGAAGGGAAAAGCATTTTTTTTGAAGAATATGTTATTCCTCAAATATTTACACAAATTTTAAAAGTTAATGATTTTTATGGAATTTTTTATCCTTCCACTCGAATAAATGAATTTACGCAATCTAGTTTATATGATGAAAATAATTTTAACTTAGTATATTTTCCAACATATAACTCAGAGAGACATTATGACTATAATTTATTTAAAAATTTAGATATTTCTACACCAATAAACTATGAAATTTTAAATTATAAAATAACTCCAACACTTAAAGATTATGATAAACTTTCGTATACATTTTCTCAGAAAAAAGGAAATAAAAATAGAATTTTTTTTGAATTGTTAATGATATATTTAGATGAGTCAAATAGAAGAAAATTTTATGTTGAAAACAATAATGGTAATGAAATAGAACTTGAAAGAATATTAACATATAATTTTTTACAAAAAAGTATATTAAATTTTTAAGATATCTTATAACAAAAGGAGGAATGAATAATGCAAATAACAATAGAACAAATAAAAAGAAATCTTAGCATAATAAACGATATTTATTCAAATGGTGATAATACTGAAGACAATACTATTGAAATAGATTTTAATAATGAAACGGTAGAACCAGAAGAAATAAAAAAAATATTTTCGAAAATTTACGATTTTCATAAAAAATCTAAAAAAGAATTAATTATAAAAAATAATTCAGAAGAGAATTATCAAGAAATATTAGATATATTTTTATTGAAAAAATTAGAAGATCTAAAAAAATAATTCTCGTATTTCTAATCACTAGCTTATTAAGCAAAAATTATCCTTATGTTAGTTTGTAATCTTAATTTTAGAGAATTTATTAAAAATAACTAAAAGTTTGGAAAATAAAAGAAAGTGAGTTTTTAATACAGAAGGTTTTTGGTAGTTATCAGAATGCATATTGGCTGAGATTGGATTTATTGTTGAGTGAAATTGATTAAGAGAAAAGAGAAAAATTTATACAAATAAAGGAAGTTGATATTTATGAAAATATACACAAAATATGGTGATGAAGGTTTTACAAGACTTTATGGAGGACAAAGAGTCAGCAAGACTCACGTTAGAGTAGAAGCATATGGAACAATGGATGAAGTTTGTTCATTACTAGGAGTAATTATTGCTGAAATTCGTGAAGATGAAAAGCTGAATGATGTACTCGGAAAGATACGTGAAGAATGTGAAAATATACAGCAGCAGCTTTTTGACTGCGGAAGTGACCTTGCGACTCCTGATGGATTACGAGAGTACAAGCAAACAATTGATGATGTAAAATGGCTTGAGGAAAGAATGGATGAATATATTCCACAATTGCCTAAATTAGAATGTTTTGTAATTCCTGGAGGAAGCAGAATGTCAAGCATGTTTCATCTTATGCGGACAAGTACTCGTAGCTTGGAACGAAAAATGATTGCTGTAATTGAAGCGAATGAAGGAATAAATAAAGTTGGACTTCAATATATCAATAGACTTTCTGACTATTTCTTTGTAGTAGCATGCCTTACAAATCTAAAATTAGGAAATAACGAAACTATCTATAAAAGAAGTGCAAAAATTTTTAGAAATAGCAAATAGTGTGTATTTAAATTAGAATTTTAAAATTTCTAGAATAATTTTTTTAATATCATAATAAGGAGAAAAATTTAATGAAATTAGGAATTATTGGAGCAGGAAATATGGGAAGCTCTATATTGAAAGGCGTTACATCTTCAAACTTTCTTGAAAATAAAAATATAGCCATTTTTGATTTAAACAAGGAAAAAATTGAAGAATTATCAAAAGAGTATCGAATAAAAAAAGGAGAAAATGAAAATGAACTTGCAAAAGAAAGCGATATTCTAATTCTTTCTGTAAAACCAAACATTATCCCTAAAGTATTGGATAAAATAAAAGATGATTTGTCAGAAAAAACGATTGTTTTATCAATTGCTGCTGGAATTAGCATTGATTTTATTGAAAATATTATTGGAACTGATAAAAAAGTTATTAGAACTATGCCAAACACACCTGCTCAAGTGATGGAAGGAATGACGGCAGTTTCTTTTAATCAGAACATTCAGGAAAATGAAAAAAGTATGATTTTTAAATTACTAAATAGTTTTGGAAAAAGTATTGAAATTGAGGAAAAACTTATGCATGCCTATACAGGAATTAGCGGCTCTTTACCAGCGTATGTTTACGTATTTATGGAGGCTCTTGCGGATGGCGGGGTATTGGAAGGGATGCCAAGAGACAAGGCTTACGAAATCATTGCTCAAACAGTTTTGGGCTCAGCTAAAATGATGCTTGAAACAAAAAAACATCCAGGAATTTTAAAAGATGAGGTAACTTCTCCAGGAGGAACTACAATTGCCGCTTTGAAAGTGCTGGAAGATGGTAAATTTAGAGGAACTGTAATGGAAGCCGTTAAGGCTTGTACAGAAAAGTCTAAAGAAATGGCAGGGGAGTAAAATCCCCTCTTTTGCTATATTTATAAATATTCTAAGACTAAACCCATTTAAATAATGAATTTACTTTTACATAATCTGATATTTTTCCACATATTTTAATTTATTATTTATCCAATATTCTAGCTGATTTTCAGCCGGATTTACACGGAATTCAAGATTATGTTTTGTCATGTCAACAAATAAAGAGTTAACCTTTTGATAAATAGTTAAATAATGTTTTCCTTTTTTATCCATAGCCACTACTTTTCCATTTTCAACTGAAAACGTATATTGAATACTGTTATAATCACGATTTGGGCTCCACACCAAACTTTTATCGCCAGCAGTTTTTATATAAAATGCCGAATTTGTCGGAATAAATGCCAAGTTTAACCAATTTAGTCCTTTACTGTCAATTCCTCCAGAAATTACCTTGTTCCCATAAGCAGTTATTTTATATTCTCCTGTTCCTACATTTTTTACTCCTGCAAAAACCATTCCTAGTGATTTTAGTTCAGCTTTTTCAAAATTTACATTATCTTTGTAGTTTAGAAAAAAATCATTTGCAGAATATTTTATAATTTTAGATTGATCCGTTATTTTTCCCTTTTTATTTATTTTTATAATTTTAAAATCTTTTTTCAAAGTATCAGATAAAAATTCATAAACATTGACTGCAGCATATCTTGAAGGCATAAAAGCCAGATAGTTTCCTACATTTAGCTGAACAGGATATTTATCCCCATTTCCTGATATTATTCTATAGCTTATATAATCGGGGTTATTTGACATTCTAAATGAAAATTTTTCAAAATTGTTAAAACTTTCTTTATTTCCAGCGTTTAATGTGAAACTTAGTAAAATAGCGATTAACAGCATAAATTTTAATAATATATTTTTTTTCATAAAAATCTCCTAAATTTATAGTAATTTTAGTTTAAAACGAGAGTAAGAAGTTAGACTCATCTATAAAGTTATTTTTTTTATATATTTTTTTCAATCTCAAAAAGACTAACTATCATTTTAAAACTTCGTAAAAAAAGGAGTTAATTCAAAATTTAATTTGAAAAAACCCCTAAAAATTTTTAAAGATTATTGTTGATTTGCGATTATAGCAATTTCTACTCTTCTGTTTTGAGCTCTTCCAGCTTCTGTCGAATTACTTGCGATTGGTTGTTTGCTTCCATACCCACGTGAAGTTATTCTTGAGCTTGAAATACCTTGTGACTCAAGGTAAGATTCTACTGAATTTGCACGATTTACAGAAAGTGGATTGTTAATTGCATCATTTCCTGTTGTGTCTGTGTGTCCTGATACTACGATTGTTGAATCAGGGTAAGTCTTTAATACAGTTGCTACTGAATCTAGTGTATTTCTAAATTGTGGT
The DNA here is from genome assembly GCF_900104625.1 of Leptotrichia massiliensis. NCBI lineage: Bacteria > Fusobacteriati > Fusobacteriota > Fusobacteriia > Fusobacteriales > Leptotrichiaceae > Leptotrichia > Leptotrichia massiliensis. The sequence continues at coordinate 303,302 of NZ_FNVZ01000005.1, forward strand.
TTAATTACATAACTGTTTATATCAAAAGTAATATTTTCAGGTGCTGTTAATTTAATTTCACCTTCTCCAGTTCTTTTTACGTCTACTCCAGTTCCTTTTAATTTATTTCTTAATTCTTTTTCTTGTCTATCAAAAATATTTCCAATAGCTGCTCCAACTGCAGCTCCTCCAGCTGTACCAATTAATGTACCTTTTGTATCTTTTCCTATAGCCTGTCCGATTACAGCTCCCGCAGCCGCTCCAATTCCTGCACCGATTCCAGTTTTGCTAACTTTTCTCGTTCCATCAGTAGCAGTTGTACAAGAAACTACTGTTAATAATGATAACAGAATAATTGCTAATACTTTTTTCATATTGACTCCTCCTTAATAAGAAAATATTTATTTTCAATATATTGTACTATATTATTCTATTATTTAAGTTTATTTTCACTTTGAAAATGTTGTATTTAAATGTGTTTGATATGCTTCAATGTATAGAAATTTTCTTAACTTTTTAGTATTACATAAATTGCAATATGTGTCCAAAATGATTCCATAGTCAGGTACAGGCTCTCTCTTGAAGAAATTCACGGCGAAGTTGACACAGTTTGTATTTAATTAATGAAGTAATAAGATTGGGAATAGACTACATTCATAACTCCTTTGAGGAAATTGAGCCTATGCTAGCAAAGCCTATAGAGGACAGTCAATTATTAAAGTTATAAAATCCGGTATAGATGGTAGAGCATTATTAATTGGAGTAGGAGACATAACAAGTGCTGATAAAATATTTGAAACTAGCAAATATCTAGATTTATTAGCATTAGCTTTGTTAATAATAGACACTGACACAAAAAATAAAATATCCGAAGGCAAAGAAAATAGAATAACATTAGATTTGTTAATAAAAGAAAGAGATAAATAATTTTAAAAATAGAGGGTGTCTCATAAAGTACAAAATTTATATTGATTATATATTTTATTATTTTTATAGAATCAATCAAAGATACTATTTTTGATTTTCCTAAATATATAATATTCATGTTAATTAAAATTATTTTGACTTATGAGACACCTTTTTTGAAATTAGTAGTTATCATTTTTTATATCGTTCAGTAAGTTTTTGTGTTCTTTTAATAAATCTTTTAAAAGTAATTGATTTACAATTTTATAAATTTTTTTTATGTCTGAATTATATGATTTTTCTAATTTTGAATATTTTTTCAATATTTGTTTTATTTCAGTTATTTCATTTTTTATGTCTTTTTGATTTTTCAAAATATCATCTAATTTTTTATTTATTTTCTTGCCTTCATTTTTTGGAAAAAATAAAAATTCTCCCATTAGTTCTTTTCTGCTTCTCAATTTATTCACCACCTAAATTTAAAATTTTTCCCAATAAATTTATTTCATTCAACAAATTTCCATAATAATTTTTTAACTGTGTTCTTTCATTGTCATCTTTTTCTAAACTTGCTAATATTTTCTCTGTTTCATTCTTAGAAGTCATCAAAGTATTTTTTCTATTTGTCATGTATTCTGAAAGTTTTCCAGAAATAAAATTTTGCTGTTCTTTTGTAAAATCAGATAATTCACATAGCAATGTATTATTTGCCTTTGTAACAGTATCTACTGCTAAGTCTCTTAATTTGTCATTTTTTTTATTCCCTTTGTCAAGTTTAAGAATATCTAGCAATTTATTATTATTTAACGAAAAAGTATTGGATATTTGTTTTGAATATATTTTATTTAGGCTTTTATTTATATTTTTAGTATTACTTTTAAAACTTTCAAATACAAAATTATCTATTATTGGTTTGTCTGATGCTTTGTTAATTTCAGAAAGTTTTTCTTCTATTGTGTAAAAATTTGCTTTTATTATATTTTGTGCTAATTTATCATATTCTTCTGCTTCTTTACTATATCCTTGTATACATTTTTCCAACAATTCATTTACTTTTTTAGTTTCATCAACGGTTGCTGTGCTTGAATTATAACTTGGGGTATCACCTAAATTAAATATTTTTTCAGCTAACCACCCTATTACTCTACCTGTACCGCCAAACAACAATCCTCCAACCGCTTTGAGAGCTCCTCCAATTGCAGACCAAAATCCCATAATTTCTCCTCCTTATTTATCTATTTTAATTTTCTTAATACCTTTTTCTAACTCTTTAAAATTATTTTCAAGTTTCCCAAAGTCTAAATTGAAACTGTCTGTTGTTTCTTTTATTTTTTGTTCAAGGCTGGCATTTATTTTTTCAAGTTCTTCAATTTTACGTCTTTCTTCTTCCACTTTTTTATTCAGTTCTTCAGAAGTTCTTTCTAAGTCGTCTTTTTTCTCAGTTAAAATATTTTTGTAATTATTTCTAAAATTGTTTATTTCTTCTACTAAAATTTTATATTGTTCAACAAAGTCTGTAATCATTGAGTTATTAAAATCTTGAAGTAATTCATTTTGTATAATTTTATTAACTTTCTCAATTTGTGAAAAGTCGATAATTCTTTTTTTCAATTCTACCAGCATTTCTTCTGTATATTTATTTTCTGCTATCAAATCAATAATTTTGCCTGCTTCATCAAAATTTATTAATTTTTTATTTGTTAATTTTAAAATAGTCTCACGGTTAAAAGTGTCATTTAATTTTAATGCTTCTGAATATGCAAAAGAACTTATTCCCAACAAATGGTTAATTGCTGTTGATGTATTTCCGTAGCATTCTTCTTTTTTTAGAATATCAATCCACAAGGCTCTTTGTTCTTTCCAATCCTCAATAGAATTCATAATGTCAATTTGAGTCCCTAAAATATAAACTTTATCTTTTTTGTATCTTGCTTTTGAAAATACTTTTGTAATTGTTAAAAATTCTTCATTTCGTAATGTTTTTGCATTTACACATACAATTATAGCATTAGCATTATCAATGTAGTCTCTTGTTATTTTTGAACGGTAATCTATAACATCATTTAGTCCAGGAGTATCTACTAAACATATTTGAGGTGGCAATTTTAAATCATTTATACCAATTTCAAGTTCTTTAACAAAGTAATGTTCCTTATGCCTTGAAGAAGTCCAACGTGAAATTTCTTTTTTCATTTCTTCAATACTGTCAAATTCTTCGTATATATCTTTTTTATTAAGTAATGAATTTTTAACTTCATCAGCATTTAGTTGGTTATATTCCTCAATAAATGTCGTAGCTTTTTTTTCAACAGCATTATTCCAAATTTTATCCCAATCATTTTTTGTATAAAATTTTATTTTTAGACAATTTTTTTCAGAATATTTAAATTTTGTTAATGTTGCAGTTTCTGGAGTTACATTTGTACTTGCAAGTTCATGTCCAATAAGAGCATTTATTAAAGTTGATTTTCCAGCCTTTATTGCTCCAACAATCGCTATTTGATAACTTGGATTTTTTATATTTTCGATATAATCGTTTATTCTGTTATTAATTGATTCAAAAAATGAAGTTTCTTCTTTAAAAAATTCTTCCTTGCTCAAATTATTGAGCACAGTTTTTGATAAAACAATATTTTTCGCATAATCATTAAGCATATCGTTCCAATGTATTTGTATTAGTTTAGCACTATTATCTTTTACAAATTTTTCTAATTCCAATTTTATCATCCTTTCTTAGTGATCTCTTATATTTTCTTTGATTTTTATTATATCATATAATTTACATAAAGTCATATACAATATATATATATATATATAATTAATATATTTTGTAAATGATTGAGTTTTAAAAATATATAAGAAAAATATCTATATTTAATGAAATTAAAGTAAGTAATGTATAAAATACCCAAAAAAGACAAATCTAATTTAAAAATTTTCACATAAAAAACAGGAACAAATTTTTCTCTGTCCCTGTTTTAAAATCAAATATAAAATAAATTAGAATGAAACACCAAGTCCTACACCAACGTGTGAATTTTTATCTTTCGTATCATATCCACCATTTACTGTGAAATTAAAGTTTCCTGCTTCAAATCCTACTTTTACGTCGCTCTTGAAGTTTCCACGTCTTTCGTATTTTGCACCTTTTAAGTTAATTTTAGTGCTTGTGTTCGTAAATTTAGCTTCGTTTGCCTTGCTTTCAACTTTTCCTAGTTCATGTTCATAACCAAGTCCTAAAGATGCCTTGAATTTAGTATTTTCTGTAATTGGAGCGGAATATCCAACTTCAACTCCTGCAGATGGTTTTACAGAATAGTAATTGCTTCCTTTAACTTCCATATTTAAAGTTCCATCTTTTTCCTTAATTTTTGAAAATTTACCATAACCAAGTTTTAGACCAGCGTAAGGTTTAATTGTAACATTTTCTCCAACTTGGAAAGTTTTTCCTAATTCGTTCTTAATTGCAAATCCGTAAGCATTGTAGTTAGCTTTGTTTTCATAAACATTATTTCCGATTACAAATCTTCTCTTCATATCGTTTTTGGAAACAAATCCATCTCCGCTTAAAGTCCATTCAAGATTATTTAAGTCAAATGTCTTGTAAGCACCTAATTTAAACATTGTTACATTTTCTTTTGATTTTCCACTGTCTTTAAATTTGAAGTTATTAATAACTGTTCCAGCATAAATTCCCTGTTTTGCATCAGCATTGTTGAATAAGTATGAAATTCCGTAAGCTGAACTGTTTGAATCTGCTAATTCTGGCGTTCTTGCCTCATGTTTATCCCTGTTAAAGAAAGTAGAAACATGATGTCCAGATTTATCAGCATTTTCTTTTTGTAAAGCAGAAAGTTTGCTGTCTAAAATATTATCAGTCTGTGCGATTCTCTGCTGAACATTGATATATTGATTTCCATTAATTTCACGGTAAGTTCTTGCTAATGCTTTCCTGTCGCTCAATGTATTTAAGTAGTTGAATACTTGCTTATCTTTTGAATCTGCCGCAGTTCCAGTATATTTTTCATCCAGCCCGTTAGCCACTTCTGCAGTTGTTTCACTATCTGCAAATTTTGCATAGGATTGTTTTTTCAAAGTAACTTTTTCTACTTTGTTATTTTTTATTTCTGAATCAGCTTCCCATACTAAAGAACCTGTCTTTACATTCCAGTTTGCAATATTGCTTGATTGAATAGATTTATTAAATGGATCAAGCACATCATTTCCAACAGTTACTTCAGTAGCATTAGTTTTTTCAGTAGCTTCTGCACCGATTAATAAATCTGCACTTTGTAATCCTAAGTTTGAAAGACCTTCAATTGGTTTTGTTTTTCCTAATGTGTCTACGTAAACTCCCAAATCTCCGTTGATTGGTTTTGTTTTGTTTGAGAGAACTTTAATAGTTCTTGTGTTGTCTACACGGTCTCTTACGGCACCGCCACTAACTTCTATATCTCCATAATTCTTAATTATTCCGCCAGCAACAACAATTCCCGCACCGCCAGCAGATTCAATGTGGATTTTACCATTATTTGTGAATTCAGAATCTTTTCCTACAACTACACCAATTGCATCTTTTGGAGTACCAACAGTTGTTATCGTACCCCTGTTTGTACCTTTAGAACCATTTGCCAAGTACATTCCGATACCGCCATCTTCAGTGATGCTGATAGTTCCTTTGTTTTCTAAAGTGTTTCCGTTGATTCCTGCCATACCGATTGAATCTTTACCGATTTCTATAATTCCGTTATTTATCATTTTTGCATTTGGATTATCGCTGTACATTCCCATGCTTGGGTTGTTTCTGTCAGATGAATCACCTATTCTGATTTTTCCAGTAGAACCAAAATATTTTTGATTTTCTACATTATAGGCACCATCTCCGCCAGCGTAGATTCCGATTGACTTATCTCCATAAAGATTAATTTCCCCAACACTTCCAATTACGTCTTGTGGAGTATCTGAAGCTGCAGGATCTTTTTTCTGGTTACGGACATTTGACCACATTCCGATTACATTAGGTGCTGTACTTTCAATTTTTCCATTGCTTAAATTTGTAATAAATCCTTTGTTATCAAAGTAAGGCTTGTCCATATACATTCCTGTAGAATTTTCCCCGAGCAGAATATCTCCGTCGTTTCTTGCAGAATTGTGCGGAATAGGAGCAGAAGGTCCAAGTAGTCCATAGTCAAATTCAGATTCTGCACTCCAGTAAATCGCAACAGAGTTTTTACCAACAGAAATTTTTCCACGGTTATCAAAGTTTGATGCAGTACCGTATGCTCCGATTGAGTTGCTACCTTTCATATCGATAGTACCACGGTTATAATTCATATCGTTTGGAACAAATTCATATTCAAATCCATACAATCCTTTAATTCCAATTTGATTGTCTTTTGTTCCAGTAATTGTTTTACCAGAATTAATAGTGAAAGTAGAATTTGTAACATCTACTTTATTATACAAGTCGTTAGGGTCATCCAAGTTTACATCCTTGTCTACAAAAAGTCTGGAATTATCAAATTTAACTAATTTATAGCCAGTACCATTAATTGTTGGTCTTTGATTTGCAGGAATTTTGGCAAGAAGATTTGAAACATCAGTTTTAGACAATTCTACCTCAACACCTTTAAGTACGAACAAATATGAATTAGGCTCCATATTGAATGTCAATTTATCAGCATTATTTATAAGTTTTGTAAAATAATGCTTAACGGCTTCCTGAGGATCTGTAAAAAAGTGTGTGTTTCCGCTGTAAACGCTATTTCCTTCAAAAAATGCCATTGCTCCTCCACCTGCTTTTACATCCATTGTTGTTGGAACAGCTATAGTAAGCGGTTTTGTAGCTGAACGGCTCAGGTAAAATCCAACTTCCCTGTCTTTAACTTCATAATGATTCCTACTGGCAGTTTTAGGTGCGTCCAGTTTTTCTCCAGCAATGTTATATGCAAAAATGTCTAATTCTGAATTAGGAATTGCACCAAGATTTATTTTTGGAAATCTTGCATTTGGACTTAATGATGGTGCTGTAGGATTTGGAGCAGCTGGGTTAGCTGGAGAACTTGGATTGGTAACCGATGAGTTTCCGATACCCCCGTTATTTCCGCCAGTTCTAGTGCTTCCACCAATACCTCTTTTCCCTATACCAGTCGTTGTATTATTACTTGTACAACTCAATAAAGCAATTAATGAAATTGTAAGTAACATTAATTTTTTATTTTTTTTCATAATAATCCTCTCCTTTAAAGAATATATATAACAAAATTATTAAACAGTAAATAAAATTCTGTTTCATATTACATTTTTATTGTAGCTTATATTTTATGAAAAGTCAATACCAAATTATATATTTTTTTAAAGTAATTGAATTTCTGTTTTTGAAATAGGTTGTTAAATTATTCGAATTCCTTAAATGTAGGAAATAAAAAAGCTGTCTTACTTTAAATAAAACAGCTAATTTTTCTATTTATTAATTTAAAATTTTAACTTCAGAAACAGAAATTAAAACAGGTGTAAAATGATGTCCTGTATGAGAATGGTAAAATGAACCTGTAACTTGAATACGTTTACCGTAAGCATTGTGTGATTTTAAATAGTTTATGTGTTCTTCTGAGGGAGCCATTTGAATTATGCTTTGGTTGGTTTCTGTTTCATTAAATTCGTCCTCTCCATTTGTGACTACTGTAATTGGTGAACTTAATTTTAAAACATACGGTTTTTGAATTCCCGTTTCTGTTTCAAATTCCTTAATTCCAAAAGTTCCGACAATTGTAACTGGCTCATCATATTTGTATGTAGATTTATTAGGATTTTCAGAAGCATGTTTTTGTTTATTTTCAACATTTTTATCAGAAATCAAATCACTTTCCAATATGAGTTTCCACTCACCATTTACATTTTCAAAAACAAGATAGGAAGGGTATTCTTTTGTATCTTTTTTAGTTGTAACTTCCTTTACAAATTCAGCTTTTGCTTGCTTATTGGAAATCTGAGTAACAGTAATATCTCCTTTTATTTTTTGTCCATAAACAGGATTGTTTGCAAAAAATTTCTTTTGGTCTGAAATATAGTATGCTTTAGTAACAGAGGACTGATAATATTCAATTTTATCACCTAAAATTTTTTCTAAGGTATCGAAGTCAGCATTACTTGAGGCTTCGTTCCAGATATTAACCATTTTTTTAATTTGTTCTTCGCTTGTTTCTTTCTTTTGTATAGGCTTTTCGATGGTAGATGAGGAAATGTTATTTTCTTTTTTTTTACATGACAATAAAGATAGAAGTATTGCTAGTAATAATAAAATTTTTTTCATCCATTGCTCCTTTCATGATTAAATTTTTATTGAAATCAATAATCTTAAAGTTGTTAAATAGTTAAAAAATTTTTAGTTTATAAAATTATTAGTATTTTTTCTATTATATTCATTATACTATGATTTTTATAAATGTCAAATTTTAGCTTTACTTAATTTCAAAGGAAGTAATAAAGTTCTTTAACAAATCCTTTTATAATGTTCAAAAATAAAAAACACTCAGAGAGTAGTTTTTTAAGTTATTTCTCCAAGTGCTTTTTAATTTTATTTCTTACAAGGGTTTTCTATAACATCATTTTATAAATTTTTTATTTAGTCAACGAATTCAGCATCTTCTAAATATAAATTGTTATAACCATTTCCATAAAATTCAACTGTATAAGTATAACCTTCTTCAAGTCTATCAAAAATACCATCTGTAAATGTGAAATATTTACCTGAATCTAAACTTCTACATCTTGAATATCTAGAATTAACATCTGTAACTCTGCATTGTACAACATATCTTGAAAATCCTAATACTCCACATACCAAAAAGATTCCTAAAATCAATTTTTTCATCTTAAATCACTCCTTGTTTATTTTTTTAAATTTTCTTGATTTAACAATATTAATAATATCCGCTATCTATTAGTGCTCCTGTAACAGCTCCTTCTACTCCGCCAAAAGCTGCTCCTAAAAGTGTCGCACAACTTGTACAGCTCAACATAAGAACCAAAGCTAATAGAAATAATTTGATTTTTGCTTTCATAACTATTTTTTCCTCCTGTTATAATGCATCTAATAACTTTATTTCTTTTTACAACATAATTATACAACATAATTTTTCAAATGTCAACATTTTTTTATAAAAATATTTTACGTTTTTAAAAAAAGTAATAAAATAACCGTTTTTATATCTGGAATATAAAAAATAATTATTTATGAATACTTTATAATTCTTCAAAATCTAATTGAGAATAATAAAATCTACTTAAAATTTGAAAATGTACTAGAATTATTAAGTTTAGCCTGTTATATAAAAAAACTGTTTTTAGTTTGATTTTTAAAGAGTTTAAGTGTATAATATAAAATAAAAAAAGTAGGAGAAAAAATGAAAATATATACTGCCCCAATGGCTGGTACTACAGATTATTCCTTTAGAAAGATACTTGAAAAATTTGATCCAGATTTTTTGTTCACAGAAATGGTAAATGCTAATTTATTAAATCGTGAAGATGATACTACAATAAATGAACTTTTAAAATGTGATGATAAACAGCGAACTGGAACACAAATTTTTGGTGGAGATAAGGATGAATTGATTTCAGGGATTTTAAAGTTGAAAAATTTTGGATTTAAAAAAATTAATATAAATATGGGATGTCCACAGCCTAAGATTATAAAAAACAGAGCAGGTTCAGCACTTCTTGAAAACCCTGACTTAGTTGATCAGGTTCTTTTGGAAACGCAAAATATTGGTGCTGAAATTTCGATAAAAATACGTGTTGGCTATAAAGATTTTGACAATCCTGAAATATTTTTGAATTTGGCAAATAAGCATAATCTTGATTTTATCTGTGTGCATGGACGGACTCAAAAGCAAATGTATTCTGGAACTGCCAACTGGGAAATTGTTGAAAAACTAAGCAAAATGCCAAGAAATATAGATTTTTTTGGAAACGGCGATTTATTTGAGCCTTCTGAAATACAGCAAAAAATAGCTTCCTGCAACCTTGACGGTATAATACTTTCACGAGGAATAATCGGTAATCCTTGGCTAATTCCACAAACAAGGGAATTTCTGAATATTGGTAAAATAAACACAATTCAAACTTTTGATGAAACAAAATCACTTGTTTTGGAACATTTACAAAATATCGTCAAAAATAAAGGGGAAATGAAGGCTGTGCTTGAAATAAATAAATTTTTACATCCATATTTTCAAAAATTTTGGGATAAAAATTTGAATAGAAATACTGAAATTACTCTAATTGAAAACTTTTATGATGAAAATTTAAAAAGTAAAATTGATAAAATTATTTTGGAAAAAGAAATTATGAAAAAGATAAAAATGATTGAAATGTTGTAAATAAAGTTTTAAATAAGTTTTTTTATTGAAATTCTTAATAAAAAAGGGTATAATCACAGTTAAGAATTAGCTGTGATTTTTTAAAGGAGAGTGTAAAAAATGATTTTTACAAATATGAATGATGAAGTGCAAAACAAAAGTTTGGCAAAGGATATTCAATTTTGTATTGAATATGCGAAAAGAAATGGAAATAAAATTTTATCACTTGTACATGGAAGTTATGATGTAGGATATAATGATATTAAAATGAATGTAGGAAAATATTTTACAAAACAAGAAAATGAGAAAATTTGGGAAAGTCACAAAAAATATTTGGACGTACAAATCATGATTAATGGAACTGAAAAAGTTGCAATTAGTAATATTCGTAATATGGAAGTTAAGAGCTTTGATTCGGAAAAGGATTTAGTAATTTTGGAAGGTGAAAAAGAATTTGATTTAGTAATGAGAACAGGAGATGTACTCGTATTTTTTCCAAATGATGTGCATAAGCCTGAACTTAATATTTCTGAAACTGATAATTCTGGAAGTATAAGAAAAATCGTTACAAAGGTTGTTTTTAAAATTGAAATTGACAAAATAAGAATGTTCAATAAATAATAAACACAGTTAAGTATAAAGATATAAAGTTGAAAAAAATAAAAAGGAGTTTAAGGATGAATTTTCCAGAACCATTGAAGCAAGGAGATAAAGTTTTTTTAGTATGTACTTCTTCACCTATTTTTGCAGAAGATATTGAAAAATGTAAGGAAACTATGAAAAACTTAGGTTTTGAGCCAGTATTAGGGGAGAGCCTTTTTGAGAATATTGGAGGATATATGGCGGGAACGCCTGAAATTAGGGTAAAGGATTTACATAGGGCTTTTTCTGATGATGAAATTAAAGGAATTTTTTGTGTGAAGGGCGGATTTAGTGCTTCGCAACTTTTGGATAAGCTGGACTACGAATTGATAAAGAAAAATCCTAAAGTTTTTGTGGGTTATAGCGATGTTACAAATTTGAGTATTTCTTTTAATCAGAAGTGTAATTTGGGAGTTTTTCACGGTCCTATGGTAAAATCGAATATGTTTAATGATTTTAATGAGTTTACAAAAAAATCTTTTTTTAATGCCTTGGATAAGAAAAAAGATGAAAAATGGTTATTTGAAAATCCAATAGATGAAAAAACTGGAACAGAAAAAGAAACTTCACTTCTGTATAAAAAGGATTTTGAAAATAAAAAAATAAACGGCGAATTAACTGGTGGAAATCTTTCAATAATTGTTACAACTTTAGGAACAGATTATGAAATTGATACAAAAGGAAAAATATTTTTTATTGAGGAAATCGAAGAAGAAATAAGCAGAATTGACAGAATGATGACACATTTGAAATATGCTGGAAAATTTGAAGATTGTAATGCGGTTTTGTTAGGTAATTTTGCGGGCTGTGAAAATACTTATGGGGAAAATTATGAGTTAATGGACTTTTTAAAGGATTTTTTCAAGGATTATGAAAAGCCTGTAATTTATGGACTTGAAAGTGGACATGAAAAGCCTGACTTGGTAACAATACCGATGGGAGCAAAATGTACTTTGAAGATTAATGAAAATATAAATGAAATTTATTTTGAAAAATAGAAGTACAGAAAATAGTATAAATAAATTTACATAGAAAGAAGGAAAAAATCAATGTTTTTTGATATGCATGCAGATGTGTGGACAGATAATTTTTGGGAATATCAGAAGGGAAATAAAGATGTTATTAGAAATAAATATAAAGAAAAATTCTTAAAAGGAGGGCTTTTTGGAGGAATTTTTGTTATTTATTTGAATGTGAATGAAGTGGAGAATGCTGAAGAATATTTTTTTGCAGATTTGCGAGCAATGACTGAGGAATTGTATCACGCAAGAGATTTGATAAAGGTTATAAAAGAGCCATCTGATTTTAAAATTTTTGAAAATTGGGAAAATGTTAAGAAAGAAGATAAAAAGTTTGGAGTTATGCTTGGGATAGAAGGGCTTCCAGGGATTGGAGATAAACTTGATTATATTTATTTATTAAATCAGCTTGGTGTGAGACATATTGGAATGACTTGGAATGAAACAAACGCTTTTGCAACAGGGCAGAGCGGAGATAAAAACAGGGGATTGACTTCACTTGGAATTGATGCTGTGAGAATAATCAATGAATTGGGAATCCTGCTTGATGTTTCACATGCCAATGATAAAACATTCTGGGATATTGCCAAACATTCTAAAAAGCCTTTTTTTGCTTCACATTCTAATGCCAGAAGCCTTTGTCCGTCAATGAGAAACTTAACTGACGATCAAATTTTGTGTATTGGTGAACGAGGGGGAATGGTTGGAATGAACAGTTACCATAATTTTGTCAGTCAGAATGAAAATGAGAAAAATTTGGAAATGCTTTTAAATCATTTAGAGTATGTAGCTGAAAAAATTGGACTGGATAAAGTTGGATTTGGACTTGACTTTGCAGAGTATTATACTCCAGAAGGAGAAGAAGCTGATGGACTTCTTGGTCTTCACGATGTTACAGAGTTAGGCAATGTGAAGAAAGCATTAAAAAAAAGAGGATATTCCGAAAATGAGATTGAGATGGTAACTTATAAAAATTTTATTGACTTTTTTGGAAGAGTGAGAAATTTTAAATAAAAAATAATAGCAAAAGTTAGAAAAGAAAGGAATTTAATAAATGAACAATAAAAGAAAACCAATTATAGGAATTACTACTTCGCTGGAATTAAATTCGAACAGACTAAATGATCACAAGACAATAGTTTCTGTGGATTACAGTAAAGCCGTTATAAATGCTGGAGGAATACCATTTATTTTACCAATAACAGAAAATATGGAAGTTATAAGGGAACAAATTCAGCATTTAGATGGTCTTTTACTTTCTGGAGGAGGAGATCCTGATCCGATTTTATATGGAGAGGACTGTCTGCAGGAAGTTGGGAGCATTACGCCAGAGCGGGATAAATTTGAACTTACAATTTTGGATGAGTTTATGAAAACTGGAAAGCCTATTTTTGGGATTTGCCGTGGATTGCAAATTGCAAATATCTATTTTGGCGGAAGTTTGTATCAAGATGTAAAATATATAGACACAACTGTCAATCATATGCAAAAGTGGCTTCCTGACTTGCCTACACACGATATAAATATTGAAAAAGACAATATTTTATTCGAAATTTTTGGTGAAAAAACAAGAATTAATTCTTATCATCATCAAATGATAAAAGATTTGGGAAATAATTTGACTTCTATTGCAAAAGCGAATGATGGTATAATAGAAGCTTTTCAAAACAAAAATCATAAATTCTTTTACGCAGTACAATGGCATCCTGAAATGATGGCAGTTCGTGGCAATGAGAAAATGCAAGAGATTTTTGATAAATTTATTGAAAGTTGTGGAAAATAGAAAATATTTTAAAATTAAAATTATATAATGGAATTCTAATCAAAAAAAAAAACGAGAATAAAAGCATATTATTAAAAATATCTGGTATAATTTTAATAACTAAAATATTTTAAAGGAAGTGTAAAAAGGTATGAAAAACTTGATTAAAATTTTAACAGTAATTTTGCTGGGATTAAGTTTGACTGGATGTGAATTGTTTGATCCAAGAGAGTGGCAAAAAGCTACAGAGTATCGAAGAGAAAGAGGTATACACTGTTATAAGCAATATGGAAATGTTCGTTGTGAGGATAAAGATGGAAATGACGTAACGTATGGAATGTAAAAAAATATTGAAAGGAATGTTATTAAGAAATATATGTGCAGGACAGAGGAATAGTATTATTAGCATAATATATTTAATAAAAAAGTGAAAAACTAAAATTAATTAGTAATTCACTTTTTTTCATTTCAGATTTTTTATTTTAGTACCATAAAAGATTAATTCCATTTTCTTTACATTCTTTTACGATTTCAGGAGTCCAAACTGAAGCCTGAACTTCCCCAATGTGAGCTTTTTGTAATAAAAACATGCAAATTCTTGACTGACCGATTCCTCCGCCTATTGTCAATGGCAATTCATCATTTAAAAGCATTTTATGAAAATCAAAAGTTTTTCTTTCTTCCAAGTTCAGTTCCTTCAATTGACGTTCCAGAGCTGTTTTGTCTACACGGATTCCCATTGACGATAATTCTAACGAGCTGTCAAGAATTGGATTCCACATAATCAAATCTCCGTTTAATTCCCAATCATCATAGTCTGGAGCACGTCCATCGTGTTTTTCTCCTGATTCTAGCACTTTTCCAATTTGCATAATGAAAATTGCACCTTTTTCTTTTGCAAACTTGTCTTCTCTTTCATTTGGAGTCAATTCAGGATATAAATTTTCCAGTTCTTGTGAAGTAATGAATGTTACTTCCTTTGGTAAAAATTTTTCAAATTTATTGAATTTGTCTGTCAATTCTTTTTCTGCATTTAAAAAGACTTGATATATTTTTTTTACAGTGTCCTTTAGAAAGTCCAAATTTCGGTCTTCTTTTGAAATAACTTTTTCCCAGTCCCACTGATCCACATAAATTGAATGTGTATTATCCAGATCTTCATCTCTTCTAATGGCATTCATATCTGTGTAAATCCCTTTTCCAGCCTCTACCCCATATTGTTTCAGTGCTATTCTTTTCCATTTTGCAAGTGAATGCACAATTTCCAATGTTGTGTCTGGCATTTCCAGCATTTCAAAAGCCACAGGACGTTCAACGCCATTTAAGTTATCGTTAATTCCTGCTGACTTTCTAACGAACATAGGTGCAGAAATTCTTGTTAAGTCCAATGCTTTCGCAAGCTCTCTCTCAAAACAGTCTTTTGCCACTTTTATAGCAATTTCTGTTTCCATAATCCCGTATTTTGGATTATAATTTTTTGGAATTATAATACTTGACATATACTCTCCTTCTTTCACAGTTTTTTTATTCTACCTGTAAATGTTATCAAAATTCTTATTTATTGTCAAATTTTTTATTTTTCTTAAAAAGAATATTTATAAATACTCAGATAAAAGATTTTTTTAACTTAAATTGCAATATTAATTGTGCCAATTTTTTCTAAAACAACACCTCTTATCTTAAAGTTGAGAATGAAAATACTGTTTTATCTATTTTCTGAATGTAATACAATAAAATCTGTTATTCCATAAAAAGTCTGTCTTCTTTTCTTTTACACTTTCAGGTATGCATTCCTGAATTTCACTTAAATCAAAATCTGTATTCCTGTAGTAATTTTTTGTAAAAATACTTTTCTTATATTGAGTTCCGATAAAATCTGCGGTTTCATCTGCTATCATTATTTTTGAACCAGGTTTTGATACACGAATCATTTCTTTTATAGCCAGAGCCTTATCAGTAAAAAAATTAATTCCTCCTACATGAAAAACAATATCAAAAACATTGTCCTTAAAAGGTAAATCTTCTGCACAGCAATTTACTAGTGTGAGATTTGTTTTTTTTCTCCAAATTGAATGACATTTTTTTAACATACCACGGGAAATGTCTATACCTGTAAAATCTAAAGATTTTAAATCAACATTCTGTGGAATAAAATTTAAATCCTTTCCAGTACCGATGGAAACGTACAAAACAGAAATACAATTTTTCCATTCCAGATGTTCCATAAGATTTTTTCTCATTTCAGAAATTGTATTCCCATATCTGAGCAGTCCTATCCATTTTTCACCAAAATCATACCAGAATGATAATTTATCATACATATTCATATATTTTTTATTATCTCCTGAAAGATAATCCCTGTTTACATATGAAAAAATTTTTTCTTCTCCTTTTAAGCTTTCAATATTGATATTTTCTTTCAATTTTTTCAGAAATTTTTCCTCATCGGTTCTTATCATAGTGCTCTCCTTTAATTTTTTATTGTATAAATTAAATATATTTATAGTGAATTTTTTTTAAATTAAGTAGATGATTACTATATAAATAAAAAAATAGATATTATTTTTAAATTTTGTTTTAAAACATTATGATTATATTATTTTTATTCTAAATTACAATATTAAATGATCAAACGAGCTGGGATTAGTGCATAACACTATCACCTAAACATTTAACTCATAAACATGTAAAGCATATAGGAATAACTGTTATTACGATGTGAAAGGGACGATAACTGATACTCTTTATGCTTAAAAAAAGGAAAAATCTAAAATAAAGTTACCCTTTTATTAATTTAACTGAATAATTTAGATATAAATTGAAATTGTTTTAGTTTGTCAAATAAATATTAGGCTGTTTGTAATAAAAAAACTATTTAAAAATTTAGTGAGAAATCTTTTTTATATTATTTACAATATTTTCTATATCATTCATTAATAAAGATTGATTTTCTTCTGAATACATATGTGAAAAAAGAGAATTTAGATTTTCTTCAAAGTTTTCAGGCAAGATTTTGCATTGTTTTTTGCAAAGTTGAATTAAACGTTTTTCACCAGGGTGTGTTATCTCGTTTATTGCGAATAATAAGTCAAAATATGAAGCTAGAAATTCTGTTATTCTGTGATTTATACTGACAAAATCTTTTCTTGAAATTGCTTTTTTTATTTGGTTTGGGTATGCTGGCATTGAAGAGTCTATTAATTCCAGCTGTCTTTTTATGATGTTTTCTTTTAGCTGTTTTGGGTAATTTATGGTATATTTGTTTTTGTATTTTTCAAGAGTCCCGTTTTTATCATATAAAATTTTGCAAGTAATTAGATTGTGCCACATGCAAGTTGTGTAAGAATTGCTTGGGTGATATTCAGCAACAACCCTTTCGATACCTTTCATAAAATCTTTCATGTCTCGGTAAAGAATATCTATTTCGATTCCGTTATTTAGGACACAATTATCTTCGTATTCCCAAAAGCTGTTTCCAATTTCCATATAACTGCAGAATTTTTGTAGAATATTTTTTCTTTTTTCTTCACTAATTGCGGAATTTACATAAAGATACACATCGTAATCTGATTTTTCATCATAATTTTCTCCCGCTCGTGAGCCTCCTAATGTAATTGCTTCAACTTCTTCCAATAAAGACAGTTCTTTAAATAATTGTTCTACCATTTTTCCTCCTAGTTTTAAAAATTTAATTATGTTAATGTTTGTATTCTATCATTAAATATTAGATTTTTCTATAATTTTTTGATAGATAGAAATAATTAAAACGTATTTTGAAATTATTATTTTACTTTAAGATATTTACAACAAAACAAAAATAATTTGATTGTCAAAATAAATAATAATATAATATTTATGCATTTTAAAACAAGTATTTAAAGTTTTGAATAAAATATTTTCAAAAAAATCTAATCATTAAACAAAGTAATTTTTAAATGAATTCTTTCATTCTTCAATGTTTTATTTACTAGACAAAAATATATGTATGAGTTATAATAGTACAAAGAATATATGATTGGAGAGAAATAAGTGTGGATGTACATCATTTAAAAATTTTCTTTGAGGCGTGCAAGGAAAAGAGTTTTACGAAAGCTGCAAAAAATTTATTTATAAGTCAATCTGCGGTATCAATACAAATAAAAAAACTGGAAACAAAACTTGGAATCCAGCTTATTGAAAGAAATTCTAAAAATTTTAGATTGACTTTTGCGGGAAAAGAGCTTTATCGGATGTCAAAGGATGTTTTTGACAAGATTTTGCGAGTGGAAAAGGAAATGGAAAAAATTTCGCATTATGGCAAAGGGAAAATTTGCATAGGGGCAACTCATAATATTGGAGAGCCTGTATTGCCAAGAATTATGGTGGAATTTAAGAAACATAATCCTGAAATTGAATTTGATTTGTATATCAAAAATCGTGAATCCCTTGTAAAACATCTGAAAGAAGGAACAGTTGACATTGCTTTAATGGAGGAATATTTCATTGAAGATAAAGAAATAAAAGTTATTGAAACTGAGGAATATCCTTTTGTCGTTGTGGCAGGGAAAAAAATATCAGATTACAATGAATTAAAGGAAATGCAGCTGTTAAAGCGGGATACTGTATTGACAAGCAAATACTTGGATTTATTTGAAAAAATAATAGGATTTAATTTTGAAAACAGAATTGTCATAAATGGAAGTATCGAAACGATGAAAAACCTTATAAAAAGTGGTCTTGGTTTTGCCGTTCTGCCATATTACAGCGTTTATGAGGAAATCGAAAAAGGCACATTAAAAGTAATTCATAACTTTGAAAAATCTGAAGATAAGTTTCAAATTGCTTATATTCGTGAAAATGGGGAAAAACCTGGAATTTCCAAATTTGTGAAATTTGTGAAGGATTACAAAATTACACCAGCGTTATTTTCAGTAAAAAATAAATAGTAATTTAAACAGATAATTTATAAATAAATTTTAGGAGGAAAATTATGTTAAAAGAAGATATCAGAAATTCTTATTTAACAGCTTTTGAAACTATGAAGACTTTTGTGGAAAATGAGGAAAATATTGAAAAAACAGAAAAAATTGCACAGGAGTTGGCACAAGCGTATAAAAATGGTAAAAAATCGCTTATCGCAGGAAATGGTGGAAGTAACTGTGATGCAATGCACTTTGCTGAAGAATTTACAGGAAGATTTAGAAATGATAGAAAAGCATTGCCGTCTATAAGTATTAGTGATTCTTCGCATATTACATGCGTTGGAAACGACTATGGATTTGACTTTATTTTTGCAAAAGGCGTGGAAGCGTTTGGGCAAGAAGGTGATTTTTTCTTTGGAATTTCAACTTCGGGAAATTCTAAAAATATAATTGAAGCTGTAAAATCAGCAAAAGAAAGAAATTTAAAAACAGTGGCATTACTTGGAAAAGATGGTGGAAAATTGAAGGGAGTATGTGACTATGAATTCATAATTCCTGGAGAAACATCAGACAGGATTCAGGAAGTTCACATGATGATTTTACACATTATAATTGAAGGTGTAGAAAGAATTTTATTTCCTGAAAATTATTAGAAATAACAATGCTTTTTGTAAATTCAAGGAGGAAGATGAAAAAAAGTGTAAATATAGAAAAAACTAGAAACTGGGAATATCTGAAATTAGCATTTGGATTTACATTGTCAACGCTGACAGTTCCTTTGCTAAATTCTGTTGACACAGCAGTTGTAGGAAATCTTTCAAATCCAGTCTTTATAGGTGGAGTAACACTTGGAGGAACGATTTTTAATACAATTTATTGGCTTTTTGGTTTTTTACGTGTCAGCACATCGGGATATTCTGCAAAAGCTTTTGGAGAAAGCAACAGAAGGGAAGAAATTACAGTTCTAGTACGTCCAGTGTTAATTTCCGTTTTATTGGGAATTTTCTTTGTTTTGTTTCAAAAACCTATTTTATGGGGATTTACACATTTTTTTGATGCTGGCAAGGAAATTACGAAATATATAGCAGTCTATTTTAATATTTTGATATGGGGAGCACCGTTCGTGCTCCTAAATTATACATTTTTAGGCTGGATAATGGGACGTAAGGAAATAAAAAAATGCCTGATTTTGCAGCTTATGACAAATTTTGTAAATATTGCTCTAGACTTATATTTTGTAAAAGTTCTGAAAATGGATGTTGCAGGAGTGGCGGTTGCTACTTTAATTTCTCAAATAACAACAACTCTTTTATCAGTTTTTATTATTTTAAAGACTTTTTCATTAAAGGAAATTTTACATAATATAAATTTAAAAGAAATTTTTGACAAAGCTGAAGTAAAAAAAGTTGGAGCGGTAAATTTGGATTTAGTATTAAGAACAGTATGTCTTTTAGTAACAACAAATTTATTTTTGGAAAAAGCTGCACACAATGGAAAAATCATATTGGCTGCAAATTCCATATTATTTCAGGTTCAGTATCTGATGTCATACATTTTTGACGGCTTTGCCAATGCTTCAAGCGTATTTTCAGGTATAGCAGTGGGAGAGAAAGATTTTAAAAAACTAAAATGGGTAATGAGAAAATCAATTCATTTTTGCATTATAATCTCAGCCTTTTTGAGTACAGCATTTATTTTAGGTGGCGAAAAACTGTTATTATTTTACACAAAGAATGCAGAAGTTATAAACACTGCAAACCAATATAAAATGTGGATAGTTATATTTCCAATAGTTGTAAGTTTTGGATTAGTAATTTATGGAAATTTTACAGGAGCAACAGAAACAACATACATAAGAAATTCAATGCTACAATCATTAGTAATTTTCCTGATATTGTATTTTACAGTGCTACCAGCATATCAAAATCATGGATTATGGTTATCTTTCATCGTTTTTTCATTAGCAAGATCATTATTTTTAATGAGATATGTTAAAAAATTTTTGGAAAAATATAAATCGGAATTAAATGTAAAACATCTATAAATAGACATATCTAGCTAGGTTTTACAATTGCAGGTTAAAAAGATTTGGATATAAGGAATTTTATTATGATTTCATTTTAAATAAATAGCTTTTTATAAGGAATTTAACAGTTTTATATGGTACATTACTGTTGAAACAAAATTTAAAGAAAAGGAATGATGAAGATGAAATTAATGAAAAAATCTATGTTGGTATTGTCTGTAATGACATTAATTGGAGGAATGAGTTTTGCTGCAACAGCTAAGAAAAGACCCGCTGCAAGAAAGGTAGCTTCAGAATCATATACTTGCGGTTCTGAAAGAATAACAGTTTCTTATCCAGCAACAAATGCTGCTAGAGTAGTGACTAAAGCAGGGAATGTTTATAATCTTAAAGTAGCAGTATCAGGTAGTGGATCAAGATATGTTTCTAAAAATGGAAATGTAGAATTCTTCAAAGGTGGAAAAGATGCTATTTATAGAGGACCTAATGGCATTGAAAAATCTTGCACAAGAAGATAACAAAATTTATTCTTAATTAATTGAAAAACATAGCTGACAGATTAGAAGAAAGTCTGAAGGCTATGTTTTTTCTTTTTTAGTTTAATTTCAGGCAATATTAAAAGAAGAACTAAAGATGTGGATTTATTTCAGGATTTTCAATTTGAACTGTCACATGCTCTATTCCGTATTCATTTTTTAGAAGTTTTACAACATTATTTACAATCTCGTAATCATTTACACCATCGTACTCATCAAGTAAAATATGAAATGAGATACTTATATTTTCTTCAGAAATATTCCATAAATGGAATTCATGAATATCCTTTATTTTATCAATTGTTAAAATTTTAGCATAAATTTCGTCGATATCTAAATCGCTGGGAACAGCTTCCATTAAAATAAAAAACGCCTCTTTTGCAATTTTTAATCCGCCAGTAAAAATAACAACGCTTATAATCACACTTATTATTATGTCAAAAATAACAAGATTAGTTAATTTCAAAATAATCGCAGCAATTATTACTCCAACAGAATTTAATGTATCACCTAAAAAATGCCACAAAGCACTTTTTACATTAAGATTATTTTCTTTTTTCAAACTTCTCATAAGTACAAACATAAGTATTATATTAACCAAAAGTCCGATTACTGCAATTGTAAACATTGTAAAAAAATCAACATGTTCTGGATTGAAAAGCCGTTTTACAGCCTCAATAACTATTCCAACCGAAATTATCATAAGAGCCAGTCCATTTATGAATGCAGAAATTATCTCAATTCTTAAAAATCCATAAGTAAAATTCTTGTTTGGCTTTTTGGATGAATAAAATACTGCTATAATGCTGAATAAAAGTGCAACGACATCTGAAAACATGTGAAATGAATCTGAAATAAGTGCAAGCGAACCACTAAATATCCCGCCAAATAATTCAACTAAAGCAAAAAACAGCGTCAGCAAAATTGAAGTTATCAAAGTTTTCTTTGATTGTGCCTGATATTTATAATGCTTTATATGATGGTACTTAAAATCAATTTTTTCTTTATTCATTTTATCTTTCCTTCTTTCCTCTAAAAATATTTAATCTATTTTAATTATATAATAGGAGTTTTTTCATTTCAACAACATAATTTTATTTTATAGTAAAACTATTTTGAAATCTTAAAATTATTTTTAATACTGTTGCAGATTGTAATTTTGTATGGTAAACTTTTGTTATAAATAATAAATTTAAAATTGAAATGTATTCAAATTATATTTTTGTAATACTAAAGTTAAGCAATAAATTCTAAGATAAAGGAGAAATACAAAATGTCAAATATATTTGAAAAAAAAGTTAGAATAAATGAATTGACAAACTTGAGAAAAGAACTTATGCAACAGGGGAATGTTGTGGAAGAGGTTAAAGTATTAAAGGAGTTAGCAGAACTTACAGAAGATGTTTTTGGTGAGGAAAGTGATGAAAATATTAAAATTTTGAATGAAGTTGGGGGAACTCTTAAATATGTTGGAGAGTTTGATACGGCAAAAGATGCTTTGCTGAAGGCACAAGGCTTTATTGAGAAAAAGTATGGCAAAGATAGTATTCCGTATGCGACTTGCAGCCTGAACCTAGCTGAAGTTTACAGGTTTATGAAAAAATATGATGAAACTGAAGATATGTACCTTAATACTATGAAAATTTATGAAAGTAATAATTTGCAGAATGACTATGTTTATGCGAGCGTGTGCAATAATTTGGCTTTATTTTATCAGGAGCTTGAAAGATATGAGGAAGCGATTGAATTGCAGGAAAAAAGTCTGGAAGTATTGGAAAAAGTTGGAGAAAATCCTATTCAGTATGCAATTACGCTAAGTAACCTTGTACAGCCTTACTTGAAAGTAAAAAATAAAGAAAAAGCAGAAGAATACTTGCAAAAATCACTGAAACTAATCGAAAAGGAAGTTGGAAAAACTCATAACTTGTATGCAGCAGTCCTTAACAATATGGCAACTTTTTATTTTGCAGAAAATGAATATGAGAAAGCATTAGAATTATTTGAGGAAAGTGCTGAAATTTGTGAAAAGACGTTTGGTAAAGAAAGCAATAATTACAAAAATATTTTGGAAAATATTGAAGTTGTGAAGGAAAAAATGGTTTAGATGGAAGAAGGAGAAAAAATGGATTCAAATAAAATAAAAGGACTGGAACTTTCTAAAAAATATTTTGAAAAAGTTTATCTTCCAGTTATAAAAAGTGAATTTCCAGAAGTTTTTGAAAAAATGGCGGCTGGACTTGCGGGGGAAGGTTCGGAGTGTTTTGGGTTTGATGATGAGATTTCACAGGATCATGATTTTGGGCCGTCCTGCTGTATTTGGCTAAGTTCAGAAGATTATGAAAAATATGGACTAAATTTGCAAAAAAGGCTTAATGAATTGCCAAAGGAATTTTTGGGATTTAGAGCATTGAATGTGAGCGAGTTTGGAGATGGACGGCGTGGTATCCTTAATATGGAAGACTGGTTTTTCAAGTTTTTGGGAGATGTAAAGGCACCTGATAATTTGTATGATTGGCGATTAATCCCAGAAGAATTGCTAGCAACGGCGGTTAATGGAGAAATTTTTATGGATAATTCAGGACAATTTACAAAAATTAGAAATGATTTAGAAAAATATTTTCCAGAAGATATACGGCTTAACAAAATTGCCACAAGATGTATGAAAATGGCACAATCTGGGCAGTATAACTATTTACGGTGCATGAAAAGGAATGAAATTGTGGCAGCAAGGCTTGCGGAAACTGAGTTTATAAATGAGGCGATACATATGATTTTTTTATTAAATAAAAAATATAAACTTTTTTACAAATGGATGCCAAGAGCTTTAAAAAATTTGAAAATTTTGGGAGAAAAAACTTATTTTCTAACTGAAGAACTGGTAAAATTGCCAACTGGTGCGATTAATCGAAAATTTCAAATTATTGAAGAAATAAGTGCCGATGTAATTTCGGAAATGAAAAATCAAGATATTGTTCCAAGACAATTAACAAGTGACTTTTTACAGGATTATGGACTTTTTGTGCAAAATAAAATAGAAGATGAGAAATTAAGAAACTGGAATCCTGCCATGGATTAAAATATAAAATTTAAAAAACAATCAACAAAATTAAAGAATATTGGATTTTAAAATAGGAGAATCGAAAATGGAAAGAGAAATTAGCAAAAAAGAAAGTTTTATTAGACAAATTTTAAAAAGGGAATGGGAATTTTTTCAAAATGTGCATCATACGGAAGGAAGAGCAGAATGTCAGGATAATCCTCAGGAATTTGAGATTATGAGAAGAAGCCAATGGGAAACATTGCCTGATGAAATTTTGGAAAGTTATCTGGAAGACTTGATTTTAGCAAAACATCGTGGTGAAAACATTGTTCAGGACAAATATGCCAGAATGATGAAATACAGCGTTCCAAAAGAATACGAGATAATCAAGGATTATTTGCCTGAAATCTCGCCCAAAAAAGAAGAGCTGGTACAAAAAATAGTAGAAATTTATTTGCATTGGGAAGAAGAAATAATACAAAAGTATCCAAAAGTTACAGCAAAAGGGCGACCGCTTCATTCTGAATTTGACACACCAAATCATACTTCAATTGAAACTTATTTAAAAGGTGAGTTGTCTTCATATTCAGTGAAAACATTGAAATTATATTACGAGTATATCCAAAGTTGTGTTACAAATAATGTAAACTTGGCAGAAAATAATTTGGAAAACATTGTACTGGAAAAAGGGTATAAGACGATTGATGAAGCAGAGAAAAGTTTATAAAATTTGGAACATAAAGTTGTTTAAAAAATGGAGAATAATTATTTAGTTAAGGAAAAGGGGAAATTTATGAAAGCTGTGTCAGTAAAAGGAATTGTGAGTGTAAATGGGAATTTTTTATTGAGGTAGAATGAAAGGAACGAATATGAACTGCTGGGAGGAAAGCTGGAAAAAAGTGATAGTGATTTGGAAAGCAGATTAAAACAAGAGTTTTTGGAAGAATCAGAAATAAAAGTGGATGTGGAAAAAGGATTGGAACCTTGTTTTTTAAGTGTGAATAATAAAAAAATATTGATTGTTCCTTATATTTGTAAGATAAAATTTATTCCAGATATTTTGTTTGATGAAGATGGCGGAAAATTATTTTGGATAAACAAAGCAGAATTGGAAAATTTAAATATGCCAACAAGTTATCTTGATTCAATTAATCAGGTTTCTCCAAGAGATTCGGAAATAAAAATAAATGGAATAAAACATTTTTATGAAGATTATCAGTTTTCCATTTTTGTCAGAATTTTAAATCAAAATTGTGAAGTGATAGAAATAGTAGAAGTTGAAAATCAAATACTTTTTGAGATAAAACAAAAATATGAAATTAAAAAAAATAGTAAATTAGTATTTAATAATTGTATTGTAGAAGGAAACAATCTGTATATTGATTATAGTTATGAGATATAAAATTGTGGAAAAAGTTTCTTATTCATCGAATGAGGAATTTTTTTGTAAATATATTTTAAAAAGAAATAATTTGATTTTTTCAAAAAATGATGTATAATAATATTAATTAAAAATTAAATTTTATATAAAAATAATTTTTTAAAAGGGGGAAAAATGAGAATAAAGGGGAATAACAATGGTTTTACACTCATTGAGGTTTTGTTATACATTTCAATTATGGCAGTTTTGTTTACGGTGGTTTCTGTGAATTTGCAGAAACAGAGGCAGAATCAGGAGTTTGCAATTCAAAAGAGAAATATCAGCCAGTTTATTAGAAAAATTCAGCAGTATGCACAGCACAACAGGAAGGAATATGTGCTGGATTTTAAAATATCTGAAAAGATAGCTTATTTTTTGGATGAGAAAAATGGGCAGAAGGATATTATCGATAAAATGGAGATTTCTAACAGCTTATCTTATATGACAAATAATTCTAATAAAAATGCTGATTTTAGAAGACGTACCACAAATGAAGGGAATTTTGAAAAAGGATTTTCCGTTTATTTGCTGGATAAAAAGGGAGAAAAAATTTATTACAGGATTTCTACAAACACAATAAATGCGGCGAAATATCCGATTATAAGTATTTACAGGGCTAAAAAGCCAATTAATCTTTCGGATGACTATTCAAAGGCTAACTTGTGGGAGGAGGAAATTTAAATGAAAAATGGGGGAAATGTTGAGAATAATACAGCAACTAGACAAAACAGTAAAAAAAGAGATTTTGAGAATATAAGATTTCGTAAAATTGTGAAAAAAACGAATAGAAAAGAAAATTTTAAAAATTATGGGAATACAAAAATAAATAAAAATAGCGGAAGTAATGAAACTCAAGAAAATGTAACTAAATTTGAAAATAAGGAATTTGACAAATATATTTTGGAAATGCAGAAATTCAGAGAAAAAGAAGCTAGAAAAAAGTATATAAAATCTGAACTTTCACGCAGGAAACAAAATTTAGTAAGGTTTTTTAATATAGAAATAGGAATTGAAGAAGTGAAAAGAACTTGGCAATTTGGGATTTTAATTTTGGTAGGAATTTTTTTGTTTGTGTTTTATCTGAATTTTGTTACTTTTAAGGGGGAACTTTCTGGTGAAAAGACTCTTTATGTGAAAATTGACGGAAATCGTGGAAGTGTTTTGAAGGTTAATAACAAATATTTGAAAAGTCAAGCGAGCATTGAAAATAAGAAGGGGCTTGAATATGGATTTTATCTTATGCGGTACAAAATTAGAAAAGTTGTAAATAAAAATGGCAATATTAAGCTTGAAGGGAAAGTATTAGGATATAAAGAATCACGATTAAATGAAGTTCGTAAATATATTTTGGAGATTTTTGATAATTTGTTTATAACAGAAGAAAATTTGTATGCTTTTTCACGTGCTGCAGTTTTGGGAGAAAAGGCAGAGGTTTCTAAGGATATGAAGGATAAGTTTAAATATACAGGACTGGCTCATTTGATTGTAATTTCTGGAACTCATATTAGTCTTGTTGTTATTGGAATTGTGAAAATTTTGGACGGGCTGTTGCTAGGGTACAGGTTTAAGTATTTGATGGCACTTGTGGCACTTACTTTTTACTGTGCATTAATTGGATTCTCGCCAGGAATTTTGCGTGCCTATATTATGGGAGCAATGATGATTTTGGCAAGGATTTTATTTGAGCAGGAAGACAGTAAAAAATCTCTTTTGGTGTCATTTATTGTTATAATTGTGCTAAATCCATATTCACTTTTTGATATTTCTATGCAACTTTCATATGCAGCTGTTATAGCAATAATTTTTGTCAATCCTGAATTTAAGAAATTTTATGAAAAAAAGATTTTGGATAAAATAAAAAACGAAGTATTGAAAAATACTGTAGATTTGATATTTTTAAGTTTAACAATACAAATTACGAGTATTCCTTTATTTTTGTATTATTTTGAAAAACTGCCATTATTTTCATTTTTACTAAACATTGTGGGAATACCGATTGGAACTGTTGTTATACAATGTTTATTTTTTGCAGTGCTTTTAAATATTTTTAAATTATCTTTATTTAATGGAATAGTAGTTTTTATTACAGAAGTTATTTTTAAGGCTTTTGAAGGATTCATTTACGCTGGAAGCAAAATTCCACTTTTACAAATTAGTATCAATGGAAAAGTACCGTTGTGGACGGTTTTTGCATATTATGGAATGTTATTTTTTATAACATTTTTTGTAATGCCGTTGTTTACTGTAAAAATTGATATGTATTCAAGTTCTTTTAATACTAAGCAATAAAATAATTATAGAAATAGATTTGAGAATGTTATTAGCAGTATAAATGAAAATTATGATAATAAACATATTTTATAAGTTCCTGTTTCGTGGTATAATGATATGATAAAAAAATAATAAAATTTGAAAGGGAGAGATAGAATATGAGTTTACCAAATTGTCCAAAATGCGGATCAGTATATGTTTATGAGGATGGAAATATGCTGGTTTGCCCAGAATGCTTTTATGAATGGGCTGAAAATGGGGAAGAAAGCAGTGAGGAAAATGTTGTAAAAGATTCAAACGGAAATATTTTGCAGGATGGAGACAGCGTTACAATTATTAAGGATTTGAAAGTAAAAGGTGCATCATCAGACTTGAAGAGAGGGACAAAAGTTAAAAATATAAGATTAATTGACGATGGGATTCATAACATTGATTGTAAAATAGATGGTTTTGGTGCAATGAAACTGAAATCGGAATTTGTTAAAAAAATATAAAAAATAGATTTTTTAATAAATTACTTTATAAGTTTTTTCTTTAAATATTCAACAAAGTAATTTTCATAAGTTTAGATTATTTTAGTTTTTTTATTTTATGTTTATTTAAGCAGGGAGATCAGACGCCATCTCCCTGCACCCACGCTTAACGCAAAACTTTCTTATAAAAGAAAAATAGAACTCGCTTTTGAATTTATATTATTCTAATACAAACAACTTTGTACAACTTAAAATTGTTCCAAAAGCTCAAACAGCTATTTTTCTTCTAACGAAATTTTGCTTATTAAAGTTTTTACAGATTATTTTGAATAATTATAATTTCCTAATCAAAATAATTGTTATAATTAAATTAAAAATACTTAGACAAGCTGGGATTGGTGCGTAGCACTTTTGCCTATATCTAAAAATATTGTAATTTGAAGAAATTAAAATAACTAATATTGCGAAATAAAAGAGGATGGTGTCTGCTCCCTTTTATGTATAAAAAAATATATATAAATTATAGAAAAAATATTTATTAACAACAAATTATTTTATCCAAAAAAACTGTTATTTAGATAAAAATTACTTAGTTAAACATTTAAGAATTGAATTTATAACATAAATTGTTAAATAAATTTATTATCATAATTAAATTAAAAAAATAGAATTGGAGAAAGAATGAAGTCAGGATTTATAACAATTGTTGGGCGTCCAAATGTTGGGAAGTCCACGCTTATGAATAAGCTTGTGAAAGAAAAAGTTGCGATTGTGTCGGATAAGGCTGGGACGACTAGAGATCAGATAAAGGGAATTGTAAATATTAATGAAGATCAGTTTATATTTGTGGATACGCCAGGGATTCACAAACCTAAACATTTGCTTGGGGAACACATGACTAATGTGGCACTAGAAGCACTAGAAAATGTTGATTTGATAATGTTTATGCTGGATGGGACACAGGAAATTTCAACTGGGGATATGTTTGTTAATGAAAATGTGAGAAGTGTAAAGACACCAATTGTACTTGTTATTAACAAAATTGATAAAATGTCGGATGAGGAAATTGAGGAAAAGAAAAAGGAAATTCGTGAAAAATTGGGAGAATTTGATGAGATAATAACTCTTACGGCGGAATATGCGATTGGGATTCATAAAATATTTGAAGTTGCTGAGAAATATTTGTCAAATGATGTATGGTTTTATCCAGAAGATTACTATACAGATTTGCCAGTAAATAAAATCGTTGTGGAAACAGTCAGAGAGAAAATTTTACATCATACAAAAGATGAAATTCCACATAGCGTGGCTGTGGAAATTATTAATGTGGAAACAAAGCCTGCGATTAGGAAATATGATATAAATATTTATGTTGAAAGAGATAGCCAAAAAGGAATTATTATTGGAAAAGATGGAACTATGCTTAAGAAAATTGGGATAGAGGCTAGACGTGAGATTGAGCATTTAATTGATTTGAAGGTTAATTTAAAATTGTGGGTAAAAGTTAAGAAAAAATGGAGAAAGAATAAGAAATTTCTTGATGAAATGGGTTATGGGAAATAATTTTATTTTTAGGTTATATTAAATAATTATAAAAATTGAATAATAACAATCTTTATATTAAACCCTATTTAAAAATAGGAATAAATTTTTATAATAAGGTTGTTTGATAGCTAATTCATAATCATTCAACTAAATTGCTTTTTATCCTTTGTTAGAAAAGATTGTAATAAATTCGTTATTTAAATGGGGGTTAGTATTACTATAGCAGGGGTTTGTCAGAAAATAATAAAAAATAAAAAAATAAAAAATGAAAAATTGTATTATTTGAAAGTTTATAAACTTTTATAAATAACCAAAAGATTTGTATTGAAAGGAAGAAAAATAGAGATGGATTTTAAGATACATTCAAAATTTAAGCCTACTGGAGACCAGCCTCAGGCTATTAAAAAGATTGTGGAAAACTTGGAAGATGGGATTACAGATCAGATTTTGCTTGGGGTTACGGGATCGGGAAAGACATTTACAGTTGCGAATGTTATTGAGAAAATAAATCGTCCAGCTTTGATAATGGCACCAAATAAGACGCTTGCAGCACAGCTTTACAATGAATACAAGCAGTTTTTTCCTGAAAATGCTGTTGAATATTTTGTGTCTTATTACGATTATTACCAGCCTGAAGCGTATATTATGCAGACTGACACGTATATTGAAAAGGACTCTTCAATTAATGATGAAATCGATAAATTACGGCATGCGGCGACAGCGGCACTTTTGAACAGAAGAGATGTTATTATTGTGGCTTCCGTTTCGGCAATTTATGGATTGGGGTCGCCAGAGGCATATAAAAAGAGATCGATTCCGATTGATGTGGAAACAGGGTTTGAAAGAAATGAGCTTATAAAAAGGCTGATTTCACTTAGATATGAGAGAAATGACATTGCATTTGAGCGTGGAAAATTCCGTGTGAAAGGTGATATTCTTGATTTACATCCATCTTATCAAGATACAGGATACCGTTTTGAATTTTTTGGAGATGATTTGGAAAGCATTTCAGAGATTAATACGCTTACTGGACAGAAAATTAGAAATATAAAAAGAATCACAATAATGCCTGCGACTCACTATTTGACAAATGAAGATACAAAAGTGATGTTTGAGTCAATAAAAAAGGAAATGGAAGAAAGAGTGCATTTTTTCCAAAAAGAAGGAAAACTGCTGGAAGCACAGAGAATTGAGCAAAGGACAAAGTATGATTTGGAAATGATTGAGGAAATTGGTTATTGTAAAGGTGTGGAAAACTATTCTAGATATTTGACAGGAAAGAGTGAAGGAGAAGCACCTGATACGTTAATTGACTATTTTCCAGAGGATTTAGTTGTATTTCTGGATGAGTCGCACATTTCAGTTCCTCAGATAAATGGGATGTATAAGGGAGATAGAGCAAGAAAGCAGTCTTTAATTAACAATGGATTCAGGCTTCCAAGTGCTTATGATAACCGTCCGTTGAAATTTGAGGAATTTTTTGAAAAAGTTCCGCAAGCTGTGTATATTTCAGCCACTCCAAGCGATTACGAGCTGGAACATTCAAATGGTGAAGTTGTAGAGCAACTTGTCCGTCCAACAGGAATTGTAGAGCCAAGTATCGACATTCGTGAAACAAAAAATCAAATTGACGACTTGATGGATGAAATAAAAACAAGAACAGCAAGAAAAGAACGAATTTTAGTTACAACTTTGACAAAAAAAATGGCAGAAGAACTGACAGATTACTATTTGGAATACGGAATAAAAGTAAAATATATGCACTCTGACATTGACACGCTAGAAAGAACAGAGATAATAAGAGGCTTGAGAAAAGGTGAATTTGATGTTCTGGTTGGAATAAACTTGCTGCGGGAAGGGCTGGATATTCCAGAAGTCTCATTAGTGGCAATATTGGAAGCAGACAAGGAAGGATATTTGCGTTCCAGAAGATCTTTAATTCAGACAATGGGACGTGCCGCAAGAAACGTAGAAGGACACGTTATCCTATATGCCGACAGAATAACAGGCTCTATGCAGGAAGCCATTGACGAAGTAAACAGACGGCGTGAAGTTCAGGAAAAATACAACTTGGAAAACAACATTAATCCAAAATCAATCGTAAGAGAAATCGCAGAGTCAATCGTAGACTATGAAATTGAAAAAGAAAATGAAGCAAACAAAGCAATTAAACAGTATAAGAGCGAAAAAGACATGGAAAAAGAAATTAAGAAACTCGATAAGCAAATTAAGAAATTGGCTGAAGAGCTTAATTTTGAAGAAGCTATTAAGTTGAGGGATAAAATGAATGAATTGAAAAAGTTGTTAATTGAACTGTAATTTTTTCTTTATTTTTGCAGGATTGCTCATTGCCGCAAATCCTGCACCTATGGCTAGACTACGACTTTTATTCGCCCAACTACGAAACTCCTCCTTTCAGTCGTCAGACAGTCGTAGTTGAACAAATAAAAGCTCCGTCAACTTTTAAATTTAGATTTTAATTATATGGGAATGAATACCTTAATGAAAAATTTATATTAGATTCATTATTTAAATTAGAATTAGTATAAATAAAAAATTATTAATCTAAATATAGTACCATGAAATAAAATTTTTGATAGGAGTAATAAATTGAATAAAAACAAAAAAATAAAATTTCCAAATTGGATGTCGTTGTTTCCGTTTTTTATTTCACAATTAGTATTGTATCCGATAGCTCTGTATACAAGAAATATGATAATAGAAACCAATAGTACTAGTTCAATATTGATATTTATATTTCGTTTTTTTGAATTTCCAATATTTTTTTCAGTAACTTTAATTTTGCCATTAATAGTATTTTTTGTACTTGGAGTAATGTATGATTTTGAAATTAGGATGAAAAATATATTTTATATTTTGGGGAGTTTAATATTGGTGTATATTTTTTTGATATTAATTTTCAATATGAAAGAATTGTTATTGTTAATAGGATGTTGTATTGTATTTGGATTGGGATTGTTAGTGAAATAGTTTAAAAGTAAAAAAGGGAGTTGAGATGATGTTTATTTTGAAAATGCTGTTAGAAATAGTAATAATGCTTATTTTATGTGTAATTTTAAATTTAATTCTTGTGAAGAAGATTCTTAGAGTAAAAAATAAGAAGAAATTGCCTTTAAAAAAGGTAAAAACTGTTGTATTTGATGTCAAGAAATTGAAGGAAGATGTGGCTATGCCAGCATTAAAGGGGAAAGAGAAATTATCGTATTATCAAATATTGCAAGGGTTAAATAATCTTTCAGAAGATAAGAATATAAAAAAAGTGATTGTTGATGTAGATAAGTTAAATTTGACACTTTCACAGCTGGAAGAGATTTCTAAAATTTTTGACAAGATTAGGAAAAATAAGGAAGTAGTGGCAATAGGAACGCTTTTTGAGGAAAGTCGATATAGAAAGGCTTTACTTGCGGATAAGATTTATATGTTTGACACAAGACAGTCAACTCTTATTTTTAGAGGATATTTTCATAAGGAATTTTATTTGAAGTCGTTTCTAGAAAAGTTTGGGATAAAGATGAATGTGCTTCATATTGGTGATTACAAGGTGGCTGGAGAAAAATATAGCCATAACCAAATGTCGGAAGAGAAAAAGGAATCAATTAAAAATATAAAGGATAAAGTTTTTGAAGATTTTGTGGAACTGGTAAAAAGTAAAAGAGGAGTTGACATTGAAAATGAAATATTGAGTGGAAATTTGATTTTTGCTGGAACGAAAAAGGCTTTGGAATATAAATTGATTGACGGTGTTGCTGATTATGATGAAATTGGGATAAATTACAAGGAAGACACCGTTTCGATTGAAGATTACATAGGAATGTTGAAAGAAAAAAAGGAAAAAGCAAAAGATACGATTGCAGCAGTGAACCTTGAAGGTGTTATTGATGTGAAAAATCCTAACAAAAATATTACCTATGATAATGTTTGTGAAAAACTTGAGGAATTAAAAGAAATAAAGAATTTGAAAGGGTTGGTGTTAAGAATAAATTCGCCTGGCGGGAGTGCTTTAGTTTCTGAAAAAATATATAAGAAATTAAAAAAATTGACTGTGCCAATATATGTTTCAATGGGAGATGTCTGTGCAAGCGGTGGTTATTACATTGCTACAACTGGGAAAAAATTATTTGCGAATAACTTTACTTTGACAGGCTCAATCGGTGTTGTTATGATGTATCCTGAAGTTGCAGGAACAATGAAAAAGTTAGACGTTAATTTGGAAGGATTTGGAAAAGGTGCTGGCTTTGATATGCTGAATCCGTTTGAAAAACTAGGAGAAGATTCAAAAGAGAAATTAATCCATAATATGAATGAAGTTTATGGCGAGTTTAAGGAACATGTAATGGTAGCCAGAGGAATGAATGATGAGGAACTTGAAAAAATTGCACAGGGAAGAGTATGGCTTGGAAGTGAAGCCAAAAATATCAATTTAGTTGATGAAATTGGAACTCTTGAAGATTGTATAAAATCAATGGCAAATGATTTGAAACTGGATAAATATAAAGTGCAGATAGTGGAGTTAACACAAACTTTAAAAGAAACTCTGTCAGATATAAAAATGCCGTTTGTATCTGAGGAAATTAGGGAAAAGGTTGAATTTTTGCAAGGAAATATGAATCAAGTTTTGTATTATGAGAGTGATTTTCAACTGTAGGAAGTTTTTCAATTTGGAAAGAAATGAAACTGTTCAGTGATTATATAAATTTTGAAATATAATGAAATAAATATTATTGGAATTAAACTCCTTTGTTAAAGATAAAGTATATTGAATCATTAAACAAGTATAATGAATCAGAAATGCAAATTTTTAATAGGAATTTTTTGAAATCTAGATATTTTTTATATTTTTATTATAAATTTATCCAAAATATCTAAAAAAGACTATATTTTTGATTACGCTAAACTTTATGGATTAAAAAACGAAAAAAATGTAAAATTTTCAATTATAGAAATATAATTTTAGTATTAACTTGAAAAAACTTTATTTTTTTAGAAATATAAGGTATAATATGATAAATATTTAGAAAATAGGAGTTTTTTATATGAATAATTATTTGGAATTGTCAAAATTATACTATCAAAAAGCTAATATTGAAGAAGAATTGAATAAAAGACTTGAAAATCCATGTGTTTATAAAATATCCTTATATATTTCGCCAATTTTACGAGGAGAAAGAGTTTCAGAGGAAGTGGAATTATTTTTTTTGCCAATAAAAAATGTATTAATGTTGCAAGATGAAATAATTCAAAATAGTAGAGATATTTTAAATTTATCTAACGAACTGCCTGAAGTGGCTTTAAATTATTGTATAAGAGAAATTATGGTTAATGAAATAATAAAAAGTAATGGGATTGAAGGAGTTCATACAACAAAAAAAGATGTGTATGATAGCATGAATTCCAATAAAAAATATAGATTTTCAAGAATTATAAAAAAATATAAGCAAATAACAGAAAATAAGATTGAAAAAATTAATTCAGCAGAAGAAATACGAAAAATATACGATGAAGTTTTTAGTGAAGAAATTATGATTAATCCAGAGAATCAATTAGATGGAAAATTATTTAGAAAAGGATTGGTTTATGTTACAGATTCCAGCATGAAAAATGTTCATTTGGGAGATTCAAATGAAGAACTGATACTGAAGCATATTCAAAATCTAATAATATTTATGAATAAAAAAGATATAAATTTCTTGTTAAAAGCCTGCATTACTCATTATTATTTTGAATACATTCATCCGTTTTATGATGGAAATGGACGATTTGGAAGACTGATTTTCTCAATGTACCTGGCAAGAAAATTAGATGTATTTACGGGATTGTCACTATCTTATGCAATTTTTTCTGAAAAGGAAAAATATTCAAAGTTATTTCTGAATACTTCAAATTCTAAAAATTTTGGTGAAATAACATTTTTTCTTATAGGCATGTTGGAACTAATAAAAAAAGGACAAGAAAGTATAATGAAAATGCTGGAAGATAAAATAGAAAAATTGAATTTTTCAAGAAATTATTTGAATAATCTTAATTTAAGCGATTTGGAGAAAAATATAATGTTTGTATATATTCAAAATTATATTTTTTCTAATTCTGATTTAGAAGATAAAGAATTATGTAAAATAATAAATATGAGCAGACCTACACTAAAAAATAATATAGAACAATTAATAAAAAAAGAATACTTGACAAAAATTTCTAAAAAACCAATAACACATGTTTTAAGTGATAAATTACAGAAAGTTATTGACTAAAAAAAATCAGTAAATATTGATTAAATTAATAAAGGTTAGATTTTAAAAATTAAAATTGAAAGAGGAGATAAAAAAATGAACAAAGTATATTGTTACCCAAGATGCACAACTTGTAAAAAGGCTGTGAAATGGCTGGAGGAAAATGGGATTGATCACGAATATAAGAACATTGTGGAAGAAACACCATCGAAGGAAGATATTAAGAAATATTATAAAGAAAGCGGATTGCCGTTAAAAAGATTCTTTAATACAAGCGGGAATGTTTACAAAGAGCTAAACTTAAAGGAAAAATTGGCAGAGATGTCAGAAGATGAACAGTTTGAATTACTTGCAAGCAATGGAATGGTATTGAAAAGACCACTTTTGGTAGGGAAGGATTTTGTGCTGGTTGGATTTAAGGAAGCTGAGTGGATTGAAAAATTGAAATAAACTTAAAATTGCTTAAAATTTATAATTTATAATTTAATATAGATATTTGATAAAAAGATTATAATTTTTGAGTTTGAAATATTTAGATTAAAAAAAGTATTTTAGGAAAAAAGAATATGATTTTAAAAATTTTGAAAAAATTGAAAAAAATTTTATAATTGTATTGAAAATTAATGGAAAATGTGATAAACTTAATAAGTTATTGAATAAAAGGATATTCCGCTTTTATTGTTGCTACCAGTTTTGTAAAGGATTTATAAGCAAGAAAAGTTTTTGAATTGATAAGATTGGTATAGATAGAAAGAATGTCTTAGAAAGAAGGGAGTGAATTTCTTGAAAGAGAAATTAATCGAATTAGTAGAAAAAAATTACTTGAAGGCTGATGTACCTCAATTTAAAGCAGGGGATACAGTTGCAGTTCACTACAAAGTAAAAGAGGGAAACAAAGAAAGAATACAGGTTTTTGAAGGTGTAGTTATCAGAGTTTCTGGTGGAAGTGTTGCTAAAAACTTCACAGTTAGAAAAGTATCTTCAGGAATCGGTGTAGAAAGAATCATTCCTTTAAATTCTCCATTAGTAGAAAAAATCGAAGTTAAGAGAATTGGTAAAGTAAGAAGATCTAAATTATACTACTTGAGAAACTTATCAGGAAAAGCTGCTAGAATTAAAGAAATTAGAAAGTAGCTTCAAGGCTAGCAAAATGCTAGCTTTTTATTTTTTATACAGACTAAAAATTTAATATTTTAATAAAAAAATAAATCTTACTGTATTAAATATATTTTAGGCAAATAAAAATTTAAAAAAAAAATAAAGTTTAATTATGTATAATTCAGTAATTCCTACTTTAAAAGTGAACTTGAATGTTATAATTTTTATTGTTTCAGTTTTAAAGAGAGTTTTAAAATTTAAAAATTACGAATTAGGAGAGGGAAAATTATGAATATGTTATTATGGGGAGCATTTTATATTGTTGCATCGCTATTTCTATTATTTTTCTTTTTTAAAGAAAAGCAGGTTATCCATTGGATAAGAGTGAAAGAGGATGAAATATTGCAAAAAGTCTCACTTGAGAAAAATCAAAAAAATGCTATGATTGGGAATTTGTTAACAGTTGTAGCATTGATTATATCGGCGATATTTTTTGTAATTGTAGATAAAACTGAAGATCCAAATATTTGGATTAAGGTTTGGGGAATTTATGGAGTTTTTGGATTAAATGTTGTATTTTATGTACTTAGAATGCAGCATGAATGGATTTTTTTATTGAATTTAATTATGCTGTTTTTAGGGAAATTGATGTTTAATATTTTAGATACAAATTTTTATATTTATTTGATAATAAATGTTGTAATTTCGTTGATTCTTATTTATTTATTTAAAGATTTATCAAAGGAAAAAGTTACAGAACACTCGATTTTAAAAGAAGCCACACATGATAATAAGAAATTGGAAAAAATATTGACAGAATCAAGAGTAAAACAAGAAAGTACAGAAGAAATATTTAAAAAGATATTTCCAAATGACAATCTTTCAGTAGATGAAAGAATTGCAAAGGAAGAAAGAAAAAGAAGTACATTTGGAAAAGCTTTAACAAGAATTGATAATGCTTTGATTGCTGTTATTCTAGTGGCTGTTATCCAATTGTTTTATATTGGTAATTACGTTATTCCGACAGGTTCAATGGAGCCTACGATTTTAGTGAAAGATAGAGTTTTTACAAATATGGTGAAATATCATTTTTCAAATCCTAAAATTGGACAAATAATTGCATTTAAAGAGCCGATGACTGATAAAGTGATGTATACAAAAAGAATAGTCGGAGAACCAGGAACAACGCTTCAAATTGAAAAAGGTAAAATGAGTATTAATGAATTTGAAATTGCCAATGTTGATAATAAGCCAAGTTATCCAGTTTTTTCAGATGATAATCAACAATATAGGGAAGATTTGAAAAAATATAATCAGGAAGTGAATAAATTTAATTCATATAAAGTTCAGACTGTTGGTGGAGCTATATTGATAAACGATAAAAAATCCGAAGTTTTGGACAAAGTAACACCACAAAAAGCCTACTTGCCAGAAGGACTTCTTATGAACAACAAAATTTATATTCCTAAAAAAGGAGATAAAGTAAAACTAGATAAAATTGTTGCAATTGACAAAATATTTGGAGAAATGAAAGACAAAGATCATACTTTAATTGGGCAAGTAGACTGGGAAAGCTACTATGATGGAAAAGGATTTAAAAATCTGACTGGTAAAGAGTTTTTGGATTTAATAAAAACTGATAAGAATTTTAAAGATATAATCGGAAATGATGATGAATTTAATTCTAACCCAACAAATATATTGACAAATACATATTATACATTTACTTTAAAAGTAGAAGGAAGAGATGAAATGGTTATGCCAATTATGGACTTTAAGTATGATGATGAATTGTTTAAGAGACTGTTGAATGGTGAAACTATAACACTTGATAAGAATTATTATATGGCTATGGGAGATAACACTTCAAACAGTAAAGATACGAGATATTTTGGGCTTGTGGCAGAACCTAGAATTAAAGGTGAATTACTTGTAAGATGGTGGCCGTTGACTAGAATTGGGCTATTATAATTTGAGAGTATTTACAAATGTGTTCGTTTTTAATATTATAAATAAGAGTTTGATAAAGGTAAAGAAAAAATGGAGAATAAAATGGAAAATATTGTCAGTGAATTGGTTAAAATTCATAATGGAAACTTTAAAAATAAAGTTGGGGATAAATATTTTTCTGAAATGATGTTAAGTGAGCAGTATGAGATATACTGCTTATTTAATTATATGAAAGAAAATATTTTTGTGGAGAAATTAAAAAAAGAAGATAAAAATAAAATTTTAGAAAAAAATCAAAAAGAAAAAACAGATTTGGATAAAAATGAAAAATTTGAGAAAAATGTGTTGGGATATGTCGCATTTTATGGTACAATAGAGAGCATAGATATTTTTGAAATTGCAATAAAAAAAGAATATCAGGGGCAATGTTTTGGTGAAAAATTATTAACTGAAAGCATGAGAAATTTACTTAAAAATAATAAAAATTCAAAAATTAAAAATATACATTTTTCTGAAAATAAGTTTTTGCTGGAAGTTAATGAAAATAATATAAAAGCACTAAAACTTTATAAAAAAATTGGATTTGAACAAATTTCTGTAAGAAAAAATTATTATGGGAATAATGAGGATGCGATAATAATGATGAAAATCATTTAGTTTGAGCATAAATAAAAGTAAGGGAGAGAAATGGGACAGAATAGTATTTCATTAGAATTAAAAAAACAGATAACACCAAGTATTTTTGTAATTGGACAGGAATATTATAATAAAAGTTTGGGGAATATAACTGCACTTTTTGCCGATGGGAACTTTATGACGGTAGAAGGTGAGTACAAGGAAAATAGCCTTTGTAAGACATCGATTACGGTGGAGCAGAAAAAAGGGGAATTTGTTGAAGCAGACTGTGATTGCATGTTTTTTAAGAACAATAAGAAAAATTGCTGCAAACACGTTGTAACATTGGGAATGATGGCGGACCATTCAGAAAAAATTTCAAAAGTTATTGGAACTGACGATATTGAAATGATGTTTGAAGATGACTTTGAGGAAGATAATAAAAAATTAGTTAAAATTAAAGAAAAAGAGCAAAAAGCTAAAGCTGAAAAAGTTGCTAAGCAAAATTTAGAAAATGATAAAAAAAATAAATTACGACAAAGCCAAAAATTAAAAGCCGAGAATATAAATATAAAAAAATTAGATAAATCAAATAAAACCTCTGAAAGAATAGAAAATATTAAAAATGAAGAATTGAAGAATTTTGATAAAAAAAGTAAAAGTGTGGAAGTTAAATTTGAAACTATTGAAGGGGATACTGAAAATACTTTAAAAGATAATAGTATAAAAGTCGAAATAGATTTCCAGAATACACAAAAAACTAAAAATAATGAAGAAATAGTGGAAAATCTTGAAAGTGTTTCTGCAAAAATCAATGAAATTTATAATTTACATTTGGAAAATCAAAATATCGAAGCGGAAGAACAGCAGGAAATGCGACTTGAAGTTGAAATTGACGAGGGAAGTTACAGTGACTATAAATATGGATATGACTATAATCAGGAAAATAATGCACGGGGATATATTTTAAGACTAAAAACAGGGCTAAAGAAAACTTACTATGTGAAAGATATTTTAAAATTTATCGAAGCGGTTGTAAAAGACAGAGAATATGAAGTAACTTCTAAAATTACTTATAATCCAAAAACTTATTTTTTCAATGATATAAATAAAAAAATAATTCATGCAATTTACGAATACAGTAAAGAAATTCAAAGCGTAATTGACAGCGGAATTAAGGATAAAAAAGGGCTAAAAGTATATGAAATGCTCTTAAATAGACTGCTTATAGCTATGGAAAAAGGAAAAAGCCTAGTTCTTTTGGGAGAGCAAAAGCAGATAATGAATTCGTATGAACCGTTATTTGTATTGGAAAATGAAAAAATTACAATGAGAAATATCGAAAGAATTTCTGAAAATAGTCCATTTTACACTTTTTCAAACGACACAACGAAAGTTTTTAAAATGGATAAAAATGAAATAAAATTTTTTGAAAAATTTGATTTTTTAGATACGGAACTGTTTAATCAGCTTTCTAGTGATGAAAATCATAAGTTAAAGGCAGTTTTGGGATATGAAAATATTAATGTTGCCGAATATGCTGATGAGGATGGAAATATTGACATTTTTGTTACAGAAACTGATGAAAAGGAACTTGTAAAAATTAACTTGTCAAATACTGTTTGTGCGTTGGAAAAAAATGGGAAATATTTTATTCCCAGAAAAAATGCACAATTATGTGAGGAATTGAAAAAACTTGTGAAAAGTTATTCTTTTATGTATTTGGAGTCGATGGAAGGCAGTTACAATGTAAATTATGAAGGGCTGGGGAAGATTTCCGAATATATTAATAAAAAGTATCCAGATAAGGTAAAAATTCATCTGGATAACAAAATAAAAAATGCACGAAATATAGATGTTCATGTTGGAATAAAAAAGGTGGA
Source organism: Leptotrichia massiliensis (assembly GCF_900104625.1). NCBI lineage: Bacteria > Fusobacteriati > Fusobacteriota > Fusobacteriia > Fusobacteriales > Leptotrichiaceae > Leptotrichia > Leptotrichia massiliensis. The sequence goes on from NZ_FNVZ01000005.1 coordinate 344,975, forward strand.
AAATAATTTTTTGAATGTTAGCTTTGACATTGAGGGGATAAAAACTGAAGATGTGGAAATTGTGATGGAAGCAATTAAAAATGAACAGAAATATATAACGCTTTCAAGCGGTGAACTTGTAAAAATTGCCAATAAAAGCATTGAAGAACTGGTTGGAATTACAGATTCCATTTCTAATCTGAAAGTTGGAGAAAATAAAATTTCTAAAATAAAAGCTTTACAGCTTGCTCAAATTTCAAAAAATATTCAGGAAGAACTTGTAAAAATGGATGAATTTAAGAATTTGTTCCATAAAATAAAAAATCGACAGGAAATAGAGCCGCATAACATAAATGTACAATTATTTCCGTATCAGAAATTAGGTTTTAATTGGTTGAAAAATATGTATGATATTGGATTTGGAGGAGTTCTAGCTGATGATATGGGGCTTGGGAAGACTTTACAGACAATTTCACTGTTAAATGAGATTTATCAAGAAAACAGAGATTTTTCGGCTTTGATTATTGTGCCGAGTTCACTGCTATATAACTGGAAGGAAGAAATTATCAAGTTTACAGGGATAAGTCCAACTCTAATTGAAGGAACGGCGGCCCAAAGAAAGGAAATTATATCCAAAAAATCAAGAGGATTTATGATAACAACTTATCAGGCTTTGAGAAATGATATTGAAGAATACAAAAGCAGAGATTTTGATGTAGTAGTGCTGGATGAGGCTCAAAATATAAAAACAACAACTTCTCAAATAAAAAAAGCTGTTATGAAAATCAATAGCAAAGTGAATTTTGCATTGACAGGAACACCAGTAGAAAACAATATTTTAGAACTGTGGTCAATTTTTGATTTTGTAATACCGGGATATTTAGATAATTTGACAAAATTTAAAAAAACCTATAAAGAAGCAATTGTAAATCCAAATTCTTCCAAAATACACAATTTACGTGAAATTATTGCTCCATTTTTATTAAGAAGAACAAAAAAAGAAGTGCTCACAGAATTGCCAGATAAAATTGAATCAAATATGGTTGTAACATTGAGCAATGAGCAAAAACAGTTATATATGTCGTACATAAAGAAAGCTAAAAATGAAATGAAGAAATTTAACGAAAATGAAAACAATCGTATGAAAATACTGGCTATATTGACAAAATTACGTCAAATATGTAATTCTCCAACTTTATTTAAAGAAGATTATAAAGGCGAGGTAGCCAAACTGGAAGTATTGCGTGACTTAATGCCAGATATAATTGAAAATGGGCATAGACTATTAATATTTTCACAATTTGTGGGAACTTTAAAGGAAATTGAAAAAGAACTTGAAAATATGGGAATTGAGTATTTTTATATTGATGGAAGTGTGAAATCTAAAGAAAGAGTTGATATTTGTAACAAATTTAACGCTGGAGAGCGACAAGTGGTTCTAATTTCGTTAAAAGCAGGGGGAACAGGACTAAACCTCGTTGGAGCTGATGTTGTGATTCATTATGATCCGTGGTGGAATATTGCTGTGGAAAATCAAGCTAGTGACAGGGCATATAGAATCGGACAGAAAAAAAGCGTGCAAGTTATAAAACTTGTGACAGAAGGTACAATTGAGGAAAAAATTATAAAAATACAGGAAAGTAAACGTAAGTTAAGTGAGAATCTGTTAGAAAATAAAGACGGGGAAAAAGTCTTGTTTGAGATGAGCGATAAGGAATTAATGGAATTGCTTAGTTAAAGTTGAAAATTTTAATTATTAATAAATTTTAGTTGCATTTTTCAAATTCATTTGGTATAATAATTTTAGAAAATAAATATGGAGGTGGCATTATAATGCTAGATAAAATTAAATCAATAGTAGTAGATCAATTAGGTGTAGATGAGGATCAAGTAACAGAAGATGCGTCTTTTGTTGATGATTTAGGAGCTGATTCATTAGATACAGTTGAATTAATCATGGCTTTTGAAGAAGAATTTGACATTGAAATTCCTGATGAAGATGCACAAAAAATTAAAACAGTTAAAGATGTAATTGAATACATCGAATCTAAATAATAGATAAAACTTTTGGGGGTTTTTACCCCCTTTTTTATTGAAAAAAAAATGAAAAAATGTTAAAATAATCTTATTGTAAAAAAGTTATTATTTAAAATAATAAAATAAATAAGTAGTTGTTTGTAATTTTTATAAAAATAAGATTACTATTAATAAATACTTTTTTTATAATATTTATGTTTTTTCTTTTTTTAAGCAAAGGGGAACAGTCGCTATCCCCTTTGCAAACCCAGCTCGTCTAAGCATTTTTTGAAAACAAAATCGAAACTCGCTACGTAAAACTACGCTCAAACAGTCGATTTTATTTCCAAAAAATCACGACATTTTTAGTTTAATTAAAACAGTTAATTTAACTAAAACAAATAATAAGCAAAATTTTGTTAGAAGAAAAATAGCTGTTTGAGCTTTTGTAGTAAATTTTAAATTGGATAAAGTTATTTAAATTAAAAATAATCTATGTTCAAAAGCGAGTTCTATTTTTCTTTTATAAGAAAGTTTGCGTAAAGCGGGAGTGCAGAGGTATGGCGTTTGATACCTCTGCTTAAAATAAATAATATAAGGGAAAAATTAAAATATTATCTCAATAAATTAAATATATTTAAAATAAAAAAATAAAAGATGAGAGGTGTATTAATGAGAAGAGTAGTTATTACAGGAATAGGACTGGTAACACCATTAGGAACTGGAAAAGATAAGGCTTGGAAAAATTTGTTGGCTGGAGAATGTGGAATTGACAAGATTACGCAGTTTGACACTTCGGAGCATTCAGTGCATATTGCGGCAGAAGTGAAGGATTTTGTGCCTGAAAATTACATTGAAAAAAAAGAATTGAAAAAAATAGCCAGATTTTCACAATTTGCGATTGCGGCTTCTAAAGAAGCATTGGAAGATGCAAAATTGGAAATTACTGAAGAAAATGCGGATAGAATAGGAGTAATTATTGGTTCAGGAATAGGTGGGCTGGATGTAATTGAGCAGGAAGTGGAAAAACTTGTTACAAGAGGGCCTAAGAGGGTATCTCCATTTTATATTCCAGCGGCAATTTTGAATATGGCTTCTGGAAATACTTCAATTTATATAGGCGCAAAAGGACCTAATAAGACTGTTGTTACAGCTTGTGCTTCAGGAACAAATTCAATTGGAGATGCTTTTCAGGCAATCTTGTTAGGAAAGGCTGATGCAATGGTAGCTGGAGGAACAGAAGCAACAGTAACTCCATCGGGAATAGCAGGATTTGCAAACTTGAAAGCATTGTCAACTAATCCAGATCCAAAAACTGCATCACGTCCATTTACAGCTGATAGAGATGGATTTGTACTTGGGGAAGGTGCTGGAGTGCTAGTGCTGGAAGAGTTGGAACACGCTAAAAAACGTGGGGCAAAAATTTATGCAGAAGTTGTTGGATATGGGGAAACAGGAGATGCTTTTCACATGACAGCACCATCTGACGGTGGAGAAGGTGCCGCAAGAGCTTTTAAAATGGCTTTAGAGCAAGGAAATATCAAACCTGAAGAAGTTGGATATATTAATGCGCACGGAACATCTACACCTGCTAATGATAAAAATGAAACTCAGGCAATAAAAACAGCATTTGGAGAACATGCATATAAACTTTCTGTAAGTTCTACAAAAGGTGCGACTGGACATTTATTAGGTGGAGCAGGAGGAATTGAAGCGGCGTTCTTGGCACTCGCAATTTCAGAAGGAATTATGCCTCCAACTATAAATTATGAGAATCCAGATCCATTATGTGATTTGGATTATGTACCGAATAAGCCTGTGGAAAGAGATATTGAAGTAGGAATGTCAAGCTCGCTAGGATTTGGTGGACATAATGCGGTTCTAGCATTTAGAAAATATAAATAATAAAAATATTTTGAAATAACTAAGGGGAGAATAAACATTGATTTTCCCCTTAATTAAAGCGTAAAAAATAAATAATAAAAATGAAGGAGGTGAAAACATGGAAACGGGTGCAAATAGGGATGCTAAGGAATTGATGCAGAAAATAGGATATGAATTTAAAAATGAGGAATATTTAGAAGAGGCGTTGACACATAGATCGTATTCTAATGAAACGGAAAAAGATAGAAGATTTAACAATGAAAAACTGGAATTTCTAGGAGATGCAGTTGTAAATCTTATAACAACAGAATATATTTATGAACTTTATGAAAAAAAGACGGAAGGTGAACTTGCAAAATTAAAAAGCCAAATTATAAGTGAACCTGTATTTTCTACTATTGCAAGCGATATTGAACTAGGAGAATATTTGTATTTGAGTAATGGCGAAATTATGTCTGGCGGTAGAAATAGAAGGTCTATTTTAGGAGATGCCTTTGAGGCTTTGATTGGTGCGATTTTTAAAGATTCAGATTATTATACTGCGAAAAATGTGGCATTGAAATTGCTGCTTGGAAAAATAAATAAACTTGAAGAAATAGAAGGAACTGGTGATTATAAGACGGTTTTACAGGAATTTGTTCAAGGAAAATATAGAAAAATGCCAGAATATAAGCTGCTTAATACAAAAGGCCCTGACCACGATAAAGTTTTTGAAATTTCTGTAAGCTGGAATGATAAAATTTACGGAGTAGGAACTGGGAAAAGTAAAAAGGAAGCTGAAAAACATGCGGCAAAAGAGGCATTAAGAAAATTAAAAAAACAAAAGCAGTAAAAATAGGAGAACAATATGAAAAAAGTGGCGTTATATCCAGGGAGTTTTGATCCAATAACGAAGGGACATATTGATATTATAAAACGTTCTTCGCATTTATTTGATAAGTTAATAATAGGAATTTTTAAAAATTCTACAAAATCAAAAGCCTGGTTTTCAGATGAAGAAAAAGTTGAGATGATAGAAGAAATCTTGAAAAAAGAAGACATTAATGCTGAAATAAAAATTTTTAACGGATTGTTAGTTGATTTTATGTACGAAGAAAACGTAAATATTTTAATAAGAGGGCTTCGTGCTTTATCAGATTATGAATACGAGTTACAGTTTACGCTTACAAATAAAACACTTTCAAAAAGTGAATTTGAAACAGTGTTTTTAACAGCTTCAAGGGAATATCTGTACTTGAGTTCAAGTCTTGTGAAGGAAGTCGCATTAAATAAAGGTGATTTGAGTTTTTTTGTTACAGAAAATGTTAAAAAGTGTTTAATTAAAAAAGTTGAAGAATTACAAAAAGACTAAATAATTTTAAATGTATTGCTAAATTACTAAAATTCACAGTTAATAAAAAGGGAAAAAACATAATTTTGTTAAAAAAATTTGGTAATATGAATAAGAAATGATAAAAGAGGGACTTAAAATGGCTGTAAAAAAAACGAAGGCAAAATATATATGCTCAGAATGTGGTTATAGTTCATTAAAATGGCTTGGAAAATGTCCTAACTGCGATTCATGGGGAACTTTTGAAGAAGAGATTGATATAAAGAGTACTTTTAGAAATGTAGAATCGGGGGATGTTTCAATTAGTAAGATAACGGATATTGAAATTGAAAAGGAATTTCGGATGGTAACACCATTTGAAGAATTTGATAGGGTTTTAGGAGGCGGACTTATAAAAGGAGAAGTTGTGCTTATTACAGGAAGCCCTGGAATCGGGAAATCAACTTTCTTGCTTCAGTTGTCACAGGAGTATGCAAAAATTGGGAATGTATTTTATGTTTCTGGAGAGGAATCGCCTCGACAGATAAAACAGCGTGCAGAACGTGTTAATGTACAAAGTGAAAATTTGTATATTTTGAATGATACAAATATAGAAAAAATTGAAAGTGTAATTTTAAAAGATAAGCCTAAAGTCGTAGTAATTGACTCAATTCAGACACTTTATTCAGAAAATGTAAATTCTATCCCTGGAAGTGTAACACAAATTCGTGAAACAACTTTAAAAATCATTGAAATTGCTAAAAAGAATGAAATTGCGTTTTATATTGTAGGACACGTTACAAAAGATGGAAAACTAGCAGGACCAAAGTTATTAGAGCATATGGTTGATGCTGTACTGCAGATTGAAGGAGAAGAAAATAACTATTACAGAATTATCCGTTCAATAAAAAACCGTTACGGTTCTACAAATGAAATTTCGATTTTTGATATGAAGGAAAACGGAATTAGTGAAGTGAAAAATCCATCTGAATTTTTTATAAGCGATAGAGACGAGAAAAATGTTGGGAGCATTATTGTACCAATTTTTGAAGGAAGCCGTGTATTTTTATTTGAAGTACAATCGTTACTGGGAACACCAAATTTTGGGATGCCTAGGAGAACAGTTGAGGGGTATGATAAAAATCGTGTGGAAATATTGAGTGCGGTTTTATCTCGGTCATTAAAGGTGGATGTGAACTCTAAAGATATTTATATTAACATTCCAGGTGGAATTGACTTGAACGACAGGAGTTCTGATTTAGCTGTAGTTTTTTCGCTTTTATCTTCAATAAAAGGCATACCCGTAAGTCAAAAAATAGCTGCTATTGGAGAGCTTGGATTACGGGGCGAAGTGAGAAAAGTTTCATTTATCAAAAATAGGATAAATGAACTGGAAAAACTGGGATTTGTGGGAGTGTACTTACCAAAGAGCCATCAGGCTGATTTTGAAAAAGAAAAAATAAAAACAAAAATAAAGCTTAACTATATAAGCAATATAAGTGAACTTGTCGAGAGGATAAGATAAGCCAACAGAGAAAAATAGGCGAAAGGATAAGAAAATGTTAAAAAAGGTAGTGAACAAGAAGAAAATATTGGAGCACATATTTGAGAGGATAGCACCAGGAACAGCTTTGAGAGAAGCGGTAGATAAAATTCAGGAAGCAAAGCTAGGTGCATTAATTGTATTGGGAAATCCTAATGATTTGAAAGATGTAATGGGTGGTGGATTTGAGCTAAATACAGTATACTCACCACAAAAAGTTTATGAATTGTCTAAAATGGATGGTGGAATTATATTGTCAGAGGATATAAAAACAATTTATGGAGCAAATATCCAGTTACAGCCAAATTATTCTATAGAAACAGATGAAAGCGGAACAAGACATCAGGCGGCACACAGAATTGCTCAGCAAAAAGGAAATTTAGTTGTTGCAGTTTCTGAAAGAAGAAATAAAATAACAGTATATTATGGCAAGTTTAGATATTTATTAAATGAAATTGGAGATTTGTTGACAAAATCTTCACAGGCAATAACGGCTCTTGAGAAATATTCCCTTGCGATTGAGAAAAATCATGTTAATTTGTCTATCTTGGAATTTGACAATATGGTAACGCTTTATGATATTGTAGAGTGTGTAAGAATGTATGGATTGCTTTTTAGAATGTCGGAAGAATTAATTGAATACATGGCGGAGCTAGGAAGTGAAGGACGGCTTATAAAGATTCAGTATGAAGAAATAATGTTAAATAAAAACGAAAGTTTTGACGCTCTTATAAAGGATTATAAAATAAGTGAGGAAACAGCAGAAAAAATTGGTTTAAGAGTAAAATCCTTAACAAAAGAGGAATTACTGGATGATGAAAAAATCGTGTGCCTTCTTGGATTTGACACAAATATCATAAATCTTGATGAGAAGATAGAGCCACGTGGTTATGGACTTTTGAGCAATATAACCAAAATAAGCAAAAAGGACAGAGAGATTCTTGTAAAGGAATTTTCAAATGTTCAGTCAATTTTGATGTCAACAGCCTCAGATATTGCTAAAATAAAAGGAGTAAGTAAATATAAGGCTGAGCATATTAATAAATCATTAAAACGTATAAAAAATAGAGCAGTAATTGACAGGGAATAAAATATTAATTAAAATGAGAAAAATTTATAAAAATAGAAGATATTAAGAAAGTAGGTAAAAATGGAAGATAAAAGAGTGACTGTTGGAGGTCAGGCTGTTGTAGAAGGGGTTATGATGAGAGGACCTAAAGCTATTGCAACAGCTGTTCGTAAGCAGGATGGAAGTATCGTTTATAAAAAAATAACGCTTACCGAGAAAAATAATAAATGGTTAAAAGTACCTTTTGTGCGAGGAGTTATAGCACTTTATGATGCAATGGTCGTTGGGACTAAGGAGCTTATTTTTGCGTCAAATCAGGCTGGACTGGAAGAGGAGAAATTGACAGATAAACAGGTTGGGTTTACTGTTATGACATCGGTTTTATTGGGAATAGCGGTGTTTATGTGGCTACCATCTGCTGTTGGAGGCTTTTTCTTTAAAGACAATGTTTTAAAAGCCAATATTGTTGAGGCTGTTATAAAATTGATACTTTTCTTGGGATATATTTACGGAATTTCGTTTTTGAAGGATATACAGCGAGTTTTTGAATATCATGGAGCAGAACATAAAAGTATTATGAATTACGAAATGGAAAAGGAATTAACACCAAAAAATGCAAAAGAATGTACAAGATTTCATCCAAGATGCGGTACAAGCTTTCTTTTACTTGTAATGTTTATTAGTATTTTAGTATTTTCAACAGTTGACTTGTTTTTTAAAGTTCCAACTGGACATTTTACGATGCTTCTTTATAAGTTAGTGACAAGAATATTGTTTGTACCATTTGTTGCTGGACTTTCTTACGAAATACAGCGTTGGACAAGCTACCATCTGGATAATGTTTTTGCCAAAATGATTGCAATTCCTGGAATGTGGCTACAAAAAATAACTACAAGCGAGCCTGATGAAAGCCAATTGGAAGTGGCAATTGTAGCTTTGAATGTGGCGTTAGGGAATGAAGTTACGAATGCGACGGAAGTTTTTGAATAAAAAATAAAAATATATTGCACTCTTATAAGGGGGTGCTTTTTTTGTGTTTTAACTTTTTAAGATTTAACTTGATTTATTATCATTAAAAAAGAAAGTTTTATATTTTATATCATAAATTTTACATAATCTATTTATATCTTCCATTAGTAAATACCAGTATTCTTTTTTATTCTTTGTATAGATATCCTGATATAGCTGATTATACTCGGGAAAATTTTTTGAAATAAAATTTAAAATAATTTTTTTGTATCTTCCTCTTAGATTTAAATTTTCAAAATAAATAAAATCGACTGTATCTTTACAGGTAGCAATAATTTCTTCCAATTGTGTAAGCATCGAAAAGAAGCTTGAAAGAAACGTTTACGACTTGAAAATTCCAAATGAGGAACTGTTTGATTTTTTCAGAATCAGATTTTTGTATAGGACTTATCGGGGACATTACAGATTTTATGGACTTGGAGAGCATTTGATTAATGGAAATTATGAAAAATTCATATTGGAAATAAGGGAACTTTTAAAAAATGCGATAAGTTTTAAAGACTTGAAGGAAGAAAATTCTTATCATCTGTTTGTAATTGGGCTAGTCTCAATAATGTCAGAAAATTATTTTGTAAAATCAAATGTAGAAAGTGGAGATGGAATTCCTGATTTGGTATTGAAGCCAAAAAATAAAACTAAAAAAGCATTTATATTTGAATTTAAGTATTCAAGAGCAAAAGATAGCAAAAATTTGAAAAGAACTGCAAAAAGCGCTTTGAAGCAAATAAATGACAGGAATTATTCTGAAGGGTTAAAATATGAAGGTTATAAAGAAATTGTGAAAATTGGGATGGGATTTAGGAAAAAGGATGTGGAGGTTGTAGTAGAGGAAGAATAATTTATTATTAAAAAAGGGTATGCTGAGTGATACCCTTTTAACTTATATTCAAATCGGTTTTTAGAAAACTAAATAAAATAGAAATTTGAAAAATAATCATAGATTTTAAGTTTATTTTATGATTGATTATAAAATCTCAAATTCCTTAGTATTTTTAACATCAAGAGTAACAGTTGCTTTTGTAAAAGATACTTCATATAATTCCATAAAGTTTTCTCCTTCATCAATATTCTTTTTTACTTCTGGTATTTTTTCTATAAATTTGTTTTTTAAATCTTGAACAGATTTTTGGCTTTTTCTTATAATTCCTTTAGCTTTAATGTGTTTTAGACCATCTATAGGGATTGTTGTAAAAGCTACTTTGTTATTTTGTTCAAATTCTACTGTTTTTTGACTATTCTTTAGTGTTAAAAAATATAAAATTTTCTCATCTGAATTATAATAAAATCTTACAATTCTTACATTAGGCTGATTACTTGAGTCTGAAGAAGCTATTGCCATATCAGTAGTTTTTTCCATAATTTCTAAAAAGTTATTTGTTATATCCATAATTTCCTCCTTAAATTTATATTTTAAATTATACTTCAAAATGGTATCAAAATATGGTACTATTAAAATAAAAAATTAGGAGAAAAATGAAAAAATCAGAACGGATTAATGATATGATGATGTATCTTAACAATAAAGAGACTTTTAATTTAAAAGATATTATGAAAAAATACAGTATTTCCAAAAATACGGCTTTAAGAGACATAAAATCTCTTGAGGAAATTGGGATGCCAATTTATTCTTTTAGCGGGAGAAATGGAAGGTATAAAATTTTAAAAAATAAACTGCTCTCTCCTGTCTTGTTCAATGTAAATGAAATATATGCGTTATACTTCACTATGCTTACGTTAAAAGGATACAAAACAACACCTTTTCATTTAGATATTGAAAAATTGAAAGAAAAATTTAAAAACTGTCTTCCGCAGAGACAAGTGGAGGAAATTAACAAAATGGAGACAATATTAAATTTTGAAGTTTCAAAGCATCAAAAGGAAAGTCCTTTTTTAAAGAAAATTCTTGAAAATTCAATAGAAGAAAAAGTTTGTAAAATTTTGTATAAAGAAGAAAAGAAAGAGAAATATTATTTTGTTCAATTTTTCAAAATATCATCTGCTTATGGGCAATGGCTTGTTTCAGGATATGATTTTGAGGATAGGGAAATTAAAAATTTTCAATGTGATAAAATTATTCATTTGGTGGAAGAAGATAAATTTGAATCAATTTCTTTTGAAAAGTTTGTTAATTTAAATTCAGATATGTATAAAATTCATGATTATAATATGATAAATTTTGAGCTTGAAATATAGTTTTAAGTGAAGTATCATAGTTTTGTAATTATATGTAGTAAAACAGCTTTAAAATTAAACTCAAAAGTTATAACTATTTTATTCAAATCTTAAATTTATATAACTTTAGTAGTTTAATTTAAAATAGATTTTAGGATATATTATAAAAATTTTAGAAATTATTTAAATTAATTGTGTAAAAAAATTTCATCAGTTGAGAAAAGAGATGAAATATGTTATTATTAAAGAACAAAAAATGTAAGAAATGGGTGAAATTATGGAACAGACAGTATTTTCCGTAAGTGATATAAATAGAGAAGTTAAAATGTTTTTGGAGGGGACAAATACTTTTAAGAACATTTTTATTGAAGGGGAGCTTTCTAATATTACGTATTATCGTTCGGGACATTTGTATTTTACATTAAAAGATGCAAGTGCAAGTGTGAAATGTGCTATTTTTCGTTATAAGTATAGAGGAGTGCCTGAAGACTTGAAGGAAGGGGATTTGGTAAAAATTCGGGGTAGTGTTACGCTTTATGAAGCAAATGGAAGTTATCAGATTGTAGCAGATTTTCTTGAAAAAAGTAATTCTCTTGGGCTGCTTTATGAAAAAATGGAAATGCTTAAAAAGTTGTACTTTGAAAAGGGATATTTTTCTGACAAAATAAAAAAACATTTACCCAAATTACCTATAAATATTGGTGTTGTAACAGCTGATACAGGAGCAGCAATTAGAGATATTATAAATACAACGCATAAAAGGTTTCCAAATGTGAATATTTACCTTTATCCTGCAAAAGTTCAAGGAGAAGGTGCAGCACGAGAAGTTTCGGCAGGAATTGAGTTTTTTAATAGAATGAACGAAGAAAAGTACCTTGAAATAGATACGCTTATTGTTGGACGTGGTGGAGGAAGCATTGAGGATTTGTGGGCATTTAATGAGGAAGCTGTGATAGAAGCCATTTATAAGTCTGAGATTCCTGTAATTTCAGCGGTAGGTCACGAAATTGACAACTTGCTTTCAGACTTGGTTGCAGATAGACGAGCGGCTACACCAACTCAGGCAGCAGAAATCTTGATTCCTGAAAAAGAAAAATTGACAGATGAACTGGAAAGTAAAAAGAATCTTTTGAGTAAATTACTTTTAAATAAAGTTACAATGATGAAAAAAGAGCTGGAATACAGAAAAAATAATTATTATATAAAGAATTTTGCAAATATTCTGGATAACAAGAAATTTGAATTAATGGAAAAAGAACAGAAATTATCAAGAGAACTTAGAAGAATTGTACAAAAATCACGAGAACAGCTGGATTACCGAAAACAGAGATTTGACAGAATTGATTTACAAAAAATAATTTTAAGTGAAAAAGAAAATTTAAAGAAAAAATCAGCCGAACTTAACCAAATAATACTGGAATTTTTTGAAAATCGAAAAAAGGAACTGAAATACAAAAAAGCACAGCTTTCGAAATATTCAGTAAGTGATATTTTGAAACAAGGTTATACAATAACTCGAAAAAATGGGAAGATTGTTAAGAGAGGGATTGAGCTTAGCAAGGAAGATAAGCTGGAGATAGAGTTTTTGGATGTTAAGAAGAAAGTGGTTGTTAAGTAACTGATTATTAAAAGTATCAGATAAAGGTATTGATTTTTCTACTTTTTTATACTAAAATATACAAAATGTATATTTTGCAAAAGGAGAGGTTTAAGATGGATTTTTATCTTTTAGAATTTAAATTAAATGGAATAAAAAATATTGAAAAAGAAATTGCAATTAGTTTTTATAAGCAGGATATTCGGAAGTTTAACAGGGAAAATTATAATGTTAAGGGAATTTTTGGAAGAAACGGAATTGGGAAAACTGCTGTTATAAAAGGAATTGAAATTTTAAGAAATATTGTATTAGATAGTGATTATTTAATTTTAAAAAGTAGTTTGCTAAATGAAATAATAAATAAAAAACTTAAAGAATGTTATTTATCTGCTGAGTTTTTAGTTGTTGATAAAAAAAATAAAAAACATATTTTTGAACATTCAATAAATTTGAAAATAGAAAATGGGAAAATTATTATTACAAAAGAAATAATAAATAAAAAAAAGCTAGATAGAAAAGAGATATTAAAAACATTAATTATAGAAAATGGAAAGATAAACAAAGAGAAGTCAAATTATTTTAAAAATTTAGATGAAATAGAAAAGTTATCAATGAATTTACTGGATAGAAAAAGTATAATAAAACTGGTTATTGATAATGTTGAAAAATATGAAACAAACGAATTAAAATCTGAAAAATTTGAATTTATATATTTATATATATTGTATTTAAAAATTAATATTTTCACTCACTTAGAAGATAATCATAATAAAAAACTTTTCGTTAATTTTGAAGATTTAAAATGGTTTGATAAAGTCTATTTTGACTATGTAAATAGAGAAGGGGAAAAAAGAAATATCTTATCTAAAACAAAAGAAGAAATTGAAAATTTGAATAAAAGTCTAGAAAGAAAAGAAAGATTTTTAAAATTATTTAATCCTGAACTAAATAAAATAGAGTTTGAAAAGAAAGATTTTGATGAAAATTATTATGAAATTGAATATGTTTTCAACTACAAGGATTATAAGATAAATTTTGAATATGAAAGTATGGGAATGAAATCACTGTTTAGATTATTTGATGTTTTGGATACGATTAATAATGGTGGAATTGTATTTGTTGATGAAATAGATATGAGTATTCATGATTTATATTTGAATAGGTTAATTGAGTTTTTTGCTGAAAATGGGAAAGGACAGTTTACGTTTACGGCTCATAATACAAGTATTTTAGATACTTTAAAAAAATATAAAAATTCGATAGATTTTATGACTGAATATCAGGAAATAAAGCCTTGGATAAAAAATGGAAATTATTCTCCAAGAAAGCAGTATTTGGAGGGAATGTTACCCAATATGCCATATAATATTGAATATTATGATTTTTTTGAGATATTTAATACGTTTGAAGAGGAGAATTAAGGGGGAATTATGAAACTGTGGCTGTTTTTGGTTGAGGGAAATTCAGATAAAATATATGTTGATAAAATTGTCAAGTATTATGTGGAATCTGAAAAATTGAAAAAAGAAATTAAATTAGAATGGATTATTCTTGATGGGAAATATAATTATAATAAAAAAGATAAACAAATTAATCAGAAAATAGATAAATTTAAAAATCAAAATAGAAATTCTGATTACGAGATTATCTATGTTATTGACTTAGATAAATGTAGAAATAACGATAAAGACAGAACATTTTTAGTTGATATAAAGAGATTTGTTCAAAAAAATAAATATAAATTAATAAAAAATAATGAAAATATTGAAATGATTTTAAAAATTGATAATAAGTCTAAAAATAAAAAGGAAAAAGTTAAAATTGCTGAAAAATTTATAATGAAAGAATCAATTGAAAAATATTTAAGGATTGAAGAACCTGAAAATGTAAGTATTGGAAGTAATATTTTTAAAATATTGGATATTTTAGAAAGTGGGGTATGAAGAATGCCTAAAAGAGATAATTATTTATCATGGGATGAATATTTTATGGGAATAGCGTTTTTGTCAGGAATGAGAAGTAAGGATCCGTCTACACAGGTTGGGGCTTGTATTATTGATGAAGATAAAAAAATAATAGGAATTGGATATAACGGGTTTCCTATGGGAAGTTCGGATGACAGTATGCCTTGGGATAAGGACGGGGAGTTTTTGGATACGAAATATCCTTATGTTGTGCATGCTGAACTGAACGCTATCCTTAACAGTATAAAATCATTGAAGAACTGTACTATTTATGTGACACATTTTCCGTGCAATGAGTGTGCAAAAGCAATCGTACAGTCAGGAATAAAAAAGGTAATATATTTTTCTGATAAGCACAAGTCGCTTGATTCTACAAAGGCTTCAAAAAGGATTTTTGAAAATGCACAGGTAGAAACCATACATCTTGGTATTGAGAAAGAAACCATAAATATCCAGTTTAAAGATTAAATATAATTTAATAAAATTTATTAAAAAGTATTGTTATTTTTAGTTGAGAAAAAAGTAATATTAGTATATAATGTATTTAAACTTTTGAAAATTTAAAAGAGGTGAGACTAATGGAAGCAACAACAATTAAAAAAGTGGTAGCAATGGGAATCGGTGCAGCGATTTATATTGTATTATCAAGATTTGTAGCAATTCCTACACCAATTCCTAATACGACATTACAAGTAACTTTTGCTTTTGTGGCGTTGATGGCATTTATATATGGTCCTGCAGTTGGTCTGGGAATTGGATTTATTGGGCATACGCTTAATGATATTTCGGGATATGGAAATGTATGGTTCAGCTGGGTTGCAGCAGCGGCATTTTTTGGACTGGCAACTGGATTTTTAGGAAAAATTGTTAAAATCGAGAATTTTAATGGAGCAAAAATTGTAAAATTTATAGTGGGAGAAGTAATTATAAGCTTGATAAGCTGGGTAGTTCTAGCTCCAATTATTGATATTGCAATATATAAGGAACCGCAGGCAAAAGCATTTGCACAAGGAGTTACAGCGGCACTTGGAAATATGATAGTTGTAGCAATTTTAGGTACAATTTTAATATTTGCATTTTCAAAAACAATAGTAAGCAAAGGAAGCTTAAAACAGGAATAATACAAATAACCCGCATTTTTCAAAATAGTTTTAGATGGCTATGAGAAGATTAGGCGGGTATTTTGTTTAATCTTTATAAAATAAAAAGTTTACAATTTAGATTACTGAATAGATTTAAATAAAAATATATTTTCAACTCGAAAGGAGGAGAGTTTGGACGAAAATAGAAAAATTGCTGTAAATTTTGAAAATTTTACATTTAAGTACGAAAGTCAGTCGGAACCTACATTACATAATATAAATTTGAAAATTTATGAAGGGGAGAAAGTCGTTATAATAGGGCCGTCAGGCTCTGGGAAAAGTACTTTGGGACATTGTATAAATGGACTTGTTCCTTATTTTTACAAGGGGGAAATAACAGGAAAGTTTGAGATTTATGGGAAAAAGTGCAAAGAAGTATTTGAACATTCTAAATACGTGGGAACTGTTCTTCAGGATTCGGATGCACAGTTTGTGGGGCTTACTGTTGCGGAAGATATAGCGTTTGCTCTGGAAAATGATGAAGTAAAGACACAGATTATGAAAGAGAAGGTAAAGGAAATAGCAAAATTTGTAAAAATTGAAACACTGCTTGACTTGAAGCCACATGATTTATCTGGGGGACAGAAGCAGAAAGTGTCACTTGCTGGAATAATGGTGGACGATACCAACATTGTTCTATATGATGAACCGCTTGCAAATCTTGATCCTTTGAGTGGAAAATACGCTATTGAACTGATAGACGAACTTCATAATAATAAAAAACTAACTACAATAATTATAGAGCATAGGCTTGAAGATGTGCTGCACAGGGGAATTGACAGGATTATTGTTGTGAATGAAGGCAGAATTATTGCTGACGATAGACCAGATAATATTTTAACTGGAAATTTGCTAAGCAGTATGAACATAAGAGAGCCTTTGTATATTTCCTTGCTAAAATACAGTAATGCCAATCTTGAGAAATATAGCAGTATTTCTAATATTGAAAAGATTGACTTTTCTGAACCAAAAGACGGCATTTTAAACTGGATAAAATATAATTCTCCGAAAGCAAGGGAAAAATCTGAAGAAACATTATTAAAACTTGAAAATATCTCATTTTCATACAATAAGAAAAGAAAAATATTAAAAAACATAGATATAGATGTAAAAAAAGGTGAAATGATAAGCATAGTTGGTTCAAATGGAGCTGGAAAATCTACGCTGTCAAAGGTTATTGCAGGATTTGAAAAGCAGGATGAAGGCAAGATTTATTATAAAAATTTGGATATAAGTGATGAAAATATAACAAAAAGAGCTGAAAAAATAGGTTTTGTGCTGCAAAATCCAAATACAATGATTTCAAAAGTTACAGTTTTTGATGAAGTTGCATTAGGACTGAAAACTAGAGGAGTTTCAGAAGATGAAATAGAAAAAAGAGTTATTGAAATTTTGGAAATATGTAAATTAAAGCCATTTAGGAAATGGCCTATAAAAGCACTTAGCTATGGACAGAAAAAAAGGGTTACAATAGCGTCTGTCCTTGTATTACAGCCTGAGATGATAATAGTGGACGAACCGACAGCAGGGCAGGATTTATTTCATTACAAGGAAATAATGGAATTTTTGAAACAGCTGAATGAATTTGGGATTACAATTTTATTTATAACGCATGATATGCATTTAATGTTAGAGTATACTGACAAGGCATACGTTTTTAATGAAGGTAAAATTATAAAATCAGGAAATCCAGCACAAATTTTGGTAGATAGGAATGTGTTGGAACAGGCAAATTTGAAGGAAACTTCACTTCATTATGTGGCAGAAAAGACAGGGATAAATTCCGAAGAGCTTATAAGAACATTTGTGCATTATGAAAAAGAGCAGAAAAAGGCAGGTGATTAGATGGCAGGTACATTTTTACTGGAATATATCGAAAAAGATTCTGTGATTCATAGACTAAATGGAGCGACAAAACTAATTTGTTTCATATTATGGACTGTTGCAATTATGTTTACTTACGATACGAGGCTTCTTTTAGCTTTGACATTTTTAGGATTTGTACTTTTTAGAATTTCCAAAATAAAGTTTAATGAAATAAAAATTGTATTTTATCTAATTACTATTTTTCTTGTATTAAATTTAATTATGATTTTTTTATTCTCTCCTCTTGAAGGAACAAAAATTTATGGAACAAGGCATGATATTTTAAAAATTTTTGGAAATTATGTGATAACGAAGGAACAGCTATTTTATGAGTTTAATATATTTATAAAGTATTTTTCGGTTATTCCTGTCGCTTTGCTGTTTATAATTACAACAAATCCAAGCGAGTTTGCGTCTTCATTAAACAGGATAGGTGTGCCGTACAAATTTTCTTATGCAGTTTCGATTGCACTAAGATATATTCCAACTGTGCAAGAGGACTTTGTTACAATTAGCAAGGCACAGCAGGCAAAAGGAATAGATATTTCCAAAAATGTAAAATTAATAACAAGAATAAAAAATATATCCTATACATTAATGCCGTTAATATTTTCAAGCATTGAAAAAATAGATATTATAAGCAATGCAATGATTTTAAGAGGATTTGGAAAAAGAAAAAAGCGAACGTGGTATCAGGCAAGAAAAATGAAAATGCCAGATGTTATAGCAATAGTTGTAACAGCAATATTCGTAATTATTTCAATTGTACTTATAAAAATAAATGGTGGAAGATTCTATAATCCTTTTGTGAATTAGAAAAATTTGACTGTGAAATAAGATTTGAATTTTTAATGAGAGGAATGATGGGAAAATGGTTAATATCGGAAATGACTGGGATGAAATTTTTAAAAAAGAAAAAGAATTTGAAAAAGATTACTATTTGGATTTGAGAAAATTTTTAGTGAAAGAATATAAGACAAAAACAATTTATCCTGATAAAAATGAGATTTTTTCTGCATTTAAGCTAACTAGTTATAAGGACTGCAAAGTTGTAATTCTAGGACAGGATCCGTATCATGGCGAAAATCAGGCACATGGACTGGCATTTTCTGTAAAGCAGGGAGTTGCCTTGCCACCTTCCCTAAAAAATATTTATAAAGAAATTGAAAATGAATTTGGCTACAAAATGAGTAAAAATGGATTTCTTGAAAAATGGGCAAAACAGGGAGTCCTGCTTTTAAATACAGCACTTACTGTAGTTGCTGGAAATGCCAACTCACATTCAAAAATCGGATGGGAAATTTTTACAGATAATGTGATAAAATATTTAGATAGACGTGAAGACCCAATAATTTTCATACTTTGGGGAAATAATGCCAAAAGCAAGAAAGCCTTTATTGATACAAATAAACATTATATTCTAGAAAGTGTTCATCCAAGCCCATTATCTGCAAGCCGTGGATTTTTTGGATGTGGACATTTTAAGAAAGCTAATGATATTTTGAAAGAACTAGGGAAAGAGGAAATTGACTGGCAAATGTAAAAATAAAAACTATAAAATTTGATTAACATTGCTATCTAGAGGTCAAGTTCTCTTGTCCAAAAATAGAAAGTTACTGTATTAACAAAATTCCAAAGAATTTTTTAAAATGATTATTTAAATTTTATGAAAGGGAGGAGTTTTTGTGAATTTTAGAAAATCAACTTTTGATGATGTGGAGAGAATTTTGGAAATCATCGAAAAAGCAAAAATTGAACTAAGGAAACTTGGTTTAGATCAATGGCAAAATGGATATCCAAATAGGGAAGTTATTGAAAATGATGTAAAGTTGGGAATTAGTTATGTTCTTGAAGATATTGAAAAAAATAGAAATGAATTAGAATCAGAAAATTTAAAAAAAATTTTAGGAACAATTGTTTTATCGCCTGAAAAGGAAGAACCGTATTCCAAGATTGAAGGGAAATGGATATCAGATGATGATTATATCGTAATCCACAGGCTGGCAGTTAATTCTGAAATAAAGAATAAAGGAATTGCAACAAAGATATTAGAATTTTCGGAAAAAGAGTGTATAAAAAATAAAATACTCAGTATAAAAGCAGATACACATGAAAATAATGAGCCTATGAAAAGGTTTCTTGAAAAAAACGGATTTAGTTATTGTGGTGTGATTTATTTGGATAGAGAGCCTGATGTTGGTGAAAAGAGAATTGCTTATGAGAAAATAATAAAAATACCACATAAGTTGTTGTAAAAATTTATTTTTAATAATTTTTAATCAAAATAACAGTTTGTAATTAAATTAAAATGTCGTGATTTTTTTGAAATAAAATTGACTGTTTGAGCGAAGTTGTACGTAGCGAGTTTCAATTTTGTTTCAAAAAAATGCTTAGACGAGCCAGGGATGCAAGGGAAATGGCGATTGATTTCCCTTGCGTTAAAAAAAGAGAAAATATAGAAATAAAGAAAAAATTATTAATTAAAATATAAAAACCTTAATCTAAGAAGATTATTAAACACATTTAATAAAAAGAGAAAGAAATGGAGTGTGATAGTGTTATGAGATTTGAAACAAAAACGATACATGGGATAAGAAAAGAAAAGAAGAAGGAATTATGGGGAACAAATGTTAATTTTGCTTCAACTTTTCCTGTTGCGGAATTTGGAGTAACGCAGGAATTTGAATATTCAAGAGTTTCGGCTCCTACGAGAAACGAACTGGAAGAAATACTTGCTGCATTGGAAAATGGGAAATATGGGTATGCATTTTCATCGGGAATGGCGACTACAACGTCTGTATTTACAATGTTTGAAGCGGGAGATCATATTATTTTAAGTCAGGATATTTATGGTGGGACTTATAGAATTGTTCATGATATTTATTCAAAATTTGGATTGGAATATACTTTTGTTGATACAACGGAC
Source organism: Leptotrichia massiliensis (assembly GCF_900104625.1). Lineage (NCBI taxonomy): Bacteria > Fusobacteriati > Fusobacteriota > Fusobacteriia > Fusobacteriales > Leptotrichiaceae > Leptotrichia > Leptotrichia massiliensis. Next base: position 365,471 of record NZ_FNVZ01000005.1, read on the forward strand.
TTGGATAATATTCGAAATGCAATTAAAGAAAACACAAAAGCTATTTTTATTGAAACACCGTCAAATCCATTGCTTGATGTTACAGATATAAAAGGAGTCGTAGAAATTGCGAAAAAGCATAACTTGATAACAATTGCAGATAATACTTTTATGACTCCATATTTACAAAAACCGCTTGATTTTGGGATTGATATTGTAATTCATAGTGCAACTAAATTTTTATCTGGACATCATGATTTGCTGGCTGGAGTTGCGATCACAAATGATGAGGGGCTTGCGGAAAAAATTAAATTTTCACAAGTTGCGGCTGGAGCTTTAATTTCTCCATTTGACAGCTGGCTTTTGATGAGAAGTCTTAAAACATTGAAACTTAGAGTGGAAGCGGCACAAACAAATACCGAAAAACTGATAGAATTTTTTCAAAGCCATAATGCAGTTGATAAAATTTACTATCCGACTTTGGATACGAATAAAGGCAAAAAAATTCATGAAAGTCAGGCAACAGGCGGAGGTTCAGTATTCTCATTTACTTTAAAGGACGATTCAAAAGTAAAAACGTTTTTTGAAAGTTTGAATGTGGCACTATTTGCAGCGAGTCTCGGTGGGGCAGAAACTTTGGTAACTCATCCAAGTACGATTACACATGCCGAAATGCCTGATGAAGAAAAAGAGGCTAGAGGATTTACGAACTCATTGATAAGAATTGCAGTTGGATTTGAGAATATTGATGATTTGATTGAAGATTTTAAACAGGCATTGGAAAAATAAAGAATAAAGGAAAAAATAGATGGCAACAAAAAGAAGAAGAAAAACTGGAAGAAGTTCAAAAGTTGGAAATGAAAAATTAATTGCTGCGATAATTACTGTATTATTAGCAATATTTGGATTAGCATACAATGGAGTTAATTCAAAATCGAGTAAAAAAAGAACAAAAACAACCAATTCCAAAAAAAGTACAGCTGCAAAAAGTACAAAAAATAATTCTTCAAATGCTAAAGTTGTGCAAAATCCAACTATTCTGAAAGGTTATCAGGCTGTAAAAGTCAGCGATGGAGATACTATGAATGTTCAGAAAGTGGAAAATGGGAAATTTACTGGAGAAGTTATAAAAATTAGGATGTTTGGAATTGATGCTCCTGAAAAGACGCAGGATTATGGTAATGAAAGCAAGCAGGCGCTGGAAAAGCTGGTAAGTGGAAAGACACTTGAAATTGAAGAGAAAAACAGGGATAGATACGGCAGAACAGTTGCTGTAGTCTATGCTGATGGAAAAAATGTAAATGAGGAAATGGTAAAGGCTGGGAATGCATGGTGGTATCAGGAATATGATAAAAATGATACTAGAATGCAGGCTTACCAGGAAAATGCCAAAAAGAATAAACTTGGACTGTTTGGGAAAAGAGGATATATAGAGCCGTGGAATTACAGAAGAGAGAAAAAGGCGGCAGCAACGGGCAGAACTAAAAATAAATAATGAGTTTAAGTAATTTTGTTAAATGAATAAAAAGAAGTGAAATAAAGAAAAGGATGATAAGATGTTTATAGATGAAAGTGTAATTACGGTAATTTCTGGAAATGGAGGAGATGGAGCGGCTACATTCAGACGTGAAAAATTTGTCCAGTTTGGAGGGCCTGATGGTGGAGATGGTGGAAAAGGCGGAGATATTGTCTTTATCGCTGATCCAAATATTAACACTCTTGTGGATTTTAAGAGCAGTAAAAAATTTAAGGCACAAGACGGGACAAAAGGGTCTGCTGCACGTTCTACTGGAAAATCAGGGGAAGACTTGATTATAAAAGTTCCAATTGGAACAATGATTAGGGATTTTGAAACTAATAAACTGCTGCTTGATTTAGATAATCCAAATGAAAAAGTAATATTTTTAAAAGGTGGAGATGGTGGACGTGGAAATATTCATTTCAAATCATCAGTGAAAAAAGCTCCAAGAATAGCGGAAAGTGGGCGTGAAGGTGTAGAGTTAAAAATAAAGCTGGAATTAAAACTGCTTGCTGATGTGGCTCTTGTGGGCTATCCGAGCGTAGGAAAATCAAGTTTTATTAATAAAGTGTCAGCTGCCAAATCAAAAGTTGCAAGTTACCATTTTACAACATTAAAGCCTAAATTGGGAGTTGTCAGAATGGGAGATGAGGAAAGTTTTGTGGTGGCGGATGTCCCAGGACTTATTGAAGGAGCTCACGAAGGAGTGGGACTTGGAGATAGATTTTTAAAGCATATTGAAAGATGTAAGCTGATTATTCATATTGTGGATATTTCAGGACTTGATGGACGTGACCCTAAAGAAGATTTTGTAAAAATAAATCACGAATTAAAAAATTACAGCGAAAAGTTATCTCAAAAGAGGCAGATTGTAGTAGCAAATAAAATTGATATGCTCTATGAAGATAAAAAATACGATGAATTTGAAAAATTTGTGAAGGAAAATGGAGCAGAATACGTGTATCCAGTTTCTGTAATTGCAAATGATGGATTAAAGCCAGTTTTATCAAAGGCGTGGGAATTAATTCAAGAAATACCTAGAGAAGAGTTAGAAGAAGTTTATTCGGTTGAGGAACTAATTCAGGAAAATAACAAGAAAGAAGACTGGATTATTAAGAAAACAGCAGATAATGTATTTGAAATTGATGGGCGTATTGTGGATGATGTGCTGAGAAAATATGTATTTATAGGAGAAGAGGGGATAATAAATTTCCTTCAGAAAATGAGAAGTCTTGGAATGGAGACAGAGCTTGAAAAGGCTGGGGTTGAAGAAGGAGATATTATAATTATTGCTGGATATGAATTTGAATATGTGATTTAGTAATAAATTTTTATAAAAATATTTACAAAGAAAGAAAAATGTGGTTTACTTATAATGAGGGAGGATAAAAAATTAGAAAATGCAAAAAAAATTAAAAGGGATTGTTATTGCAGGTGCGACGGGAGTGGGGAAAACAGATTTGTCAATAAAACTTGCAAAACAATTAAATGCAGTGATTATATCGGCAGATGCATCTCAAGTTTATAAGGAACTGAATATTGGAACAGCAAAGATAGCTCATGAAGAAATGCAGAGAATACCGCATTATATGATTGACATTGTAAATCCTGATGAAGATTATTCTGTGGGAGATTTTGAAAGAGCTGTAAATGTTATTTTGAATGAAAATTGTCAAAATACTGAAAAAAATGTTATTATTGCAGGTGGAACAGGACTTTATATAAAATCAATTACAGATGGATTTGCACAGTTGCCGTCAAAAGATGAAAAAATTAGAGCTGATTTAGAAAACAAGAATATAGAAGAATTACATGAGATTTTAAAAAGGCTCGATAAAAAGTCTTATGATGAGATTGACTTATCCAACAAATTACGATTAGTCAGGGCTATTGAAGTTTGTCTTTTGACTGGTGGAAAATTTAGCGAATTGCGTGTTCAAAATGTCAAGAATAATAACTACGAATTTCTTAAAATCTTTCTTACACGGGATAGAAAAGAACTTTATGAGCGTATTAATAAGCGAGTGGACATTATGATTTCAAAGGGGCTTGTTGAAGAAGCACACAAAATATATACGAAATATAACAAAAGTTGTTTCAAAATATCGTCAATAGGCTACAAGGAATTATTTTGCTATTTTGATGTGAAAATAACGTTAGAGGAAGCCATTGAAGAAATAAAAAAGGAAAGTCGAAGATATGCAAAAAGACAAATGACATGGTTCAAAAAAGAAAAAAACTATATTACTTATAATTTGTCAGAATTAACTGAAGATAAAGTAATAAAAGACATTTTTGAAAAATGGAAAAAATTTTAGAAAGGAGATTACAGGCTGTGTCCTGTATAAAATCATGAAGATATTAGAATATTTGACACCGGAAAGAGTAAAATTACATTTGACAGGAGAAACTAAAAAGGAAATTATTAAGGAAATGGCACAATTATTTGTGGAAAGCGGAGTGCTTGATTCAGAAGATCTGGAAGAATTTGTAAAAGAAATAAATGAAAGAGAAAAATTGACACCTACAGGAATGCAGGATGGAATAGCAATTCCGCATGCAAGAACACCGTTTGTAAAAAAACTTTCCCTTGCCTTAGGAATCTCTAATAAAGGTGTGGATTTTGAAAGTATGGATGGAGAACCTTCAAAATTAATTTTTATGATTGCAGCTCCAGAAGAAACAAAAAAAGAACATTTAGATTTGTTAGCTGAAATTTCAAAACTAACATATGAAGAAGAATTAATTGAGCAAATGGAAAATGTAGATACAATAGAAGAAATTTTTGAAAAATTAAAAAATATTTAAAAATAATATTAATAAAGTATGTATATTTACTGATTTTATTTGATATTTTAAAATTAAAAAAAAATATTTTTGTATTTTATTTGAAAAATTAATTGTATTTTTTTATATAATTTGGTATAATATTAAATAAGTGATGATAGGTAAGTGATTTAACAGTGATTTCATATTCATTTATTGTTATGAAATTAAATAATTAGGAGGAAAATCGAATGAAAAAGACAATATTCTTTTTAGTTGGAATAATGATGGTTTCGTCAATAGGTTTCTCTGCTGAAAAAAAGACATTAGAAAGCAGCTTAAATTCAATTGAAAGTCAATTCAATGAATTAATGAAAAAAGAAGAAGCACAAAAAGAAAGCTATAGACAACAAAAAGCACAATTAGAAGCTGAAGTTGAAGATTTAAAATCTAAACAAGCTAATAGAGAAAAATTATTAGAAAAATTAAGAGTGGATTCAGAAGTTAGATGGCACAGAGACAAATATAAAAAAATACTGAATAATTCCGAAACTCTTTATAAAAATATAAACAAATCAATTGCAGCAAAAGAACAAAAAATTGCAGAATTGGATACATTATTATCAGTAATGAATTAATTGAAAGGAATGGTAATTAAAAGATGAAAGCAAAAAAATTATTATTGTGTGGAATAGTAGCAGTATTATCTGTGCCTATGATGGCAGCTTCTCCACAAGAAATATTAAAGCAAGCTAGAGATGATTACTACAAAAGTATAAAAGCACCTAAAGAACCAAAAATGACAACTGAAAAATTAGTTACAATTGATGAAGATGGTGTTGTAGAAGAAAAAGAAGTAGTTAAAAGAAAATCTCCAATTGAAAAATTAGAATACAACGCAGCTAAAGCAGCAGATAGAGTAGACTTTTATGAAAGAGTAGTAAGAAGTGTACAAAGAGAAGAAAAAGAATTAGGAGAATTTGATAGCGTTCTTGGAAGAGATGGCGTAAAAAATGCTCCAAAAAAATCTAGAAGAACAACTAAATAAGAATTAAAAAATCAAAAATTTAGTTATTTTGAAAGACAATATTTTTAATATAAAATATTATTCAGGAAAGGAAAATCGATGAAAAAAATATTAGGATTAGTAGCTGTAATGGTGTTAGCGATGAGTCAATTATCATTTTCAGCTCCAACAAATACTGATGCCGCTGTGCAAAGATTAGTTAAAGTAGCTAAACAAAGACAAGCACAACAAGCTAAACAAGCAGCAAAAGGTGTTGTGGAAGAAGAAGTTGTTGTTGTTCCAGTTGAAGAAGTAGTTGAAACAACTTCAGGTGTTAGCCAAGATGCACGTCAAAAAGCAGAAGCAGCAAGAGCACAAGCTGAAGCAAGAGCAGCAAAAGCTAAAGAAGCAGCTCAAAGAAGAGCAGAAACAAGAAACTTAAGAGCTCAAAGAAAAAATATGTCTGAAAGTAAAATGATGGATGTAGAAATTCAGAGAATTAGAAAAAGAGTAGATCAAATCAACAGTAATATTGAAAAATTTCATAAAACAAACGAAATGTTAGATCAAATGGAACAAAGATTAGATACTATTCAAAATAGAATGAACTAAGAGTTAAAACAAAGAGAGAAAATAAAAAATAAATTAGATGTTTAGAAAGGAAATGAAAAATATGAAAAAGTTAGCATTATTATTCGTAGGATTAGGAGCTTTGTCTTGTACAAACGCAAAATTAGTAGATTACAACACAACTAGATTGAATCATATTGAAGATTATTTAAAAGAAAACAAACCAAATCCAGGTAGCCAAAAATATAGATCATTAGAAAGAGAGGCTGAAACATGGTTAGACGAACAACAACAACAATAATTGCATTAGGGTTGTTAGTTGCTTCACCATTGATGGCAAGAAGGCTGACAACTACTCAAATGAGAGAAAATACAATTAGAATTAATGCTCTTGAGTTAGAAGAGCCAGCTCCAGAACCAATCCCAGAACCAGTACCAGAACCACCAAAAGAAGAAACATTTGTATTTGATTCTGGAAGATTGAACTTTGACTTCGATAAATCAGTAGTAAAACCACAATACTTTGAATTATTGAGAAACGTTAAAGACTATGCTGAACAAAATGACTTAAGATTAACAATTATAGGACATACAGATTCTAAAGGTACTGATGCTTATAATATGGCTTTAGGTATGAGAAGGGCAGTAGCAGTTAGAGATAAATTGATAGAATTTGGATTAGATCCTGCAAGAGTCTTAAGCGTAGAATCAAGAGGAGAATCTGAACCAATCGCTCCAAATGATACTGAACAAGGAAGATTTGAAAACAGAAGAATTGAGTTCAAAGCTACAAAATAGTAAATATTAAATGGGAAGTATTTTATAAATTGTCTAGTTATTTCTTTATTGAAACAATTAGACAATTTTTTTGTAAAAAATTTTAGAATTATAGTGAAATAAAATTTATTTTAGTGTATAATATACCAAAATACTTTTAAAATTGAACTAATAATACTAAGCTCTATTTAAAAATAAAAATAATATTTTATTTATTTTGTGACAAGGAGTATTGGCACTTGCGTAGTAGAAATGATAGTAAATATATTATTTTAATTGGGAATAGTATAAAATTAGAGAAAGAGGTGTAAAAATTATGTGGTTTACAAAATCACAAAATGATGTGTTAAAGGAGCTGAATGTTGATCCTAAAGTTGGTTTGACAACTGATGAGGTTAATGCTAGGCTTCAAAAATATGGACAAAATAAATTGAAAGGAAAACCTAAAAAGACATTATTACAGCTATTTATTGCACAGCTTCAGGATATGTTAATTTATGTATTAATTGCTGCGGCTGTAATAAACTTGATTGTGGATATTAAACATGGCTGGACGGATGCTTTGATTATAATGGCAGTAGTACTTATAAATGCGGTAGTTGGAGTGGTTCAGGAATCTAAGGCTGAAAAGGCGCTTGAGGCACTACAGCAAATGACAACTCCTAAGAGCCTAGTTCGTAGGAATGGAGAAGTTATAGAGGTTAATTCGGAAGATTTAGTTCCAGGAGATATTTTGGTAATTGATGCAGGTAGATTTATTCCAGCTGATGTAAGACTTATAGAAAGTGCTAATTTACAAATTGAAGAGTCGGCACTTACGGGAGAATCGGTACCAAGTGAGAAAAATGCTGATTTTATTACCAAAGATGAGAAAATTCCTGTTGGAGATAAGGAAAATATGGCATTTATGTCAACTATGGCTACTTATGGACGTGGTGAAGGTGTCGTAGTTGGAACTGGAATGGAAACTGAAATTGGTAAAATTGCTAAAATACTTGATGAAGATGAAAGTACATTGACTCCGCTTCAAATAAAGCTGGATGAACTTGGAAAAATACTTGGTTATATTGCAATGGGAATCTGTGCTGTGATATTTGTTGTTGGAATTATTCAGAAACGACCTATTTTAGGAATGTTTATGACTTCAATAAGTCTGGCAGTTGCTGCGATTCCTGAAGGACTTGTTGCAATTGTTGCAATTGTGCTTGCAATGGGTGTAAATAAAATGTCAAAGAAAAATGCGATTGTAAGAAAATTGCCTGCAGTTGAAACATTGGGAGCAGTAAATATAATCTGTTCTGATAAAACAGGGACACTGACGCAAAATAAAATGACAGTTGTAAAAACTTATACACTTGATAATTTGAGAGATATACCGTCAGAAGGCAGAGATTTTGTGGCAAATAAGGATGAAACTGAGTTAATCCGTTCGTTTGTTCTTTGTTCAGACGCTTCAATTGACAGCGGACAGGATATCGGAGATCCGACAGAAGTGGCACTGGTTGTACTGGGAGACAGGTTTAATCTTGAAAAAAATACTTTGAATGCAGAGTATAAAAGAGTTAGTGAAAATCCATTTGATTCAGACAGAAAATTAATGTCAACATTAAATGAAGAAGGAAGTGGAAAGTATAGAGTTCATACAAAAGGTGCTATTGACAATATTCTAGTAAGAGCAGATAAAATTTTAGTAGATGGAAAAATTGTTGCATTGACTGAGGAAATGAAAGAAAAAATATTAAAAGTTGCAACAGAAATGTCTGATGATGCACTTCGTGTGCTTGGAGTAGCTTTTAAAGATGTAGATGATGTAATTGCTCCTGAAGAAATGGAAAAAGAACTGGTTGTAGTTGGAATTGTTGGAATGATTGATCCGCCAAGAACAGAAGTTAAAGATTCAATAATGGAAGCAAAAAGTGCTGGAATTACTCCAATTATGATTACAGGAGATCACAAGAATACGGCAGTTGCTATTGCAAAAGAATTAGGAATTGCAACAGATATAAGCCAAAGTTTGACTGGTGCTGAGATTGATGAAATTTCAGATAAGGAATTTTCTAAAAATATTGGTAAATATAAAGTTTTTGCAAGAGTTTCCCCTGAACATAAGGTAAAAATTGTAAGAGCATTTAAGGAAAAAGGTAATATCGTTTCAATGACAGGAGATGGAGTAAATGATGCACCGTCGCTTAAATTTGCCGATATTGGTGTTGCTATGGGAATTACAGGAACTGATGTTTCCAAAGGTGCAAGTGATATGATTTTAACAGATGATAATTTTACTACAATTGTTCATGCAATTGAAGAAGGAAGAAACATTTATAACAATATCAAAAAAACGATAATTTTCTTGCTTTCATGTAATTTGGGAGAAATAATCTGTATTTTTCTTTCAACATTGCTAAATTGGGATTTGCCACTTGTTGCAACACAATTATTATGGGTAAACTTAGTTACTGATACTTTACCAGCGTTAGCACTTGGAATTGATCCAGGGGATAAGGATGTAATGAAACGTCAGCCAAGAAATCCTAAGGAAAGTTTCTTTTCTGAAGGTGCAGGAATGCGAGCAGTAATTGGTGGGACATTAATTGGTCTATTGACATTAATTGCATTTTATATCGGAATTAACGAAACTGGAATGATTGGGAACTTAGGGCAGTTGGAAGCAATGGCAAAAGCTGGAGATGCAGCTGCAAAACATGCCTTGACACAAGGTAGAACAATGGCATTTATCGTGCTTACGGTATCACAATTATTCTATTCGTTGACAATGAGAAACAGCCAAAAAACAATATTTGAAATTGGAATTTTCAAAAATAAATATTTAATTTATTCGATTATAATCGGAATTGCATTGCAAATAGGATTAACTTCATTTGCACCAATTGCAAAAATATTTAAAGTAACAAACATTTCATTTGGAAATTGGGATGTAGTGCTAATATTTGCATTAATACCGTTTGCTGTAAATGAAATTATAAAATTAATTTCAAGAAAAAAAGCCAATTAAAAATCCATATAAACTTAACTTTTAATTTTTATAAAGTCTTGACAAATACTGAAAATGTGGTAACATATAGTAAATGATGTAATAAAAAGTTTGGAGGAGATATAATGTCAAAAAAAGAATTTGTAGATGCTTATGCAAAAGCAACTGGAGAAACTAAGAAAAGAGCTGAAGAGTTAGTAAATGCTTTTTTAGGAACAGCAGAAGAATTCTTAGTAAAAGGTGAAAGTATCCAATTTGTAGGTTGGGGAACTTTTGAAGTAAAAGAAAGAGCTGCTAGAGAAGGAAGAAATCCATCAACTGGAAAACCAATCAAAATAAAAGCTAAAAAAGTTGTAAAATTCAAAGTTGGGAAAAAATTAGCTGATAAAGTTGCTGACGCTAAATAATAAAATATTCTATTTTTAATAAATTAAAGCTATCTTGAAGATTGTTTATTTTTTCAAGATAGTTTTTTTTGTTTTATTTTTAATTATTTAGATAAACATTTATTGTAATTTTAAGTTTTAATGATAAAAAAATGTTTTTCATAATTTTTTAGTTTTTCTTTGTTTTAAAGCAAAGGGGAACAGTCGCCATCCCCTTTGCAATCCCGGCTTGTCTAAGAATTTTTTGAAAATAAAAATTAAACTCGCTTTGCTCAAACAGAAATTTTTATTTCCAAAAAATCATGACATTTTTAGTTTAATTAAAACAATTGATTTAACTAAAACAAAAAATAAAATCAAGAAAAAATATTTATTAATCAAATAAAATAAAAATTAAAGAAGATTTTATTTAATTTAAAAATGAAAAAATAAATCAAAAAAGTTATTAAAAGGAAATAATAATATTGCTTTAAAGAGAAAAAAATGTTATTATTTTATAGTAGGAAAAAATATTATCTAATTTTGCTGAAAGGATAATATTTTATTAACTCAAAACTTTAAAATAGATTTAAAAAAATTATTTTGAATGTTTTGAGAAAATTTGTAGGATAGTAGGAAAGAGAGGAAAAATTGATGAGAAAATTATTGATTTTAATTAGTGCGTTGACACTTATGGTTTTAAGCTGTGGAAATTCAGGTAGTGAGAATAAAGGTAGCAGTGGAGCTGGGACAAGCTCTAAGAAGTATAGAATTGGAATTACACAGATTGCATCACATCCAGCACTTGACAGTGCAAGGGAAGGATTTAAGGCTGCTTTTAAGGAAGCAGGAATTGAAGCTGATTTTGATGAGAAAAATGCAAATGGAGAAACAGCTAATGCAAATTTGATTGCTAATAACTTTGTTAGTTCAAAAGAAGATTTAATATTTGCAATTGCGACAAATGCAGCTCAGCCGGCAGCACAGGCTACAAATGATATACCTGTTGTATTTGCAGCAATTACAGATCCGCAATCAGCTGGAATTTTGAAAGATAATGTAACGGGTGTAAGTGACAGAATGGATGTAAAACAGCAATTGGGATTACTGTTAAAATTAGATTCAAAAATAAAGACAGTTGGAGTACTTTACAATTCTTCGGAACAAAATTCAAAGGTTCAAGTGGAAGATTTGAAAAATGCGGCAAAGGAACTAGGAATAAATATTGTTGAAAAAAGTATTGTTCAAGCAAATGAAATACCTCAGGCGGTAGATAATCTAGTTAGGGAAACAGATGCAATTTATTTGCCAACAGATAATCTTGTGGCATCTGTTGTAAGCTTGATTACAGATAAAGCAACCGCAGCTAAAAAAATAGTATTTGGTGGGGAAGCGGCTCATGTAAAAGGCGGAGCTTTGATTACACAAGGTGTAAGTTATTATGAAATAGGAAAAGAAGCTGGTAAAATGGCAATTGAAATTTTGAAAAATGGTAAAAAACCAGCTGAAATACAGTTTAAGACAATGCCTTTAAATGAAATTGTGGTAAATGGAAATACTCTTAAGACGCTTGGAATTTCGTTGCCTGAAGATGTAAAAGCCAAAGCACAGATTGTTCAATAAAATTTTGATAAAAAGATTTAGCGAGATAATAGGAAAGGAAGAGAAATGAAAAAAATATTATTAGTAGTTATAAGTTTATTAATGGTATTGGCATGTGGAAACAACGAAAGCAATACTGTCAGCGGAAATAAAGGTTCACAGTCAGCTGATAATAAACAAGTTTATAAAATTGGTGTAACACAGTTCATGGAACATCCATCACTTAATTTGGCAAAAAAAGGATTTGAGGATGCATTCAAGGAAGCTGGTATAAATGCAGATTTTGATGAAAAAAATGCAAATGGGGAAGTAACAAATGCAAATTTGATAGCTTCAAATTACAAGGCAGATAAAAAAGATCTGGTATTTGGGATTGCAACACCATCTGCACAGGCATTGGTAAATAATATTTCAGATACTCCAGTGCTATTTTCAGCTGTTACAGATCCAGCAAGTGCAAAACTTTTGAATCCAAATGTAACAGGAACAAGTGATAAAGTAGAAAATATTGCAGTACAATTGGATTTACTTTTGAAAATAAAGCCTGATGTAAAAAAAGTTGGAGTTCTCTATAATCCATCAGAACAAAATTCGGCCGTTCAAGTTCAGGAAATTCAAAAAATTGCCAAGGAAAAAAATATAGAAGTTGTGTTGCAGGGAATAAGCAATTTTGGTGAACTGGCACAGGCTACTAAAAATTTATTGGGAGTAACAGATGCATTGTATTTGCCAACAGATAATCTTGTTGTATCAGGGGCAAACTTTGTCGCTTCCGAAGCGATTGCAGCTAAAAAACCTGTAATTGCAAGTGAAAACTCTTCTGTGGAACTGGGAGCATTGTTTACAATGGGACTGGACTATTATGTATTAGGAAAACGTACTGGAGAAATGGCAATCGAAATTCTTAAAGGGAAACCTGTTTCTCAAATTCCTTTTGAAACTTCAAAACAAATGAAACTGTACGTAAACCAGAAGACAGCACAGGCATTAGGACTGGATATAAAAAATCCTATGTTTAATGGAGCTGAATTTGTAGGGAAATAAATAACAAATCAGAGAAAACAGAACAGAAAAGAAAGAGAGAAAAAAGTTAAATGAATGAATTATTAGTATTTTTACAAAGTCTTCCAGAGGCTTTTAAAACAGGGTTTATATATTCGATAATGGTTATGGGAGTGTATTTGACTTATAAGATACTGGATTTTCCTGATATGTCAGTAGATGGAACTTTTCCATTAGGAGGATTTGTATTTGCGGCATTTGCACTTTCTAAAAATGGTTTTTTTGGAATAACAAGTCCGATTATGGGTCTTATTTTGGCAGTAGTGTGCGGAATGATTGCAGGATATATTACAGGAGCATTGCATGTTTATTTAAAAATTAATGGATTGCTTTCAGGAATTTTGGTAATGACGGGACTTTACAGTATAAATTCCAGAATTGTTGGAATGCCTAATGTGTTTATCTCACCAGAAAGAAGTATTTATGAAATAATTTCTTATGAAAAGAATTTTATACCTTTTATAATTATGTTTGTTATTTTACTTATTTTAAAAGGTCTTTACGATTATAAAATAAAAGAAAATAAATATATGATCAGAAGTCTTATTGTTTATATAGCTTTTGTAATTGGATTGATAATTTACGTTGCGAATACAAAAGATGTAAAACTTATGCTTACAATACTTATTGCATTTGTTATAAAAATGATTGTTGATTATATCTTGACATCAAAATTTGGATTTGCATTGAGAGCATTGGGAAATAATGAACAGCTTGTAGTAAGTCTTGGAGTAAATGAAAAGAGATTGAAAATATTTGGGTTAATGCTGGCAAATGGAGTTGTGGCATTAGCAGGTGCATTATTTGCACAAAATATTAAAGTTGCGGATTTGCAGTCTGGAGTGGGAACAATTGTTATTGGGCTTGCGGCAATTATTCTAGGACTTGGGGTATTGAAAAAATCACAAGTAATAAATGAAATTTCCATTGTTACAATCGGATCTTTAATGTATTATTTCATAATAAATCTAGCATTGATGTCAAATAGCTGGACAAGAAATATGTACGAAGGGCTTCATTTCAGTGATAATGTTATAAAGATACTGGAAGTCAAGCCAACAGATGTAAAAGTTATAACAGCGATAATTCTTGCAGTAATCTTATGGAATGAATTAATTCAGAAAACTAAAAAAGGTAAGAAAAAAGTAAAATTGATTGAGAAGGGAGAGGCAAATTAATGATAGAGTTAAAAAATTTACATAAAACTTTCTTCTCTGAACTGGGAACAGAAAAACAAGTATTTAAAGGATTGAATTTTACAATAAATGATGGAGATTTTATAACAATTATTGGAAGTAATGGTGCTGGAAAGTCTACACTTTTGAATGTATTAAATGGGCAAATTATTCCAGATGGAGGGAATGTTGTTTTAAACGGAAATGATATAACAAATGTAGAACAGCATAAAAGAGCAAAATGGATTTCGCAAGTTTATCAAAACCCAACAATGGGAACAGCTCCATCAATGACAGTGCTAGAAAATTTGTCAATGGCTAAAAATAAAGGAAAGCGTTTTAACTTTACCTTTGGATTAGATGTAAAAAATATTGAATTTTATAAAAAGCAATTGGCAAGTCTAGGACTTGGACTGGAAAATCAATTGTTTACACAGGTAGGACTGCTATCTGGTGGACAAAGACAATGTTTATCATTAATAATGGCAACTTTGAACCGTCCAGACATTTTATTATTAGATGAACATACAGCAGCGCTTGATCCTCAAACTTCAGAAATAATTTTGGAAAAAACAAAGGAAATTATTGAAAAAAATAATATAACAAGTCTTATGATAACACATAATATGCAAGATGCCATAACTTATGGAAATAGGCTTATTATGCTTCATGCAGGAGAAGTAATTTTTGACATAAAAGGTGAAGAAAAGAAAAAACTGACGGTGGAAAAACTGCTTGAAATGTTTAAAACAAAAGATGCAAAGTTATCTGATAAAGATATATTTTAAACATAGAATAGCATTAAAACATAATCTAAGGAAATAGATGATAAAATCAAAAGTTTTTGGATTATGTTTTTTTTATTATTTATAATTGTTTTGTATAAAAAACATTATTTATACTAAATCTCATAGGTTATTGCATAGCAATCTTGCCAAATATTTTGATTATCAGGATAAACCTTTACTGCAAGATAAGGTTTTGCGACAATGAGTAATCCTACGAAAATAAAAAGAAAAAAACATAATAATACAAAAAATAAAAAAATTCGAAAAAATTAAAAATAATTAATAAAAAAAGTATTGACAATTTTTGAAAATCTGTTAAAATATTACAATAAATTATTTTTTTGAAATAATATATTTCAAATTTTTGTATTGAAAACTTAAAATATAGTATTTAAGTAAAATGGAAAATTGTAATAAAGTATATTTTAAAAGCTGAAATTCACTTAAAATCACTAAAATCACACTTTTTTTAAATTTTTTTCAATATATATGCTTAAATATTATAAATATCAAAACTTTTCATGATTTCTTATGAATAGTAATTTTGAATATGTTTTTACAATACAAATTATAAAATATTTTTTAATAAAGAAAAGGAGAAAAAGAGTTAATGAAAAATAATCTTAGAAAAATTTCACAAGAACTACGTGCATTTGCAAAAAGAACAAAAGATTTTAAATATACAAACTCTGCATTAATTACATTTTTAATGACAGGGATGCTTTTTGCATCAAATAATATATTTGCAGAAAATGAGAATACAGACATTAAAAATCAAGTTAATCAAATAAACACGTCTATAAATCAAATACGAACTGATTTTAAAAGAGCAAGAAAAGAAAATAACAAATTAATCAAAGATACAACATTGGAATTGACTCAGTTAATGGAACAAGGAGATCATGTAACAAAATCACCTTGGAGCAGCTGGCAATATGGTATGAATTATTTTTATAATGACTGGCATGGAAGTTTTAAAGGAAAAGGAAATAAAGTTGGTAATGTCATTTATAAAAGAGATCAAACTTTAAATAGATATATCGCAAAACCAATAAGTGAAGGAAGTGCAAACAACACAACAACATTAGGATTTGCCTACGAGCCAAATGCAGCAATTCCTATAAGTGCTTCAATCACACCAAAATCAATAACAAAAACTAATCCAAATATCCAAAAGAATGTGGCGATTGCAAGTTTACCGTCGTTTGAGCCAAGAGTTGTAGAAGCACCAACAGCACCAACAGTACTACCGCCAGATCCAAGTATTACTATAAATTTAGTGCTTAATGCTGAATCAAAGGGAAGTGGAGCACAAACATTAGCTGTAAACAATGGAAGTGGTGGGAATAATAATGGTGTCTTTGAAGGTGTGACAGTTTTAGATGGGACAATTAGAGCAGTTAGAACTCAAACTAATTATTCAACTTGGAGTTATACAATAGATGGTCTTAAAGTAGTGAATACCTCTGCTATGAATATTGCTTCTTCAGTACCAGAGTTAAGTGGTAAAGGTCCAGGAACAACTACAACAGTAACAAATCAAATTACTGGTTCTGAAACTAGCAAAAATGGTTTTTTTCAAACATCTGGAAATGGAAATGCTCCTAGCTCATTTATACTAAATAATGCAACTGTTAATTATATTAGTCAAACTCCGTCAACTCAAACGGAAGAATTAGTTCATCAGGATGTGCATCATGGAATAAATGCTGCTGCTGTTAGAACAGCAATAACAACTTCTACATTGACAGACTTTACTGCAGATTTTAATGATATTGTTGCTACAAACATTTTTGATAGTAAGGGAACTACACTAGATGAATATAATGTGTTTGGTAATAGTGGTACAGTTACTATGACAGGTCCGTCTGCTTCTTTTTCTAATAGTTATATTCATGAAGACAATAGTAACGGAGTAATTATTAATAGAGGTAAAATAGAATTAAATTCTACTGATGCTGATGGTCATGGAATTTTTGTAGTATCACCCCATGTTTATTCAACGAAAGGACATCAGTATTATTATAACGGGAGCACTGGGAATATAACTTCAAATACTGAAAAAACAGCAATTTTATTTATAAATAATAGTATGGCAAAAAGATACATAGGTTTTACAAATAAAGGAACAATAAAAATAACTAAACCTGAATCAGTAGGAATATATTTAAAAGTTGATAACGGAACGGCAGTTCATTTGAATTTCTCTGATGATACTTCAGATGGAAAACAAGAAACAGTAGGTGCTGCTCTTCCAGGAACTGCGACACGTACGATGACTTATGTAACAGGGAATACTGGAAAAACTTACAATAAATTAACTGGTGTAATTACAGATGGAGCAACTGCGGAATCTCATGCAAAACCAATAGAAATTAGTGGAGATAAAAGTGCGGGATTATATGTTCCAGTAACAAACAGTTTCTTTAATGGTGTTTTTGCGGCAAAATTAACTAATACAGGAAATGAAGGAGAAGATCCGACTACAAAGAAATTAATAAAATCTGGATCAGCAGGTATATATACAGCTTCATCTATGGATTTGCAAGGGCATTATATATTCTTAGAAAATGGTTCAAATAATGTTGGAGTTTATCCGACTAATAGTAATGCGATAGTAAATTTAGGACTTGGTAGAGTTCGAATGGATGAAGGTATCAGAAATACTGGTATAGCTGTTAAGGGTAATGGTAGTGTGTATTCTGAAAGTGAAATGCTTTTAAATGGAGGGGTAGGAAATACTGCTATATTCGCACAAGGGACATCATCAAATGTTGTGTCAGCAAAAAGTATAGAAACTGGAAGTACTCCAACAACAGATGCAATATATATTTATGCTGATGGAACTAAAGTAAAAACTCATGAAGATAAAGGTGGATTGAAAGTAAAAAGTCAAATTAGTACTATAAATCCAATTGTAGCATACGATGCTTCAAATCCAGAAAAAACTGGACAAACAACAGGAGCTGTTTATGCTGTAAATGGGGCAGAAGTTGATATTAGTCGTAGTTCAGCAAATACTTTTGGAAGTGGAGCTAATGTAGATATAACTGGAGCAAATGTAACTGAATATGATTCAGCAACTGCTACATACAAACCAACAAAAAATTATACTGGATTTGGTTTATTTGCATCAGATGCAAATACTAAAATAAAAGCGAAAAATAACACTATTAAAGTTACAAATGGATCTACAGCAGTAGCTTCAATAAAAGGAGCTGATGTAAATTTAGAAGACGGTAAAGTATCTTATACTGGAGAAGGTTATGCTCTTTATACAGGAAATCCAGATATATCAGGAAATACAGGAACAATTGATTTAACAAATGGAACTTTAGAATTAGGTGGAAAATCTATTGGTTTTGTAAAAGATGTTTCAGGGCTTAATAATTGGGTAACTTTAACAAATGCAACAGTAAATGTATTATCAGATGATGTTATAATAGCTGATTTGAAAGATACTTCAGGTTCTGGAATGGTATTAAATGCGACTAATAGTACGCCAAGTTTGAAAGATCAAGTTCTTGGTTCAGGTGTAACTGTAACTGCTGCAAGTGGTATTACAAAATATAAATATGCTTTAGTTGATGGAGCTACTATAAATATTAAAGGAGATATTGATAAAGCTGATACAACAACAGGTTCAGATAGTGAAGTATTTACAAGAAGATTGCAAGTACAAAACTCTATAATTAATGTGGATTCTGGACATCAATTAAAGGCTCACCTTGACACTACAGAATTATCTTCAATTAATACAAGTTTAACAGTACCTGTAGGATTTGATGTAAGTGCCAGCGGAAACTCTACAAGTAGAGCTACAACTGGAGTAAATGTTGCAAATGGTGCTACAATTACTGTAGACAGAACAGATAGTGGAAATGGTGGAGTAGGTGCGTATGTAAACTACGGAACTATCTCTAATGACGGAAAAATTGAAGTTGAAAAGACAACACCAAATGATTTTGCAGTAGGACTTTATGCTACAAATGGAACACAAGTGGATAATAAAACTAACGGAACTATTGAAGTTGGTGGTAAAGATAGTATTGGTATTCTTGGACTTTCGTATAGAATAGACAGTAAAGGTAATGTTGTGTATGAAAAATTCGGAACGACTGGTCCATCTTCACCTGTAAATAAATTAGGAACTGTAGATATTACAAGTAGTGGTAAAATTACTCTTGATGGAGATAATTCTTTAGGAATTTATGCTAAGAATAATAGCTTAAATGCTACTGGAACGAATATGGATTACGCTAAAATAGGAAATGCTTATACTCAAGCTACTAATAAAGGCGAAATTACAATGTCAGGTAAGAATGCTATTGGTATGATTACTGAAGGTGGAGTACTTACAAATGATACAGCAGGTAAGATTACAATAAGTGGACAAGAGGGAGTTGCAATGTATGGAACTTATGGTTCAATTGATCCTGCTATTGTGGCAGCACAAGGATTAACAACTGATAGATTAAGTGCAGCTCTTGTAAATAAAGGAACACTAGAACTTGCTGATACAACAGGAGCTACACCAATAATAGGTATGTTTACAAATGATGCTGATACAGAAATAGAAACTTCAGGAACATTAAATATTGGTAAGAAATCTTACGGTATTTATGGAGTTTCAAATAGTGTAACTATGTCAGGCGGAACAATCAATGTTGGAGAAGACGGAGTAGGTATCTTTGCAACAGGTTCATCTGATAAAAAATTAACATCAAGTTCAGACGTAGTATTACAAGGTGGAACAATTAATGTAGGAGATAATCAAGCAGTAGGAGTATTTATTGCAGATGATGCTACAAATCCTTTGAAAACAACAGTTACAAATACAGGAACTAATATGACTGTTGGAACAAATGCATTTGGTTATGTTGTAGATTCTACAACAGGAACTGATTTATTGCTTGGTACAGCAACAAATAAATTAACAGCTTCACTTGGACCAGATTCAGTTTATGCTTATTCAAATGATAAAAACGGATATGTTTACAGTAATACTGATATTACAACTACTGGTGGAAAATCATATGGATTGTATACTGCTGGAAGAACTGAAAATTATGGAAATATTGATTTAACTGGTGGAAATGGAAATGTTGGTATTTATTCAACAGGAAGAAGTTCGGCTGGATTAGGTGCAATTAACTACGGAACAATAACAGTTGGTGGAACTGACTTAGTTGCTAAAGAATACGGTATTGGTATGGCAACAGGATACTACAATGAAACAACTGGAGCGATTTCAAATGAAGGGCTTATTGAAAATAGAGGAACAATTAATGTAGGTAAAGATAATTCAATAGGTATGTACGCTGTAGGAGCAGGTTCAAAAGCTATCAATCATGGTACAATTGATATTTCTGGTAAAAATGCAACTGGTATGTATATTGACCAAGGAGCAGAAGGGGTAAACTATGGAACTATTAAATCTACTGGAACAGCTTCTGGAATTAAAGGAGTTGCAACAGTAAACGGTGGATATATTAAGAACTATGGAACTATTTCAATTACTTCACCAGGAGGAATAGGAATATATCAAGATGCAATGTCAGCAATAGCTAATAAAAATGAGCCAACAGCTTCAGGAGTTAACCCATTGACATTAGCTAATCAAACAGGAACAGTAAATGGAACAAAAGCGGCTGTATATTCTGCAACTTCAACTGATCAGAAATATATAGTAACGCCAAAAGGAAGTTTACTTATCCAAAATCCTCCAAAAGCACCAAGATTGACAATTAATGGAAAAGAAGTATCACTTACAGGAGTGGATACAAATATAGCAAACCCAACGCCTGCATATGTAACAGCAGGTTCAACAACACTTGATTTATCACTGCCATTGTATGCAAATACAACTTCAAATGCACAAGTAACCGAAATTGGAATGTATGTTGATACTTCAGGAGTAAACTATACAAATCCTATTCAAGGATTAAATAACTTAATTGGACTTGAAAATATTAATCTTATTATTGGTACAGAAGCGGCTAAATATACTAATGCAAAAGCAATTGAAATTGGTCAAAATATCTTGAGTCCATATAATGATGCTATATCTTCATTGACTACAACAGGAACAACATTGAATATTAATTCAGCAGGATTAACTTGGCTTGCACAACCTGTACAAGGTGCAACAAAACCTATTGAAACATTGTATATGGTAAAAATACCTTATACATTCTTCACAAGTGCAAAAGATGAAAATTCATATAATTTCCTTGATGGATTGGAACAAAGATACGGTGTTGAACCACTAGGATCAAGAGAAAGATTAATCTTTGATAAACTTAATGGAATTGGTAAAGGTGAAACTCATATCTTTACACAAGCTGTGGATGAAATGAAAGGGCATCAATATGCAAATCTTCAACAAAGAATTAATGCAACTGGAAATACTTTGGATAAAGAATTTAAATATTTGAGAGATGAGTGGAGAAACCCATCTAAACAAAATAATAAAATTAAAGTATTTGGTGCAAGAGATGAATATAGTACTGACACAGCAGGAATTATTAATTATAAAAGTAACGCTTATGGTGTAGCTTATGTTCATGAAGATGAAAAAATACGAATGGGTAACTCAAGTGGATGGTATGCTGGAGCTGTAACAAATAGATTTAGATTTAAAGATATTGGACATTCAAGAGAAGATCAAACAATGCTTAAACTTGGAGTATTCAAGACAATGTCACCAAAAGGAGATCATAATGGTGCATTGCAATGGACAGTTTCAGGAGATGTGTTTGCAGGAGTTAATAATATGAAACGTAGATTTTGGGTAGTTGACGATACTTTTGAGGCTAAATCAACTTACCATTCTTATGGAGCAGCTATTAAAAATGAGCTAGGTTATGATATAAGAATGAGTGAAAAAACACATTTACGTCCATATGGAGCATTAAAAATGGAATATGGTAAATTTAATGACATAAAAGAAAAAACAGGACAAATGAGATTGCAAGTTAAAGGAAATGACTATTTCTCAGTAAAACCTGAAGTTGGAATGGAATTTAAATTTGTTCAACCATTAGCAGTAAAAACTAATTTATCAGTAGGATTGACAGCAGCTTACGAAAACGAAATCGGAAAACTTCAAGAAAGAAATCAAGCAAGAGTAGGATATACAACAGCTGGATGGTATAACTTAGAGAAAGAAAAAGAAGATAGACGTGGAAATGGTAAGTTTGACTTAAATATCGGAGTGGATAACACAAGATTTGGAGTTACTGTAAATGCTGGATATGATACTAAAGGAAATAATGTAAGGGCAGGAATAGGATTCAGAGCTATTTACTAATTTTAATTGTTAATAAAAGTTATTGTAAGTCAATGATTTTATTTAAAAATCTATAGAAATGAAAATTAGTAGGACAATATTCCTTGTAAAAATATAAAAAATAAAGAGCAGTGAGATTTTAAGTTTCACTGTTCTTTTTTGTAAAAAATTTTATTTGTAATAGAAGTTCTTTTATTATAGTATTAAAACTTAAATCTTTTTTAGTTTAGAGTAGTTATAATTTAAGTATTGATACAAATAAAAAAAACATAAATTTTTGAAAAATTTAATATAAGAAAATTATTATGAAATACACAAAAATATAGATTTTAATATAAAAAAATTTAATAAAATACTTAGTAATAAAAAAGTTTAAATTTTTAAAAGGATATTTTTCGTTTTTTATTAAATCAAATTTTAACTATATAATAAAAAGCAATAAAATTAAAAAATAAAAACAGGTTAAGCTAGAGAAAAAGTAATTGACTTTTTTGATTTCTATGGTAAAATGGGAGTGTGATAAATTTATTTTGAAAATTTTTATTTCATTATTTATAAAATCATATTTTTAAAGTTCAATTTTACTTAAAAATATTAATAATAAATAATATGTTATTTATTAAATAAAAAGTATACAAAATATTTTATATTAGATTCTAAATTAGTTTGATTGTCCAGTATATTTTTTAAAAGTTCAATTTAGGTAATTTTAAAAATATAAATTTAATAATAGAATGTCTAAATCAAAATAAAATATTTTAAGAGAGAAATCACTTATAATCACTAAAAAATCACTTATATCAAAAATTGTTTTACAAAGTTATAAATATTTTTTGAATATATCTTAAAATCATTATAGCTTAAAACAATTTTATTCATTTTTAAAATATTTTTTTGTTTTATACCATTTCATATAATAATAGATTTTATAATTTGTGAGTAAAAATTTAATTATCACAAAAAATTTTCTTACAAGGAGATGTGTTAAAATGACAAATAACATCAGAAAAATAAAGCAGGATTTACGTTCCTATGCAAAAAGATGTAAGGATGTACATTATACTGAAAGTTTATTAATAACATTCCTAATAACAGGAATGCTTTTCGCAACAAATAATCTATTCTCAGCTCCAAAAGACGCAAATATTGAGAATCAAAGACAAACAATTTCTACGTCAATAAAAAATTTATATCAGCAAGTTAAAGCGACACGAAAAGAAAATGACAAATTATTAAAAAATACAAATCTTGAACTGATTCAATTAATGGAACAAGGAGATCACGTAGTCAAAGCACCTTGGAGTAGCTGGCAGTATGGAATAAACTATTTTAATAATAATTGGAATGGAACATATAAAGGACGTGGAGATAAGAAACTAAAATATCCATATGAAGGAGTATTTGAAAGAAGTTCAAATATTTATGAAAGAACAATCTCACCAGATAGTGAAAATTATGGATTGTTAAGTAGAAATAGAAGACCAAACTTTGCTTCAGGTTCAGCTGATGGATACGGTATAGCAAGTTTCAAACCAGTAAGAGAGCCAATTATACCATTTGAAGTAAATGCTGGGATACGTCCAAGAAGTATAAATAAATCAGCAATTACAATAGCTGATAAAACAGCTGTTATTCCTACTTTGCCAGAGGCAATTAGCTTTACACCGCCTACACCTGTGATAAGTGTGCCAACATTACCAGAATTACCGCCACCACCAACTTTTAATATACAGTTAGGGGCTTATTGTAATAATATGGTAGGTTGCGGTAGTATAGGTACAAATGGAGGACCATACAATGCCACATATCAAGGTTATGCTAGATCAGTAAGTGGTGGAACTATATCAAGTGCACTTGTTGATGGACAACCTTCACTAAGATATTCTTGGAGTGATTCACGTAGAGGAACTATGAATCCATCTATTTTATTAAAATCATATTTTGATAGTGATAGTAGTTATACATTAAATACTAATTTAACTATGTCTTCTATAAATCCGGTAACAAGTGATACTTCATTATCTAGTGATAACAGGCAAATTTTCTTAGTAGGAGGTTCAAGAATAGCAACATTGGATAACGCATCAGCAGGCTCAACTCTTACAAATGCTGCAACAATAAATCTGGAAGGTCCGTTAACAGTAGGATTTGAAGCACAGACAGATAATCTTGGAAGTGGTAATAACAATACTGCTGATAATAGAGGATTAACAAATGCAGGAACTATAACAGATGCAGGCGAAACAACTTCAACAGCTTTAAATGGTGTTCTTGCAATAAATAAGAGTGAGACTCTTACAGGAAATAATGGAATAACAGTAACAAGAGATTCTAATGGTTATACTGGATATAAAATAGGGTTAATATTAACTCGTGAAGATGAACAACAATATGATATTTATAATTTAATCAATTCTGGTACTGGAACAATAAACTTTCAAGGTGAAAATTCAATAGGAATTCAGATATTTGCTCCTTACGATAATGGTACTACTTATTCTCCTAATGTTGTGGTTCTTAATGATACAGGTGGAACTATAACTATGGGTGGAAAAGAAAGTTACGGTATGAAATGGTCTACTCGTGTATCAAATAGCAGTACAATGGAAAATAAAGGGACAATCAATGTAAGTGGAAATGTAGTAGATTCTAAAAATCAACCAGTAAACTCGTTATCATCAGGAATTGCAGTTATAGAAAATCGAAATTTTACTGCTGGAAGATCGATAAGAGCATATACAGGAAAAGTTAAGAATAATGGAGCAATAAATGTATCTGGTGGTAAAGGTAACACAGGTATGGTTTTAATTGTAAGTGCTGCTGATGATATAACAAATGATGCAAATGGAACGATTACAGTTAGCAGTGCAAAAAATACACAAAATATTGCAATGAGAGTGGACAAAGGTTCGTTTGCAACAGATTCGCCTGGTACACCTGAAGCAATAAATAATGGAACAATTAATTTAGACGGTGATTCATCAATAGGGATGATTGGAACAGATGCGAATGTTGTAAATAATGCTAGTAAAACAATTGGAACTACTGCGAGCAAGACAATTATTAACGGTATTGGGATAGCAACTAGTGGTGGAAACCTTGACAATAAAGGAACAGTTAGCTTGAAAGGTACTACTACAGATGCTTCAAATAATGTTGGAATTTATCTTGAAAAAAATACAAATAGCGGAAATAATCCATCAGGAACACTTGCTTCAACAAGTAATGTTACTGCAACAGGAAACAAATCAACAGGTGTATTGGTTAAAGATGGAACTTTGAACTATGGTGGTGCTACAACTGTTCAAGGTGACGGAGTTTCAGGATTAGTTATAGGGAACAATACAACTACACATACTGCTGTTGTAACAGCTACATCGACTGGAACTATAACAGTGAATAATGGAAGTTCAGCTGCTGCTGGAGTTTATGAATACTTAGATGGTACAGATAAGAAAAAACAAGGTTCATACGGTATTGTTGTAGGTAAGAATTCAAAACTTGTAAGTAGCGGAAGCAACAATGTAAATGTAGTTGCTGATGTAAAAGGTGCAGAATCAATAGGGCTGTACTCTGGAGAAGGAGCTGAACTTGAAGTTGGAGATCATAATGTAAAAGCATCTGAAGGTGCAGTAAACTATGATGCTGACAAAGGTAAAATTACTTTAAAAGGTACAGGAACTGCAACTACAGGACAGAAATCATTGCTGTTCTATCTAGGGCAAGATGGGTCTGGAAAGGTTTCTATAGATGGAACTATGACAGCAACTATTGAAGGTGGGACAACTCCTAATGAAAGAGGTAATGCCTTCTTCTATGTAGGAAATGGTGGAGACTTTGGAAAATCTCAAATTCAAGGATGGGCAAAGAATAACTTTGGAGATGGGACAAAGACAACTTTAGGAAATTTAACATTGAATATGAATAAAGGTTCAAGACTATTTATTGCTCAAAATGTTGGAATGGATTTATCTGATACAACAGGAGATGCTGTTTCAAAGGCTACAGGAGCAAATATAAATGGAACTGACTATAAGACATTTATGCTATATTTGAGTAAATTGACAATTAATCAGGATGTAAACCTAGATAATGCTAACGATGCATACAATCAGCTTGAAATTTCAAATTCATCAATAACAAATGCGAATACTAAGACTATCACAGGAACAAAAGCTGATCAGGTTGCAATGGCTCAAGAAAATGATAGTACACTGTATGCGAGAAACAAAGTTACATTGTCAAATGAAGGAACAATTAACTTAAGTGGTACAGGATCTACAGGAATTTACGCTAAATACGGAGAATTGTATAACAAAGCAACAGGTGTTATGACAATGGGTGACAAATCAACTGCCATTTATGGAATTCAAGACTCACTAATTGAAAATGCAGGTAAAATTACGATAGGTTCAAATTCAACTGGACTGTACTCTGAAGGATCTAATACGCAAACAATAAAAAATACAGGAGAGATAGAATCAGCAGGAAATGATTCGGTTGCAATATCTTACAAACCAGATGCAGCACTTACTCCAGGAACAGTTCTTGAAAATACAGGTAAAATCACAATGACAGGTGACAGAAATACAGCAATGTATGCAACAGGTACGCCTGGATACACGGCTAAGAACAGTGGAACAATTACATTGGGAGATTCAGCATCAATTACGAGTCCTAACGTTGGACTTTATACGGATCATAACACTGTAATATTACAAAATACAGGTAAAATAGAGTCTGGAAACAACACAATTGGAATATATGGACATGCTGTAGAAAATTCAGGTGACTTGAAGATAGGAAATGCAGCAATTGGAATTTATTCTCAAAGTGGAAATGTTAATCTGACAGGAGGAACAATTACAACTGGAACTGATGAGGCAGTTGGAGTTTATACAGTAGGAAGTGGACAAACAGTTACAAATAGTGGTACATCATTTAACATTGGAAATAATTCATTTGGATTTGTAAACGTTGGAACTGGAAATACAATAACTTCAAGTATTTCAAATGTAGGACTTGGAGACAATAATGTGTACATGTATTCAAATGATAAAGCAGGTACAGTAACAAACTTTACAAACATAACTTCTACTGGAGAACAGAACTATGGAATCTATTCAGCAGGTACAGTAACAAATAATGGAAATATTGACTTGTCGAGTGGAAAAGGAAGTGTGGCAATTTACAGTATTAAAGGAGGAACTGCAACAAATAATGCAACAATCACTGTAGGACCATCTGATGTTACAAGCAGCCTTTACTCAATAGGTATGGGAGCAGGATATGATACGATTGATACAGGAAACATTGTGAACAAGGGAACAATTAATGTAAATGGTAAATACAGTATAGGAATGTATGCAAGTGGAGCAGGAAGTACTGCGACAAATAATGGGGATATTTTCTTGAACGAAAGTAACACAACAGGTATTTATGCTGACAATGGAGCGACAGCAATAAATAACAAAAATATTACAACAGGTTCAGGAACTTATACGAATACGGTTGGAGTATATCTAGGAAAAGATTCTAAACTGATAAATAATCCTGGAGCATCAATTAATATAAATGCCAAGAACGGTGTAGGAGTCTACTTAAAAGGAGGAATAGTAGAAAACTACGGAACTATAACAGTAAATGGTGTTTCTAAAACAAATAACAGTGAGATAGATGGTAAACTGATATATGAATTTACAGTTCCTGACACAGGAAAAGGAATAGGAGGAGTAGCAATTGATGCACCTGCAGGAGCACCTACTGCGACAATTACTGTAAATGGAGTACCACAAATACCGACAGTTGTAAATACGACAGGAAGAAATCCAATATCAGTATCAGCTTCAAGTATTGGTCTATATGTAAATACATCAGGAGTTAACTACACAAGATCAATAGATGGACTGCAAAACTTGACAAGTGAAGCAGATTTAATCATTGGTAATGAGGCAGCTGAATCAACAAACAGTAAATATATATTAGTAAATGACCCTAATATAATAAATCCGTATAAAACAGCAATGCTAAGTAATCCAAACATTAAATGGAATGTGTATTCAGGATCAATAGGATGGATTGCAACTCCAACACTGGATCCAAATGATGGTTCAATAACAAGCCTATACATGGCAAAAGTGCCGTACACAGAATGGGCTGGAAGAAAAGCAACACCAATAAACAGTTTAGACACATATAACTTTGCAGATGGATTGGAGCAAAGATATGGAGTAAAAGATTTAGGAACTAGGGAAAGATTAATATTTACAAAACTGAATGGAATTGGAAACAACGAAGAAGTATTGTTGTATCAAGCATTTGATGAAATGATGGGACATCAGTATGGAAACTTACAGCAAAGAATCAATGCTACAGGAAACTTACTTGACAAAGAGTTTAAATACTTAAAACACAACTGGAGAAATCCATCTAAACAAAACAACAAGATTAAAGTGTTTGGTATGAGAGATGAATACAACACTGATACAGCAGGAATCATCAACTATACAAGCAATGCCTATGGTGTAGCTTATGTTCATGAAGATGAAAAGATTAAGATGGGTAACTCAAGCGGATGGTATGCAGGAGCAGTAACAAATAGATTTAAGTTCAAGGATATTGGAAGCTCAAGAGAAGATCAGACAATACTTAAAGCAGGAGTATTTAAAACTATGTCACCAAAAGGAGACCATAATGGAGCATTGCAATGGACAATTGGTGGAGATGCATTTGTAGGTATTAATGCAATGAAACGTAGATACTTGGTTGTAGATGAAGTGTTCCAGGCTAAATCAGACTATCATTCTTATGGTGCAGCACTTAAAACAGATTTAGGATATGACATTAGAATGAGTGAAAGAACACATTTACGTCCATATGGAGCGTTGAAGATGGAATATGGTAAATTCAATGACATCAAAGAAGATAGAGGGGAAATGAGACTGGAAGTAAAAGGAAACGACTATTTCTCAGTTAAACCTGAAGTTGGAATGGAATTCAGATATGTACAGCCACTTGCAGTAAGAACAAACTTAACAGTAGGAGTAACAGCTGCGTATGAAAATGAGCTAGGAAAAGTTGGAGATGTGAACAATAAGGGAAGAGTAAGATATACGACAGCAGACTGGTTTGGAATCAGAGGAGAAAAAGAGGATAGACGAGGGAATGGTAAGTTTGACTTAAATATTGGAGTGGATAACACAAGATTCGGAGTTACAGTAAATGGAGGATATGACACTAAAGGAAATAACGTAAGGGCAGGAATAGGATTTAGAGCTATTTACTAGAACAAAGACAGAAGACAGAATAAAGAAAGAGAGGGCAGCGGAACTTAGGTTTTGCTGTTCTTTTTTAGAAAATAAGTATATTTTGTTTTTATGATTTTTAGAGATTTATGAATAAATTATTGAAATGATTAATAAATGTTTTTTCTTATTTTATTTATATATTTTTTTTAACGTAAGGGGATCAGACGTCATGCCCTTTTTGTATAATAATCCTTATAATTTAATATAGAATATCGTGATTTTCCTTGCTTATATAAAAAGAAAAAACATAGGATTATAAAAAATATTTATTAAACATTTGCTATCTAAATGGGGAATAGTATAAATAGAAATTATTACATATTTTTTAGGAGAAGATATTATGAAAAAAGTATTTTTAGGAATAAATATAATTTTATTGTGGATTACGATTTGGCATTTTTATAGATTTCCAATAACTGAAAATATGAGTTTGTCTTTGCACAATAAAAAAATTTATAGAAGGCTGATATTTAATACAATTGATTCGCTTGTTAAAGATAAAAATGACTTATTATTTAATATTAATTTTGGCGGGGAAGAGCAGGATGATGTAGGAAGAGCGTATGTGAAAGGATTGATGAAAAAAGGAGATGTGTGGATAGGATATGTTTACTCTTTTGATGAAATTATAAAAGAAAGTCCAGCTTATGCTAGCAATCCACCAAATGGAGATGGATTGGTAGTGGAAGAATATGTAAATAAACATTCAGGATATTTTTATGTAACTTCAAATGAGACCAAATATCATTTGACAAAAGAAGAAATAATGAGAAAATTTAATTTAAAAAAATTAAGTTTAAAAAATCCTAGATTTTTTGTAGATAAGTTTGGGACGGATAGAGAATTGTCAAATTGGTATAGAGACGCATGTGAACTTACACAGGGTAAGCTGAAGAGTGAAAAAGATATAAAATACGCAAAGAATATCGAAAAAAGAATAAAAAAGAAAAGAATTTTTTGGGTATTGAGTTTAATTCTTTGTTTAATATTGCAAATATTATATTTAACAAAAAATAAAAAGAATACAAAATAATTTTATCAGAATAATGTAAATAAGTGGCAATCATATTCAAAATTTGTAATTTTTTACGTAAATATGGAGTATTTTCCTGTCTATATCTTTAATTAAATTATTTATTTTTCTTATAATTTTTTGGTCCTGAGTTTGCCAATAGAGATATTCTTCCCATGCTTCATCAGACCATACTTTTTTCACTATTCCACCTCAATTAATTCGTGTTCTTTTAATGTAGTTTTTCCCTCTTTTACATTTTGGATTGATTGATTTAGATGTTCCATATTTTGTTTGCTATAAAATGAATCTGCGCTTATTTCAAATGGTATACGTCTTTCAGAACCTAATTTTTTTATAGTGGCTGATAAAGAAAATCCCATGTCAGAGTATGCCTGTTCAGCATTTTTCTTGATGGTATCATCAATTTGTAAATTAATTTGTGCATAAAACCGTCTTTTTCAAATATAGTATACTATGTAACAATTATAAAGCAAATTTATATAATTTGCTATACGAAAAAGTTCAGATAGCTAATAATTTAGCTATAATTTTTTATTATTATAAATTTTAAAAATATTTTTTAGGCTCCAAATACTTTAATTAAAGCCTTTGCTGAATATATAACTAAATTTTTGAGTAAAATGTAAAAAAAATTTAAAAAAATGTTGACAAAAATATTAAATAGTGATATATTATATTTGTTAGCAATCATAGAAGAAGAGTGCTAATAAAATAAAAATAATTTTAATTAGAAAAATTTAAAAAGAAAAAGGTGATGGATATGGAACAGAACTTTACGCAAAAAAGTTTTGAGGCTATTTCAGAGGCTAATAACTTTGCGATTAGATACAGACATTCTGATATAAAGGTGGAACATTTAATGCTTGCACTTGTGGGGCAGATGGATGGATTGATTCCTAGCGTGCTTAAGAAAATGGGAATTGATACGACTGATATGATTAGGAAGATTGAGAGCAAACTAGAAAGTTTTCCTAAGATTGAAGGTGGAAATAGCGAGCCAAGAGCGAATAGTGAATTAAATAGAGTTCTCGTTGGAGCAAGAGATACTGCAAAGAAAATGGGAGACAGCTATATTAGTACAGAACATTTGTTTTTGGCAAGTTATGATAATAACAGTTTTTTGAAAGATTACGGAATAAACAAGAAACAGTTTGAAACTGTACTTGAAAATGTAAGAGGAGGTAGAAAAATTATGACAGATAATCCAGAAAGTACATACGAAGCATTAGATAAATTTGGAAAAGATCTCGTTGAACTGGCTCGAAAAGGTAAACTTGATCCAATTATTGGAAGAGATAATGAAATACGACGGGCTATACAGATTTTATCAAGAAGAAATAAAAACAATCCGATTCTGATTGGAGAGCCTGGAGTTGGGAAAACAGCCATTGCAGAAGGGATTGCACAAAGAATATTGAAGGGCGATGTGCCTGAAAACTTGAAGGATAAAACAATTTTCTCACTTGATATGGGTGCCTTGATTGCAGGGGCGAAATATCGTGGGGAATTTGAGGAAAGATTAAAAGCGGTATTGGAAGAAATTGAAAAAAGTGAAGGAAGAATAATACTTTTCATTGATGAAGTACATAATATTGTAGGAGCAGGAAAAACAGAAGGATCTATGGATGCTGGAAACCTTTTGAAGCCAATGCTTGCACGTGGGGAAATAAAGGTTATTGGAGCTACTACGATTGATGAATATAGAAAATATATCGAAAAGGATGCGGCACTTGAGCGTAGATTTCAGCCTGTAATGGTAGATGAGCCGACTGTGGAAGATACTATTTCAATTTTACGTGGATTGAAAGAAAAATTTGAAATTTTCCATGGAATCAGAATTACGGATAATGCTATAGTTACTGCGGCTACAATGAGTGACAGATATATAAATGACAGATTTTTACCAGATAAAGCGATAGACTTGATTGATGAGGCAGCTGCAAAAGTAAAGACTGAAATTAATTCAATGCCGACAGAGCTTGACGAAGTGACAAGACGTGTTATGCAGCTTGAAATTGAAAAAGTGGCACTTGAGAAGGAAAAAGATCAGGCTTCTAAGGATAGACTTGTTACATTGGAAAAAGAATTGGCAGAACTTAATGAGAAAAAGGCTGCGTTTAAGGCACAATGGGAAAGTGAAAAGCAGGAAGTTGAAAAAATACAAAATATTAATACAGAAATTGAAAAAGTTAAACTTCAAATTGCCGATGCGCAAAGAAAAAATGACTACAACAAACTGGCAGAACTGCAATACGGTAAATTGCCAGCACTGGAAAAACAAAGGGCAGATGAAGAAGAAAAAGCCAAAAATCAAAATCCAGATACAAATAAATTATTAAAACAGGAAATTGACAGTGAAGAAATAGCAGAAATTGTTGGAAAATGGACTGGGATACCAGTTTCAAAATTGTTACAGGGAGAGCGTGAAAAAATCTTACACCTTGCAGAACAAATGATGAAAAGAGTAATCGGACAAGATGAAGCAATCACAACAATAAGTGACACAATAATTCGTTCACGTGCTGGATTAAAAGATCCAAACCGTCCAATTGGTTCATTTATTTTCTTAGGACCAACAGGGGTAGGTAAGACTTATTTGACAAAAACTCTTGCATTTAACCTGTTTGACGATGAAAGCAATATTATTAGAATTGACATGAGTGAATACATGGATAAATTTAGCACCACAAGATTAATCGGAGCGCCTCCAGGGTATGTAGGATATGAAGAAGGTGGTCAGTTGACAGAAGCTGTGAGAAGAAAACCTTATTCAGTAATCCTGTTTGACGAAATTGAAAAGGCTCATCCAGATGTATTTAATATTCTGTTGCAGCTACTTGACGATGGAAGGCTTACAGATGGTAAAGGGAAAGTTGTAGACTTTAAGAATACAATTATCATTATGACTTCAAATATCGGAAGTGAAATTATATTGGAAGATCCGCAAGTTTCCGAGCCAACAAAAGAAGCTGTATTAAATGAAATGAAACATAGATTCAAGCCAGAATTCTTGAACAGAATTGACGATATTATCGTATTTAAAGCATTAGGAAAAGAAAGTGTGAAAAATATTATCTCGCTTATCCTTGATGAAATAAATGATAAATTAAAAGAACAATATATAAAAATTGAATTTACAGACAAAGCTCTAGATTATATTGTAAATGAGGCTTATGACCCAGCTTATGGAGCAAGACCTCTAAAACGTTTTGTTCAAAAAGATATAGAAACTAACTTATCAAAAATGATTTTGAGCAACGAAGTACCTGAAAATAGTACAGTTGTGCTGGATAGCGATGGGGAAAAATTGATTTACGATGTGAAGAAATAAATTAGGAATTGAATAAAACTTTAAAATATTTTTTGAAGTGAGTTTTTAGGAAATAGAGAAGTATCAGAAATGGTACTTCTTTTTTTTCAGAAAAGATGTAAAAACAAACATATTGTTTGACAATTTTTTATAAAATAAATATAATGTATTTACAAAAATAATATTATTTTAAGTGGATAAATGAGTGAAATAAAAAATAGTCTAAAGTTTTGGGGACACTCCAATGCCGGAGCAGAATTAGACAGCATACTGCCACCAACTTCACGTAGAAAGGGAGCAAGAGAGGCAAAAAAACAGACTGTATTACAGAAAATAAGAAATATAGTGGAAATTTTTATTGGAATTTAGCTATACATTCAAACCTATTTAAAATTAATTATATAAATTTAGGGATTGAGTAAAATAGTTATAGTTTTTTAGTTCGGTTTTAAAGAAATTTTACTATAGATTATAATAATTTTAAAAATAAAAAGTGATATTGTAAATTTTTTTTATAAAATCTATCAGTATCACTTTTTTATTCTAATAATTTTTAATTTTTTCTATTTCTTTCAATTTTCTTCTTTAAAGCCTTAAAAGGTAATTTTTTTAATATTTTCTGGAATCATAGTATAAATCGCCTTCCTCTTTCTTTCACGGACTATCTGTAATAACAATACCTTATAAAAGTTCAAATATCAATAAAATCGACAGTGTTAATATATAAAAAACTTAAAAATGATATTTTTTTTATTGAAAAATTCTAAGAAATTTAGTAAAATGTACTTAGTAAGAAAGGTATATTTTAGTCAAAACATAATAATTTTTATTTTTTTATAATTTTTTCTAAATGTTCGGATATTAAATTATAAAAAAGAGATTTGCAAAATTAAGGGAGAACAGAATTATGAAAAAATTACATATTTTAAGTACAATGATGCTGTCAGCAGCAACTGCAATGGCTCAGGAAATAAAGATAAATGGGGGCTGGGACTTTGACAGGGCATATAAAAATGATTTAACTAAACATCAGAAAGGTTTGTCGAATACTATTTATGACTATAAATTTAAAAATGGTCCCGTTGCAGGAATAGAGTGGCTGTTTGACAATCAGGGAAGGTTTGAATTAGGAATTGGTGCAGAACATAAGTTTTCTGTAAAATCTTCATCTTTAAAAGATAAAAATGAAATGAAAATGTATGAAATAACACCGATGTACTTAACAAGTAAATATAATTTAATAACTTCTAAAAAAGGAAATGATCTGATGTATCTTATCGGAAGAGCAGGGTATGCTCAGGCTAAAGCTGGAAGAGACAACAAAGAAGATTTGAACGATAAAAATTTTCGTGGTGGTCTTTATTATGCTGGTGGTCTAGGTACTCAAGTTGGTCCCATTTCAATTGAAGCATTGTATGAAAGATCAAATTTACGATATGACAAAGTAAATTTAGGTAATATAAATAGAAATAATATAAGTACTCTAAATAATTTTAAAAAGACGAAAGACAATATAAATACTGTTGGTATAAGAATAGGATATAGTATCGGAAATACAAAAAATTTACCAAAGAAAAAAAATGAAACTGTACCTTTTGATCCTTTTAGAACTGATATTTTTGCTAAAACAGGAGATATGCAATATACTACGGATAAAATTCAGAAAAAAAAATGGAATGGCGGAGAACTTAGATTAAATGCAGGATATAATTTTAAGAACAGATATAATGTTCAGCCAGAGCAATTTTTAGGAACAGGAATGAAAAATAATAAATGGCAGTCTGCAAAATCTGATTTTGATATAAAAAAAATGCCTGTTGTTGGCTTGGAATATTTATTTGATAATCAAGGAGTTGTTGAATTAGGTCTAGGCGTTGAACAAAAATTTTATGATATTACTGCTTTTTTTAATGATAAAAATCAAAAACATGTTTTAAGAACATATCCCGCTTATGCTACAACAAAAATTAACTTAGTAAATAATAAAGGAGATAATCTTATTTACGCTGTTGGACGAATAGGATATGTACATGGTGAAATAAAGGAAGAAAACTTTAACAAGAAAGATCTTCGTGGCGGTCTTTACTACGCTGGAGGATTAGGTACAGAATTAGGACCAGTTTCTATAGAAGCCCTTTACGAAAGGTCAAATTTTAAATATCAGCCAAAAGATACAGTCAGTCCTATAAAAACTAAAGTTAAAATTGATACATTTGGTATAAGAGTAGGATATAGAATAGGAAGTATAAAAAATAAACCGAAAATAAAAGAAGTTAAAACAGCAGCATATACCTATAATATACCAGAAGAAGACAGGATAAATATAGCCGGCAATTTGAAAAACAAAAGTAATGAAGTTTTAACTTTTAAAAGAAGTTCTGCAAAAAAACTGAAATCTTTGGAAAATGAAATAAAGGAAGTTAGAGTGGCAGACCATAATAATTATAACGATATACCAGAAGAAGATAGGATAGATATAGCTGGTAATTTGAAAGAAAAAAGTAATACTGATTCAACTTTAAAAAAAGGTACTGTAAAAAGGGAAAAATACTTTGAAGATGAGATGAAAAAAGAAAACACTAAAACTGTATCTGAAGAAGATTCCATAGATATAATCAATAATTTAAGTTTTAACAGATTATAAATTATAGGTTTTCTAAAAAGAAAAAATTTGACTACAACATGAAGTTGAAACATTAATTTGGGAAAGGTGATAGAAAATGAAAAGATTTATAATTGCTGTACTGATCTTAATTTTTATGAGTTTTTTGATAATGGCTGAAAATATAGGTAATGTATCTTCTTCAGTAAGCGAAATAAAATCGAATAACGATATATTATTAAAATGTTCAAATATGGCGGGAGAAAGTACACAAGTAACTGGAATAAATGAAAATAATGGGAATAATATATTTTTAAAATGTATGAATTCTGAAAATATAAATGAAAGTATAGTTACAACAAATAAAATTAATTCCAAAGATATATTATTGGAATGTTTAAATCCGAGTGAAAAAACAGCAGGTGAAACAGAGAAAGTTGGAAATTCTAATGAAAAAATATTAAAATGTTCAAATATAGTTAAAATAATTAATGCGAGTGAATTACTTCAAACAGATAAAATTGGGGATGTCAAAGGAATACAGTTAAAATGTTCAAATCCAGTAAAAAATGTAAATACAGCTGAAAACCCACTATCTGAAAGCAACAGTTCAAAAGATATAGTTTTAAAATGTTCAAGTACATCTGAAAATCTTTTGAAAAACGAAACAACGATAAATAGTGAAAGAGTAACTACAACTGAAATAACATTAAAATGTTCAAATGTAGTTAAAGTTATTGATGGAAATAAAGTCTTTTCGGATAATTTAGAAAATTATGATGCAGTAATATTAAACTGTACAGAGAAAACAGAAAATAACAACAATATTATTGGTAATATAGGACAACCAAAAGGGAATATTGGGTCGTTAGGAAGTAATATAGGTGGAAAAGTTCCTATTGGACCTATTATTGGGGGAGCAGTAGGAATTCCTGCTGTTGGAGCGATTGTCGGAGGAATTGGACATCATGGTGGTAAAGGAAAAGATGACTCTCCGAAAGCTCAAAATGGTGGTAACAATGGTTCAAATAATAGTGGAAAAAATGATATTGGAAAACCCAAAAAAGATGATTCAAAAATACATAATGTAAAAGGAATTGGAATTCAGCCAGTTAATCCTTTTTGGAGAAGTAATCTTCAAGAAGCGGAAGACTCTTATTCAAAAATAGCAAGGGTAGGATTTCAGTGGGTAAGAATTACAGCTTCGTGGCATAGAATTCAATCTTCAAAAAACGGAGGGTATGACTGGCAGGACATAGATGATGCTATTGCTCTTGCAAAAAAATATAACTTAAAAGTTTTGATGCAAATAAGTAGTGCTCCCGAATGGGCAACAGGAGTAGACAAACTTTCAGCTGCTGAAAAAAATGCGTTAAATGCAAGAAAAATTTGGGTAGCATCATTTGCTCCGCTTCCGCAGTATGATAATGATTTTTCAAATTTTGTAAGTGCATTAGTAAATAGATATGCTCGGCAAGGAGTAATTGACTATGAATTTTGGAATGAACCAGGAAATCCAGAATTTTGGCATGACACGATTCAAAATCCTAAACCTAATCCTGAACATTATACTCATTTATTGAAAATAGCCTATACAGCAGCACATAATGCACATAATGATGTAAATGTTATGGCTGGTGGAATGACAGTAGGAGGGAGTAATAATTCAACAGGGTATATTGGACCTATGGAATTTTTAGAGAGAATGTACAGAGCTGGAGCAAAAGAATATTTTGACGGTGTATCACATCATCCTTATGGAATTTATGCTAGAGCTTTTCGGGATAATGGATGGGCAAATATGATAGGTGATGTTGTAAAACCTGGAGGCGGAGAAAAAACATTATATCAGATAATGTTAGAGAATGGTGATGGAAATAAAAAAATATGGCCGTCAGAAGTAGGACTAGATGCCGCTTATCCTGGAGTCGATGAAACAAAACAAGCCAATGTAATAAGCCAAATTTTAGGATGGTATCAAAAATCAAATATATTTGGGCCTCTTATTCTATATCAAGCAAAAGACAGAAAGCCTTATATTACTTCAGGAGTAGTTGATAGAGATAGTAATGGCGATGGGTGGCTTGATGTAAATATTGATACAAATGGCGATGGTATTCCTGATGCAAATATTGACGCAGATAATAATGGACGGCCTGATATACTGGATGCTGCAGACCCTGCAAATTATTTTGGGATTTGGAAGTCAGATGGTACTGAAAAGAAGGCAGTAGATGTGATTCGAAGATTTATTAATAATCAGCCGTTACCTGGATCAAATCCATTAACAAATGGATGTGATAGTGCCACAGATGCTTCAGGACAATGGAAGAGTGTAAAATGTTGGGAATTTAAAGATAGAAATCTCCCTTCTGATTGGCAAAGTAAAAAGGCTATTAATCATCTAAATAGTCACTTGTCTTATTTACACAATAATATCAGTCTTGTAAACGGTGATCATGTTAGAATTACTACACGTCGTCATTGTGTTAATAGAAGAGGAGACCCGTTAACTGATGCAAATGCGACTACAGGAGTTTGTCCTGCAGGTAAGGTTACCCAATATTCGAGTGGTAGGCTAGAATCTAATAAGCTTGTGGATGCTTCTAAGCCGTTCCGTGCAGAAGTACGTGCCAGAATGAACTGGAATCGTCTGCAAGGAATGCGTACAGCTCTTTGGATGCAGAAACAGCACAATGATGTAGATACGCCTATTTGTAAAAATCCAGGTGGAAGTGCCCCTTACGGTTCACTATTAATTTTAGAATGGTTTGCAAGCACTCCTAGTTATGCATGGCCTGCAACTAATATTAGCTGTTATTACAGCCAAGTTAATCACGAGTGGACACCGCGTGGATTTACACATCGACTGGAAAATATTGTTGGTGGACACACTACATCACTAACACATGAATGGCACGTTTGGGCAATTGAGTTTGATGGAACAAAAGTACGTTATTATATGGATGGAAGGTTGATTCCAGTAGTTCATTATCGTATTAAGGATGCTCAACGTATCAGTGTAGTTGACAATACTAGATATGATCAATACGGTAACTATCTTTCTACTATGCCAGATGAAGACTTTAGCAAGCTAAATATTCCTTCTGCCTTAATTAAACAAGGATTTGAGAACGATAAATGGCATTTCATTTTTAATGATTATGTGGAATGGGAACCAGGTTTGAATCCACCTTCTGAACATTCTCCGTTCCCAGTTCAAACTACAGAGATTGACTACGTACGTTTGTATCGTAAAAATTGATTTTATATCAGATATACGAGCTAAAGAAAGATAATTTTAAATTTGTTTAAAAAAAGATAAACTGTTTCATAAGAATGATTTTATGAAGCAGTTTTCTTTTGTTATATATACTTGAAACAATTTAAAATGGAACTACTAAAATTATACAAATTTAGTGTTTGGGTAAAATAGTCATAGCTTTTTATTTTTCTTCTATCTCTTGTCTATAATAACCAGACCTTATAAAATTTGAATTGTCAATATATTCATATACAAAATTTTGAAAAAAACTTTACAAATGTGAAAAAATTAGTTATAATAATAAATATTATGTGATAGAGGTGCAATTATTAAAAGTAAATTTATGGAGAAAAGTCGATTCTGTGAAATAAGTTGAAAGGAATAATTGCCGAAGTGTAAGGATTGACTATCTTTATTGCTGGGGCTATGGAGAATATCCATAGGACTGTCATTATCAAAGGATAATGGGGAGCTGTCAGATATAATTCATATAAATTTTTTAAGTTTTTTAGTTTTAAATAAAAATAATAAAAATTTTTAGATATATGTTTTATATGCTGATGCTTGTTATCGGCATTTTTTATTATCCGAAAAACAAAAATACTGAAAGGAGAAGGAAATTTTTTATTTTTAAAAAGTTTCTGTGGAAATATGAAATTATTTGGAACGTCGAAAGTTAATGAAAAAGGCAATTTATCAATAGGAGGAGTGGATACCGTTGAACTCGTAAAAGAATTTAAAACGCCACTTTATGTTATGGATCAGGAGCTTATTGAAACAACGATAGATAAAATGAAAGAGGCATTTAAGTCTACGAGATTTAATACAAGAATTGCTTATGCTGGGAAAGCGTTTTTGTCAACGGGGATGATTAAACTGGTTGAATCAAAAGGACTGGATTTGGATGTTGTTTCGGGCGGAGAACTTTATACTGCTCATAAAGCGGGATTTCCGATGAATAAAGTTCATTTGCATGGAAACAATAAATTAGTAAGTGAAATTAAAATGGCTGTTGAATTTGGGATTGATACGATTGTTGTTGATAATGAAGATGAAATTGATAAAATTGAGAGAATTTGCCGTGAAAAAGGGAAGAAACAGGCTGTGCTTGTGAGAATCGATCCAGGAATAGAGGCACATACGCATCATTATATAAAGACTTCTGGGCTTACTTCAAAATTTGGAATTTCATTGTTTCAGGATAATTTATTTGATATAATTAAAAGGCTGAATGATAGCGAATGGATAGAATTTAAAGGATTTCATACGCATATCGGTTCACAAATTTTCCAATCGGCGTTCTTTATATTTGCTCTAGATGAGATTTTTAAATATTTAGATAAATTGAAAAAGGAATTGGGAATAGTAGTTCACACAGTAAATATGGGTGGAGGATTTGGAGTTTACTATAAGGAAGGAGATGATCCGAAACCGATAGAGGAAGTACTTAGTGAAATAATAACATACACGGAAGCAATGGAAATTAAATATCAGATTGGATTTAAGGAACTTTGCATTGAGCCAGGAAGAAGTATTGTCGGAAATGCTGGAACTACTTTGTACGAAGTTGGAGGAATTAAGGAAACAGTCGGCGGAAAAACGTATGTATTTATAGATGGAGGAATGTCGGATAATATAAGAACGGCATTATATCAGGCAGAATATGAAGCTGGAGTTGTAAGCAAGCTAAATGATACAGATGTAAGAGAAATAACTTTGGCAGGAAAACTGTGTGAATCAGGGGATATTATCATTGAAAAAGGAAAATTGCCAAAAGCAACAGAAATTGGAGATATTGTGGCAGTAACGACAACAGGGGCATATTGTTACACAATGTCAAGCAACTATAACAGAATGATGCGACCAGCAGTTGTATTCGTAAAGAATGGAAAAGCTAAAGTTGCGGTAAAGAGAGAAACATTGGATGATTTAATTAGAAATGATGAAATTTTTGATTTATAAAAAATAAGAAAGAGGTGAATTTATTGTGATTATTGTACATAAATATGGTGGAACTTCGGTTGCTACAACGGAGAAAATAATGAATATCGCAAAATATTTGGGAAGTGTGAAGGATTCTGGAAACGATGTGGTTGTCGTGGTTTCAGCGATGGGAAAAACTACAGATGCCTTAATAAAATTGGCTCACGAAATTACCGATAAACCTGATTTGAGGGAAATGGACAGGCTGATGTCAACTGGAGAGCAGCAGACAATCGCATTGCTTAGCATCGCTTTACAGACGCTTGGATACGAGGCTATCTCGCTTACAGGGGCTCAGGCAGGAATAAAAACAAGCGGACATTATACAAAAAACAGAATCGAAGACATTAACGGAAAAGAGATAAAAGAACATTTATCAAAAGGGAAAATTGTAGTTGTGGCTGGATTTCAGGGAGTAAATGAAGCTGGAGATGTGACAACTTTGGGACGTGGAGGATCTGATACTTCGGCTGTTGCTCTAGCGGCTGCACTTGGAGGGAAATGTGAAATTTACACAGATGTGGACGGAATTTATTCAATTGATCCAAGAGTTTATAAAGATGCCAAAAAATTGCCAGTTGTTTCTTATGATGAAATGATGGAGCTGGCTTTTTTAGGAGCTGGAGTAATGGAGCCAAGAGCAGTTGAGCTTGGAAGCAAATATGGTGTAGAAATTTACGTTGGAAAATCGCTTGGAGAAAAAAACGGAACGATTATAACATCAAGAGAAAAAACAAAGGAGAATAAGGAAATGGAGCAAAAAGTAATAACAGGGGTATCAATCAATGAAAATATGGTAATGGTAAACGTGGAGGAAATTCCAACAAATGCACAAAACGTGTATGAAATCTTCAAAAGAGCCGAAGCAAACGGAATAAACATTGATATAATAAGTCAAAATGATGTAACAAGCCATCACGGAAGCTTTGCCTTCACTTGTCCAAAAACAGATATTGCGGCACTTGAAAAAATTGG
Source organism: Leptotrichia massiliensis (assembly GCF_900104625.1). Taxonomy (NCBI): domain Bacteria; kingdom Fusobacteriati; phylum Fusobacteriota; class Fusobacteriia; order Fusobacteriales; family Leptotrichiaceae; genus Leptotrichia; species Leptotrichia massiliensis. Next base: position 407,841 of record NZ_FNVZ01000005.1, read on the forward strand.
AGCAGAAATAGAAGCAGAATTTCCAAGAACATCGTTCATAATAAATCCTTACATTACAAAAGTTTCTGTAGTAGGAATAGGACTGATAAGCAACATTGGAGTTGCTGCCAAAATGTTTAGAATCCTTTCAGAAAACGACATAAGTTTCCATCAGGTTTCTACTTCTGAAATCAGTATTTCGTTAGTTGTAGACGAAGTTATGGGAAAAAGAGTAGCTGAATTATTTGCTAAGGAATTTGATTTGTAAAAGGAGAGTCTGAGTTAAAAGAATAGTAATGAAACTATATCAAAGTATCTTTTTAAGCAATTCAAAGATTATTAAAAAAAATAAATTTTATAATGTGAACTAGATAAAGTATTTTTAAAGGAAATTTTATGAAAAGAGTTTTGATAACAGGTGCAAGCAGTGGAATTGGATATGAACTTGCTAAAATTTATGCAGAAAATGGACATGACTTGGTTATTGTGGCACGAAACAGGGATAAATTGGGAATGCTGCAAAAAGAAATTTTTGAGGAAATTTCTAAAAATATTAAAGTAACTGTGATTGAAAATGACTTGTCACAGGAAAATGCTGCTGAAAGGCTTTATAATCAGATAAAATCTAGCAATCTTAAAATTGATACGCTTGTGAATAATGCTGGAGCGGGTATTTATGGAAGGTTTTCTGAATTTGATGAAGAAACGATGAAAAGAAATGATGCAATGATAAATTTGAATATAAAGGCAGTTGTAGAATTGACAAGGCTGTTTTTGGCTGACATGATAAAAGATGGAAGAGGCGAGATATTAAATGTTTCTTCAGTCGCAGCTTTTATGCCAGGACCTCTGATGAGTACGTATTATGCGAGCAAGGCCTTTGTGCAGTCGTTTACTGAAGCGGTTAGGGAAGAAATGAAAAATGATATTCGTACGAAAAATATAAAAATATGTGCTCTTTGTCCTGGTCCAACAGCTACTGAATTTGAAAAAAGCAGTAATTTGGAAGAAAGTTCACTTTTTGAACGAATGAAAGTTATGTCAGCTAAAAAAGTGGCTGAAATTGGCTATAAGAAATTTCAGAAGGGGAAAATAATTATAATTCCTGGAATTTTTAATAGAATTGCAGTTTTTGGAACTAGATTTTTTTCAAGAAAGTTTGTTGTAAGAATAGCTAGAAAAATTCAGGAAAAAAAGAAAGATTCTTAATAAAAAAATTTTAGTATAAGTTGAGAATATTTTAAAAATTAAAGGAGGTTTTGAAATGTTAAAATTTGAAAAGTATCAAGGTGCGGGGAATGATTTTATTATTGTTACTGAAAGGGAACTAATTGAAAAGGGGATACCTGAATATGGGGAATTTGCTAGTCAGGTTTGTGACAGGCATTTCGGAATAGGTGCAGATGGTCTGATTATTTTAAAATATGTGGCAAGCATGCCATTTATGTTTTTCTTTAATGGAGATGGAAGTCAAGCACCAATGTGTGGAAATGGAATAAGATGTTTTTCACATTATCTTGCGAATAATCATTTAGTTGAAGGGGATGAATTTGTTGTAAAAACAGTTCCTGGCGACTTAATGATAAGAGTAAATTATGATGAGGAAAAAGATGATTTTTCAGCAAGAGTGAATATGGGTAAACCTGTTTTTAATGTAAAAGAATTGATAAATACTGAAAAAGAGCAGTTTTTAAGAGAAAAAATCAATATCGATGGAACAGAAATTGAAATTTCATATATTTTTATGGGAACTGACCATTCTGTAATATTTGTAAATGATTTTAATGATTACAATATTGATGAATTTGGTAAAAAAATTGAAAATTATACTGATTTGTTTCCAAAAAAAGTTAATGTAAACTTTGTGAAAGTGCATGATAGAAAACATATGGAAGTAATCACTTGGGAACGTGGGGCAGGACGGACATTAGCTTGTGGAACAGGCGTAACTGCTTCAGCAGTATTGGCAAAGACTTTTGGATTTGTTGATGAAAAAGTGAATGTAAAAGTTCCAGGCGGTCAGCTTGTTATTGAGTATGAAGGTGGAGAAAACGATGCTTTTATGACAGGACCTAGTGAAAAAATAGCTGAAGGATTGTATAAATATCAAAGATAACTTGAATATTGTATTATTTTCAGTGTAATAATTAAGTTAATTATAAATTTAAAAGTAAATACTATTCAGCAATGAAATTAAGCCTTTTTATTTATTAAAAAAATATAATTTGTACTTTTTAGATAGAGTTTAGTTATATTTAAAATTTTAAATAGGAATAAAATAAAAAATTAGGAAACTAAATTAAGGAAAGAAGGAATAAAATGAAATTTGAAGGTTCATACGTGGCTTTAATTACGCCATTTAAAAATAATGGAACGGAATTGGATGAAGATAAATTAAGAGAATTGGTAAATTATCACATTGAAAATGGAACATCTGGAATAGTACCTTGCGGAACGACTGGAGAAGCTCCAACTCTGACATTTGCAGAACATGAAAAAGTAATAAAAATAGTTGTGGAAGAAGTGAAAGGAAGAATACAAGTAGTCGCTGGAGCAGGATCGAATAACACAACAAGAGCGATAGAACTTACAAAATACGCAAAGGAACTGGGAGCGGATGCAGCGTTAAGCACTTGCCCATACTACAATAAACCAAGTCAAAGAGGACTTTATGAACACTACAAAACAATTGCACAGGAAGCAAAATTTCCTATAATGCTTTACAATGTGCCTGGAAGAACAGGAACAAATATCGAAGCAGAAACAATCGCAAAACTGGCTGAACTGCCTGAAATTGTAGCTGTAAAGGAAGCGACAGGAAGTCTTGAACAAATGATAAGAATTCAGGATTTATGCGGAGATAAAATTGAAATTCTTTCAGGAGAAGATCACCTAATCCTGCCAATGCTGTCAATCGGCGCAAAAGGAGTCGTTTCTGTAGTTGCCAACATAATGCCCCAAGAAATGAGCGATCTAATCAGTTCATTCTTAAACAAGAACTTTGACAAAGCGTTTGAACTGCACACAAAATTATACGATGTAAGCAGAAACATGTTCGTGGAAGGAAACCCTGTAACTGTGAAGGCTGCTATGAAAATACTTGGAAAACTTGACAATGACATAGTAAGATTGCCATTGACGGCAGCTGAAGCTGATACTTATGGGAAATTGACAAAAGTGTTTAAAGAAAAAGGGATTTTTTAATTTTTTGTTATTTTTGGAGGAAATGTATTGTGAGTAAATTATTAATATTAGGTAATACTAATGTGTATACATTTTGCAATTCTATTTTAGGTGCTAATGAAAAATCGAAAGAAATATTTGATGGAGAAAGTATTAGTGAAATATATGTAATTCATTCACCTGAATCTTTTAATGAACTTTTTGTTAAAAATAATGATAAAGAAAATGGAAATACACGAGAATGGATTGATGAAATAGAAAGACATGGAATAAAAGAAGATTTTTTTATTCATAAGATTTTAAATAAGGATACTTCAATGGAAACTTTTTTTAAATATATAAAAAAAATTTTTGAATTTTCTCAATTAGATAAACTGATTATTGATTTAACAAATGGAATGTCTGAGTTTAAAACAACTTTAGCAATAGCTGCCTATATTGTGGGACAGCCTAGGACATTTCACATAGATATTTCTAAATTGCAGTTAGATATGAAAGAAAAAAGAAAAATTCTAGGAATAGAAATATTAAGGAAATGCTATAAAGAAATTATTCCTGGACGTAAAATTGATGAAATAGCCTATATGAACTTAACTGAAGTTGTAAGATATGAAGATCAAATTGAAAAATTAACAGGCATATATTCAAATTTTGAAATTGAAGAAGTTAGCAATCCGTCTTTTTTTAAAAATAATCTTTTAAATGCAATTAGATTAAAAATAAAAGGTGATCAAAAAGGTATTGATAAAGAAGAAACATATTATAACTCTATGTATCGAATCTCATCTACAGCAATGGCATCAAGTTTAGAAGATATAATTGATCGGTTTTTAATAAGCTATAAAATTAATGATTTAAAAAATTCGTTTACATTAGGGCAGAAGATTCACTTTTTAGAAAAAGCAATACATGGGAAATGCTCAAAAGAATTTGATTATAACTTTTTTGAGAAATTCAATGAATTTATGCTGTATTTACGAAATAGTACAACTCATAAAGCTTTAAATATATCTAATAGTGAAAAATTTAAGACTTCTTTATCATTACATATGTTATTTGTATTCGTTGAATATTATTCTAAAATTATTTATACTGAACTTAAAAATATAAATAAAAATATAACTGAAAAAGAAAAAGATATAGTTACTTTGGATGAATTTAAGGATTCTAAGATAAGATATTATGGTTTAGATGGAGATAATACTGGGAGTGCATTAGAAAGATTATTTGATAGAAATGTTAATGAAAATGAAATAAAAAAATTTAGTAATAGTATAAAAAAAGCAAAAGAAAATATTGTTTCATATATTAAAAAGAATAATGGAAAAGTTATTTTTGCTGAGGGTGATGATATTTTATTTAAAGGAGAATTTAAAGTAGAAGATTTACAAAAGATGCTTTCACTATATAGAGATGGTACTGGAATGACATGTTCAATAGGGTATGGAGACACTTTAAAAGAAACATTGTTTTCAATGAAAATTGCAAAATTAGAAAAAAATTCAATTAAAGGATATAGAATTAGAAAAGAATAGCATACTTATATGAAGTATAAAGACAGAGTTATGTTTGTGAGAAATGTTGATATGATATAAAATGTTACAGAATAGCTAGATAGTTGTAGACAAATAGCTTGGAAAAAAAATTTAAAAGATATTGGAAAAATATTAGTATTGAAAAATTTTGTAGAAATTTGAAAAATAATGATTTTAATAAAAGTTAGATTTTAAATAATCGTTGTTGTAAAAGACAGCGGTTATTTTTTTCAAAAAGTTTAAAAAAATATAAAAATTTTTTTGATTATCTGAAATTATGGGGTACAATATTGTTAATAGGGAAATGTTTTTTAATAATGGAAATTAGAAATTGAGAGGAATGAATAAAGATGATACACACAACAAAAGAGTTAGAAGAGATACAGAAAAATTTTATCGAAATGGAAGTAAAAAGTTTTGCAAGGGAAGTTATTGAATTTATTGATGAAAGTCCCAGTGCTTATCATGTTGTGAAAAATTGTTCAGATATTTTAGAAGAAAATGGTTTTGAGAGGGTTATGCCTCGTGAAAAATGGGAACTAAAAAAAGGTGGAAAATATTTTTTGAAAAAATCCAGCTCTACTATAATTGCAATTACAATTGGTGAAAATTTTGATGTGAGAAAAGGGTTTAAGATTTTTGGAGCACATACCGATTCTCCTTGTTTTAGGATAAAACCTAATCCTGAAATGGTTACAGAAAATATGGTGAGATTAAATACAGAAGTTTATGGAGCACCTATTTTGAGTACATGGTTTGATAGACCTCTTTCCATTGCTGGACGTGTTATTGTGAAAGGAGAAGATCCATTTTTTCCAAAAACTGTAAAAATTAAGATAGATGAACCGCTTTTAACAATACCAAATCTTGCAATTCATCAGAATAGAGAAGTAAATAATGGAGTAAAAATTGATAAACAGAATGATGTTTTGCCTGTAATTTCACTTATTAATCAAAATTTTGAGAAGGAAGGCTATCTTGAAAGAATTATTTTGGAAAAGACAGGGATAAAAAAAGAAAATATAATTGATTTTGATTTGTATTTATATGCAACAGAAAAAGGATGTCTTTTAGGTCCAAATGAAGAATTTATGTCATCTCCAAAACTTGACAACCTTGCTTCTGTTTATACAGGTCTTCTTGGGCTTGTGGAAGAGAAGGCTAGTCAGGACCAGATTAACATTTTTGTAGCATTTGACAACGAAGAGATAGGAAGTGCTACAAAACAGGGAGCAGATTCCAATTATCTTTTGAATACGCTGGAAAGAATTGCTTTATCGTTAGGGCTTGACCGAAGTAATTTTTTGCAGATGCTTGAAAATTCGTTTATTTTGTCGGCTGATGCTGCACATGCGGCACACCCTGCACATTTGGAAAAAACGGATCCTACAAATCGTGGAAAAATAAATGAAGGAATTTCAATAAAAATTAGCGCAAAACAGAAATATACATCCGATGGATATTCGATTGCTGTAATTAGACAGCTTATAAAAGGAACGGATATACGGATTCAGCCTTTTGTAAATGAATCAAATGAACTTGGAGGAAGTACAATCGGTCCGCTTTCTTCAACACATCTTGATATAGACGGAGTAGATTTGGGAGTTCCGATGTTTGCGATGCATTCGGTACGTGAATTATGTGGAATTTTTGATGTATTTTATTTGAAGGAATTAGCAAAGGAATTTTTTTCAAAAGGATAAAAAATATTATTTTTAAAGAGATAGCAGTATATCGGCTATCTTTTTTTAATGGCAAGTTTGTTGTTTTTTTAGAGTATCTATGATAAAATGAAAAATAATACGAAATAGTAGAAAGGTAGTAAAATGAAAGTGTATTTGGAATTATTCTGGATTTTTTTTAAGATAGGTACATTTACTCTTGGTGGTGGATATGCTATGGTTCCGCTTATACAGAATGAAATTGTGAATAAGAAAAAGTGGATTGAGGAAGAGGAGTTTGTAAAACTTCTGGCACTTGCCCAGTCTTCACCAGGTGCATTGGCTGTGAATGTTTCAGTTTTTGTGGGATACAAGATGAAAAGAACTTTGGGGATTGTAACTACAGTTCTGGGAGCAACATTGCCATCATTTATAATTATTCTTGTAATAGCTTCATTATTTAGCAATATACAGGATAACATATATGTTATAAAGGCTTTTAAGGCTATAAGACCAATGGTAGTCGCATTGATTGCTGCGAGTGTCTATACAATTGGAAAATCGGCTAAAATTAATAAAAAAACGTTATGGATTGTGATTTTGGTTGCAGTAATGGTCGCATTTCTTAAATTTCCACCTATTGTTATGATTATTTTAGGTGCTTTTTTAGGAAATGTCTGGATGAATTGGAGGGGAAAAAGATGAGTTTGGCAATACTATTAGTGTTATTTTTTGTGTTTTTTAAAATAGGGCTGTTCAGTTTTGGTGGCGGATATGCAATTTTACCACTTATTCAGGCGGATGTTGTAGATTTGCATAAATGGGTAAATGTACAGCAGTTTACGGACATTGTGGCAATTTCACAGGTAACACCAGGACCAATTTCATTAAATGCCGCAACTTATGTCGGTTATCTGATTGGAAACAAGACTGGATTTTGGGATGCATTTATAATGGGGACAGTCGCAACATTGGGATTAATTCTTCCCTCAGTTATTATAATGACAATTTTTAGTAAATTTTATTTAAAATTTCAATACAATAAATATATGGACAATGCTTTTGCAGGATTAAAAATCGTTGTTGTCGGATTAATTCTGGCGGCAGCTATAATGCTGATTGATAAAAAGAACTTTATAGACTGGAAAAGTGTAGCAATATTCATTATTTCTGTGGCACTTGTGTTAAAATGGAAAATGAATCCAATATTGCTTACAGTAATTGCGGCAATTGCAGGAATAATGATTTATTAGATATATTTGTTTTCTTAGAAAGTTTGAATGAACAAGTTGAGAAATTTTGGTATAAAATTTTCTAATAAATAAAAACTACGTAAATACTGTATAGTTATTGAGATATAGTATGAAAAAGTTATTTGAGAATAAGTTTTATAAAAAAATAGAAAAACTATTAATAGTCATAAATATTTATAAATAAAATTATAAAAATTTTTAAAATGATAGATTATATAATTAAATTTAATTAAAGGATATTTTAATAGCTGCTAAATAAATAGAAAATGAATTTAATTTCATAAATTTTATGACTTTTGCTATTTAAACAAAGAAATTGTAGAAAATAATTTATCATAGGATACGAGAATATAAAAAGAAAAGAGGAAAAATTATGAAAAAAAAATATACTATCGCAGTATTAATATTAATTTTAATATTTAGCTGTGGTAAAAAAGATAAAAAATCACAAAATTCTCAAAGTAAGCCAAATATTGAAAATAGACAGGATGATAAGCTCAAGGAATTGATAAAAAAAGCCGAAAAGGGAGATATATTGGCACAAACTGAACTTGGAGAAATGTATCTTCACGGAAATGGAGTAAAAGCGGATTATAAAAAATCTATAGAATGGAGCAAAAAAGCATCTGAAAAAGGAAGCTACCGTGCAATGACTAACATTGGAATTCTTTATTTGGATGGACTTGGTGTAGAAAAAGACTATAAAAAGGCTTTTGATTCATTTTCAAAGGCAACAGATGGGGGAGATATGAAGGCACCAAGATACTTGGGAATAATGTCTGAGAAAGGGCTTGGAGTGAAAAAAAGCCTTGATGATGCCGCATTTTACTATGAAATTGGGGATAGCAGCGGAGACTTGACGTCACGATACAACTTAGGAAAAATTCATGAAAAGGCAGGAGATTACGCAAGAGCAGTAGAACTTTATAAAAAAACAGACAACAGGATGGATCATGTTACAGCTCCAATGTATGAAGCTCTAGGAGATTTATATGCCGCTGGAAAAGGTGTGGAAAAAAGTACAAAAGAAGCTAGGGAATGGTACGAAAAAGCTGTAAAATCAGGAAGTCAGGAAGCTAGTAAGAAATTAAATAACTTGAAATAAAATAAATTATCGTATAACCAGCTATATTTTAATAAAATCTAGTTATTATCTCTAAAAATACAAGTTTTATTAATATTTGAATTGACTTTTTCTTAAAATTAGAGAAAATTTATAAATAATCTTATTTACTAAAATTGTTATTTATGATAAAATGAATATAAGAAATTAATATTGAAGAAATTTATATATTTTTATATTTAATTTAATTTTTTTAAGTTTTATAATCTTAGTTTAAATATAAAAATACAGGAATATTGAGTAAAGAATATATTTACAATTATAAATTCAGTAAATTCTATATAAAAATGGGAAATAATGTAATAAGAAAGGAGATGCTACTTTTAAAGCATGCTTTTAATTAAAAGAATATTACAGATATTTTAATATAAAGTAAATACAGTAGCAGGAGGAAATAATGTTAGAAACATTAATTTTTAGAGAAATAAGATACAATGAAAATAACGAGCGGCTTCTTAAAGAAAATTTGGAAAAAATAAAAGAGAATCCTGATGATGTGGAAGTATTAAAAACATTAGCTTCCATCTATCACGCACTAAAAGAAAATGATAAAGCAATTGATATTTATGAAAAATTGGTAAAATTAAAGCCTGAAGAAATAGAAACAAGAGCATTTTTAGGTTATTTGTACTATGAAAATGAAGAACTTGACAAAGCTGAAGAAAACTTTAATAAGGCACTTGATGTAAGCACAGAAGACGAACCGTTTATATTGTTCCTTTTGGGAAATATTTATTCAAGAAAAGGTAAAATCTCAGAAGCAGTTGACTGTTATGAACTTGCTATATTCTTTGATTTTGATATGTATATTGCACATATTGATTTTGCTAGAAAATATGAACATATGGGACGGCACCAAAAGGCGCTTGAAGAATACAGGGCGGCCTTTAGAATTGATTCAAGGGATGAAGGGCTTATTGAAAAAATAAACTACATCGAAAATAAATGTAAAAATTCAGAAGATGAAGATAAAAAAGTAAATTTTTCAGGAGTAAATTTAGGAATTGTTTAAAATTAAACTGAATATTTTTAAATAAAATATAGTTTTAGAAAGTTGTCGTATGATAACTTTCTATTATTTTTTAAATGATGTTAAAGGAGAGAAAAAGTGGTAAATTTAGTATGTGAGGCTATTCTTCCAGATTGTCCGATGAAGGATGTGGAAGAAATTGAAAAAAGTATAATGACAACCTATAAAAAGAGCATATGGGCAAAATTTTTGAAAGCAATTAATGATTTTGATATGATACAGGATGGGGATAAAATAGCCATTGGAGTTTCTGGCGGAAAGGATAGTTTGCTTTTAGTAAAACTGTTTCAGGAATTGAAGAAAGATAAACGGAAAAATTTTGAATTTAAGGCAGTTAGCTTAAATCCTGGTTTCAGAAATTCTGATTTGGATAATTTTAAAAATAATTTGGATAAGTTAAATATTGACTGTGAGATTATTAATACGAATATTTGGGAAATTGCAAATGAAAAGGCAAAGGACTATCCGTGCTTTTTATGTGCTAAAATGCGACGTGGAATTTTGTACACGCAAGTCGAAGAACTTGGATTTAATAAATTGACGCTTGGGCATCATTTTGATGATGTTATTGAAACTACTTTGATAAATATGTTTTATGCTGGTACAATGAAAACAATGACCCCAAAAGTTCCTTCAACTTCTGGGAAGCTGGAATTAATTCGTCCGCTAATTTACGTAAAAGAAGCCGATATAATTGATTATACGAAAACAAATGGGATACGTGCGATGAATTGCGGATGTACAATCGAAGCTGGAAAGACTTCGAGCAAACGTAAAGAAGTAAAAGACTTGCTTGCTGCACTTGAGGAAAAAAATCCTGGAATTAAGCAAAGTGTGTTTAATTCGATGAAAAATATAAATTTAGATTATGTGTTTGGATATACAGGCGGTAAGGAAGTTGAATAAAAATAGGAGCAGTTATTCACTGCTCTTTTTATATATGAGTTTTTTTAGGAAAAGTTAAAAATTTGATTGTATATATGGAAATAATGGAGTATAATTTAAAAAGAAATTGTAAAATAAATAAAAATTTAGGAGTGAATTTTATGAAAAAAAATTTCAATCAAAAGTGGTGGCATAAATCAGTAGTTTATCAAATTTATCCAAAAAGTTTTAATGATACGACTGGAAACAGAGAAGGGGATATAAGGGGAATTATCGAGAAACTTGATTATCTGAAGGAACTTGGAGTGGAAGTAATCTGGATTACTCCAATGTATAAATCTCCACAGAATGATAATGGATATGATATAAGTGATTATTATGACATTGATCCTAATTACGGGACAATGGCAGATTTTGAGGAAATGCTGACAGAAGCACATAAAAGAGATTTAAAAATAGTTATGGATATTGTTGTAAATCACTCTTCTACTGAAAATGAATGGTTTAAAAAGTCTGAAGCAGGGGACTCTGAATATAAGGATTTTTACATATGGAAAGATGCAGTTGACGGAAAAGAGCCTACAAACTGGCAATCAAAATTTGGAGGAAATGCCTGGCAATATTCAAAAAAGAGAGGGCAATATTATTTACATCTGTTTGATGTTACGCAAGCTGATTTAAACTGGGAAAATGAAAATGTAAGAAAAAAAGTGTATGAAATGATAAAATTTTGGCTGAATAAAGGTGTAGATGGATTTAGACTGGATGTTATAAACCTTATATCAAAGGATCAGAGATTTCCGAATGATGATGGAAGTGATACAAGATTCGTACCTGATGGAAGAAGATTTTATACAGATGGGCCTAGAATTCATGAATTTTTGAAGGAGATGAATAGAGAGGCATTTGGTGGAGGAGAACTTATTACGGTTGGAGAAATGTCTTCTACAAGCCTTGATAACTGTATCAGATATTCAAATCCTGATGAAAAGGAATTATCAATGACATTTTCATTTCATCATTTGAAAGTAGATTATCCAAATGGAGAAAAATGGGCAAAAGCACCATTTGATTTTGTGGAGTTAAAAAGGATATTCTCTAAATGGCAAATTGGAATGTATGAAGGAAATGGCTGGAATGCGACTTTCTGGAATAACCACGATCAGCCAAGGGCATTGTCAAGATTTGGAAATGATAAGGAATATCATAGGGAGTCGGCTAAAATGCTTGCCACAGTTCTTCATGGACTGCAAGGGACGCCTTATATTTATCAGGGAGAAGAATTTGGAATGACAAATCCATATTTTGATGATATTAGTAAATATCGTGATGTTGAATCAACCAATAATTACAAAATTTTACTCAATAAAGGATGTTCTGAAGAAGAAGCTATTGAAATTTTAATGCAGAAATCAAGAGATAATTCCAGAACGCCTGTTCAATGGAATGATTCTGACAATGCAGGATTTACAACCGGAACTCCGTGGATCGGAGTACCTGAAAATTATAGGACAGTTAATGCTGAAGTGGCTTTAAAAGATAAAAATTCAGTATTCTATCATTACAAAAAATTAATTGATTTAAGAAGAAATGAAGAATTAATGATAACAGGAAGATATGAAGACATTGATTTGGAAAATAAAAGTGTTTATGCCTACAAACGTGTTGGAGAAAATGGAGAATTAGTTGTAATCAGTAATTTCTATGAACCTGAAGTAGAATTTGAACTGAAAGGAAACGGAGTTACAGGACTGGAAAATGCTCAAGTTCTATTGTCAAACTACGAAGCAGAACCTGAAATTAAAGACGGGAAAATTATTCTAAAACCTTATGAATCAATTATCTTTAAAAAATAATAAAAATCAAAAGCAATAAAAAAAAATAAAATTTACCGTTGAATAGGGTTATCGTTTTTTAAACTTATTTGGCGGTATTTTAAATAAAAAATAAAGAAGGAAATCAAAATGAAGACAGAAATTATATGCGTTGGAACAGAATTATTAGTTGGAGATATAGTGAATACAAATGCACAGTATATTTCAGCAAAACTTACAAATATTGGGATTGATTTGTATTATCAAACTACGGTTGGGGATAATTACGGACGACTTATGGAGTGTCTGGAAAATGCTTTTAAAAGGGTTGATTTGGTAATTACTACTGGGGGACTTGGGCCTACGGTTGATGATATTACGAAAGAAGTGGTGGCTGATTATTTTGGGGAAGAGCTGGAAGTGATAGAGCGATATTATGACTTGATTGTAAAAAAATATAATGAGAGGGGCTTTGGAGAAGTGGCTTCTGGCGGGAGAAAAGAGGCTTCGATTTTAAAGAACTCAGAATTGCTTGATAATGAAGTTGGGCTTGCACCAGGATTTTTTTATGAAAAAGATAATAAAAAAATAATAGTATTACCAGGACCTCCAAGAGAAATGACTTGGATGGTAGATAATCAAGTTTTGCCACTTTTAAAGAAATATTCAAATGATATTCTTTTAATGAAAACCCTTGAAATAAAAGGAGTTCCGGAAGGAAAAATTGACGATAGGCTAAAAGATTATTTTGAAATGTCAAATCCGACTGTTGCACCTTATGCAAAGGAAGGCTGTGTTCATGTAAGAATTGCAATGAAAGGCGATAGAGGGAGTACTGATTACTTGATTGCTGAAATTGACAAGATTGTGAATGAAATTATCAAGATTTATCCGCAGGCGGAGGAAATAAAGGAAGAATAAAATAAAAATATACCCAGATTTTAGATTGAAAAAATTCGAGACTGGGTATGTTTTTTATATTAAATTAAATTTATATAGTGAATTGAAATTTTAATTAAATTAATTCAAATTCTGATTGTGCCTTTTCCATTTCAGTATACATTTTGTAATATCGCCTTTTATTTTCCATAAGCTGCTCATGATTTCCAATTTCTTCGATTATTCCGTTGGACATAACTATAATTTTGTCATAATCCTTTATTGTGTTGAGTTTATGAGCGATTGTAATTACAGTCTTGTGTTTTGTAAGAATACTTAGTGATTTTCTTATTTCGTGTTCGTTGTCGACATCAAGTGAGGCTGTGGCTTCATCGACTAGGATAATTGGGGTATCTTTTAATAAAGCTCTTGCGATTGAAATTCTCTGTTTTTCTCCACCAGATAAAGTAGAGCCCCCTTCTCCAATTATAGTGTCGTATCCATTTTCGCTTTCCATTATAAAATCGTGGCAATTGGCATTTTTAGCCGCATTTATTACTTCTTCCCTTGTAGCCTTTGGTTTTCCAAGCCTTATATTATTTTCAAAAGTGTCATTTACCAAGTAGACATCTTGAAAAATCATGCTTATATTTGTAAGCAGCTCTTCAGGATATATTTTTTGGATATTTATTCCACCAATGGTAATTTCGCCAGACTGGCAGTCCCAGAATCTTGCAATAAGACTAGTAACAGTTGTTTTTCCAGAGCCTGACGAGCCAACTAGGGCAGTTTTTGTACCCTGTTTTGCTTCAAAAGTAATGTTTTTTAGAACAGGAGTGTCTTTTTCATAAGAAAAATTTACATTCTGGAATTTTATATCATAATTTGGTAAAGTAACTTTTTCAAGTTCATAGGAAATTTCCTTTTCATTATGCACATTTATCAGTTTATCTGTGGCAAGTTTCAAGTATTGGATAAAAGTATATTGTGTAGAAAAGGCTTTTAGCACATTTGAAAGTGAAAGTCCAATAATTATGTATGAAAAAAATTCTACTTTATTAATGGAAGAAGCCATAAAAAGTTGTGTAGACACAAGCAGAAGTAAGGCAAAGGAAATATCCGTAATAAGTTGAAAAATCATAACATAAGGGGCAAGAGCAATTTCAGTATTTATACTTTCCCTTTTCAAATCATTAAAGCTGCCCTTTAACCTCTTAAATCGTTCCCCAGTCAGATTATATGCTTTAAAAAGTTCCATTCCAGCAATATATTCCACCATCCGTGAAACAACATTATCCATAGTATGCTTCTTTTTCAAAGCTATTTTTGCACCTTTTTTCGTTCCCAGAATGACAAATACTAATCCAGCCAGCGAAATTATTAGTTGCAGTATGGCAAGCACGGGAGAAATTGCAAATATAATTAACAGAAGATAAATTGTTAGTATAGATAACTTTATAATTTCTGATGTGCTGTGAGTTATAACCTGCTCAAAATCTTGTAAATCATTTGTCATAATATTAATAATATTCCCAATGTTGTGACTGTTAAAGTATCCTAGATTCAAATTTCTCAAATGATCACCCATACTGATTCTCAAATCCTGAATAATTTTAGCCCCCTCACTTTGAATCCCGGTATATCCGATACGATTTAATACAAATCTGCAAATAATTGCAAAAATCATAATAAAAGTATAGATTATGAATTTTTTCAACGTAAAATTATTATTCATCAAATCAATAATTGTAAAATAAAACATTGCATAGTTCATCATATAAAATAAGGCATCTATTGTTAGAAAAAATATTGGATTTTTAAGATTTTTATATTTATTTCCAGCAAGAGTTTTTATATTTCTAATATCGTTAATCATTATCTGCACCCCCTAAATTTCCTTGTTTTCCATCAAATCATTATCGCTATATAAATTCCATAAATGCCAGTATTCTGACTTGTTTTGCAGAAGCTCCTTGTGAGTACCTTGCTCGATAATACGTTCTTTATTCATTACAACGATATTATCGGCATTTTTTATTGTGTAAAGCCTGTGAGCAATGATAATGGCAGTTTTCCCTTTTAGTAAAGTACGTAAAGCCTCCTGAATTTTGGCTTCATTTTCAATGTCGGAGTAAGAAGTAACTTCGTCGAGCACAATAATTGGGGCATTTTTTAAAATGGCACGAGCTATCGAAATTCTCTGTTTTTCTCCTCCACTTAATTTAATCCCATCTTCTCCAATCACAGTTTCATATTTTTGAGGTAAGGATATTATAAAATCGTGAATTTGTGCCTTTTTTGCAGCATTTTCCACTTCTTCCAGCGAATAATCCTTTCCCATTCTTATATTCTCAAAAATAGTATCGTGAAGCATAAATGTATCCTGAAAAACAAACGAAACATTGTCAGCCAATCCTGTGTAAGCAAAATCCTTAATATCAGTTCCATCAATCGTTATTTTCCCGCTATTTATATCCCAGAATCTTCCAAGCAGAAGTCCTATCGTTGTTTTTCCTGAACCAGAAGGCCCTACAAGTGCAGTTGAAGTTCCAGCCTTTATTTCCAAAGAAAAATCATTTATAACATTTTTATTTTTATATGCAAAATTTACATTTTCATATTTTATAAAACCTGAAAAATTAGAAGGAAAATTTACACTTCCAGATTTTTGCTCCTGTTCCCTATTAATTTCCATAATCTTCCCTAGCCCTTTAGTTAATGCTGAAAGATGGTGTGCCAAGTCAAATAATGCCTTTAATGAGCTTAAAAAAATTGTACTCATCAAAATAAATAAAATATACACAGATACTGAAATTTGATTATGAAACAGCATAAGTCCACCAACTGGAATAATGAAAAGCAGGCCCGAATCAGTTAGACAGAGAAAAATCGAGTAAAACGGCACACTTAGTTCTGTAAGCTCAATCCAGTAATCTGCATATTCCTGAGTAATATCCCGATAATCCTTGAATGATTTAGCAGTAAGATTAAATGCTTTCATAACGTTCATTGCATTTATGTATTCCATAATAGTAGCGTTTAAGTTTGCAAGAAGAGTGTAATAATGTTCAACACTACTTCCATAACTTTGAAACATTTTTCCCTGTGCCATTATGCTCAAAATAATTGGAATAAATAAAACAAGTGTCAATTTCCAGTTAAAGTAAATCATAATCCCTAAAAATATTATCGGAGTTACAAGTGCCGATGATAAATCTGGAATCTGATGTGCAATAAAGAGTTCCAATTTTTCAATATCCTCATTAATAATCTTTTTCAGTTTTCCAGTCATATTTTTCTTAAAAAACCCCATATTCAGCTTTGACAAATGCTCAATCAAATCAATTCGAATTTTGTACAAAATCGAAAAAGCTGCAATATGTGAAAAAACACCTGATAAAATTTGCATAATTATTTTTACAATTATAAAAAATATCGCAATAAATACACAGAACTTTATTTTCAAATAATCAATATTTGTTTTAAAAAGTTCAAGAACAATCTGATACACAAGAAGATAAGGCACAGCAGACAATGTTGTACCAATTATACTGAATATTGCTGAAAAAATCAGCTTCATCTTATGTTTACCAGATAAACTTAATAAATATTTCAATTCTTTCATAATAATCTCTCCATTCACTTGTCAAAGAAAATACGTTATTAAACAAAAAAATAATAGATTATTGAATCAATTTATTTTTCATAAATATAAATTCCAAGTCGATTATTAGCAATATAGAACAGAGGAACAAATAATTTTTTCCAGCCAGGAAGATGATGTTTCATTTCATCTGTGAAATTAATAAGTCCAGTTTGCTTTAATTTTGGATTCAATTTTACAATTTCACTTCCATCTTTTACTCCCCATTTGAAATCTGCGTTCATATTTTTTATGGTATCATGTTTTTGGTTCATTTTAACTGTTCCTTTATAAAGCAAGTCAAACTGAGCTTCAAAAGAATCAAAATTATCAGTTAGTATCTCCAAAAACTGTTTAATCTTCTGTTCTTCAAAATACATTAATACACCTTCGGAAATAATAAGTAATTTCTTCCCTTCCAGCTTAATATCTTTTGTCCATGTTGAATCAAATGCAGATTTTGCAATATCTGTAACTCGTTCATTAGGTTCAAAAAATAATTTTCGTTTTTCAATAACTTCTGGCAAGTCAAGATTGTACCATCTTATTTTTCCATTATCTATTCGTAAAAATCTTGTATCTAGTCCACATCCAATCGACACAATTACACAATCTGGATATTTTTTCATAAATTTTTTCACTTCATTATCCATCATTTTTGCACGTGAAAGCACACCATAATACGAAGCCCATGCATGTTTAAATTTTGAAAAATCATAGTTTATCTGTGAAATTATTTCTTCAGATTTTTTATCATTCAAGATAGGTTTTTCGCTTTTAGCATCAGTTGCCCGCATATACAAAGTAATAAGCATAGTTTCAGAGACATTGTCAAGTTTTATTCCCATAACACGCCCCTCCTTATTATAAA
The DNA here is from genome assembly GCF_900104625.1 of Leptotrichia massiliensis. Lineage (NCBI taxonomy): Bacteria > Fusobacteriati > Fusobacteriota > Fusobacteriia > Fusobacteriales > Leptotrichiaceae > Leptotrichia > Leptotrichia massiliensis. The sequence continues at coordinate 425,697 of NZ_FNVZ01000005.1, forward strand.
ATTTTGATTATCAAACTATCTAATAGAATTATACCCGCATTTATTCAAAATGCAAGTTTTATTTAAAAAATAAAAATAGTTATTAAACTGTTAAAATCATATAAATTTGGTATTTGAGACCAATAATTATAATCGTAAGCCTATTTATATAAAGGAAAATTGATTGAAAAATAGCCTGAATTATGGTAAAATTAGTTATATTTTTATTGAGGGAAATTGATAAATTTGGAGATTTATAAATGGTTAAAAGTAAAGACAGATTCTTTAATTTTGATATTTTAAAATGTATTGCGATTAGTATGGTTTTATTTATTCATATTGTTGCAAGCGAGCTATATAATTATGGTAAAATATCTGGAAACAGATGGATGATGGCAAATATTACAGATTCATTTAGCAGAATGTGTGTGCCGATATTTGTTATGGTTAGTGGTTTTTTTCTGTTGAGAAAAGATGAGGATGTGAAAATATTTTTTAAAAAAAGATTTGCAAAAATTCTTCCTAAGTTTTTTGTATATTCTGTTATTTTTTTTATATTTACAATAATTTTTAAAGATGTTAAAGATAATGAATTATTTTCAGTTTTTTTTAGAAAATCAACTTATAAGACTATAATTTCGATTTTTTTCCAGAAAGAAAGTTATAATAATTTTTTTTCAAACTTTTTTCAAGGGAAAATTTACTATCATTTGTGGTATATTTATATGATATTGTCGCTTTATTTGATAACCCCGTTTTTACGAAAAGTTGTAGAAAAAATTGATAGAAAAAGTATTAATTATTTAGTTTTTGTGTGGATAATATTTATGATTTTAGTACCATTTCTAAATGTTATTTTTAAGAAAAATATAAAAATATATTCTCCAGCTGGGCAATATGTCGGTTACTTCTTAATTGGCTATTTACTTACAGAAAAGCCTTTGAATATGAAAAAATGGAAAAAATATACAGGTTTTTTAATAGCAGTGTCACTAACGGTCTTTTTAACATACATATTTACAAAATCAAGTGGAAAATTTTTTGACTATTTTTACGATTATCACTCAGTTAGTGTATTTACAGCCACAGTTTTTCTTTATGATTTCATTGTAAATATTTTTGATGGAGAAAAAGTTTTAGGCAAAGTAAAAGGAATTATAAAGTCTGTATCAACGAAAACTTATGATATTTATTTAATTCATCCGATTTTTTTATTTTTTTGCGAAAGAATATTAAAGTCCAGAATGAATTATTTTTTATATATAACTATTACGTTTTTAATAGTATTTTTGCTATCGTTTTTTACAAGCAAAATATTAAATAGAGTATATAATTTTTTAGCTGGAATAAATAAAAGGAGGGAGAAATATGGCAGAAAAAAAGACTAGAAATAGAAAGCCATTGCCAATAGGGGTGTCTGATTTTAAGGAAATTGTAGAAAATAATTATTATTATATTGATAAAACAAAGTTAATAGAGGATATTTTACATTACAGGGCAAAAGTAAACTTATTCACACGTCCAAGAAGATTTGGAAAAACCCTTAATATGTCAATGATTAAATATTTTTTTGATATAGAAAATAAAGAAGAAAACCGAAAATTATTTAACGGATTAAATATTTCTGAAAGTGAACAGATGCAGGAGCAGGGGCAATATCCTGTTATATATATAAGTTTTAGGAATATGGAAGAAGTTAGCTGGGAAAAATGTCTGAGTCAGATAAGAGATTTAATAAGAAATATTTATATAGAATTTAAGTATATAAGAAAAAAATTGGATGAATTTGATTTGATGGATTTTAACGATATTTGTTTTAATAATGAAAATTCAAATTGGAAAGGCTCATTGAAAGCGTTGACAAAATATTTGTATGAATATTATGGGAAAAAAGCTGTTGTGCTGATAGATGAATATGATACGCCGATAATTCAGGCTTATCAGGAGGGATACTATAAACAGGCAATTTCTTTTTTTAAGAAGTTTTATGGAGATGCAATGAAAGATAATGAATATTTACAGTTTGGAATTATGACTGGAATATTGAGAATTGCAAAAGAAGGAATTTTTTCAGGATTAAATAATTTGAAAGTAAATAATATCTTTAGTGAAAAATATTCAGAGTATTATGGACTTACCGAAAATGAAGTTATTGAGGCTGTGAAATATTATGGGCTGGAATATGAGATGGAAGATGTAAGGGAGTGGTATGACGGTTATCAGTTTGGAGAAACTGAAATTTATAATCCTTGGTCGATTATTAACTTTTTGGATGAAAAAAAATTACATCCCTATTGGATAGGCGTTTCAGGAAACAAGACAATATATGATTTGTTAGGAAAAGCAGATAAAAAAGTAATAGAAGACCTGGAAAAACTTTTTGTTGGGAAAATAGTTTATAAGGCAATAAATGAATATATGGAATATGCATTTAATGCAAGTGATATATGGGAATTGTTTTTGTACAGCGGATATTTGACAACTGATGGTGAGAAAAAGGGGGAACTCTATCCATTAAGGCTTCCAAATAAAGAAATACAGACTTTTTTTAGAAAAATTTTTATAGATAGATTTGTTGGAAATTATACACAGTTTTCAAATATTGTAGAGAATTTAAAAAATGGAAAAATAGAAGAGTTTGCAAAAGGGCTTCAAGACGAGATACTTTCCTCACTTAGTTATTTTGACACGGAAAAAGATGAAAAGTATTACAAAATATTTTTAATTGGGATATTTATAATATTGGAAAACGATTACATTAGGTTGTCGGAAAGAGAAAGTGGCTATGGAAGGGAAGATTTGGTTTTAGAGCCTAAAAATAAAATAAATCCAGCGTATATATTTGAATTTAAAGCTGTAAATAATGAAGATGAGCTGGAAAATTATGCAAAAGCTGGGTTTGAACAGATAAAAGAGAAAGAGTACGATGTGGAATTAAGAAATAGAGGAACAGGCAGAATTGTCTGCGTTGGGCTCGCGTTTTATAGAAAAAAAATTAAAATGAAATATGAAATAATGAAGTAAAATTATAATTAACTATTATTCAGCAAGAATAAAACAATAGTGTTAAGTTGCTGAATGTATATTGTAAAAATGGAATTATAAGTTATGAACATTTAATTTTAAAGAAGAAAAATAAAAAAGGAAGTGTAATTTAGAATGGCAGTAAGCGGGATGAAAAAAAATTATTCCTATTTGTTTGGGATATTGACTATTTTAATGTATTTTATAGGACTATTACTTGTAAATCGGGGACTTGGATTTACAAATGTTATTGTGATTGTTTTTTCAATGATAATTTATTATGTGGCGAATATTTACAATATGGCAGGAAGATATAAATTACGGGATATTGTGATTATTATTGGAATTAACTTTATTCTTGTTATGATTACGACATTTTTACGTATTTTCATTCTGAATGAGGCGATAATTCTGTTTGGGCTGATTACGATGTTTCAAATTATTTATCGTTATATTATAATGATTGGGCTAGCCGAAAAGCAAAAAATCGTTTTTGTTGGACAAAATGGATATACACAGGATTTACTCGAAAGCATAAAGAAAGATCGTCAGTATAAATTATCAGACTTTTTAAAAGAAGAAAAGACTATGGATACTTTAACAGAAAAATTATTGAATTTATGTGAAAATAAAAAAGTTGATATAATTGTCGATTTTACAAGCAATCTTTTATATGATACAAAGCTTGTAGATAAACTTTTGCAGTATAAACTTGGAGGAATACAGTATTATAACTATCTGGAATTTTATGAAATATACGAAAATAAATTGCCAGTTTCAAACTTGAGTCCAAAATGGTTTTTGGAAAATACAGGATTTGAAATTTACTACAACAGTTTTAATTTGAAGGCAAAACGTATTCTTGATATAATTTTCGCACTTTTAATCGGAGTTTGTGTAATTCCAATTATGATTGTTGCTGCAATAATAATAAAACTGGAATCAAAAGGACCGATATTCTTTATACAGGAAAGAATTGGGGAAGGAAATAAGCCATTTAAAATAGTAAAATTTCGTTCAATGACAACTGATGCTGAAAAAGATGGACCAAAATGGGCTACAAAAAACGACAACCGTGTCACAAAATTTGGAAAATTTATGCGTCTTACAAGAATTGACGAATTGCCACAACTATGGAATGTGCTGCGTGGAGAAATGAGCTTTGTAGGACCACGTCCAGAAAGAGAATTTTTTATAAAACAGCTGGAAAAGGAAATTATGTACTACAATTTAAGACATACTGTAAAACCAGGGCTTACTGGCTGGGCACAAGTTATGTATCCGTATGGAGCGAGTATTGAAGATGCTTACAGAAAATTGCAGTATGACTTGTATTATATAAAAAATCACGATATTTTGTTTGATGTGAAGATATTGTTAAAGACAGTTACGATTGTAATTTTTGGAAAAGGGAGATAATAATTTTGGATTTTTGAGAGAAGGTAATGAAATTTATTAATGGAGGACAGAAATGAAAAAATTTATTTTAATAATTTTATCAATTTTAGTGGTTTTATTTGTATTATTATATGTGATACTATTTCGTGATTATAAAACTTCTGAAAAAACAAAAAAATTTATAGTGTCTCAGTATAGTGATAAAAATAAAACGATAAATACTTTTTGTAGTGATTATTATGAATTTTCCAAAGCGTATAGCAAAGGGAAGGATGAATATTATGAATCAATGAATTTAAGAAAAACAGGAGAAAATATATGGACTGGTCAATATTCTAAATCAATTAATAATAAAGATGAGATTACAAAAGAAGTTATATATAAAAATGAAAAGTATTATGATTCCAAGACAGGAAAAGAAATAACAGACTTTAAACCTTATTTTCAGACTAGTGTGATAAAATATGAGGAATTAAAAACAACAGAAGAAGTGAGTACAGGAATTATATCAGATCATAGTCCAAATGAAGGATATTTTCGTGGAAAATATTTAAATAAAAAATTATTTAAGGAATTTTTTAAAGATTCAGACTGGAATTTAGAAGGGGATTTGAAAATGGATGTAAATTATCAAAGTATCGAACCTTTTTATTACCAAATGATAATTGAAACTGAAAATGAAAAATTACGTTTGAAGGAAAGTTGCAGATATATAAAATAAAATTTTAAAAGGAAACGATATGAATATTGGAGTAAAAAATCATTGTAGAAGGATTTGAAAAAAGTTTTAGGGAAGAATACAAATTGGGATAGTAAAGCATAGTAAAGTTATATTATAAAAAAGAGTTGTTAAAAAAATTAGGAGAGAAAAGATGTACTTAAAAGCATTGGAGCTGACAGGGTTTAAATCATTTGCGAATAGGACTGTTGTGGAGTTTGATAATGGGATTACTTCCATTGTTGGGCCTAACGGGAGTGGAAAGAGTAATATTCTGGATGCTATTTTGTGGGTTTTGGGAGAGCAGAGTTATAAGAACATACGGGCGAAAGAGAGTTCGGATATTATTTTTTCTGGCGGGAAGAATAAGAAGCCAAAGTCTATGGCGGAAGTCAGTCTTATTATTGATAACGGGGATAGATATCTGGATGTAGATTTTTCAGAAGTTAAGATTACTCGAAGGATTTTTAAGACTGGAGAAAACGAGTATCTAATAAATAACAAGAAATCTAGGCTTAAAGACATTCATAATCTATTTATGGATACTGGGATTGGAAAGCAGGCTTACTCGATAATTGGGCAAGGGCGTGTAGAGAGAATTATTGGCTCTTCTCCAAAGGAGTTAAAGGAGATTATTGAAGAGGCGGCTGGAGTCAAAAGGGCTAAAACTGAAAAAGAAGATTCTGAGAAAAAGTTGCAGGATTTGAAAAATGAAATTGAAAAAATTGATTATGTAGAAAAGGAATTAAAGCTACGAGTTGACTATTTGAAGGATGAACAGGCTAAGGCCAGGCTGTTTAAGGAATATACAAAAAAGATTGATGTTCAAAGGTTTATGGTACTGGAATACAATGTCAATGAAAAAAGTTCGCTAAAATATGAGTATGAGGAAAAAAGTCAGGAAATACAGAAAGAATTAGAAAAAAGTGAAAAGAATTTTTCAGAAAAACAGGCGGAACTCCAAAGAACTAATGAAATTCGGGAAGAATTGTACAAAAATCTGGAAAGTCAAAAAAATGAAAATAGCGAAAACTTTAAAAATTTGGAAACTTTAAAAGATGAGCATTCAAAGCTAGTGAATCAAAATTCCAATTTGGAAACGGAAGCCAATGAAAAAGCTAAGAGAAAAGATATTTTGGAAAAGGATATTGCTGAAAAAGAAGAGATTTTAAATAAGTCTAGAAATGAGCTTGAGCTTATAACAAAGGATTTGATTGAAAAAGAAAAGGAAAAGGCTGAGTGGGAAGCAAAAGTTGGAGAATTGAAGCAGAAAAGTGATAAAATAACACTTGAACTGAGAGAACGGGCACAAAAGAACTCTAATTTTGAAGTGGATAAAATAAAAGTCGCTGGAGAAAATGAGGATTTGGAAAAAAGAGTTTTGGCTGCGAAAACTGAAAATAAAAGGCATATCGCTGAGAAAAATATTGTAGAATCCGAGTTTAACAAAATAAATGAAGAAAAACAGACTTTTGAAATACAAAAATCAGAAAATGAGAAGCAGAAACTTGAAAAAGAGCTGAAAATTCAGAAACTCAATGAAAAAACAGAGGAACTTAGAAAGGAATATTCTGGAATTAATAAACAGAAAAATGAGATTAGTTACAAACTTCAGAATTTTGAGGTTAAACAAAAGGCGATTTCAGATGCTATTGAGAAAAATGAAACTTTTAATCGAAGCATAAAGCATATTCTGAATGAAAAAATTGATGGAGTAATTGGTGCTTTTGTTAATTTGATTGATGTTCCAGTGGGATTTGAGGAAGCGGTACAAACTTTATCTGGTGGAATGTTTCAGGATATTGTCGTAAAAGACAGTGAAATTGGGAAAAAGTGTATTGGAATCTTGAAGGAAAGAAAGCTGGGAAGAGCTTCATTTTTGCCGATTGAAAATATTCGTGTTTCTAAAATGAATGATTTCCTGCCTACAATTGATGATGTTTCGTGGCAAAGCGACTTTAAAAATAAAATGTCAGAAGAGGAAATTCAAAATATAATTTCAAGCACAAAAGGAAAAAATGGAATTATTGATTTTGCAAGGAATATTGTGAAAATTGATAAAAAATTTGTAAATAAAAATATAGAAAAAGTTATTCAGTTTGTGTATGGAAATTCAGTTGTTGTGGAAAATCTGGAAGTTGGAACACAGCTTTTGAAAAAAGGATTTAATGACAGAATTGTTACGCTTGAAGGGGATATTATCACTTCTCGCGGGAGAATGACGGGAGGGCATTCGTTTAGGGGTAAGGATGAAATTTTCGAGAGAAAAAAGGAATTGAAACATCTGGAAAGTGAACTTGAGAAAAATCGAAATAATTTTGGTGAACTTGAGAATAAACTGTCTAAAATTGTTTTGGAAGCTGAAAAAGTTGAGTCAGAAAGGACAGAAATAGAAAAATTATTTGAGAATTTTAAAAATGAATATCAGGTGTTTAATGAAAACTACGATGATTTTAATATTAAATTTAGTCGAAAACAGCGGGAAATTAATACTTTGAACTATGAAATTTCTGAAAATGAGAAATTTATTTTGGAAAAAGAAACTAAAATAAAGGAAAATCTTGAGTTAATTCAAAAAATCGAAAAAAATATTGAAGAAAATAATCTTAAAATTGAAAATTTGAATCAAGATTTGAAAAATTTTGAAAATATTGATGAATTTATTCAGAAACTGAATGCTGCCGACAGAGATTATGAAATTTTGAAAGTTAGAACAGATAATAATAAAAATCGTTTTGCAGAAATTGAGTCTGATTATAAGAAGCTTTTGAATGAGAAAGCAGAACTGGCTGAATTTGAAAAGAAAAGGGAAATGTTAGGAAAGGAATTATCTGTAAAAATTTCTCATAAAAAAGATGAAATTTCTGAAAATGAGAAATTAAATAAGAATATTTTAGGCGAAATTCAAAAAATTGAAAAATATATTCATGAAATTGAAGAAAAAGAGCGAAAATTTATTAGTGAAATCAAAGATATTGAAGTAAATATGTTAAAACATAAAAATGACTATGAAAAAATCATTGAAAAAATAACACGAAACGAAAGTGAGCTCGAGTTTCAGCTGGCTGAATTTAAGGAACTGGAAAATGAAGAAATTCTTGAAAACGAGGAATATTTTGAAATTGCTGATGAGAATGAGCTGATGGCGACAAAGAAAAAACTGGCAGTAAATGAGAGAAGCAGAACTGACATTGGAGTAGTGAATCTTGGCTCAATTGAAGAATTTGAGCATGAAAATGAGCGGTATCAGAATATTGCCGCACAGAAAAAAGATTTACTCGAAAGCCGAGAAGCATTGCTTGGGTTTATTCAGGAAATTGAAGAGGAAGTTACAAGTAAATTTTTTATAGCTTATGAACAAATAAATAAAAATTTTCAGTATATGTGTGAAACTATTTTAAATGGAGCAAAAGGGCTGATTAAAATGACAGATCCTGAAAACTTGCTTACAACTGGCTTGGAACTTAGTGTAAAATATAAAAATAAGCCGGAACAGACTTTACTTTTACTTTCAGGTGGGGAAAAATCAATGCTTGCAGTATCCTTTATAATGGCAATCTTTATGTTTAAGCCGAGTCCATTTACTTTCTTTGATGAAATTGAGGCGGCACTGGATGAAAAAAATACAAAAAAAATTGTAGAGCTTCTGCATCAGTTTATTGACAAATCGCAGTTTATATTAATTACTCATAATAAGGAAACAATGAAGGGTTCTCATAGACTTTATGGGGTTACGATGAATAAGGAAATTGGGGAAACTAAAATTGTTTCGGTGGACGTGTAATTTAATAAACTTTTTTACTGGAAATTTTTTGATATTTTTGATAGAATATAGGTAAAATTTATAATATATAAAAATTACTTTAAAGCTGAATTTCAAATTAAAAAACATTTAATTTTTTTTATATTAAAGAAATTTAGTTATATAAAGTACGATTAAAACTTGAAAGGAGATATGTGTAAAAAGATTTTCACATAATTGAGAAAATGTTAAAAAAATTATTAGGTTTAGTAGCAATATTTTTGTTATCAGTTATAGGTTTTGCTGATGTAGATATTTCACAGATAGCGAGTGATTATCCATATAAAGATAGTGCAATAGCGGCAACAGTTCTTGGAACACCTGCTGATCAGCAGTACAAATTTAAAAACCCAAAGGGTCCAAAAGTTAGAAAATTTACGACAACCAAAAAGATTCCTGAAATATTAAGACAATGGAAGGATTATGAGTATGGTGTATGGACTCAAAAAGGTAAAAAAGCACCACTTATGATTATAATTTCAGGAACAGGTTCACTTTATAACAGTGGAATGTCACTTTATTTAGCAAATGTTTTTTATGACAAGGGATACAATGTAATTGCATTTAGCTCACCAACAACAATGCCTTATATTGTAAGTCAAAGTAAAAATACATATGCAGGGTATATAAAAGATGAAACGACACAAATGTATTCTTTGATAAGTCAGGCTATTTCAAAAGAAAAAGGCGATGGAATGAAAATTGATAAAACTTATATCGGCGGTTACAGTTTAGGTGGTTTTCAGTCACTTTTACTTCATGAACTTGATGAAAAAAATAATAGAAGAATTGGAATTAACAAATCATTATTATTAAATTCACCAATTAGTATTTTAACTGCAACACAGAATTTAGACAATTTTTTGGTGAAAAATGGAATTTACGATGCTAGAAGTTTGGAAAAATATATGGATACAATATTTAGCAGACTTATGTATGATGACACAATAAAAATAAAAGATATAGAATTTTCAAACTTAACTACTTCATTAGGAAAATTAGGACTTGGAGAAAAAGATTTTGAAGTATTGACAGGGCTATTATTTCGATTTTATTCAGCTAATATGACTTTTGCTGGAGAAGTGTTCAGCGGTAGAAACGCAACTGGTAGACTTTCAGATAAAAAATCTTACAAACGTTTTGATTCTGTTTCAAAAGAATTTAGAGAAGGTTTGTCTGTTGCATTTGATGAATATGCAAAAGAAATTTTGTATCCATATTTGAAGAAAAATAGAAATCCTAATCTTGATTTTAATGAATTTGTAGAAGAATTTGATTTAAAACATAGTCAAGATTTTATAAATAGAAATAATAAAAATATTATATTTATAACATCTACAAATGATGTACTGTATTCGAGTCAGGATTTAGATTATATAGAAAATACATTTTCAAATAAAGTTCTGATACCGTTTGGTGGACATACAGGTGTTTTATGGCATAAAGATGTGGCAAATTTAATGGTAGATAAATTGGAGGAAAATTAGAAATGGCACAAAAAAATAAATTATTAATGTTTGGAACAATTTTGATTGTTGCAACAATTGGACATTCTAAAATGTTGGAAATTAAGAATGAAAATACAATAATGTTTATCGAAGAAAATGAAAAGGAAGTAAATGATGACCTTTTTGTAGAATTCGTTGATGGAAAAATAGCAGAAACGCCTGATAAAAATATTGATTTGGTTTCACAAACGAATATAAAAACGAAAAAAAATAAAGTTGATAAAAATAAATACATTGCTTTTGAGCAAGATGGTTATGGAATATTGGCGGCAAATTTGGAAGAATTGGATGAAGATTACATTGCTTCAAGTCAAGTATTCCAGTTAACAGGTATAAATGACTCATTAGAGCCATTTAATCGGAGAATGTACGCTTTTAATACACAGCTTGATAGAAAAGTACTTTATCCAGCTTCACGTGTTTATGCAGCAGTTGTTCCAAAACCAATAAGAAAGGGAATTTCAAATTTCTATAACAATTTTAGTGAAATACCAACATTTGTAAATTCACTGTTACAGCTAAAACCTGGAAAAGCAGTAAATGCACTTGGAAGATTTGTTGTAAATTCAACAGTAGGAATACTAGGGGTAGCGGATGTTGCTAAAAATATGGGAATGAAAAGAGATCCTGAAACAATGGGAGACACATTAGGACATTATGGGGTTGGAACAGGTTCTTATCTAGTATTGCCAATGTTTGGACCAAGTAATATAAGAGATGCAATTGGAACAGGAATAGACACGGTAACAGAAGGTGCAGTAAGAGGTGTAGCTGAAGAAAAACTGTTTTTTGATACGGGAGTTTTTGATAAAACAGTTTATGGATTTACAAGACCAGTTGTAACAGGACTGAATGCACGTTCTATGCTTAGTATGAGATATGGGGATTTGAATTCTCCGTTTGAATATGATTTAGTGAGAGCTCTTTATCATAATTACAGAAAAATACAAGTTGTGAAATAAAAAGTTTAAAATTGTTCTACTAAAAAATTATTTTCGTGAAAATATAGGAGGAAATTGATATGAGTCACATAAAAGATGTGGATTTAGAAGTGTACAATGCAATTGTGGAAGAGGAAAAAAGACAGGAGGAAGGAATTGAGCTGATTGCTTCTGAAAATTTTGTTTCAAAGGCTGTGATGGAGGCCGCAGGTTCTGTATTTACAAATAAATATGCAGAAGGTTACCCTGAAAAGAGATATTACGGTGGATGTGCAAATGCTGATGTTGTAGAAAGCCTTGCAATTGAAAGATTGAAAAAAATATTTGGGGCAAAATATGCAAACGTGCAGCCACATTCGGGATCTCAAGCAAATATGGGAGTTTATGTTGCACTGCTTGAAGCTGGAGATAAAATTTTGGGAATGAGCCTTAGTGCAGGTGGACATTTGACACATGGTTATAAAATCAATTTTTCAGGAAAAAATTACATTGGATTGGAATATGGTCTAAATCCTGAAACAGAACTGATTGATTATGAAGCAGTCAGAGAAATTGCATTAAGAGAAAAACCTAAAATGATAGTTGCAGGAGCAAGTGCTTATTCAAGAATAATTGATTTTAAAAAATTTAGAGAAATTGCTGATGAAATTGGTGCGTATTTGATGGTAGATATGGCTCATATCGCTGGACTCGTAGCTGCTGGACTTCATCCAAATCCAATAGAATATGCAGATGTAGTAACTTCAACAACTCATAAAACTTTAAGAGGACCTCGTGGTGGAATAATTTTGACAAATAACGAAGAAATTGCAAAAAAAATTGATAAAACAATATTCCCTGGAATACAAGGAGGACCATTGGTTCATATAATTGCTGCAAAAGCAGTTGCATTTAAAGAGGCACTTAGCCCAGAATACAAAAAATATCAGGAACAAGTGGCAAAAAATGCAAAAATTCTGTCAGAAGAATTAGTAAAAGGTGGACTTAGAATTGTAAGTGGCGGTACTGACAACCATTTAATGCTTGTTGATTTACGTCCAATGGGAGTTACAGGAAAATTAGCCGAAGCAAAATTAGAAGAGGCTGGAATAACTTGTAATAAAAATGCTATTCCAAATGATCCTGAAAAACCATTTGTTACAAGTGGAATAAGACTGGGAACACCTGCAATTACAGCTCGTGGATTTAAGGAAGAGGAAACAAAACAGGTAGCACAATTTATATTGACTGTTTTAGAAAATATAAATGACAGTGAAAAAATTACTCAAGTAAAAGAGCAAGTTTTAAAGTTAACAGAAAAATTTCCACTTTATAAAAATAAATAAAATGGAAAATAAATTAGGAGAAAATGTGAGAAAAAATAATAGAAAAAATGATGAAATGAGAGAAGTAAAAGTAACAAAAAATTACATTATTCATCCAGAAGGTTCAGTTTTAATCGAATTTGGGAACACAAAAGTTATTTGTAATGCAACAGTTGAAGAAAAAATACCAAGGTGGCTTAAAGGAACAGGATCAGGATGGATAACGGCAGAATACAGCATGCTTCCAAGAGCAACAAATGCACGTGTCCAAAGGGAATCAACAAAAGGAAAACTTTCTGGAAGAACGATGGAAATCCAACGTTTAATTGGAAGAGCACTAAGAGCTGCAATAGACTTGGAAAAATTAGGAGAAAGAACAATAATGATAGACTGCGATGTAATTCAGGCAGACGGCGGTACAAGAACAGCTTCAATTACAGGAGCCTATCTCGCTTTGGAACTGGCAATTGAAAAATTGATAGATGAAGGAAAACTAAAAGAAATTCCAATAAAATCAAAAGTTGCAGCAATAAGTGTTGGGAAAGTTCGAAATGAACTTTTACTTGATTTAGAATATGAAGAAGACTCAAGAGCTGATGTAGATATGAACATTGTAATGAACGACAAAGGCGAATTTATTGAACTACAAGGTACAGGAGAAGAAGCAACTTTTACTCATGCGGAATTATTGAAGTTTATTGAATTATCAAAAAATGCCTTTCATAAGTTATTTAGTTTATAAATTAAGATTAAATTTGAAATATTTAAACAAAGACTAATTATAGTAATCAACCTAAATAAAGTACATGTTAAAAAATTTTAGAAATCTGAATAAAAAATATAAAATTTAGAAAGGATGGTGAAAGAATATATGAAGAAAAGTGGAATGGAAAAATTATTTGACGAGTATATGAAAAAAATACAGGCTGGAGATACGAAGGCTATAAATGAAATTGGTCTTATTTTTCAAAATAATTATGATAATGAAAATGCGAAAAAGTGGTTTTTGAAGGCTATTGAAGCTGGAGATTATGAATGTGCGAATAACTTAGGGTATCTTTACGCTAGCCAACATGATTTTGAGAATGCTGAAAAGTATTATTTGATTGCAATTGAAAATGAAGATTATGATGCATTAAATAATTTAGCAATTTTATATGAACAAAATGGTAAAAATGAAGAAGCTGAGAAATATTACCTAAAAGCAATTGAAAAAAATTGTGAAGGAGCTAAGGAAAATTTACTTATATTTTATAATACAACAAATCAAACTGAAAAATTGAAAGATATTTATTTACAAATGGCTTGGAAAGATGATGTTAATGCAATGAACCGTTTAGGGATGATTTTTGGAAATGAAGGAAATTTTAAGGAATCTGAGAAATGGTTTTTGAAGGCTGCGGCACTTGGGGATGAGCATGCGAAAAGCAATTTAAAAGTGCTAAGAAGTAGTTTGAAAAAGTCTAATTAAAAATAAATGCATATAAAAAGTATTTAGTAAAATAAAAAAATAAAATTTTGATTGGATTGTCAAATTAAGATTTGACTAATTTCATTATATATGGTAACATAAAAATAAGATAATTAAATATAAAATAAATAAATTGGAGGAATTAGAATGGGATTATTTGATTTATTCAAAAAAGGTAAAAAAGAAGATGATGTTAAACAGGAATTTGACGGAAAAGTAAAAGCACCTATTTCAGGGAACCTATTACCTTTATCAGAAGTACCTGATGAAGTTTTCGCACAAAAAATGGTAGGAGATGGAATTGCTATCGAACCAACTGCGTCAGGAGTAATGTTAGCACCAGCTTCTGGAAGAGTAGAAAAAATCTTTGATACTAATCATGCTTTCAGTATTGTAACACCTTCTGGAATCGAAATTTTTGTTCACTTCGGAATGGATACAGTTCAATTGGAAGGAAAAGGATTTGAAAGAATCGCTGAAGAAGGAGCAGTAGTAAAAGTAGGAGATCCATTAATTAAATATGATTATGATTTCTTAAAAGCAAATGCAAAATCAATTATCACACCAGTAATTATTTCAAACTATGAAGATTATGCTTCATTAAACCCAGTTGAATCTGGAACTGCAACAGCTGGAGAAACAGTTGTACTAAATGTTCAAAAATAATTTAATAAAATAAATTCTATTCAAAAAATCTCTATTTAAGCAAGAGTATTTCTGCTTTTTTAGAGATTTTTTATTTTACAATTTTTATTACTTTTTTCCAATCGATAGCTTTTACTAAAATAAAGAATATTATTCCAGCCAGTGTATTTGAAAATAAATTTCCCCAGAATATTGAATAAAGTCCAAAATATTTTTGTGTTAATAAAATAAAAATATATCTTAATAGCCAAATTCTTAAAACAGACATAACTAATGGAATTGTTGTTCTTCCAAGTGCTATAAAAACTCCTTGTGCTATCATAAAAATACTAAATCCAATTACTGAATAAGTATAAATATGGAGAGCTTTATCAGCAATTTCTATTACTTTTGGAACTTTTGTAAAAGTTAATACGAGTGGTAATGAAATAGGCAGGATTAAGGCAATAGTCAAAATTGAAATAGTAACGCCAGTTATCCAGCCCACCTTGAACACATCCTTAGATTTTTTTACATTTCCAATTCCCATATTTATACTAATCATTGAGGAAACGGTGGTTCCTATTGAGGATGGTAAAATAAAGCAGATTGCATTGATATTGGAAGCAATTCCCTAAGCATTTAAGGCAACAGCTCCAAATTTTTCCATTTCCTTATTTATAAGAAAAAATCCAAGATACAAGAAGGCGTAATTTAACATTGAAGGAAATCCGATTTTTAATAATCGTTTTATAATTGGCAATTTTATTGTGTAACTTCGTAAATTAAGTTTTATATCTCCACTTTTTAAAAATAAATCGTAAAACATCCAGATTGTAACAACTATGTAAGAAAAAAGTGATGCCATTACTGCACCCACAATTCCCATTTTTAAAACATATAAAAAAATTGAATTAAAAATAATTTTTAAAATTAATAAAAGAAAAATTCTAACAAATGTAACCTCAGGACGTCCAATCGCATTTTTTGAAGAATTGTAAATGGCAGCCAAAAATACAAAAGGCATTACCAGTGAATAAAGGGAAATATAGATATAGACATTGTTACGAATTTCAGAGGTTGTGTTATTTGAAATTAAAAGAGCTGTAAACATACATATAGGAATTAGTAAAAGCCCAATAAAAAAACTGAATACAAAAATTTGTAGCATCGTTTCCTTTACCGCTAACATTCTTCCTTTACCGTAAAGTCTACCTATCATAACAAGTGTAGCCACGCCAAGCCCCTGCGAAAATGCAATCATAATATTTAGTACAGGCTGACTAAATGTAACTGAACTGGCAATTTCTACACTTGTGAGTCTGTTTAGAAATAAACTGTCTGAGAGTGGGATAAGTGCTTGAATAATTCCGACCAGCAATGTTGGAATAGACAAAAAAAGTAAAGTATTAATAACTCTTCCATTAAAAAGTTTTCTTGGATAATTATTTATTTTTGCTTGTTTTTTCGCTATTTTAAATTTTCTAGACATTTTAATGTAAATTTTCTTATCAGTATGATTTTTTTATAAATAATTTTTACTTGTGGGAAAATTAATTGTATGTTAAAATAAAAGGAGTCTAGAAATTAAAAAAATAAATTTAGATATTATTTTAATTATACTATCTAAGGAGTTAAAATGAAACAAAAAAACATATTTTTAGAAGGATTAGATTCTTTTACGCTACATATTTTAGCTATTTCGTTTATGATATTAGATCATTCGTGGAATGTATTTTTTGTTAATCAGAATCAGATATGGATGAATCTTTTAGGCAGGCTTGCCTTTCCTATTTTTGCCTTTATGCTTGTAGAGGGGTTTTATAAAACGAAGAATAGGAGTAAATATTTAAAGCGTATTTTTATTTTTGCTGTTATTTCAGAAATACCTTTTAATCTTTTGGTAAGTACTTCTGTATTTGGGAGTCCATCGATATTTTTTCCATATAATAATGTTTTGTGGACTTTTGGGATTGCTTTATATATGCTAGTTTTGTTTGAAAAAATTAAAAATAAAGATAACTTACCTGTAACAGTAAAAATTTTTGGAAAAATTATTATAAGTATTTTAGCTATGTTTATTACACGCCTTATAGTTAGTGATTACCGAGAATATGGAATTATGATGGTTTTAGTATTTTATTTTTTCAGAAGTAAAAAATGGTGGAATTTTATAGCTCAAGTCATCTTATTAGCATGGATAAATATTTTTCTTATATGGGGATATAATGTTACTTTAAACTGTTTTGGAAATGAAATAAATGTATCATCACAATCATTTGCAATATTTTCATTAGTTTTTATATGGCTCTACAATGGAAAGCAAGGTATTCATAATAAAATTACAAAATATATGTTTTACAGTTTTTATCCATTACATCTTTTGTTAATTGTAATGATTTATATTTTTTTTAAGAAATACATCATTTATTGAACTAAATGATATAAGTATTGTAACAAAAAACGGATTTAATTATAAATTTATAGAAATTCCTAATAGTAAAATAGGGCGAAAGATTGGTATAGAAATATTTAATTAAAGGCTGGAATTTTTTTCAGTCTTTTTTGTATGGTGAAAGGCATAACCCTATAAAAAAATAACTTTAATTTTATAAATTTTTTGATTTCTGCTCTTTAAATGGGAAATAGTATAAAATGGAATATAAACAAAAATGAGGTATAATATTATTGTATAAAATTTAAAATATAAATTTTGTTAATACTGAAAAAATATAGAAAGGGCAAGTTATGAAAAAGATAATTTTAATTTTGATAAGTGTATTATTTTTAGTGAGCTGTAGTGGGGATATCCCCTTCTCGGAGGAGGAAAAAGGAGCTTTAAAAAAGGCAAAAACGGAAATTGCTGAAATGAAGAAAAAACCGACAATGGCAGAAAAGGAAAGAATTTTGCAAAAGGGACTAGAAGTTCAGAAAAAATATTTACGAATTGGGGTAGTGTATTTTAAAAGTGTGGAAAAGGATATTCCAATAGCAGATTATTATCTAGCAAGAAACTATAGTGCGAGAGGGGAAAAAGAAAAGGCACTCAAATGGGCAAGAAAAGGCTCGGACAGAGGAGTGAAGGAAGCAAGTGCATTTGCAGGACAGATTTATGCTAATCAGAGAGATGAAATGAATGCAAGAAAATATTATATAAAGGCAATGGATCAGGGAGATTATAGTGAAGATACATTGTTTAGAGTGTGGGTATATGGAGAAAGGAAAGAAATTAATAGCGAAGTGGTGGAAGCATTTAAAAGAAATTTAAATAAAAATATTGAGGTAAAAAATGCTTTGGCTTTTTATTATCAGAGGCACGATTACTTTGATGAAGCTGAAAAACTCTACAAGGAGCTTGTTAATGAAAAATATCCGAATGCAGAAAGACTTTTAGGGGAACTTTATATGTGGAAAAAAGATTATGACAAAGCTGAAGAATGGTTATTAAAAGAATCGGAAAAATTATTTTCACATTCAGAAGACAATGTGAAACGGATTGAAGAAAAAAGAGCAAGATTATTGCGTCTGTTAGCAGAAGTTTATGAAATGAAAGGAGATTACGGCAAGGCTGAAAATAGTCTTTTAAAAGCAAAAGAACTTGCACATAAGGAACTTGCATTAACGAGTTTAGCCAAATTATATGAAAAGCAAGGGAAATATAATCAAGCTTTGAAAATAAATGAAGAATTAGAAGAATTGGAAAAAATAGAAAAACAGAAAAAATTAAATCATAAAAGAAATAAAAAATGGAGAGTTTTATGAGAATAGAGAAACTGGAATTTGTAAAAAATATTGATAAATTTGAAAATAATTCTGATGAATATGTAGAGATTAATTTAAATAGGAAGGTAACGGAACTTTCAAGCGTTTCGTATGAAAAAAAATTATACAGTTTTTATTTATTAATAGGAGAAGACGGGAGAATAAATTCGCTGGAAATTCTCAATATATTGAAAATGGCTAAATTTACACATAAAATAGAAGTTCCTGAAAATATAATAGAAGGCGAGATTTATTTTAAAAGGGAAGAATACAATGAAGATGGTATAAAAGTTAAAGAATTAGATTTTTTGGAGATTGATATTTCCAAAAATATTATCAGATGTTATTTTACTGATAACAGGCTTAATATTTATTTTGGAGTAAAAATTTGTGAAAATATAGTAATCTTAATAAATAGGAATAATTATGCAGAAGGAATTTTGATTTATGGAAAATTTGAAATTGAAAATGATAGATTTTACTGGAAAAAGTGAGAATGTGGTAAGCGAGCGAGATATGATTTTTTCTTTTAATAACGGAGAGATAAAAATATATTTGTCTTATGAAACAGGAGAACTGAAAAAAATAGAAATAGTTAGTGAAAATGAAAAAATTGAAAAAAAAATTGAACGGGAAGCGGTATTAAAATTTAAGGGGAATTCGGTTATTTTGGATTATGAATATGGATTGTACGAGTATGTGGAAATAGAAATTGAGGATAAGCTGGAAAAATATTGGGCTGATGGAAAAACAGTTTATTTAAAGGAAAGGAAGAAAATTTTTTTAGAAGTTGAAGTTTGGGAGGGATATTTGCTATTTTTTGATGATGAATACGATGTAGTAAAAGTAAAAAGAAATTATCTGATAAAGTTTTAAAAATTCAATTGGAACAGTTGTGATGATATTTCCTGAATTTCCAAATGATTATATGGTGGGGTTTATGGAAGATGAGAAGACTTTAGATATTTTAGTTATTAAGGGGATTGAAAAAATAATAAAATTTGTAAACACAAATACTCTTGTTTTTTTATAAAAAATGTGGTATTCTTAAGACAAGGAAATCTAATTTTATAATGAATACAATTATGTAACTAATTGTATAGAATGGAAAGGACGAAGAAAATGAAAAAATATGATGCAATAATAATTGGATTTGGAAAAGGTGGAAAAACTTTGGCAGGATTTTTAGCTGGGAAAGGTCAAAATGTGGCTTTGATTGAGAAATCGGACAAGATGTATGGAGGGACTTGTATAAATATTGGGTGTATTCCTACAAAAAAACTTGTTGACAGTACAAAAGTTCTTAAAAATAAAGGATTAAGCAGTATTGAGGAAAAGGAAAAATTTTATGAAGAAAGCATAAATAATAAAAATACATTGATTGGTGCATTACGTGGAAAAAATTATGAAATGCTGGCTACAAAGGAAAATATTGATATTTATGATGGGTTTGGAAGTTTTGCTTCAAAAAATGTTGTTAATATTGAAAGTAATGGGGAAAATGTTCAGATTGAAGGAGAAAAAATATTTATAAATACAGGTTCGACTACAATAATTCCTGGTATAAAAGGGCTTAAAGAAAGTAACCATGTGTATACAAGCACTTCAATTATGGAACTGAAGGAACTTCCTAAAAAATTGACTATTTTGGGAGCAGGGTACATTGGGCTGGAATTTGCTTCGATGTATGCTGATTTTGGATCAGAAGTTACAGTGATTGATTTGGCACAAAGACTTATGCCTAGAGAAGATGAAGAAATTGCTGATAGGGCAAAGGCTATATTTGAGGCAAAAGGAATTAAATTTTTACTAGAATCAAAAATTGAGAAAATTGTTGATAAAAATGGAAAAGGGTATGTGCAAATTTCACAAGGGTCAAGCAAGAGCGAAATTGAATCAGATGCAATTCTTGTGGCAATCGGAAGAAAACCTAATACAGAAAGTCTTAATCTAGAAGCGGCAGGAGTAAAAACTGATGAAAAAGGTGCGGTTGTAGTTGACGAAACATTGAAAACAACAGCTGATAACATTTGGGCAATGGGAGATGTGAAAGGCGGACTTCAATTTACATATATTTCTCTTGACGACTTTAGAATAATAAGAGATAATCTTTACAATGGAGGAAACAGAACGGTAAACGACAGAAATGTAATTCCATACAGCGTATTCATAAATCCACCTTTATCAAGAGTTGGAATGACTGAAAGCGAAGCAATTGCCAAAGGATACGAAGTAAAAACAGGAAGACTTGAAGCAATGGCAATTCCAAAAGCAAAAATAGAAGGTGTAACAGATGGACTACTTAAGGCAGTTATAGATGCAAAAACAGATAAAATACTGGGATGTACTTTATTATGCAACACTTCCCACGAAATGATAAACATTGTTGCAGCAGCCATGAAAGCTGAACAAAAATATACATTCCTAAAAGATATGATATTTACTCACCCTACAATGAGTGAGGCTTTGAATGATTTGTTTGGAAGTGTGAAATAAAGAAAATAAAAAATATTTTAGTTAAAATTTATGAATTTTTATGAAGTATTAAAAATACTACAAAGAATGGAGAATAAATGGGCGAGTTAATAATTATGGGATTAGTAGTATTTTATAATCTATTTAAGATTATTTTTAATATTATAAGAGTAATTTTTTTAAAGAAAAAAGTAAAAAGGTTTTTGAAAATGGATTTAATTTCTGAAATAATTTATTTTTTAGGATGGATAAATTTGATGAGAAATGCAATTATTTTAGTACCTAGCCAAATATTTCATTCAGTTTTTTACTATGTTGCTATTTTAATATTTTTGATAAATAAAAGAAACAAAAAAATTCATAATTATATTTTATTTTCGATAATAACAATTGATATAATAATTGTATTATTTCTTCTAAATATGCTAAAATTATATCTTATTACGTTCATTACGGTAATTGTGTATATTTTTATAATTGTAATTTTAAGAAAAGATAGAGATAAATTACGAGATTGTGGATATTTAACACTATCTTTATTAGATATTGCAAATATTTTTATATCATATATTGCATTTATAGGATATGTTGCTTCGGCATTTTAAAAAATAATAGATAGAATAATAAATAAAAAATTTCTTTAAATGAAAATCACGGTTATTAAGATTAACTGTGATTTTTTGTTTTAGGAATTTATAGAATATATAAATTGGGGAGAAATATTTTTTGAAAAGTGTTGATAAATTATAGTCAATACAGTATAATAATATTGTTACATACTTTTTGGATTACGAAATTTCTGCAATAGAAAAAAGATAAAAAAAATAACCCCAACATTAAGGGCTTAAACATAATCGAATTTTACTTTAATATGTTATGCCATATTTTAGATAAAATCAAGATGGAAATTAGAAATTAAAGTAATATTTTTAGAAAGGAAAATTTAAAAATGGAAGATATTATTAAAAAAGTAAATGAATTTTCGAGGTTAGCACGTGAGAGGGAATTGACGGAAGAAGAGAAGAAAGAGCGTGAAAAATATAGAAAAATGTATATTGAAAAATTTAAGGAAAGTGTGAGGGGACATTTGGATAGCATTAAGGTTGTTAGAGTGGATGACGATGGGAATCCAATTGATGATGACGGAAATATTATTGAGCCTGAAGCTTAAATAAAACAGTAATAATAGCATTTAGAGATTAATCTTTTAAAATCTTGAAAGTTGGATTGATAAGATTTTGGTAATTGTTTAAAGTGGATTAGGAAGGGAATGAGTGGAAATTTATGAAATACGATTTAGTTATATTTGATTTGGACGGGACGCTTATGGATACGTCGAAATCTATTACAAAGACTGTAAATTCAGCGATGGAAGAACTTGGGAAAAAGCAATATTCTGCTAATGAATGTGTAAAATTTGTTGGTGGTGGAGTTTCAGGGCTTGCACGGAATATTTTGGGAAAAGAGAAATATGAGGATGTAACGAATGAGAAAATGGAAAAAGTTATAAGAAAATATTATGATATTTACTTTGACTATGGTGTTGAGCCTTATGAAGGAATACCTGAATTGCTTGATTTTCTGGAACAGAATGGTGTGAAAAAAGGTATTGTAACAAACAAGGATCATGAAACAGCTTTATCTGCAGTTGATAAAAAATTATCTAAATGGAAATTTGATGGAATATTTGGTTCAAATGAAAAGGAATATCCAAATAAACCGAATCCGTATAATGTTCACAAAATGGCACAAAACTTAAATATTTCAAAAGAAAAAATATTATTTGTTGGAGATATGCTTGTGGATGTAAATACAGCTAAAAATGCTGGAATTGATATTGTTTACTGTAAATGGGGATTTGGTGAAGTAAAAGGTGAGGATGGAATTGATGAAGATGTAAAGGTGTCTAGCGTTCAGGAAATTATTGAAAGAATAAAAGGTAAATAGAAAGTTTTTAGGAAAAAATCGTTTTAGTATTTTGTATTAAGACGTTTTTTTTATTTATATTTTGATGTCTTTTAAAATAAAAAATGTGGTATAATTTATTAATACTATTCCCCATTAAAATAATAGAATTAGTATAAATAGTTGAAATCAAAAAATTCATGAAATTATGAAAAACATTTATTAAGCAATGCATAATTTGAAATCTATAGGTCATAAAAAATTTAATATAATATAGGGATTTGAATATAATATCTATAATTTTTTAGATTAATTGATTTTTTTATTTTATGAATTGTTATAAAAAAAATTTGGAAAAGGATTTTTATTTATGAAAAAAATTTTAAAAAGAGTGATATTGTTGATGTTGTTGTTGATAACTGTAATGACTTGTGGTGAAAATAGTGATAAAAATAAAAGAATAGAAAATAATATTGAAAAGCAAAATGAAAGTGAGAATGTTATTGAAAAACCTAAAAATCCATATTTAGTGGAGAAGGGGAAAGTTTATTTTAATGGCGAAATAGTGAAAGGTGCGGATATTACAACATTTGGATGGATTGAGGGGACTTGGTACGGAAAAGATGAGAATAATGTCTATTTTGAAGGGGAGAAAGTTGGAAAATTAGAAGACAAGCCGATTGAGAGAATAAATAATTATTTGGTAAAGTCAGGAAATGCCCTTTATTATTTTTATTGGAAAATCGATAATTTGAAAAACAGTAAGATGGAAATAATTGCGAATAAGGAAGACGGAGCTGAATATTATATTAAAGATGGGAAAAATGTTTACTTTTTAGAAAGAAATATTAATTTTCCTGAATTTGACGGGAAATTAATTTTACTAAGAAATATTGACTATAATACATTTGAAGTGATTAATAAAAAATATTTTAGATATGTAAAAGACAAAACAGGAATTTATTATGTTGCAAATGGGAAGGCGGATGAATTGAAGGGACTGGATAAAAATAGTTTTAAAATCATTGATTTTGTCTTTTCTGCGGATAAGAATAGGGTGTACTATAGGGGAATTAAGCTGGAAAAGATTTTATCTAATGGATTTGAAGTTGTGGGAAATGTTTATGATGTGAGTTATTATCTGAAAGATAGCGAAAAGGTGTATTTTTTGAATGAAATATCCGAATTAAGTGTTATAGAAAAGGCGGATTCAAAGACTTTTGCATTAATAAACGATTTATATTCAAAAGATAAAAATAATATTTTTTGCGATGGAAAAATTTTGGAAGGAGCTGATGTCAAGAGTTTTAAAGTATTTTATGATTCAGATGTAGAAACAGCGAAAGATAGCAAGCACGGGTATTATGATTGTTATTCTGTGAGATAATTAAAGGAATAATGGATTTGAAAAAAGGAGGATTTTTATGAGAAGCACTGTTTTAAGAATATTAGGTTTGTTAATTTTAATAGGAAATGCGGGATTTTCTGAATACATTATTGAAAATGGTAAAATTTATTATAATGAGGATTATCATAAAACTTTGGTTGTAAAGCGGATAGATGATGAAAAAAGTGAAAAATATTTAACAAAAAGTCCCGATTTAAAGAGTTTTAAAATTCTGAATGAGAATTTTGCGAAAGACAAGGATACTATTTATTATAAGGAATATGATATTTTGGAGGCAGATATAAATAGTTTTGAAATATTGGATGAAGATACTGGAAAAGACAAAAATTATATTTATTTATATGGGGAGACTGTACGGTATGAAAATAGTGGCGAACCGGTAGATATGAAAAAAGTTACTTTTTATGAGAATTCTAAGGGTAAAATGTATTATTTTAGAAATAAAAATGACATCTATGTTATGGAAGGAATATATGCAGAAAAAGTTGATAACGTGGATAAAAGGACTTTTGAAGATTTAGGTGGAGGCTTTGGAAGAGATAAAAACTGGATTTATTCTGGAAAAATGAAATTGAGAAATATAGACAGGGAAAGTTTTGAAAATATTGGTGATGGATATATAAAGGATAAGAATGGCATTTATAGAGATGCAGAAGTAATTTTTTATGATAGTGATGATTCCTATAATATTTCAAAGTTGGAAAATGTTGATAAAGAGAGCTTTGAGAATATTGGAGAGGGATATTCAAAAGACAAAAATAACATTTACTACAATAATGAAAAATTTAAGAATATAGATGTAAAAACTTTTCAATTAATAGGTAATGGTTTTTCAAAGGATAAAAATAATGTTTATTTTGAAAAAAATAAAATTGAAGGAGCAGAAGCAAAAACTTTTCAAATAGTGGATAATTTCTTTGAAAAAGATAAAAGCAATGTTTTTTATAAAGAATATAAATTAAAAAATATAAGCCCAATTGAATTTCAGACACTGTATATGAGTAAAAATGCTAATGTTGCGTATGCAATATTTTTTAAAAATAAGGATGGAGTATTTAAGCTGTTAATTGAAGATCCTTTTGATTTGACGAAAAATAAGGTTGTAAAATTGAACGTAGATAAGGATAGTGTAAAAATACTTAGTAAAAATTATTATAAAGATAGAAATAATGTTTATTGTAATGACAAAGTGCTAAAAGGTGCTGATGTAAAAACTTTTGAACTGGTAGGAAATGACAAGGATGAAGCAATGGATGAATTTATAGATACTTTGGAAAATATTTTTGACGCTTTTAGTTCACTAGAAAAAAGCAACGAAACTAAAAAGAGTTCAATTACAGCACAGGATAAAAATCATAAATATGAATATTGTAGAATTGTGAAATAAACTTCAATTTTTTTAAAATTAAACTTTTAATTTATAAAATTTGTTATAAAAATGATTTAATTACAAAAATATCTTGACATAAAAATAAATTAATGATAATATTTGTATATGAAAATTTTAAGAATAAATTTTAAATAAAATTAGGAGGAAAAATGTCAGCGATAGTGTTTTCAAGTATATGGGTAGTGATTTTGATTTTACTGTTCTTTTTATTGATTCATATAAATGTGAATTTAAAGAAAAAATTTAAGTTTTCTACAAGGATAATAATTTCTACAGTATTAGGATTTGTTGTGGGAATTGTATTTCAATCAACTTTGGGATTAGTGGGAGCGGCTGAGCATGAAGTTGTTATAAAGAATGTAACAAATGCAGCTTCGTTAGTAGGGAGAGGATTTACGAGCCTTTTAAAAATGATAGTTATTCCGTTAGTTGGGCTATCTGTTTACAATTCAATAATTAATTCTAAAAATAATGAGAATTTGAGAAAACTGACCATAAAATCAGTAGTTTATTATACAGCGACTGTGGCTATTTCGGCGATTATTGGAATTGTAATTGCAATGACATTTAAGCTCGGAGTTGGAATGAAATTGCCTGAAGGAATGGAAGCATGGGCTGGAAAAGGGGAATATAAAGGTCTTGTTGATGTTGTAGTCTCGTTT
Organism: Leptotrichia massiliensis; assembly: GCF_900104625.1. NCBI lineage: Bacteria > Fusobacteriati > Fusobacteriota > Fusobacteriia > Fusobacteriales > Leptotrichiaceae > Leptotrichia > Leptotrichia massiliensis. The sequence continues at coordinate 452,068 of NZ_FNVZ01000005.1, forward strand.
ATACCGTCAAATATTTTTAAGGCTATGACAGAAACAAGTGTTATTGGAGTAGTGATATTTACAGCGTTTTTAGGATTTGCAACAAACCGAGTTGGATTAAAAAATCCTGAAAAAATAAAACCTTTGAAGGACGTAACAGAAGCATTATTTTCAGTAATGACAAGCGTTACGATTACAATAATAAAAATAATTCCGTATGGAGTTGCGGCATTGATGTTTGATTTGACAGCTTCTTATGGGCTTGAAGTATTTAAAAATCTTGTTACATATCTGATTGTAATGTTTATTTCATTAGGACTGGTTGTAGTAATGCAATCTTTAAATCTTGCAATACACGGTGTAAATCCACTAAGATATTACAAGAAAGTAACAGCACCGTTAGTTCTATCATTTACAACAACTTCAAGCATGGGAACTTTACCTGTAACAATTGAAACATTGGAAAAAGAAGTAGGAGTAAGTTCACCAACAGCAAACTTTACGGCAACACTAGGGACAACAATAGGAATGAATGGTTGTGCAGGAGTATTTCCAGCAGTAATAGCAATAATGATTGCCAATATGAACGGCATTGCAATTACTCCAGTATTTCTAATAAGCCTTATAACAGTGATTGCATTAGGGTCGTTCGGTATGGCAGGAGTACCAGGAACAGCCTACATCGCAGCAACAGTCGTACTAGGTGGAATGGGATTACCTTTTGCTCCAGTAGCTTTAGTACTGCCAATTGACTCAATAATAGATATGGGACGTACAGCAATAAATGTAAACGGTGCAATGGTAGTTTCGACTGTTGTAGACAAAGAAATGGGAACTTTTAATGAAGAAGTTTTTAAAGGGGAAAGAATAAGTGAAGCATAATAAATTTTTTAAAAATTTTTAAAGCAGTAAATTTATAGTTGCTCCTAAAATTTTTGCTTTGTCTATGTTATTAATAAATCTGTAATTAGATAAGTAATTTAATAGATTAACAAGGATTCATTTCTGTGTAAAACAGGAGTTAATCCTTTTAATTTTTCTAAAAATAAAAATTAAAGATATTGACTAAAATTTAATACAAGGTATAATTTATAATGAAAAACAAAAAAATAGAAAATAGGAGTGGTTGCTATGAAAAAAATTAGAGTACTTTTATTATTTTGCTTAATGTTTATTTTTTGTACAAATTTACTGGCAAATGATTGGGAATTTGGTTCGGAAGGTGGGCATATTGTTCCAATGAATGTGTCTAATATTGCGATAAAAAGTGAGAAACTTCATTTTAAGCTGGAAAAAGTTAAGGGGGAGTATGGACCAGTAAATGAAATGGCGGTAACTGTAAAATTTGTGTTTGACAGTCCTGAGGCTGGGGAGAAATACATTGGATTTATTACGCCTGAAGGTGGAAATGAGGAATGGGATGAAGTTAATCATTTTAAAAATTTTAGAACTGTTGTAAATGGGAAGAGTGTAAATACAGTTTCTTACAGACTAACCGATTTTGTTCCAAAGGACGTGAAAAAACTTGAAGAAGTGAAAAAATATTTTAAGGAATATGACGAAGAAAAGGCAAAAGAGGAAGCCGACTATTATAAAAGAAGCTATGTTTATTATTTTAAAGCAAACTTGAAGAAGGGAGAAAATGTAATTGAGCATAGCTATCGTTACGATGGAAGTGGCGGTGTCGGATATAACGACTTTAATTATGTCTGGTCTACTATTTCAAAATGGAAAAATCAAAAAGTGGATGACTTTGAAGTAATTGTTGAGCCTGGAAGCGCTTTGATTGCAATACCTGAAATAAAGATGAAGAATGGAAAATATGTAGACTGGAAATTAGCTGGAGAAGGGAATATTGATTACGGATATAGAAATTATTACGATAGAGACGGGCAATATAAAGTTCTTTATGCAAAATTGAAAAAAGGATATTTACATTTTAAAACAAAGAATTTTAGCCCTGAAGATGAATTTAGTCTATCAGAAATAGCCTATCTAAATGGTAATTACTATTTCTCTGAAAAAACGGAAAAAGGCTATAAATACAGAGATGATTTAACAAAAGCCGCTTACAGTGCGGGATATTTAACAGCAGATGAATTAAAAGAACTTACCAATGAAGATTTGAAAATAATGAGAAATTATCCTTATGCAGTAGCAGGATATGATTTTTCTGATAAAAAATTAAAAGATTATTTCTCAAAATTCCTGTGGTATATTCCAATTGGAAAAAATGTGGAATTGAGAGAAGATGACTATGAAGTTATTAATAATGTGGATAAGATTATGGATAGTCGGAGAAGATAATTTTATAAAAATTTTAATTAAAAAAATAAGTAATAACACTTGATTTATTTATTTTTTCTGATATAATTTAATAGAAATTTTTTAAAAAATAAGAAATATGAAAGGAAGATTATAGGAAATGAAAAAAATTTTATTTGTTGCATTACTATTGTTAATAAATACTATAAGTTTAGCCTATTCTGAAAAATTGGAACCAGGAGATGACTTTTATATAGAAACATTAGATTATAGAAATGGTAATGCAATAATATATGGAAGCGGATGGATTGGAAATGGTGACTGGAGTAGTTCAACTTTAGTCATAAAAAATTTACCTTATGAAAGATATAAAAAATTTCAAGAAAAAGATGGAGTTTTAGTTTTTAAATGTGGAATTAGCATTCAAGTTGCTGATGATAATAGCGGTACTTTATATATTGATGCTGAAAATGTTAGAAGTTATAGAAGTGAAACACATAGAGAAGCAGATACACAAGTATATGAAAAAGGATGTTTTAATAAATAATTAAAATCAAAATAAGTTATAAGGTTACAAGTAAAATTGTAACCTTTTTTGTTTTTTAAAAAAGTGTTATAATAAGTTTAAAATAAAAATCGGGAGATGAAATTGGATATTGAAGTTAAATTGAATGAAGGTATGAAAAAATATATTTATGAAATTTGGGAAAAATTAGAAAATGAGGACAGAACAGAATATGATGTTGCACTTGAGAATTATAGGGAATACTTGTTAAAGGAAACCACGAAAAATCCTGAAGATGTTTCGGTCGTTTGTCAGTTGGCGGGAGTTTGTTATTTGAGTAGAAGATGCGACGATATAGAAATTTTAGAAACATTTTTGAAAAGGAATTTTGATATTTTAACTGAAGATGAAAAGTTTAGAATATATGTTGATTTGGCTTATTTGTGTGAAGATATGGGATGTATGGAAGAAGAGGCTATTGATTATCTTGAAAAAGCAATAAAAATTAATTCAAATAATGCAAACATTTATTACAGACTTTCAGCTATTTGTTTTCATGCTAAAATGTATCAAAAATCTCTTGAAAATATAGAAATCGCCTGCAAAATGAGTGATGAAGCGAAATATAGTTATGGATATGCACTGATTTTAATTCAAAATAAAGAATATAAAAAAGCTGAAAAAATTTTAGATGATTTATTAATGGAAGACTCAAACAGCATTAAATATCATTTTTACAGAGTTCTTTGTGAAATTTATTTAGGAAATAAAGATACTGAAAATATAGAAAAACTTTTGAAAAAAATAAAAGAGTTTGAAATGCTGGAGAAAACAGATTATGAAAAATATTTGAATTGGTTGACGTATGAAGGTTTTCACACGTTTGATGAAGATGTAATAAAAGATTTATATTATTTATGTGGTAATTATGAAAAATATTGTAAATATGCAGAGAATGTTAATTTTAATTTAGAAGCAAATTATATGGCACCGTATCTTTATTCTTTGAAACAATTGAATAAATTTGAGAAAATAGACAAAATATTGAAAGAAGCTGAAAAAGAAATTTTTCAAAATATTAAAGAAATCAAGACTGATGAAGAATATCGGAAAGATACAACGGAAGAAGAACTTTTGGAAATGATAGAAGATGAAAAACAGAAATTGAAAAACATTAATTTAGTGCTGGAAAAAATATTGAATACAGATTTTAAGCCTAAGATGGAAATATTTATGTACTTGAAATATGAATGTTGGTTACTGGATTGTCCACAGCATCTGATAATTGATGAGAATTGAAAAATATGAAAGGAATAAAATTATGAAACAAACACAAAAAGAATGGGCAAGATATATTCAAGATGAAATCAAAAAAAATGATAGTTACGATAATTATAGGCATGCATTTATTGAATATATGGATTATTTAGAGAAATGTCTTTTGGAAAATCCGAGAGATGTAGAAAAAGTGTGTCAATTAGCGGCAGTTTACAATGAATTAACTTATCAATGGGAGGATATTTATAAATTATTGAATGAATTTATTAAAAAATATGAAAATGAATTGACTGATGAGGAAAAATCACGGATTTATACTAATTTAGGGTATTATTATGATGATCAGAGAGATGGCAGTAAGAGAGCGATTAGAACTTTGAGAAAGGCTGTGGCGTTTAATCCAAATAATTCTAAGGCTTATTATGGACTTGGGGCGGATTATTATGGTGCTGGGAAATATGATAAATCAGAAGAAATGTATAAAAGAGCTTGTGAGCTGGAAAATAATCCGATTTATAAGTTTGAATATGCGAATTTGTTGATGGTTAATGGAAAATACGAAGAGGCGAAAATAATTTTGGAAGAATTAATAAAAAAAGATTTTGAGTTTGGAAAAGAGGATTTTGCTAAGATAAAATATGGTTATATTGCGAATAAGGTTCAGTTGAAGGAATTTGTAAATATTGAGGCTCAAATTGATGAATTAATGTTAGAAAATATTGATAATGATTATTTTTTTGGTAGTGATTTAGAAAGTCTGTATTATTTATCTGAGAATTATAAAAAACTTGTAGGAATTTATTTAAAAATAGACACTCAAGAGGATTGCCAAGTACCATATGAGGAACTACCAATTTATTTTTATTCATTAAAGCGATTAGATAAATTTGATAAATTAGAAAAATCTTTTGAGAAAGCATTGAGATTTAAAAATGAAGAAATAGAAGATGTTAAAAATGGAGAATTTAAAAGAGAATGGACAAAATCTGAGAAAAAAGAAGAAATTAGGGAGATAAAAAGGCAAATAAAGAATTTGAAGGCAGAATATGAAAAAATATTGAAAACAGATTATAAACCAGAAGTAAAAATTTATCCTAAATTTTTATATGACTGTTTTTTGATAGATTGTCCACGACATCAGAAGTTAGATTAGGAGGAAAATTGGAAAAACAAAAAAACTTAGAAAGAAAAACGGTAAAAGAATGGATAAAATATATTCAAGAAAAAATTAGAAATAATAGTGATTACGATTCTGTTTATGAAGGGTATAAAACATTTTTGGAAAATAAATTGAAAGAAAATCCCAAAAATGTGGAAGTTGTTTGTCAATTAGCGGCAGTTTATAATGAATTAACTTATCAATGGGAGGATATTTATAAATTATTGAATGAATTTATAAAAAAATATGAAAATGGATTGACTGATGAGGAAAAATCACGGATTTATACTAATTTAGGGTATTATTATGATGATCAGAGAGATGGTAGTAAGAGAGCAATTAGAACTTTGAGAAAGGCTGTGGTGTTTAATTCAAATAATTCTAAGGCTTATTATGGACTTGGGGCGGATTATTATGGTGCTGGGAAATACGATAAGTCAGAAGAAATGTATAAAAAAGCTTGTGAATTAGAAAATAATCCGATTTATAAGTTTGAATATGCGAATTTGCTGATGGTTAATGGAAAAAACGAAGAGGCGAAAATAATTTTGGAAGAATTAATAAAAAAAGATTTTGAATTTGGAAAAGAGGATTTTATTAAGGTAAAATATATTTACATTGCGAATAAAGTTCAGTTGAAGGAATTTGAAAATATTGAGGCTCAGATTGATGAATTAATGTTAGAAACGGTTAATAAAGATGATTTTTTTGAGGAAGAGTTTGCAGAGCTATATTATTTAGCACGAAGTTATGAGAAAAGTGAAAAAATTTATTCAAAGTTTAAAATTCAAGATTATCAATTTCCAGCTTGGTGGCTGAGATTCTATTTTTATTCTTTAAAACAGTTAAACGAAATAGAAAAATTGCAAGAAAATTTTAAAATAGTTTTGAAGATTAAAGATGAAGAAATAGAGAGCATTAAAAATGGAGAATTTTTAACAGAATATACGAAATCTGAGAAAAAAGAAGAAATTAGGGAGATAAAAAGACAAATAAAGAATTTGAAGGCAGAATATGAAAAAATATTGAAAACAGATTATAAACCAGAAGTAAAAATTTATCCTAAATTTTTGTATGACTGTTTTTTGATAGATTGTCCACGACATCAGAAGTTAGATTAGGAGGGAAAATGATAATTTTAATAATGGGAGCTTCTCATACCGGAAAAACAAAACTGGCACAAAAATTACTTGAAAAATATAAGTATCCGTATTTGTCTATTGATCATTTAAAAATGGGACTTATCCGAAGTGGATATACTAAATTGACGGCTATGAGCAGTGATGATGAATTAACAGATTTGTTATGGCCAATTATTTTGGAAATGATAAAAACGGCTATTGAAAATAAACAGAATCTTATTGTCGAGGGATGTTATATTTCATTTGACTGGAAAAAAGATTTTAAAAAAGAATATTTAGAGAATATAAAATGTATTTGTCTGGTTATGAGTAAAAATTACATTAATAAACATTTTGGTGATATAAAAAAATATGCAAATGTTGTTGAAAGTAGAATAGATGATAGCTATTGCACCTTGGAAAGTGTTTTGAGAGATAATGAAAGAGTGTTAAAATTATGTAAAATTCATAATATTGATTATACGCTTATTGATGATGAGTATCAATTTGATATTGAATTGTAAAAATTTTAGATGTATTTATAGTAAAATTGATAAAAAATAAACAACAACTTTATAATTGGAGAAAAATAGATTATTAAAAATAATTTTCAATTTTTTGCATTTAATATTACAGGAAAATGTGATAAAATATATTTAGGAGGGAAAATGAGATATTGGATAATACCAGCAAACTCTACAAAGTATGATTATTTTGCTGCTTTTAACGATAAGGGATTTATAGATTGGACAAAAAAATCAAAATATGAAGAAGGTGATACTGTATATCTATATTGTACAAGACCTCAACAAAAAATAATGTATAAAGCGATTATAGAGAAAATCTTTATTTCTTCTAATATTGAAGTAGATGATAGTAAATATTGGCTTAATAAAAGTGAATTTGATAAAAATAAAAATATGAAAAAAGAATTTATAAGATTAAAATTATTAAAATATGTAGATAATGAAAATTTATCTTTAGAAAATCTTAAAGATAACGGATTAAAAACTGCACCTCAAGGTCCACTGAGAGTTGCTAGTGAACTTTTAGAGTATATAGAAAAATATATATAAATAAGTATACAGGAGGAAATGATGAAAATATTAATTGTGGGTGCTGGTGGAAGAGAACATGCGATTGCTTGGAAACTTTCTCAAAATGAAAAGGTGGAGAAGATTTTTATAGCTCCAGGAAATGCCTGTGTAGAAATGTTACCAAATGCTGAAAGTGTGAATTTAGGATCAATTGATGAGTATATCTCGTTTGCCAAAGATAATAATGTTGAATTGACAGTTGTGGGAAGTGAGGAATTGCTTGTTCAGGGAATTGTGGATGAATTTCACAAAAATGGACTGAAAATATTTGGGCCTGATAAAAAGGCCGCGATTCTTGAGGGAAGTAAGGCATATTCTAAGGATTTTATGAAAAAATATGGAATAAAGACAGCAGTTTATGAAATTTTCGATAATTCTGAAAAAGCTAAGGAATTTTTGAATAACTGGAAAGATTTTCCTGTGGTTATAAAGGCTAGTGGGCTTGCAGCTGGAAAAGGTGTTATTATTGCTCAAAATCTAAATGAAGCTATTAAGGCTGTAGAAGATATAATGGTTGATGAGAAATTTGGAAATGCTGGAAGTCAAGTTGTAATTGAAGAATTTTTGGATGGAGTAGAAGCTTCGATTTTATCATTTACAGACAGTAAAGTGATTGTACCGCTGTTGTCAGCAAAGGATCATAAAAAGATTTGGGAAGATGAAACTGGATTAAATACAGGAGGAATGGGAGTTATCAGTCCAAATCCTTTTGTTACGGATGAAATTTTTGAAAAATTTAAGTCAGATATAATGCAGCCGACTTTGAAGGGAATACAGGCTGAAGAAATGGATTTTGCGGGTGTGATTTTCTTTGGACTTATGATTACGAAAAAAGGCGTTTACCTGCTTGAATACAATATGAGAATGGGAGATCCGGAAACTCAAGCGGTATTGCCACTTCTAGAAAATGACTTACTTGAATTAATAGAAAAATCTTTTGAAAAAAAATTATCGGAAATAAAAGTTAACTGGAAGCCGTTACATTCGTGCTGTGTAGTAGCCGCTGCTGGAGGTTATCCAGAAAGTTATAGAAAAGGCGATGAAATTACAGGAGTTCTTGACTTTAAAGAAACTGATGATAACAAAGTGTTTATTTGTGGAGCAAAAGTTGAAAATGGAAAACTGTTGACAAATGGTGGAAGAGTATTAAATGCTGTGGCTCTTGGGAATACATTGGAAGAAGCACAAAAAAAGGCGTATGAACTTTTGAAAACTATAAATTTTGAAGGAATGTATTTTAGAAAAGATATTGGTGGAAGATTTTAATAAAAATGAAAAAAAAATTTATAATTAATACTTATAAATAAGAGATTAAAATTATGTTCTTTATTAAATTATTCTCTTAAGTTTATATTTTGGGTTATTTTGAACAATATTTTTTTTAAACAAAATAATCTAAATATTAAACTCCATTAGAAATTAGAAGTTTTAATTCCTTGCTAAAATATGTAATTCAAAATTTATTAGACTTTGCTATTTAAATGGGAATAGTATAAAATAAAAAGTACACTTAAAGATATTTATTTATTTATCCTCAAAGTGTACTTTTTTGTTTAAAAATTATTTATTTTCAAAAATATTTACAATTAATAATTTTCATCAACTTTATATTTCAAAACTCTAGTTGCATTCAATACAGCAAGCAAGGCAACACCAACATCTGCAAATACAGCTTCCCACATTGTTGCATCTCCAAAAAGCCCTAGAATTAGGACAATTAATTTTACAGCAAATGCTAAAGTAATGTTTTGCCAAACAATTGTTTTAGTTTTTTTGGCTATTTTCATAGCGGTTACTATTTTTGAAGGTTCATCGTTCATTATTACAACATCTGCAGCTTCGATGGCGGCATCACTTCCGACACCTCCCATTGCGATTCCAATGTCAGCTCTGGCAAGTACAGGTGCGTCGTTTATTCCATCTCCTACAAATACAACTTTCCCTTTTTCACTTTTAGTCTTGTAAATTTCTTCCAATTTTTCAACTTTCTCATTTGGAAGCAGCTCAGCAAAAACTTTATCAATCCCAAGCTTTTGAGCAATATTTTTACCAATTGCATTGTTATCGCCAGTAAGCATTACAATTTCCTTGATTCCGTTTGCTTTCATTCCCTTGATTGCTTTTGGAGAATCTGCTTTTATTTCATCAGAAATTAGGATATTTCCGATATATTGTCCATCAAATGCAATGTAAATTACAGTTCCTAAATTCTCTTTTTCAGTAAATTTAATATTTTCCAAGTTCATCAATTTAGAATTTCCAGCTAAAATCTGATGGTTATTTATGTTAGCTTTTATTCCAAATCCTGAAATTTCTTCAAAATCTTTTATAACGCTTTCATCAATTTTTGTAGCAGTATTTTCATATTCAGAAACTATTGACTGAGCAATAGGATGATTTGAAAATTTTTCAATGTGTGCGGCGTATTTTAATAGTAAAGATTGTGTCAAATCAGTTTTATTATTTTCAAAATCATTTATTTTTACATTATTTTCAACGTTTATTTCAGTAACTTTGAAAACACCTTTTGTCAAAGTTCCAGTTTTGTCCATAACGACACTTTCCACATCATTCAATGCTTCCAGATAATTTGCACCTTTTACCAGAATCCCGTGTTTTGAAGCACCGCCAATTCCACCAAAAAACCCTAATGGAATAGAGATAATCAAAGCACATGGACAAGATACAACAAGGAAAATTAAAGCACGATAAATCCAATCTGTAAATGTTGCGCCTGAAATTAACAATGGAGGGAAAATTGCCATAATTAAAGCTGTTATTACAACTGCTGGAGTATAATATTTTGCAAATTTTGTAATAAAGTTTTCTGTCTTTGATTTTTTACTGCTGGCATTTTCTACTAAGTTAAGTATTTTGGAAACAGTTGATTCTGAAAATACTTTTGCAACTTCAATTTCCACAAGCCCTGTTTTATTTATGAATCCACTTAGGACGTTGTCTCCTGTTTTTGCTTCACGAGGAAATGATTCTCCTGTTAGTGCAGAAGTGTCAAAAGCTGAATTTCCATTTATAATTTTTCCATCCAAAGGTACTTTTTCTCCTGGTTTTACTACAATAATGTCAGCGACTTTTATTTCTTCAGGATTTACTTTTTTTATTCCATTATCAGTTTTAAGATTTGCATAATCAGGACGAATGTCCATTAACGCTATAATAGATTTTCTTGAATTATTAACTGCAATGCCTTGAAACAGTTCTCCAAGTTGATAGAATAGCATAACAGCCACACCTTCAGGATATTCTCCAATAGCAAATGCACCAACTGTAGCAATAGCCATCAAAAAGTTTTCGTCAAAGACTTGACCCTTCAAAATATTTTTTACAGCAGACAGCAGCACATCGCCACCGATTATGAAATAGCTTACTAAAAATAAAGCTAATTTAGGAATAAATAAAGTTTTTGGAATAAAAATTCCTAGTACAAATAAAATTCCGCCAATCAATAATTTTTTCTTGATTTTATCAGTATCCTCTCCTCCATGAGCGTGACTATGATCATGGGAGTGAGCGTGTGCATGAGAATGTGAGTGACTATGGCTGTGGGCATGAAACTTTTTGGTAGAAATCTTTACTCCATCCTCAATTTTATTCACTTCGGCTTGAATAAATTCAGCCAGTTCATCCTGTGAAAAATTCTCAGACTCCACAATAACCCTTTTTCCAAGGAAATCAACAGTAGCTTCCTTAATTCTATTAAGTGTATTTAGTTTTCGTTCAATCTTAGCCGCACAGTTAGGGCAATCTACCCCTTCAATAAATAGCGTGCATTCATTAGTTTTCATGAGCCTAACCTCCAAAAGTTTTTTATTTATCAATTTTATATCATTTTAATATATGAACATCTATTCATATATAGTTTACTATATTTAATATTTATTGTCAACATATTTTTTCGTAAATTAATAGTTATTTTTTTACTAAATCTATTATAATTTAATATTTTTTAATAAAACATCAATATTAACATTAGAAAAAAAGAATAATATCAGATATGTGTGATATAATTTATTGAATTTCATTAATAAGATTATATTATGATGTAATTCATGAAATAATGTGCTATTGTAAAATATTTAAATGAAGATAGGAGAGATTAAAATGAAATACTATTTTTGTGAAAGAAATTCGAAAAAACAAAGTTATCTAGGAAAATTAGTAATGTTTATACTAGTTATGCTAGTAAGTACAATTTCATTTGGAGTAAAATTAGGAACAATAAAAGGGCTTTCAAAGTTGAGTAATTATAATGAGCTTAAAGATGTTGATGTGAGTGATATAACCACGCTTAAAATAATAAATGGAATTCCGCGACAACCAGGAAAAGGATTTAGTGGAGTGGCAGTTCTCTATTTAGATGGGAAAATTATTGGATTATCCACTATAAAAAATGGTAAAAATCATGGAAAACTTTATGCTTATACAGATAATGGACAATTAATTGATGTTGGTGAATGGAAAAATGGGATAAAAGATGGTGAATCCAAAAATTATTATGAAGATGGACAACTAATGAATATACAAATATTTAAAAATGATGTTTTGACTTTTGCTAAAGTATATAATCAAGATGGAAGTATTAAATCCACATATAATCAAACTTCAGGAAATAGAGGTATAATGGAAATTCACACAAAAGAAGGAAATAAAGAAACTACAATGAAAGTTGAAGTAATATACAAAGAAATAAATAGAATTGTCTATTCCTATTATACATTTATTAGAGATGGTAAATTTGAAGTTTTTGATAATAAAGGACGACTTTTAGAAGAAGGAACCTATAAAGATGATGAAGTTGTAAGTTCAACAAAAATTGATAAGTTTTTAGGATTTATTGCACAAGATAGCACTTATAAGGTAAATGTTGAGGATAGGGACTACTTTTTCAAGACATTGAAGGAATTGAATTTAAAGGGATTGACAGAAGAACACTATAAGGAACAAGTAAAACTTTTTGGAAACAAATCTTTTTGTTCTTCGTTGGGAATGGTTATTCCTCAGTATTATATATTTGAAGGAGAGCCTGTTCAAGCACTTATAGAATCATATTTGTTAAAGATGTCTAAAGATATTAAAAAAGTATCAAAAAAATATACTGAACTTAACGACAAAGATTTTATTACAAAATATTTCAAGAGTTATTGTAAAGTTCCTTCGGAAAGTTCATTAAGTTTTGTGAAAGATTATAATAAAGATCCAAAAGCTTTGAGAGAATTTTTGAAAAACCCTGTAATTAAGTAATATAGTAGAAAGAATTAAAGTATAAATATTTAGAAAGGAATGATTTACGATGAAAAAATTAGTTTTAACAGCATTATTATCATTTGGACTGTTAAGTTTTTCGCAAAACATAAAAGTACAGAAGGGAAGTTACTGTAAAGGAATTTCAGGAAAATCTGCAGATAGTGGAAGCGGTTCAGGTAGAAACAGATAAGATAAATAAAAAATAAATATAAGCACAGGCTTTTTAATATTAACTGATTATTAGTTGATCTATTATTAAAAAGTACTGTCTTTTTAATTTTCAAAAAATATCAAAATTTAATAATTTAGATTTAGCTATTGCTATTAGAGTGTACCCAAAACTTTGGACAATCAAATAGAAAAAAATTCTAAAAAGAGGTAATGTTATGAAAAAAAGAATATTATTTTGTTTTTTGACATTTTTAGGAGTTCTTATAATAAGAAATACATATTATCATATAATTAAACCTGTTTTTTTGTCAATTATAACTTATGATAATCCTTTCCCTAAATTTTATTTAGATTTAACTTCGAAATATAAGTTAATCAGTTCTTTGGAAACAATAACTACTTCAGAGTATATATTGAATGAAAATCGTAATAAATTATATATAAAAGAAAAAAATAGAAAATTGACTTACTATGGCGAAATTTTAGAATTAAAAAAAATAAGAAATTATTGGGTTTGTTACGGAAAAATTGGTAATAATAATAAAATTTATTTTATTATAAATCAAAAAAATGAAATAGAAATTTTAGGAACAACAAAAGAAGAATTGAATAGAAAATTTAAGAAAAAAATTAATTTTCATGATCCAAGATTTTATATGGTTCGTTTTGGTGGAATTATAGTAGAAGATTAAAAAATAGAAAGAGTATTTAAAATATTAAATCATTAACTAAAAAAATGGGTATAGAATTATTATAAAGACAACTATATTGTAAATTTGAGCTATACTCAAACCTATTTAAAATTGAACTACTAAAAATTATATAAATTTAGGGTTTGAGTAAAATAGTCATAATTTTTGAGTTTGGTTTTAAAGAAGTTTTACTATACATTTAAAATTTTATCCACAAGATACAAGAGGACGTTTTTATTTTTCATTCTTTATACATTACAAATAATTAGTTTAGAATTTATATTAAATAAAATCAGGAACGAACTTAGTAAATAAGGGATTTTCTGATTTTTTATATTTTATTCTTTTTCTTAAAAATCCAAATTGTATTTATAAAAGAAATTTGATATACTTATTTTATAAACATAAGATAATAAAAGTTAAATAAAACAACGATTTTTGGAGGAATAATTATAATTTTCAAGTTTATTTTTAAAAAATTTAATTACAATATTTTAAAATAATGTAGTAAGTATGAAATGAAAATGAAAAACATGAAATAAATTTTGAATAGAAAATAAATAGTAGCAAAGGGGACAGTGTAATATATGGATAAACAAAATGCTCATAAAGTTTTGATAATAAATACTGGGGGAACTATAAGTATGGTTCATTCCGATAAAAAGGACAATAAAAGTGCATTAAAGCCGTCTACATCTTGGAGTGAAGTTATTCATAATTATGAATTTTTAAAGGAAATGAATGTAGATTATGTGAAAACGAAGAAAATTATTGATTCCTCTGATATGAATTATGAAATTTGGCTGGAAATTGGTAACATAATTGAAGAAAATTACGATAAATACAAAGGTTTTGTAATATTGCATGGAACGGATACGATGTCCTATACTGCAAGTGTTCTTTCTTTTATGTTAAAAAATCTTGGGAAAACGGTAATTTTGACAGGAGCACAGCGTCCGATTCAGGAAATTAGAAGTGATGGACTGCAAAACTTGCTAACTTCTATTGAAATAATTGAAAAACAGACACAGAGAAATAGCGAAATTTGTAATTCAGAAGATGAAAGATTGCCAATAATTCCAGAAGTGTGCGTATTTTTCAGGGATCATCTTTTTAGGGGAAATCGTTCAAGAAAGCTGGATTCTACAAATTATTTTGGATTTTCTTCCCCAAATTATCTTCCATTAGGGCAGGCAGGCTCAAAAATAAAAATATACGAAAACAGGCTATTATCAAAGCCGGAGGGAAAATTTTATGTAGATTACAAAATTAATCCAAATGTACTGATGATGGATGTATTTCCTGGATTTAATCCTAAAATTTTAAAACGTATATTCCAAGATGATGATAGTATAAAAGGACTTGTATTACGAACTTACGGAAGTGGAAACACTCCACAAAATAAGGAATTTTTAGAAACAATAAAATATATAATTGATATGGGAGTTATAATTCTGAATGTAACTCAATGCACAGTTGGAAGCGTAGAAATGGGACTTTATGAGTCAAATGCCATACTTACGGAACTAGGTGTTGTAAATGGATACGATATGACACCAGAAGCTGCAATTACAAAATTTATGTGCCTTTTAGGGAAATATGATGTTGAAAAAGTGAAGGAAAGATTGGTTGAAAATGTGGTAGGAGAACTTACAAAATAGGTTCATCTTTTAATTATGCAGATTTAAATTTATGTTAATACTAAACCCCGTTTAAAAATGAGAATAAATTTTTATAATAGGGTTGTTCAATAGCTAATTTATAATCATTCAACTTTTTCATTTTTATTTCTGTAGGATTGCTCATTGCCGCAAAACCTTATCTTGCAGTAAAGGTTTATCCTGATAATTAAAATTGTGGCAAGATTGCTACGCAATAACCTATGGCTAGTCTACGACATTTTTCTGCACTGACAAAAAACTCGCTATGCTCAGACAGTTTTGCCATCACAGAAAAATGCTCCGACGGATTAGTTCATGCCGGATTCTGTTTAAAAAACGAAAATTATATTTTAAATTATTTGAAAATATTAGATTTATATCCTTTATTAGAAAAATCTATAACAAATTCGTTATTTAAATGGTGTTTAGTATAAAATAAATTTAGCAAGAAATTAAGAATTATTGTAATAAATGAAGATCAGACAATTTAATAAATTGATAAAGGATATAAAATGGAAAATATTAATACAGAAAAAATAAAGCTAGATAAATTAATAAGAGATTTTGAGAATACAAAATATTTTGGATATATGTTTTTTGTAGAATACGATGGTCAAAAGTTTGAATCTTTTGATGAAAATCCTAATAAAAAGAGTGTTAAATCAGAATTTAGGAAAATTTTGGAAAAGAATAAAATAAATATTTTTAAAGGTATCCAGCAGGCTGGAAGAACTGATGCAAATGTGAGTGCAAAAGAAAATATTCTTTATATAAATTCCAAAGAGATAATTGATTTTTCAAAATTAAAATTTTTGGAAATAGAAGGGCTGAAAATCAAAAAAATAGTAAGAACGTTGCCGTTTCTTGAATTTCCACAAATGATTGAAAAAAGATATTATATTTATGAATATCCAAAAAAACTTAGGAAAAACGATGAAGAGAAAATAAATCAGATTTGCAATAAAGTATCTGGGAAAAAGGATTTTTACGAATTTACTTCAGAAAAAGGGAAAAAATTAAAAAATCACACAAGAGAAATTTTTGTGAAATATGAAAATGATAAGCTGTATTTTGTGGGAGATGGATTTTTGCCACAGCAGGTGCGGATTATGAGTAATTTTATTTTAAATAATACAAAGTTTGATATTGAAAAGTTAAATGATGAGAATTTTGGAAACAGGAAATTAAAGATAAAAGATAAACCGCTTGATGGGAAATATTTGACACTTATGAAAGTTGACTTTTCAGAGGAATTAGAGAAAATCAGTTTTTTTGACGTGAAAAATATTGAAGAATTGATAAATTTGAAAAATGAAAATAGTATAAGTTTGGAAATAAAAACTTCTGAAAGTAAAATAGATAATTTGAATGAAAAAGTAAAAAATATTGACGAAATTACTAAAATTAGAAAAATTCAAAAAAATAGCTATTTTACGGTATTTTTCGTTGAAAAGAAAGATAAAGGAGAATTTATTGGGAAAAGAGGGAAGAATATTAGAAAGTTAAAGAGGATTTTTGGGGATATAGTTGTGAAAGAGATTTGAAAAAATTGAAAACACTTTATAGATTATGTAGAAATTTATTCTTTTTATAAACCCCATTTAAATAACGGATTTGTTACAAACTTTTCTAACAAAGGATAAAAATCGTAGTCTAGCCATAGGTATTGAGTAGCAATCTTTAATTATCAAGATAAACATTTATTGTAAGAGAAGGATTTGAGGCAATGAGCAATCCTACGAAAATAAAAAAGAAAAAAATCAAATGATTATGAATTGTTTATTGAACAACCTTATTCTAAAAATTTATTCCCATTTTTAAAGGGGGAATAGTATTAGATACTGTTTATAAAAAAATTGAATGATGAGATTTGAGAACAGGATATTAGTATATTTTGTAAGAAAATGTAGAAAAATAAGAAAAATCAAGATTAGGAAAAGAGTGGAAAAATGTATATAATTAGAAAAGCAATGGAATATTTTAAACCGAAAATTAACAGGGCTTATATGAATGAGGCTTTGAAAAAATTGACAGAAAAAGAAAAGAAAATATTTTTGGAAATGTCTGATTACGACAAGTTTCATTCGCTTGAAGTTTATAAAAAAATAAAAAAAATGGAACTAAAAAATAATGAGAAATATTTAAAATTGGCACTTCTGCACGACTGTGGGAAAGAAAATGTGTCGATTGTAACGAGAGTTTTGCATAAATTAGGATTTAAAACACAGTTGCAAAATCACCCACAAAGAAGTTTTGAAAAGCTGGAAAAAGTAGATGAGGAAGTAGCGGTTTTGGCGAAAAATCATCATAATAGAGGTTATTCGCAGGAGATGGATATTTTTCAGAAATGTGATGATGAGAGTTAAGAAATTGATGAAAAATTTTTAGAAAAGAGTGATTTTATGAAAGACAAGTATAAAATGACATTGGAGGAGAATATTTTTGTTGCGAAAAGAAATATAGTGGATTCAATTTGGAAATCGGCAAATCTGGAAGGAATAGCTGTGACTTATCCTCAGACAGAAACGATTTTTCAAGGGCTGGGAGTTCAGAATATGAAAGTTAAGGATATAAATGCCATTGTTAATTTAAAACATTCGTGGGAATTTATTTTGGAAAATATTGAATATCCTCTTGATTTAAACTATATTTGCAAAATTAATCAACTAATTGGGGAGGCAAATGTAAATCCTTTTCCTGGACAATTGAGATTTTCTGATGTAAGTATGGGTGGAACAGATTGGAAGCCTAAAATTCCAGATAAAGAAAAAGTGAATGGTAATTTGAATAAAATTTTGAAATGTGAAAACTCTGCAACGGAAAAAGCAATAAATTTAATGTTATATTTAATGGGAAGTCAGCTTTTTTATGATGGAAATAAAAGGACAAGCATGATGACAGCAAATCACGTGATGATTCAAAATGGTGCTGGAATTATTTCTGTACCAATAAAACAGCAAGAGAAATTTTTGGAACTGCTTGTAAAATTTTATGAAACTAATGATATGAGTGAAATTAAGGAATTAATTTATAATCATTGTGTTGATGGGATAAATTTTAAAAGAGAGTAGAATTTTGGGAAATAAAAAATTATAAAAGAAAGAAAAATAGATAATTATGAATGAAAAATATGAAGTTGAAAATGAATTTGAAGATGAAATAGATGTTGAAAATAGTGAAAATGAGGAAAATATTGTTATTTTGAAGGAAGAGGCAGGGAGCAGGATTGATAAATTTTTGTCAGAAAGGCTCGAGTTGACACGAACACGTATTCAACAGCTTATAAAAGATGAAAATATTTTAGTAAATGAAAAAAAGACAAAGCCTGCTTATAAAATTGAAGAAAATGATACAATAAAAGTTGTAATTCCAGAACTGGAAACTGTTGAAATTAAACCTGAAAACATTGATATTGAAATAATTTATGAAGATAATGATTTGGCAGTTATCAATAAAAAAGCTGGAATTGTCGTACATCCTGCAAACAGACATTATTCGGGAACGCTTGTAAATGCAATTTTGTATCATATCAAAGATTTGTCAGGAATAAATGGGGAAATCCGTCCTGGCATTGTGCATAGGCTAGACAAGGACACAAGCGGACTTTTAATAATCGCCAAAAATGACAAGGCACATCTAAAATTGTCACAAATGTTTCACGATAAAACTGTAAAAAAAATTTATCTTGCAATTTTAAAAGGAAAACTAAACCAGAAAAGCGGAAGAATTGTAACACAAATCGGGCGTGATAAAAACGACAGGAAGAAAATGACTGTAATAAATGATTTAAATTCAGGAAAAACTGCGATTACCAATTACGAAGTAATTTCACAGACGGAAAAATTTACACTTGTTAAAGTTCATATTGAAACTGGAAGAACTCATCAAATAAGAGTTCACATGAAACATTTAGGTTATCCAATTCTAGGTGACAGTGTCTACGGCAGAACAGATACCGAAAAACGCCAAATGCTTCACGCCTATAAGCTTGAATTTCAACATCCGATTACAGAAGAAAATATAGAATTTATTGCAAAATTGCCAGAAGATTTTAAAAAAGCATTGAAAAAATGCGGGCTGGAATTTGAAACTTTATAAAATAATAAAAAAGAGGAAAAATTTATGTGTAAAGACAAATTTGAAAACCAAAAAAATGAATTAATGGAATTTGATGAAAAATATAATAAGATTGTTGTTGGGGTTGATGAAGCTGGGAGAGGGCCTTTAGCAGGGCCAGTTGTGGCTGGAGCTGTAATTGTGATTCAGGATTTCCCAGAATTGCAGGAGATTAATGACTCAAAAAAGTTGACTGAGAAAAAAAGGGAAAGATTATTTGAAGCGATAGAAAAGAATTGTATCGTGGGAATCGGAATTGCTTCAGAAAAAGAAATTGATGAGATGAATATTCTGAATGCAACATTTCTTGCAATGCGTCGAGCGATTAATCAAGTGGCTGAAAAATCAGCATTTGATATAGTTCTAGTTGATGGTAATCATTTGATTCATGAGTATGAAGGAGAGCAGGAATGCATTGTAAAGGGAGATAACAAATCATTATCTATTGCAACAGCTTCGATTGTGGCAAAGGTTACAAGGGATAGAATGCTTTGTGAGATTGCAAAGGAATTTCCTGAGTATGAATTTGAGAAGCATAAAGGATACGGAACTAAGAAACATAGGGAAATTTTGCTTGAAAAAGGGGCTTGTAGGTATCATAGGAAGACGTTTTTGAAGAAGATATTGGGTGGAAGTGGGAAGAAAAAATAGATTTTTATTTATTTAGTAGAATGAAGGGGATTAAAATGTTGGAAATTATGGAAGATGAAGGAGAAAGATGGATTGAGATAGTAGATGATAAATTATTAGGTTTTCTATATAATATTAGTAATGATGTTTTGAAATTTGTTTGGAAAGAAAAAGATATTGAAATATTGGAGAAATACTTTGATGAAAATCAGTCAAATTATCTTGATGAATTTGCTGAAAGTTTTTTTGAAAATATAGAAGATGTTGATTTTGATGAAATTATTTATGAAGTTATAAGTGAAACAAAAAAAGAATGGCTGACAGAAAAGTTTTTATCCCAAAATAAATATAGAAATTTTAAACATATTTCAATATTCACTTATCCCGATGAAATAAGAAATTTAGATGATGAAATTCTATGGAAAAATCCAGAAAATTTTGAATTATATACTATAAATTTAGTAAGGAATTAAAATTTCTTGTCCTTAGCAAAGTTTTGATTTAGTATAAATAAAAAGGTGGAGAGTTTCATATGAAAAAATATTTAATAGAGAAGTTATGGACATTTGAATATGACTATGATATGGCAGTAGTAAAAGAACTAAAAAATAATGACAAAAAATGGAATGTTTCATTTGTAGAATTTGATGTAAAAAATTTTATTAAAAAAGGAGATATTGTCAAAGGGAAATTATTTATGCAATATGTATGCAAAAGTTTGAAAGTGGATAGTGAATTGAGAGCTGTACAGCCTTTTCCAAAATCGCCACATATAGAAGCTGTAGTAAGAGTGGTAAAACATGTAAATTCAGATTCTTTACTGGTAGAATCAGCTATTTCAGATTCAGAAATTTTAGTTGAATTTGAAAATGATGTGACTTATAAAAAAGATGATGTTATTTTTTTTGAAGGTGAACTTTCGTTTGAATTTTTATAAGAAAATATTTTGAATGAGAATTAAAAAGGAATTTAGGTATGAAAAAATGGGAAGCAATAGCATTTCAAGAATTTTCACAATGGTTTATTATGGATGTAGACGATGATAGAGAATGGATATTTACAGATATGACATTAGGTACATTTATGCAACCGCTTAAAGATACAAAGGAATATTGGATATTTTTTGTAGAAATGATTTACAAACTTTATAAGTGTGATATGATTGAATTTCCAGATGATGAATTTCCAATAAGGATGTTGGTGGGGACTAAAAATTTAGAAGAATTTTATTCTAATTCAATAGAAGAGTTCTGTTGCTTGTTAGCTAGTAGATTTGAATATAGAAAAAGTGATTATGCTCACGAGCCCTATATTTATCCAAAAGAAAGATACAGGGAACTTATAACAAAGTATGAGAATGATATGGACTATATTTCTACCTGGTATGTTGATCCAAATAAAATTGATAGAGAAATAGAAAATTTTGAAATTAATGAAGAATTTATAAACGAAATTGAAAAAATATTTGAAGAAAATGGCGTAGAATGGAAAGATAAGGAAAAATTTTTAGAAAAAAATGAAACGGAAAAAAGAAGAGAAATTTTCCAGTCTTGAAAAATAAGTGAAAAATTGGTATCATATAATATAAAATTAAAAGAATAAATATAGATATTTATGATACAATATTAAAAAAGGGGATGGGACGAGAAATATGATGAATAAAAGGGAAATTGGGTTTAAGTATGAAAATGTGGCGAAGGAATATTTGATTTTGCAAGGGCTTACGTTTGTTGAGAGTAATTTTTATACCAGGTTTGGGGAGATTGATTTAATTTTTTTGGAAAAGAAGAGTAAGACATTGGTGTTTGTAGAGGTTAAATATCGGAAGAATGATTTTTTTGGATCAGCGATTGAGATGGTGACGGAGGATAAGCAGAATAAGATTCTTGCAAGTTCACAAATTTATCTTTTAAAAAAGGAATGGGATAAAAATGTAAGGTATGATATTGTCGGAGTAAGTAGAGGCTCTAACAGTATTGAGTGGTTAAAAAATGCGTTTTGAGGTGATTGTATGAGAAATGATGAGAAATGTTGCAAGTGTGGAGAAGAAATATTTGAAATGAAAAAGGTGGCAATTCCTACAAAAAAAGTTGCTGGAACGCAGATTGCCATTGACATATTTTATTTGAAAATATGTAAAAATTGTGGATATACAGAGATGTACTCAACTAAAATAGTTCAAAAGGTTGAGGATCCAGTTGAGGGATATTAAATTTTTTAAGGAAATAATATTTAATTTTAAAGGAATTTTATTTAGAAATCGGGATATAATTTCAGGGGTGGAATTAGTTGAGTACGGTATTGTATCGAAGGATACGAAAAATATTCTGAAAAGTCTGAAAAAATTGCGGAAATTAAATAATATTTATTATGTGTGGGATTACAATAAGGAGTTTAAGAGGTTAATTTATTCTTATAAATATAATCATAGAAAAATCATGGCAAAGTTGATTGCTGAATTGATAAAGGAAGAATTTTATTATGTCTTGAAACGTGAAAAGATAGATATTGTCGTGAGTGTGCCTGTCAGCAGAAAAAGAAAGAATGAAAGAGGATATAATCAGGTTGATGAGATTTTGAACTGTCTGAAAGTGAATTATGTTCGGATTGAGAGAATAAAAAATACAAAAAAGATGGCTGAAATTTTGGACGAAGAAGAAAGAAACAGGAATATTGAGGGAGCTTTTAGAATTTCTCAGAATATTGATTTGAGCAATAAAAAAATTTTGATACTTGATGATATTGTAACTACAGGAGCTACGCTTAGGGAAATAAAAAATAGTATTTTAAGGCAATTTGATAATAAAGATAAAAAAAATGGAAATAATATAAAAATTACTGTTTTTTGTCTGGCTGCGGCTAGGGAGATTAAGGTAAATAGAGGAGAAATATGAGTTTTAAATTAAAAATGAAAGTTTTATTGTTTTTGGTAAGCTCGGTTGTTTCGTTTTCAGCACAAAATGAAAATTTGCAAGCGGATATTAAAAATAATGATGTGATTAATCATGAAAATTATTTAATCAGTGCAGTAAAGAAAAAAAATAAGAGTAGACAGGAAAGCAGTGAAAATGATGGGAATAATGAAACAGAAGAAAATACAACAGAATTATTAAAATATAGCCAAAGAAATGACGGAGTGATTGATTTAAATTCTTTAGTTCATAATGAAGATTCAGAGTTTCGTGTGCTTAATGGAACTAATGTAAAAATTATGCTACGAACGAAAAATAACGATGTTTATTCTGCCGAAGTTGTCTACAGTGGTGGGAAAAAAATGATGCGTGGAATTGGAAATTATGGTGGTAATGAGATTTTTATGGCTGAAATTCCAAGCAATGTGTCAAGCTATTATTTTGTATTGACTGATGACAAGACTAAATATTATATGGGAAGAAATATTTCAAAAAACCTAAAGGATATAGAAAAATTTGAGTATTCGCGTTCTACAAAACTTACGACAATTCCAGAATGGGCTAGAGGTTCTGTTGGATATCAGATTTATATTGATTCGTTTAGAAATGGCGATGTGGATAATGATGCGATTTTTAACGAATTTGGGACAGATGACTTTTCAGAGCCTACTGGAGAAATTCGTTCAGGAACTTCAAAAAAAGACTTAGTGCTGGCATATTGGGGTGGAAATGAAAAACCGCAGTTTTCATTGAATGAATGGAACAGTAACTATGAGGAAAAAAACGAATGGGAAGAAAATACGTTAAATGATGTACAGAACTATACACGTTACTATGGTGGAGATTTACAGGGAATAATTGATAAATTGGATTATATTAAAAATCTTGGTGTAGAATACATAATTTTATCATCGCCGTTTTATTCTCTTTCAAACCATAAATATGATACGATTTACTTTAATCACGTGGATCCGTATTTTGGCTACATTGAACAGACTGGAACATCAAAAGGGCTTGATATAAAGGCAAAAGTCCATAATAACAATGGGGATAAGGAATTGAACTTGCTTATTTTCAATCCCGAAACGGATAAAAATTTACTTGACGAGGATTTACTTAATGTAAAAAGCTGGATTTGGACAGATTCTGATTTGCAGTTGGCAAGCCTTGTGAAACAAGCTCATCAAAAAGGGCTGAAAGTAGTTTTGGAAGTGGCTCCTGATATAACGTCAAGCAGATTTTTTGCTAGAAATAATAAAGAATTTTCTAACTGGTATTTAAAGGATACTGTACTTGACTTAAAAAATCCGCAAGTTAGAAATTATATTGAAAATGCAATGAAAAAATGGATTTTAGGGCCTGATGAGACTTTTAAAAAAGATGTATATGATGACGGAATTGACGGAATAAGATATGTTTATTACGACAACGAGAATAAAGAATATCTTGCACAAATTACAGAAAATTTGAAAAAATATAAACCTGACTTGTTAATTACAGGAGAGGTTTCAAACAGTATTACAAAAGATGTTGAAGATGGGATTTATGACAGTGGGGCAGATTATAATATTGTCAATAACATTATAAAATACACTGTGAATACTAATCCAAATTACCGAATCAACGGCGTAGAATTTGCAACAAAATTAAATGAAATTTACAACAGATATTCAAGCAATCGTTTTAATATGACACAAGTTTTTATTGGGTCGCTTGATACAGATAGAATCTTTAGTGGAATGATAAATCCGAATAGAGTTTATGATAGAAATAATCAGTCGGATCAAGGATACTTGAATATTCGTCCTGATTTGTATGACGGAACAGCTGTAAGTAAGCTGAAAAGAGTCGTTGCAATGCAAATGATGCTGCCTGCTACACCAGTTATCTACTACGGTGATGAAAAGGGAATGTGGGGAGCAGATTCGCCACGAAATAGAAAGCCTATGCTGTGGGAAGATTACGCACCATACGACCCTGAAACAGATAACATAAGCAAATATAAAGACAGACTTAGAAGTTTTCCTAGTGTTGTGGAAGTAAACGAAGTGCAAAAATGGATTTTATATCCTGTAAACAGCAATGCAGATATAGAAAACCATTATAAAGCATTGCTAAAAGTCAGAAAGGAACATAAAAATCTGTTTAAAAACGGGAAATTAAGAATCCTTGAAGTTTACAGCGATCCAAAAACACAAGGTCGTATTGATTCAGAAATATCTGCTTATTTAGCTGATCAGAACAGACGGGCAAAATTATACCAAGGTCGTGATTTTACACCAGCAAGACCAAATACAGACTTTATTTCCTACGAAATTTCAGCTGGAAATGAATCAATGATAATTGTAGTAAATAACGGAGCAGACGAATATCCATTATCATTGCAGGTACCAAAATTATTTGGATTTTATCGAAATCAGCTGAATTTAAAAGAAAATTATGCGATTTCTGATAAGAAAATTCAAATTAATGTAAAACCTTATGAAGTTAAGGTTTTATACAGTAATGCAAAAAACATGTTTGATTCGTTTAGACAAAATAAAGATTAATAAATAATCTGAAACACTTTCAGTAACTTCTAATAAATGAGATATGGGGACTTTGTTCCCCAAGTTTTTTTGAGTAAAAGTAGTGAAAGGAGAAATAGTGAGTAAAAAAATATCACTAAATATGAAGTTGGAAATAGGGATGCTTTTATTATTTATATTTTTGACAGTTATATTTTACATTTTATTACCTAAAATTAACCTAATGTATTGTTTCTGGCTTTATGAATCTTTTTTACATAGAATTATAGTGATAATGGTAATTGTTTTAATAGATTATGTAATAGATGTTAATTTACGTAGAAAAATTTACAAAAATCTTTTGTGTTTGTTAGATGAAAAATTAGAAGTTTATACATATATTGATAAAGTAAGTCAGGAATATACAGTATCTAAAAAGGCTTTGTATAAGGATTTTTATGCTAATAATTTATCAGTAGCTTATTTTGAGATAAATGAATTTGAAAAAGCTATTTTTTACTTAAATCTAATAAATACAAAAAGTAAAAAGGGATATTATAGAAAAGATCCAGTTTTATATTATTACAATTATATTAACGTTTTACTTAAGTCAAATAAAAAAGAAGAAGCGAAAGATATGTATAATCAAAAATTGAATAAAAATAATTTGAAATTAAAAAATGTATCAAAGGAAATGTTAGAATTATTAGAGGCTAATTTATATGAAAAAGATCATCAAATTTTTAAATGTGTTCAAACCTTATTATCACAAAAAATTAGTAAAAGACTCGAAATGCATTGTAAATTTTGGTTAGCAGAGTATAATGAAAAAAATAATAATATTGAAAAAGCAGTTGAATATTATAAATATGTATCTGAAAATGGAAAAGATTTATATTTAAAAAAATTATCAGATGATAAATTAATAGAGTTAAAATAATATAAATATAATAAACTTTTTTCAATTTCAAAGAACGCAATTAATAAACAAAATAATAATTATGTATTGAAGCAAAAATATTATAATATAATTGAAAATTATAGGAGTAAAAATGGGATTTCATTTAAATAATAACATAGGTAAATTAGAAGTTGTTACTGGAAGCATGTTTTCAGGAAAAAGTGAGGAACTTATAAGAAGGCTTAGGCGTGCAGAGTATGCAAAGCAGAAAATTGTGGCATTTAAGCATTCAATTGATAATAGATATGGAGAAGAAGGGGTATTTTCGCATGGGAATGACAGTTTTAGAGCTTATCCCGTGAGTGATGTTTCTCAAATGGAAGAAATTATGGAAAAAAATGTTGATGCGGAAGTAATTGGTATTGATGAAGTTCAGTTTTTTGGGGAAAAAGTCGTTGAGTTTTGCAAAAAATATGTGGAATATGGAAAAAGAGTGATCGTCGCAGGGCTTGATATGAGCTTTAGGGCGGAGCCTTACGAGCCGGTGCCAGAACTTATGAGCATTGCTGATCAGGTGGATAAGCTTCACGCAATTTGCATGGTTTGCGGAAAGCCTGCTTATGCGAGCCAACGTCTTATAAATGGAGAGCCTGCTTATTATGACGATCCGCTGGTTATGGTTGGTGCAAATGAAAATTATGAGGCAAGATGCCGAAGACATCACATTGTGAGGCATAGAACTGATAAAAAAGGAAAAATATATTTTATAGTCGGAACGGAAATTAACGTTGGCAAGAAATTTGTTGAAAAAATGTATGAAGAGCAGCTATTTGAAAATAAAAAAGTAACAACAATAGTTATAAAAGGGCAAATGGAGGAAAATGAAAAAAGTGATTTAATAAATTTGCGTGAAAAAATAAATTCGGCATTAACTGAAAACGACTATATCTTTGTCAGAATTACTGGAGGGCTTTTATTAAAATTGGAAGGAAGTTACAGTATTCTCGACTTTATGTGTGAATTTAGAAAAAATTCAGAAGTTATCATTGTTTCAAAAAATAAAAAAGGTGTACTTAATCAGATTTTATTAACAGTAGATTTACTAAAAAAATCGGACTTGAACTTGAAGGAAATTGTCTATAAAAATGGGAGTAGTCACGCTGGGGAAGAAAAGGAAGAAAATGGTGTTATTGAGAAAATATCGAAAATAACGGAAGTAAAGTATCGAGAGTTGTAAGATTTAAATTAACTTGTTTAATAATGAATATTCTAAGTTGTTTATACAAAAAATAGATATTATATAAAATAAAAAACAAGATAAAAAATTAGATATAAAAATAATGAGAAAAAAGGAGAAATATGAGCAGTATTTTAGATGAATTAAATGAAGAGCAGAGAAAAGCTGCGGAAAAGATAGAAGGGCCTGTATTGATACTGGCTGGAGCGGGAAGTGGTAAAACACGGACAGTTACTTATAGAATCGCACACATGGTAAAAGAAATAGGGATTTCGCCGCTTAATATTCTGGCACTTACTTTTACGAATAAGGCGGCAAGAGAGATGAAGGAAAGGGCTACGGCACTTATTGGACATGAGGCGAATAATCTTGTAGTTTCTACATTTCACTCGTTTTCGGTAAGACTGCTTAAAACTTATTCTGAAAGAATTGGATATGGACGGAATTTTAATATTTATGATGTGGATGATCAGAAATCGATTATTACAAAGATAAAAAAAGATATGGGAATTAAAGATAATGATAATGTTCAGCCAGGAAAACTTGCAAATAGAATTAGTAAATTGAAGGAACAGAGGATAGGAATTAAGGAGCTTGAACGGGAAATTGATATGAGGATTCCTGCGAACAGGCTTTTTGGCGAGATTTATCAGAAGTATAATGAAGTTTTGAAGGCAAATAATGCGATGGATTTTTCGGATTTGCTTTTGAATGCAAGAAAATTGCTGGATGATGCTTTTGTTCTCGAAAGAATTCAGGAAAGGTATCAGTATATTGTGGTGGATGAGTATCAGGATACTAACGATATTCAGTATGAAATGATTAATCTGATTGCAGCAAAGTATCGAAACATCTGTGTTGTAGGGGATGAGGATCAAAGTATTTATGCGTTTCGTGGGGCAAATATTAATAATATCTTGAATTTTGAGAGAGATTATAAGGAAGCTTTTACAGTAAAACTGGAAAGAAATTACCGTTCTACAAAGAAAATACTGGATACAGCCAATGAGCTTATTAAAAATAATAAAAGTTCAAAAGGGAAAACACTTTGGACAGATGGTTCTGATGGAGAAAAAATCAAGATTTATAATGCAATGACTGTTTATGATGAAGCCGATTTTATTGTGACAGAGATGAAGAAAAAGAAAAGAGATGGTGCTGATTACAAGGATATGACGATTCTGTACAGGACAAATGCACAGTCAAGAGTTCTGGAGGAAAAACTGCTGTCTGCAAATATTCCATATAAAATTTATGGCGGAATGCAGTTCTTTCAACGTAAGGAAATAAAGGATATTTTAGCATATTTGAGTCTTTTAAATAATAAAAATGATAATCATAATTTTTATCGTATAATTAATGTTCCCAAACGTTCGGTGGGCGAAAAGACTCTCGAAAAAATACAGGAAGTTGCAAATGAAAAAAATATTTCGATGCTTGAAACGCTTCACTACATTGATGAAATTCCTGTAAGAGCAGCTACAAAACTGGCATTAAAGGAATTTTACAATTTAATGCAAGGCATTTACTCAAGCCTTGAAGAAATGTCAATTAAGGAAATATTTGATGAAATTCTTATAAGAACACGTTATATTGACTCAATTGAAGACAATAAGGAAGACAGGGTTAGAAATATTGAGGAATTGTTAAACAGTATTACTGAAATTGAAAAGCAAAATCCAAGCATGTCCTTGAATGAATATCTTGATATGATTTCGTTAAGTTCAGCGACTGATGAAATGGAAGATGATGAAAATTATGTAAAACTTATGACAATTCACAGCTCGAAAGGACTGGAATTTGATTATGTATTTCTTGCGGGAATGGAAGACGGGCTGTTTCCATCAATTTCTTTTGACGCTCCTGAAGAAGAGCTGGAAGAAGAGCGTAGACTTTGCTATGTGGCAATAACCCGTGCTAAAAAGGAACTGTTTATTTCCTATTCTTCATCAAGAAAAATTTGGGGAAAAGATGATAATTTGCGTCGTCCATCAAGATTTATCTACGAAATGAAGCAAGATAACCTAGAGTATGTGGGTGGAAAATACGGAAGTTTAAAAGGGCAATCTTCAGCTCCAAGAAGTTTTACACCGAAAATAGAAAACTTTAATCCATTTTCTAAGGACAAACTAGGAACATTTGGTAAAAAATCAGGCTCTCAAACAACTTCAAATGTAAATTCTAAATATAAAGTTGGGGATGTGGTTAATCACAAGAAATTTGGACGTGGAAAAATAAAAAAAGTGGATACAAAAAGCATGGTTGTCGAATTTATGGTTGGAGAAAAGAAAATAGCGTTGGTGTTGGCAGATAAAATTTTAAAAAAATAAAAAAACTTATTACAGTAAAAATCTTTTTGTTTGATTCAAAGAGGTTTTACTGTATTTTTTGCATATTTTCAAAGGAAAAAGAGTTATAATTGAATATACAAATAAAAAAAGTGTAGGGAAGGAGAGTATGATTTTTACGTAACTTGCAATTATCATACAAAATAAAAATGAAAAATTTAATACTATCGACAGATTCTTATAAAATTACTCATCCATTTCAATATCCAGAAAATATGACTTATATGCACGATTATATCGAAAGTCGTGGTGGCTTATACGGATATGTAAAATTTTTTGGACTTCAATATTATTTAATGGAATATTTAACAAAAAAAATTACAAATGAAATGATAGATGAAGCTAAGGAAATTTGCGAATTGCATGGATTGCCATTTTTTGAAGAGGGATGGAGGTATATTGTAGAAAAACTGGATGGAAAATTGCCACTTAGAATTAGAACTGTGCCAGAAGGCAGCGTTGTAAAAAATCATAATGTGCTGGTTACAGTTGAATCAACTGACAAAAATGTGCCTTGGATTGTGGGCTGGGTGGAAACATTGCTGTTAAAAGTATGGTATCCAATTACAGTTGCAACATTTTCATACAAGGCAAAACAGATTATAAAATACTTTTTAGAGGAAACAAGTGATAATGTGGAGTCAGAATTGAAGTTTAAATTGCATGATTTTGGTTATCGTGGTGTTTCCAGCGAGGAAAGTGCCGGAATTGGTGGAATGGCTCATCTTACAAATTTTTATGGTACAGATACCTTAAATGCACTTGTCTTTGCCCGTAAATATTATGATGAAAAAATAGCCGCTTACAGCGTGCCTGCTTCTGAACATAGCACAATGACTTCCTGGACTCAAAAATATGAAAAAGAAGCATACGAAAATATGCTTGATAAATTTCCAAAAGGAATTGTTTCAATCGTTCTTGACAGCTATAATTTTTTTAATGCGGTAGAAAATATTATTGGAAAAGATTTACGTGAAAAAATATTGGCAAGAGATGGAATGGTTACAATACGTCCAGATAGTGGAGACGCAATTACAAATATTCTATTTGCGCTTGAAAGTCTGGAAAAGAATTTTGGCTATACTATAAACTCCAAAGGATATAAAGTGATTAACAAAGTCCGTATTTTACAAGGTGATGGAATTAATGAAGATACAATCTGGGATATTTATAAATCTTTAAAGGATAACAAATATTCTGCTGAGAATGTTACTTTGGGCTGCGGAGGATCTCTTTTGCAAGGAAATGAAAAATCTGGCATTAACAGGGATACTCATAAATTTGCCATGAAATGCAGCTGTATAAAAATTGGAAATGAAGTTAGAGATGTTTACAAAAATCCTGTTACAGATAAAGGAAAAGTCAGTAAAAAAGGACGGCTTGACTTGATAAAAAATAAAAATGGAGAATTTGAAACAGTAAATATTTCAGACTTACCTGAAAATCAATATCATGAAGATTCCGTAATGGAATGTGTTTTTGAAAATGGAAAAATTTTAAAAACATATACTTTTGAAGAAGTAAGAAAAAATGAAAGTTTATTGTATAATCCGAGTTTAATTAGAGAAGTATCAAAATAGAAATGATAAAATTAGATAAAAATAGTTTAAATTAAAGCTGTAAAAATTATACAATTTAAATTTTTAGAAGCGACAAATAAAATTACGAAAGAAGGAAACAAATGAAAAAAATATTATTATTAGGAGTAGCTGCAGTAGTTCTGGCTGCCTGTGGAAATAAGCCAAAAACACAAAATGAAACAGGACATGCAGGACAAAATGCCGAATATGCACAATATTTAGACACTTTGAAAGCTGATAATAATTTAAAAATCACAATGGGAAAAGTTCCTGTAACAATTGTTGGAAAAGAATTAAAAGTTGGAGATAAAATAAGGGAAGTGCCTTTAGTTGTAAATACGAAATTAGAAGAAAAAAATATTTTTGAAGATAAAAATATAAAAGTAATTTATACAGCTCCGTCACTTGATACAAAAGTTTGTTCACTGCAGACAAAACAGTTAAATGAAGCTGCCAAAACTCACACAAACGTGAAATTTTACTCTGTGACAGTTGACACTCCATTTGCTCAGGAAAGATTCTGTACAGCCAATGAAATTAATGGATTAAAAGCGGTTTCTGACTTTAAATATCATCAATTTGGTATCCAAAATGGATTTTTCATAAAGGAAAAAGGGCTTTTAACAAGAGCATTGATGATAGTGGATGAAAATAATAATGTGAAATACATTGAATACGTGTCTGAGGAAGGAAAAGAGGCAGATGTCGATAAGGCATTGAAATTTTTGGAAAATAAATTGTTGAAAAAATAAAGATAATATTAAAGTTCGCTCAAACCCCATTAATATTTGATCTAATAGTTTAATATTAAAGGAGTTTGAGTTTTTTTCTATTATTTTTATTTTAACAAACTATCGTGATAATTTCAGTTGACTTTCATGCACGAAACCGTATCCAACTTTATCTGATCCTCCTTCAAAATACATGATATATTTCCATTCTCCAAAATCCTGTGTTATTGCTGCATAATAATCATTTGGAATTTTTTTTATTATATCATATTGTTTAGAAGGCCCTTTTCTTATATTCGTATAACCTTCTTTTGAATATATAGTATATGCTTTATTATCTTCTGAACCTATTACTCTGTTTAAACTTTCTCCAAAATCCATATTTTTTGGTATTTTGACTGTTGTCGATGAAATTTTTTCATGTTTTACTATTTCTGCGTAAAAATAATCTACTGCACAACAGCCAGCATATATCTTAACAGGTTTTAAAGTTAGTTTTACAGGCTGAGTAACATATCCCCATTCATTTTTTTTCATTTTGCTTTCAATATCCGGAGATATTTCCTTACCTATATTGAGTATTCTGTTATACATTTTTTTTCCACCGATTCTTCCGTCTGTATTTCCAGGCCATACAATCAGGACATTATTCATAAATTTTTCTTTATCTTCAGGAGTAAATTCCAAATATATTGCAAAACCTCCTGTTCCATCTTCTCCTGTTATAGGAAGAACAGTATCTTTATTATATTTTCCATTTCTGCTCCATACAAAACGCAGCATTCCTTTAGCTTCCGTAGTAATATTACCTCCATTACTATTTTTTCCAAATGAAATACATGTAATTATAAGCATTATTATAAACAATATTTTTTTCATATTAAATCACCTCTTTATTTGTATAGCATTCTAATTAAATAAATCAATATTTTCAAAAGGATGTCTTATATTTTTCTTCAGTTTACTTTTACGTACATATCCATACGTGAAATCAGGATATGTATTACGGTAATATACAAAAACCCATTCTCCAAAATCCTGTATTTCTCCTACAATATCATTTTTCCCGATTTTTTTTACAATTCTAGATTTTTCACTAGGTTTTTCCATAATATTTACAGACTTTTCTGATGACTTTACAGCATATTCAACAGTAAAGTTTCCGTATACTTTTTCATCAAATTTTTCATCAGATAATTTTATTTTTGGTGCTTTTATTTCTTTAACATTTACCAACTCACTGTACAATAAGGTTGCATTACATCCTAATTTAGGTTTTAGAGATTTCAGTCTTATTTTCACAGTCATTTCCCTATGTCCTGCCTTATTTTTCTTTATTTTGGTGTTCTTAAATATTTTTTGAACCATCTTCAATGTATCTTCTTCGTGATTTCTGTATTGAAGTGAAGGATTACTGGCAAGAGCTTTAGCATACCCTTCATCTGACAAATCATTTGGCCATACATAAACTATTTTTCTACCAAAATCCTCGGGATTATTCGGTATAAAAAACAGTTTTACTGAGTTACCATCAATTGCATCACAGTCATCTTCATCAGTCCATTCAAAACGAAGTGTACCTTCTGTTTCAAAAACATTATTTTCATCTCCACTTGAAATTAGTTTTACACTGGAAGCGGCACTGGAAACGAAAGAGACTGTAAATAAAATGACTAAAGTAAGAATAGAAAAAATATTTTTTTTCATAGTTTATCTCCCTTTTCTTTAAAACTGTAGTAATAAAACTAATTAATTTTAAAATTTAGTATCAATTATAAAATAACTTTTAAAAATATACATCATAATAGTCTAAATTTTCACCATTTTCTCCTGTTTGCAGTCCCCAGTCTATCATTACCACTTTCTGTTCTCCCTTATAACTAATTATTAATCTCGCTTCTGGAATTCCTTCAGGAACGATTCCCATAAAGCTATAAACTACATTTTTTTTAAGCTTAATTATAAATCCTGTTTCAATAGGGTAAAAATATGAATCATTCCATTCAACATAATTATGTTCTACAGTAACTCCATCAACTTTCGCAACAAATTTTATTTCCCTATCAAAATCATTTCTCCTTGCTAGCAACAATTTCCCTTTTCCTAATGAAGTATAGCTTTTTGTTAATGGATTTGTATAGATAGTAAGTACCTTTGTTTTTCCGTAGCATGATATGAACATTAATATTGATAATATAAGCATAAAAAATTTTATAGATATATTTTTCTTGTACATACTTTTCAACTCCTTCTTAAAGTTATTGTGATTTTAATTATTTGTCTAAAGCATCATACATTTCTGCCAGCTGAACAGCTCTTTCTTCAGTAAGTTTTGCGGCAGTATTAAGTGAAAATAGAATTCCCATGCTTCCACCGTTAGGATTGTTTGTATAATAGCTTTTTTCTACTTCAGAATCCCTAAATTTAATCCATGCACGTTGTGCATTCCTGAGCTTGTTCTTAGTTACAGGATCAGCGACTTTCATTATTTTCTGATATACAATGTTCAGTTCCTTGTCCCATTCTTCTTCGGTTTTTCTTAAAGCTTCCTTCTGTTGAAAATCATTGCCTTCATCTGCATTTGCAAATACACTGTTACGGAAATTACTCATACGGCTTATTAATGCATCTTTATACTGACCTGAAATACTAATGCTGGAAATCAATAAAAATACTAACATTCCTAAAAATTTATTTTTTGAAATTTTCATCTAAATTACCTCCTTTTATGTTTTAGTAAAAGTTTATAATTACAAAATTTAAAATTAGACTTTAAATTATTTTTTTAGAAAATGATGGGAAATTACAATTCTCCACCACCTCCACCGCCAGAACCTCCGCCACTGTAGCCGTTGCCCTTGGAGTAACCGCTGCCACCACTGCTATAGCCGCTTCCTGAACCACTGAATGAAGAAGAGGCTGAACTTCTTGAATCTTTATACGAAGAAGAATATGATTCCCTAATTTTTACTTTCATTTCTTCTTTTCTCGAATATGCATACAAACTATTAAGTTCTTTTAGCATTTCGTCATTTCTTGTTAGACTTGAATTAATTTCGATTGTCTTTTCCATCAGTTTTATAGCTTGATTTTGTACATTCAAAGCTACTGCGTAGGG
The DNA here is from genome assembly GCF_900104625.1 of Leptotrichia massiliensis. NCBI lineage: Bacteria > Fusobacteriati > Fusobacteriota > Fusobacteriia > Fusobacteriales > Leptotrichiaceae > Leptotrichia > Leptotrichia massiliensis. The sequence goes on from NZ_FNVZ01000005.1 coordinate 487,338, forward strand.
TAAAATTCCTTTAAAATATTTTACTAGCTCCTCAGTACTGTCAAATTTTTTTATCTGATTTTCTTCAGCGGTTTTTATATACATTTTTAAACCTTCGATATATTCTTTTTTTCGTAAACCTTCTTCAGAATATATTTGAAAATTACGTGAATAAAGTGCATTGGCAACTAATAACAAAATAAATACTGCTGCAATTAAAAAATTTTTATCTGAATACATTTCGTTTATTATGCTAAAAATCATTATCCATTTCAGAATAGTTAATATTTTTCCTAATAAATTTTTTTGCAAAAATTTTTTATTTCCTGACATTATACGATAAAAATAAACTAAAGCTATAATAATAGTACCAAATATTATTGCAGTTAATATATTTACTATAATAGATGAAATGTTTACCACGTTTCCATTATATGTAATTACAAGATAGCCAATAATAATAGCAGATAAAGGGATTAAATAATAAAAATCTTTATTTTCACAAAGTTTATTATATCTTTTAAAAAAAATGTTAATAATATTATTTTTAGGTTGATCTGATATTACAAATTTATTTTCTTTTTTTTCTAAAGCTTTAAAAAGTTTTTTTTCTTCCTCGTAAAGTTCACCATTAGAAAAATTTTGAATGGTATCATCATTAGGTTTGTCTGATATAGTAAATTTTTCTCCCATTTTTTCTTTCTTTTTCTTTAATTTTTTTAAGGCTTGTTCTTTATCTTTTAAATTTTCTTCTTTTTTCTCAAAATGTTGTTTTTTTTGAGAATTTTGTATTTTAATATCTTTGCACAAAAGCGAAAAAATTCCTGTACTAATTATTTTTTTCTCATCATCCTGATTTACGAAATAGGAAACAAACATTGCAGACATATCATCTGGAATTTCAAATTCGGGTATAATTGTTTTTTTGGAAGGCTGTTTTAAAACTGTGAGTTTTGTAATTAACATAAGAATTAACGATACAAAGGAAAGTATTAAACTGAAGGTTAGATTTTTTGAGGTTGTAAAAAATAGTTTTAATTTATCCGAAAAACTTGGAGATATTTTATCTGTTTTTAAATTTAAAAGAAATGTAATTCCTTCTTGAGGTGCTAATGGTTTTTGGTTTGTAAATTTTATTTCTCCATTTTCCTGTAAAATTTTATAATTTTTTTCGTTTATTCCTGCTTTGCCTGTATAAATCTCAAATTTTTTAATTTCTTCATTTGTTATTGGTTGACCATCAGAAAATTTTATTGTAACATTAGCTTTTTCTATTGGAACTTTCCAGAATTGTGGTATTATATTGAAATATATTTGTTGAATATCTTCATGTTTAAAAATATCAGTATACATAGTATAAGTTATTTCATATATATTTTTAAGCTGTGTTATTTTTTTGTCTTTTGAACCGATTTTTATTCGAAGTCCTTCATCAAACTCTTCATACGTATGTTTTACTTTTTGCCCATTCATTGTTACAGAATTTATTTTAATAAGGCTTTTTTTTTAAGTTTTCTTTATCTTTTTTTCTTAAAAGAATATCTCTAAAAATGCCCCTATGATTTAAATCGGCGAACTCATATTCTATTTTTTCTGTAATTGTCAATGATGATTCTTTATTTATGTTCATTACGACATCATAATTTTTTATAGTAGAACCATTTATAATTATAGAAAAAATTAAAATTGTTATTATAAAAATAATTTTTGTTATTTTTTTCATACAAGTACCTCTTTATTTGTGTTTCTTAATAATAATGTTAATAGCTTTTTTAAGTAAAAAGCAGGTTTTGAGTCCCCGCTTTTCTGATAGAGTAACGTAAATAATGTTAATATGTTTTAATTTCATTTGTTATTTCAAGTAACATTAATCAATTCTATTGTTCAAATTTAAAGAATTTAAATTTTATTAGGTTATTGTGAATAGTTTTGAGTTTGTTTTCAAATATTGTAATTGTGAATAAGTATAATATGTTTTTTGTATTTTTCTTTTTCAATTGTATATTAGCATGTAGATATTAAAGAAAAATGAGAGTTTGTAAATTTTGTAATAGAATTGTAAATCAATAAATTTAGAAATTGATAGATAATCTTATTTGTTTTGATAGTATTTAACACAAGAATTTAAAGTATCGTCTTTTTCCATTCTTGCCCCTTTATAGAAAACGCCATTTTTATCTCTGGCACAGATGGAGTCAGTTGCTTCAAAAGACTCATAATCAGCATCATCAATTAGTGCTTCTTTGAAGAAAATATAATTTTTATCTTTGGAATAAGGACCATTATTTAACAGTTTAAAAGTTTTGACATCAGCCCCTTTTATTTTCTGTCCTTTAAAGAATACATTTCTTTTGTCAATGTAAAAAAGGCCTGCATCATTAATTTCCTTAAAAGTTTCAGGATTAGCATCGTCAATTTTTTCCCCATAATAATAAACATTGCTTTTATCTTTAGAATATTCATAGTTAATCTCTTTAAAAGTCTTAGCATCTGCTCCTTTGATTATTTTTTCTTTAAAGTAAACTTTATTATTTTTTATTGAATAATCAGCGAATAACTGCACTCCTACTAATAAAATCACAATTACAAATAATAACACTTTTTTCATATTGAACTACCTCCTTTCTTCATTTATTTCTACAAATTTTCAACTTTTAATTTAACTTAATCTTTATTATAAATTATACCTTATATTTTATAGAAGTCTAGATTTTTCCTTATTTAAAAAAATAATTTTTAAAAAATAATAATTGAAAATTTTTAATTTTTAAGATATGATATTTTTATATTATTTATACGAGAAATTTAAGGAAAAGAAATATGTTTTGGAAAAGCAGGTAATTTAATCACCTGCTCTTTATAAATTTAAAGTATTGATTTGTCGACAGCATAATTTTTTATACTTTCATTTTTATTAATATAGATATTCGTATGATGTTAAATATAAATTTTTGTATCCTTGTCCATTGAAATAAAGCTTGTAAACTTCTCCTAGATCCAAATTGCTTCTAGTTCTATAGTTTACTCTTGTAAAATTAAAGTGTCTTCCAGATTCTAAACTTACACAGTTTACATATCCTACTCCATTTCTATAAGTTCCTTTGGAAGTAATTTCACATTGTTCGATAAATCTTGAAAAACTTAAAGCACTAAATAATAAAAACATAGAAATTAAAATCTTTTTCATAATAAATCACTCCTAAAATATAATTATTATAATGTAAACAATTTATTGTTTTAAATATAATTTTTTATTATGCCTTATCTTTCTTTTCAAGTTAATCATATCATATAAACATTAAAGAAAAATGAGAATTTTTAATTTTATCTTTTAAATATTAAAATTAATTATTTTTGTAAAAATTAAAAAAATAATGATTTGCCATTATTGATAAAACTTTGAAAATATAGTATAATTATGAGATTAGAGATGTTAGTAAATACATTCAGACTTTTATTAATAAATACATATCTAGGATTTGAATTAAAATAGTTTACTATTATCGCAAATCAGACACGTTAATGACAATTGAACAAATTTTAAAACAAATAGTATCATTTAAAATTTAGGGAGGTAGTATTTATGTACGCATTGGATAAACAGCTTGTTTTGGAAGATGGTAGTGTGTATAAGGGGTATGGATTTGGAGCAGATGTGGAAATGGCTGGGGAAGTTGTTTTTAATACTGCGATGACTGGGTATCAGGAAACTATTTCAGATCCATCGTATAATGGGCAGATTATTACATTTACTTATCCGTTAATTGGAAATTATGGGATAAATAGGGATGATTATGAAACTATTAATCCAAGTATTAAGGGAATCATAACTCGTGAAATATGTAGAAAACCTTCTAATTTTAGAAATGAATTTACATTGGATGAAGTTTTGAAGGATTTGAATATTCCAGGAATTTCTGGAATTGATACACGTAGTCTGACAAAGAAGATAAGAGAGCATGGAACGATTAAGGGAATTATCGTTAGTGCAGACAAAGATCCGCAAGAAATTGCAGAAAATTTAAAAATCAATTCGTTGCCAACCAATCAAATCGAACAGGTATCGACAAAAAAGGCATTTCTTTCATCTGGAAGAGGGATGAGAGTTGTTCTGCTTGATTTAGGTATGAAATCAGGAATTATGAGGGAACTTAACTCAAGGGACTGTGATATTGTCGTAATGCCACATAATGCAACTTCTAAAGAAATTTTAAGACAAAAACCAGATGGAATAATGTTAAGCAATGGGCCGGGAGATCCGACAGATGTTCCAGAAACAATTGCTACAATTAGGGAATTAATAGATAAAGTGCCAATTTTTGGAATTTGCATGGGACATCAGCTAATTTCACTTGCCTGTGGAGCAAAGACATATAAATTGCTATTCGGACATCGTGGGGCAAATCAGCCAGTATTAAACCTACAAACTGGAAAAGTTGATATTACAGCACAAAATCATGGATATGCTGTAGATATTGATTCTTTGAAGGATACAGAGCTGGAATTAACACATATTGCAGTAAATGACAGAACCTGCGAAGGTGTAAGACATAAAAAATATCCAGTATTTTCGGTACAGTATCATCCAGAGGCTTCTCCAGGACCACATGACCCGAATTATTTATTTGATATATTTATTGAAAATATGAAAAAGAATCGGAATTTTGAATACGTCGAATAAGAAGTATATAAAACTTAAATTATAAAATATTGAAATAAAAATGTTGGCAAAAAAATTAATAGCAAGGAGATGTAGGGAAATGCCTAAACGAAAAGATATAGAAACAATTTTAGTGATTGGATCTGGACCGATTATTATTGGACAGGCTGCTGAATTTGATTATGCGGGGACACAGGCGTGTTTATCATTGCGTGAAGAAGGATACAAGGTTATCCTTGTAAATTCCAATCCTGCAACTATTATGACAGATAAGGAAATTGCGGATAAAGTATATATTGAGCCATTGACTGTTGAATTTGTGTCAAAAATTATAAGAAAAGAGCGTCCTGATGCCTTGCTTCCTACTCTTGGAGGACAGGTTGGGCTAAATCTGGCTGTGGAACTGCACAAAGCAGGAGTACTGGAAGAATGTGGAGTAGAGTTGCTAGGAACTAAGCTTGACTCCATTAAGCAAGCGGAAGACAGGGAACTGTTCAGAAATTTGATGAATGAACTGGGAGAGCCTGTGCCTGAATCGGATATTATTCATAATTTGGAAGAGGCACGTAGATTTGTCGAAAAAATTGGTTATCCTGTGATTGTGCGTCCTGCCTTTACAATGGGAGGAACTGGTGGAGGAATCTGCCACAATGATGAAGAACTGGAAGATATTGTTACAAATGGACTTAGATATTCGCCAGTAACTCAATGTTTATTGGAAAAATCAATTTCAGGATACAAGGAAATTGAGTATGAAGTAATGCGTGACAGCAATGACACAGCGATTGTTGTCTGCAATATGGAAAATATTGATCCAGTTGGGATTCACACGGGAGATTCGATTGTAGTTGCACCGTCGCAAACGTTGACAGACAGGGAATACCACATGTTGAGAGATGTTTCACTGAAAATAATAAGAGCATTGAAAATAGAAGGTGGATGTAACGTTCAGCTGGCATTAGATCCGTATTCGTTTAATTACTATATTATTGAGGTAAATCCGAGAGTATCACGTTCATCGGCACTCGCTTCAAAAGCGACAGGTTATCCAATTGCGAAAATCGCTGCAAAAATTGCAGTTGGATTGACACTTGATGAAATTATAAATCCTGTTACTAAAAATTCGTATGCGTGCTTCGAGCCGTCACTTGACTATGTTGTAAGTAAAATACCGAGATTTCCGTTTGATAAGTTTGAAAAGGCAGATAGGCATTTAGGTACACAAATGAAGGCAACAGGGGAAGTAATGGCAATTGGAAGAACTTATGAGGAAAGTTTGTTAAAAGCTATTCGTTCACTTGAGTACGGAGTACATCACTTGGGGCTTCCAAATGGGGATGAATTTAGCTTGGAATACATTTTGAGAAGAATCCAGAAAGCTGGAGATGAAAGATTGTTTTTCATTGGGGAAGCGTTAAGACGAGGAGTTACTCCGCAGGAAATACATGATATGACAAAAATTGACATGTTTTTCCTTGATAAAATGAAAAATATTATTGATATTGAAGTGGAATTGAAGGCAAATGTAAATAATCCAGATGCACTGCTGTTTGCCAAAAGATATGGATTTTCAGATAAAGTTATTGCACACCGTTGGAATACGACAGAAGATGAAGTTTACAAACTTCGTGAAAAATGCAATATTAAGCCTGTGTTTAAGATGGTTGATACCTGTGCGGCTGAATTTAAGTCAGAAACACCTTATTTTTACTCGACTTATGAGCAGGAAAATGAAAGTGTTGTAGGAAATAAGAAAAAAATTATTGTACTTGGCTCAGGACCTATTAGAATTGGGCAAGGTGTTGAATTTGACTATGCGACAGTTCACGCTGTGAAGGCGATAAAAGAGTCTGGCTATGAGGCGATTATTGTAAATAACAACCCAGAAACTGTTTCAACGGACTTTTCAATTTCGGATAAGCTTTATTTTGAGCCGCTTACGGAAGAAGATGTTATGGCAATAATTGAACTTGAACAGCCAGAAGGCGTTGTTGTTCAGTTTGGTGGGCAGACGGCAATTAACTTGGCTGAAAAATTGGCAAGACATGGTGTTAAAATATTGGGAACAGCACTTGAAGAAATTGATAATGCGGAAAATCGTGATAAATTCGAGGCATTGTTGCATAAATTGAATATTCCTCAGCCTCTTGGAAAAACTGCATTTGATACGGAAACTGCTGTAAAAAATGCGGCTGAAATCGGGTATCCTGTTCTAGTGCGTCCATCTTACGTATTAGGTGGAAGAGCAATGGAAATCGTATATCGTGAAGAGGAATTGCGTCAATATATGGAAAATGCTGTAAAAGTGTCGCCTGATCATCCTGTGCTTACTGACAGATATTTAGTTGGAAAGGAAATCGAAGTGGATGCAATTTGCGATGGGGAAACGGTTGTGATTCCTGGAATTATGGAGCATATCGAAAGAGCGGGAGTCCATTCTGGAGATTCTATTGCGGTTTATCCTCCGCAAAGCATTACAGATTCACAAAAACGTACATTAATTGACTATACAACAAGGCTTGCAAAAGGATTAAATATTATAGGACTTTTGAATATTCAGTATGTAATTAGCGATGGAGAAGTTTATGTGCTGGAAGTAAATCCTAGAAGTTCAAGGACAGTTCCGTTTTTAAGCAAGATTACAGGTGTTCCTATGGCAAATCTTGCTATGAAGGGAATTCTTGGAGAAACATTGAAAAGTAAAGGATACGAAACTGGATTAATTGAAGAAAGTAAACATGTGTATACAAAAGTTCCTGTATTCAGTTTCCAGAAATTAAAAGATGTGGACACAACGCTAGGGCCTGAAATGAAGTCTACAGGAGAAGTTATGGGAAGTGATGAAAACCTTGAAAAATCACTTTACAAAGGGCTAATTTCGTCTGGAATTAAAGTCAAGGATCAAGGAAGTGTACTGTTTACAATTAGTGGAACGGCAAAAGAGGAAGCTTATGGACTGGCTAAGAGATTTTCTCGGTTAGGTTATCATATAATGGCTACGAAAGGTACAGCCAGATATTTTGAGGAAAAAGGGCTTCGTGTTGAAACTGTTGGAAAAATTGAAGAAGAAGGGAAATATGAACACGATGTGCTAGGGCTGATTTATAAAGGACTTGTTGATATGGTAATAAATACAGCTGGTAAGAAAAAGACTGCAAGAAACGATGGATTTAAAATCAGACGTGCCGCAAGCGAGCAGGAAATAGCCTGTCTGACTTCACTTGATACAACGGACGCTTTACTGAAAGTTCTGGAATCCATTTCATTTAATGTAAGTTCGATATAATTAATTATTGATTTTATTAAATAAAATAGAAAATAAATTTTAAAAATTACCAATTTCGTTAGTTTTATTTTGAGGAATAGGATTCGCGGAATTGGTAAAATTTTTAAGCGAATTGAATAAATAAAAAATACTGGAGTAAAAATGAATTATAAAAAAATAATATTAATAGGATTTCTTTCGATTTTTTTATTTTCCTGTGATGATACATTTAAGGAAATTGGAAGAAAATTTAGTATAAAAAAAGTGAAAAATGAAGAGATGGAGAAGTACAACGGTTATATTGAAATTCATAATAATTTGACAAATATTGAGAATGAAATTTCAAAATATATTGATGTGGCTGGAGAAGGCAAGGAAATAAATGTACAGGAAATGGGGACTCTGGAAAGCGTTCCTGTTATTAAAATCGACAATGCTGTTATCCAGAAACTTGAAAAAAATATAAATTCAAAATTTAAGATGGAAAAGCTGGATAACTCTTCCAAAAAATTATTGCCAATTTTAAAAGAATTAAAAACAGTAACGGATTCCATGACAAATTACTATGGAAAAAAAGAACATTTGGCAGATGGCTTTGCAAAAGGGCGGCAATTACATACAAATTTTTTAAAAATTTACAAAAGATATAAAGAAAGTTCAGATGCTTTCAAAACTGAAGTGGCAAATAAATCAAAGGAAAGAATGCAGAAAATACTGGAAACATATAAAAATGAAGGCAGCCTAATAAAATACAATTTGACAATTTTGATAAACAGCTGTGAAGATTTTGTTGATAAAATGGATAATCAGAAAATTAGTATGACAACCTTTATAAAAGGTGATTTAGGAAAATTAAAAAAAGCGCAGCAAAATATTTTAGTGGCTTCAGCTAACTTCCAGAAAGCAATTGCAAACGAGAAACAGCTAAAAAAAGAGAATTACACAAAAGAAAAATTGGAAATATTTAACAAACAGCTTGCAGAATTTGAAAAATCAGTTACAATATTTATTAAGGAAATTGAGAAAAGCAAGTCGATGAGCAAGAGCGAGATTGAGAAGAAAGTTTATACGGAGGATATGACTGGGACTCCGAATGATGTAATTAAGAAGTATAATAAACTGATAAATGATTATAATAATTTGATGAATTAACTATTTATTGCTTTAATATTGCCGATTTTATTTCCAAAAAAATTAAATAAATAAAAATTTAATTTACTTAACAAATTATATAGAAAAAAAGGAGAACCGTGAAAAAGAAATTAACAAGATTAGGAAAATTTATAAGTTTGATTTTAAGGCATAAGCCTGAGATGATTGGAATTGAACTGGATAGGAATGGATGGGCTAATGTAGATGAGCTTATTAATGGAATAAGTCGCTCTGGAGATGTTGAAAATGGAAAAGAGGAACGGATAAATTTTGAAATTTTGGAGGAGATTGTAAGGAATAACAGTAAAAAGAGATACGAATTTAATGAGGATTTTACAAAAATTAGGGCTTGTCAAGGGCATAGCATAGATGTTGACTTAGAATTGAAAGCTGTTAAGCCTCCTAAAATTTTGTATCATGGGACAGCGGATAGATTTTTGGAGCAGATAAAAAAAGAGGGGTTAAAAAAGAAAAGCAGGCAATTTGTACATTTGTCAGAGACAGAAGAAACGGCATATTCTGTTGGTCAACGCCACGGAAAACCATTTATAATAAAGGTTTTGGCGGAAAAAATGTATGAAGATGGGAAAAAATTTTTTATTTCAAAAAATGGCGTTTGGTTGACTGATGATATTGAAGTGAAATATTTGGAATTTTAAAATAAATTATCAAACCATTTTATTAATATAAAAAACAGAAAGATGAAAGAAGGGATTTTTTATGAAATTGGGAATTGTTGGTTCAGGGATGATTGTTCAGGAATTTTTGCCTAGTCTTGTTCGGTTGGAAGGGCTGGAAATCGTGGGGATACAAGGGACAAAAAAGAGTATTGGAAAAGTTGAGGAAATTTGTGTAAAATATGGTATTTCGAAATTTACTGATGATTTTAATAAACTTTGTGAATTTGGGATTGACACTGTTTATATTGCTGTTCCGAATTTTTTACATTTTGAATATTGTAAAAAAGCATTGGAAAAAGGTCTGAATGTTATTGTTGAAAAGCCGATGACAACTAATTATAGACAAGCTAAAGAATTGTCAGATTTAGTAAAGGAAAAAAAACTATTTTTATTTGAAGGGATAACGACACTTTATTTTGAAAACTATAAAAAAATAAAAGATTGGATTGGGAAAATCGGAGATGTGAAACTTGTTCAGAGCCAGTATAGTCAGTATTCCAGCAGATATGACGCTTTTAAGAGAGGAGAAATTTTACCTGTATTTGATCCCGAAAAAGCTGGAGGAGCATTGATGGACTTGGGGCTGTATAATTTACATTATGTTTTAGGACTTTTTGGAAAGCCTGAAAATGTGAAATACTATGCAAACACCGAGCGAAATATTGACACAAGCGGAGTTCTTATGGTAGAATACAAAAATTTCAATGCTATGTGTGTATGTGCAAAAGATAGCGAAGGAGAAAGAATAGGAGTAATTCAAGGAAGTAAAGGAAAAATAGTAAGTGAAGAGGCTCCGGGACTTGTCGGAAAAGTTACATTAAAAATGTATGATGGAACAACAGAAAGCTTTGATGATGGATTTTCAAAAGATAGAGTTGTGCCTGAATTTAAAACATTCATTAGTGCAGTAAATGAAAATGACTTGGAATTTTGCTATAAACAGCTGGAAAAAAGCCTTCTGGTAAGCGAAGTGCAGACAAAAGCTAGACTTGGAGCGGGGATTAGGTTTCCGCAGGATTAGAAAATTGTAAAATAAGGAGGGAAAATGGAAAAAGAAAAAGTTTCAATAATTGTGCCAATGTATAATGCAGAAAAATTTATTGGGAAAACAATAGAATCAGTGCTTTCACAGACTTATAAAAATTGGGAAATGCTTATTATGAATGATGTTTCAACGGATAACAGTCTTGCAGTTGTAAATGAATATGCAAAAAAAGATGATAGAATAATGGTTGTAAATACTGAAAAAAATATGGGTGTTGTAAAAGGGAGGAATCATTTGATTGATTTGGCAAATGGGAAATATATTGCATTTTTGGATGCTGATGACTACTGGCACAGTCAAAAATTGGAAAAGCAGATACAATTTATGAAGGAAAAAAATGCAGGAATTAGCTGTACAGAGTACACGAGAGTTAAGGAAAATGGCGAAAAAATCAATGAAGTTGTAATTAAATCGGAAATCTCCTATACTGATATGCTAAAAAATAACTATCTAGGCTGTCTTACAGTTATGTATGATGTGGAAAAAGTTGGGAAGCGGTATTTTAAGGAACTGGAGAAAAATGAGGATTATGTACTTTGGCTGGAGATTGTGAAGGATGTGAAAACGATTTTTGGACTCAAGGAAAATTTGGCTTATTATCGAGTACTGGATAATTCCCGTTCGAGCAATAAGGTTAAAACGGCAAAAGTTCGTTGGGAAATTTATCGAAAAGTTGAGAAATTACCGTTTTTGAAGTCAGTTTATTATTTTTTACATTATGCAGTTAGGGCTGTGCTAAAAAGTAAATAAAATATTTTGGAAAAAGGAAATGTAAATGAAAAATAATCTATTAAAAGCTTTTTTGAAAGAAAAATAATAAAGAATATTTTTTGACACACAGAAAAAAATATGCTAACATATAGAAAAGTGAATAATTTGGATGAAGGTATGAGGAGAGATTTTGTCTCATTTATAAATTTTGTAAATGTAGAATAAAACACCGAAGAAGTGACTCTTTCAGGTAAAAGGACTCATAGTGGACGAGCCTCTGGAGAGACTGTCTTAAATGACGGCACCGAAGGAGCAAAGGAATTTTTATTCCCTAAACTCTCAGGTAAAAGAACAGAGAATAATACATATAAAATTATGGATTTTATATTTCTTTTTTTATATAAAAGAAATTTTAAGAGGTTGTCTTGACTTTATTTAAGTAAAAGACAGCCTTTTTCTTTGATTTATAATAAAATTTGTATTAAAACGCTTTAAGCTTTTCTATCCATTCTAAAATTCAGAAATAAAAAACGAAGGAGAAGGATTTAGATGTTAGAAATTATTAAAAATTTTAATGAATTTTTTTGGGGAGTTATTTTAATTGTTTTGTTAGTTGGAACAGGAGTATTTTATACATTTCGACTGAAATTTATTCAAGTTAGGGAGTTTAAGAGCGGTTTGAAACAGTTGACAAGCGGGTTTGACTTGAGCGGAGAAAAGGCGGATAATAATGGGATGTCGTCGTTTCAGGCTTTAGCAACGGCTATTGCAGCACAAGTTGGAACAGGAAATCTCGCAGGAGCGGCAACAGCGATTGTATCAGGAGGTCCAGGGGCAATATTCTGGATGTGGGTAAGTGCATTTTTTGGAATGGCAACTATCTATTCAGAAGCTGTATTAAGTCAGATTTTTAAACAGAAAAAAGATGGAGAAATGACGGGAGGCCCAGCATACTACATTGAAACATTATTTAAAGGAGGAAAAGCGGCCAAATTTCTGGCAGGATTCTTTGCGGTTTCATGCGTACTGTCTTTAGGATTTATGGGAAATGCGGTTCAGGCAAATTCAGTAGGAGATGCTTTTCATAATGCTTTTCATGTTCCGACAGTTATAACAGGTATATTTTTGGCAATTTTATCTGGATTTATATTTTTTGGAGGAGTAAAAAGAATTGCTTCAGTTACTGAAAAAATAGTTCCTATTATGGCAGTTCTTTATGTTGTAATATGTCTGTTCATCATTGTGTTAAATATTGGAAATGCAGGTTTGGCATTTAAAGCGATTTTTGTGAATGCTTTTTCGACAAAGGCAGTTTTAGGTGGATTTTTAGGAATGGGAATAAAAAAAGCGATAAGATTTGGAGTGGCAAGAGGATTATTCTCAAATGAGGCTGGAATGGGTTCAACTCCGCATGCTCACGCAATTGCAAAGGTTAAAAATCCTGAAGATCAAGGGCATGTTGCAATTGTCACAGTTTTTATTGATACTTTTGTAATTTTGACATTATCAGCATTAGTAATTTTGATTGCAGACGGAAAAGCGGATGGAACTGGGATTTCATTGACACAACAGGCATTTCACGCAGTATTGGGGCATTTTGGAGTGATTTTTGTTGCAGTTGCATTATTCTTTTTTGCATTTTCTACTATAATTGGATGGTATTTCTTTGGGGAAGCTAATGTGAAATATCTGTTTGGTAAAAAAGCACTTAATATTTATAGAATTTTAGTAATGATTTGCATAATTGCCGGTTCACTTCAAAAAGTTGATTTAGTGTGGGAACTTGCGGATATGTTTAACGGTCTTATGGTAATTCCAAATTTGATAGCATTGATTTGTTTGCATAAATTGGTGGTTGAAGTTACAAAAAAAGATCCGTTGTTAGAGGATTAACGACAAATAAAAATATACTCAAAACTTAAAAGTAGAAAAATTTAAGGTTGGGTATATTTTTTTATTAAAATTTAATAGTTATTTTTTTCGTAAGTATAAATTCCAAGTCGATTATTTACAATATAAAGCAATGGAATAAATAATTTTTTCCAACCAGGAAGATGATGTTTCATTTCATCAGTAAAGTTGATAAGTCCAATTTGTTTTAATTTTGGATTCAATTTTATAATTTCGCTTCCATCTTTTACACCCCAAATAAATTTTGCTTTCATATTTTTTAAAGCGTCATGCTTGTCATTTAACTTAACGGTTCCTTTATAAATAAGATCAAAATGAGCTTCAAAAGAATTAAAATTATTAGTTAGTATCTCCAAAAACTGTTTAATTTTTTGTTCTTCAAAGTACATTAATACGCCTTCTGAAATAATAAGTAATTTTTTTCCATTCAATTTAATTTCATTTGTCCAAGCTGAGTCAAAAGCTGATTTTGGAATATTTGTAACACGTTCATTAGGTTCAAAAAATAATTTTCGTTTTTCAATAACTTCAGGTAAATCAAGATTATACCATCTTATTTTTCCATTATCAATTCGTAAAAATCTTGTATCTAATCCACATCCAATAGATACAATCACACAATCTGGATATTTTTCTATAAACTTTCTTACTTCATTATCCATTACTTTTGCACGTGAGAGTACACCATAATACGATGTCCAAGCATTTTTAAATTTTGAGAAATCATAATCTATCTGTGAAAGTATTTCTAAAGACTTTTTATCATTCAAAATTGGTTTTAGGCTTTTAGCATCAGTAGCTCTCATATACAAAGTAATAAGCATAGTTTCAGAAATGTTGTTTAAATTTATTTTCATAGTTTATTCCTCCTGAAAAATATTTTGAGAATCAAAGTATTCTAATACATTATACCTGAATTTTAGCAAAATGCAAATTTAAATATAAAAAAATAAGAAAAAATTATTATTAATCAAATGATAAGCAAATAGGTAAATAAGTTTTTGTGTTTTTAATTTTCTTTAATTTTTAAATTTGTAAAAATTACGAAAAAATGGTATAATTATAAAAATTTTAAGAAGGTATTTTGAGTAAGTAATTGTAAAGTTTTTTATTAAAAATTTGATGAAAGATTTTACTATTATTTGCTCCCTTCTTAAAAAATAAATAAATTTTAGGAGGAAAAATGTTTGAAGAGAAAATTTATGGTTTTAATTTAGGAAACCAGAAAATTAAAATAAGTACAGGGAAAATCGCACGTCAAGCTGGAGGTTCAGTTGTTGTTCAATGTGGAGGGACAATGCTTTTAGTTACTGCGACTAGGAGCAAGGATGTCAGAGAAGGACAGGATTTTTTTCCTTTAACAGTTGACTATATTGAAAAATTTTATGCATCAGGGAAATTTCCAGGTGGATTTATAAAAAGGGAAACTAAGCCAGGAACTGATGAAGTCTTGATTTCAAGATTGATTGACAGACCAATCAGACCTTTATTTCCGGAAGGATTTTTGAATGCAGTACATATTGTAGTTACGGTGCTTTCTTATGATGAAGTAAATTATCCAGAAAATCTTGCTACGATTGGAGTTTCTGCCGCTTTAGGATTATCAGATATTCCATTTGTAGGAACTGTGGCTGGAGTTACAGTTGGGTACATTAATGGAGAATACATCTTGAATCCGACAGGAGAGCAGTTGCTGGAAAGCGAAATTCAATTATCAGTTGCAGGGACAAAAGATGCTGTAACAATGGTAGAGGCTGGAGCTAAGGAAGTTTCTGAGGAAGTTATGCTGGAAGCGATTATGTTTGGGCATGAAAAAATTAAGGAAATTTGTGCAGAGCAAGACAAATTTTTAGAACAGTTTGATGTACAAAAATATGAATTTGAGAAAAAGGAAGTAGATTCTGAAATCAAGGAATTTATTGACAGTTTTGAAAATGAAGTTGAAAAGGCTATAATGACACCAGGTAAACTGGAAAAATACGAGGCAATTGATAATTTAGAAATAGAACTTTTTGAAAAATATGTTGAAAAACTTGAAAATGAAGATAAAGAAATTGACGAAAATCTTGAAAAAGAATTTAAGAAATATTATAGAGATGTTGAAAAAAGACTTGTCAGAGATGCTATTTTATATAAGCAATATCGTGCTGACGGTCGTCAAACTACTGAAATCCGTCCAATTGATGTAGAAATAGATACACTTCCAGTACCGCATGGTTCTGCATTGTTCACACGTGGAGAAACTCAGGCATTAGTTGTTGCAACGCTTGGAAGTAAGGAAGACGAGCAAATTATTGATGGAATGGAAGATGAAACACGTAAAAAATTCTTCCTGCATTATAATTTTCCGCCATATTCAGTTGGAGAAGCTGGATTTATGAGAGCTCCTGGAAGACGTGAACTAGGACATGGAAACTTGGCAGAAAGAGCCTTAAAATATGTTATGCCAGATACAGACAAATTCCCATACACAGTAAGGCTTGTTTCTGAAATTACAGAATCAAATGGTTCTTCGTCACAGGCTTCAATTTGTGGAGGATCGCTTGCATTAATGGCTGCTGGAGTTCCGATAAAATCTACAGTTGCCGGAATTGCTATGGGACTTATAAAAGAAGGTGAAACATTCACAGTACTTACTGATATTCAAGGACTTGAAGACCATCTTGGAGATATGGACTTTAAAGTTGCAGGTACAAAAGATGGAATTACTGCGATTCAAATGGATATAAAAATTGAAGGAATCACAAGGGAAATAATGGAAATTGCTTTAAGACAGGCATTAGAAGGAAGATTGTTCATCATTGATAAAATGGAAGCAGTAATTAGTGAGCCAAGAGCACAAGTCGCTGAAAATGCACCAAAAATTGAGATTGTTAAAATTAATCCTGATAAAATTGCTGGACTTATCGGCCCAGGAGGGAAAGTTATTAGAGCAATTATTGATGAAACTGGAGTTTCAATAGATATTGAAGATGACGGAACTGTTGCAATTTTTGGAAAAGAATCTGAAAATATGAAAAAAGCGCTGGAACTTGTCAAAAGACAAACTCAGTCAGTTGAGTTAAATGAAATTTATGAAGGAAAAGTTACAAAACTGATGAAATTTGGTGCATTTGTGGAAGTGTTGCCAGGAAAAGAAGGGCTTTTACATATTTCTGAAATTAGTAATAAGAGAGTTGAAAAGACAGAAGATGTACTAAAAGAAGGCCAAAATGTCAGAGTCAAGGTAATTTCAATGGAAAGCGAAGACAAATTTAACTTGAGTATGAAAACATTGAATTAATTTAGAATATTACT
This sequence comes from Leptotrichia massiliensis, assembly GCF_900104625.1. Classification (NCBI taxonomy): domain Bacteria; kingdom Fusobacteriati; phylum Fusobacteriota; class Fusobacteriia; order Fusobacteriales; family Leptotrichiaceae; genus Leptotrichia; species Leptotrichia massiliensis. The sequence goes on from NZ_FNVZ01000005.1 coordinate 504,038, forward strand.
ATGATTTAGGGAGTGTGGAAAAAATGAAAATGAATTTACCTAATAAATTAGCAACATTAAGAATTATTTTGGTTATACCATTTGTGATTTTTCTAAGTTTAGCTCTGAAAGTCCCAGATAATGCAGCAGTTTCTGTGACGATGAGAATATTTGCAGCAATTATCTTTGTAGGGGCATCTATTACAGATTATTATGATGGAAAAATTGCAAGAAAATATAATTTAATTACAAATTTAGGGAAATTACTGGATCCATTAGCTGATAAAATACTTGTTATTTCGGCATTAGTAACGCTTGCAAAATTTAATCAAATAAGTCTATGGTTTGTAATAATAATAATTTTTAGAGAATTGCTTATAACTGGACTTCGTTCAATTGTGGCGGCTGAAGGGGTTGTTATTGCGGCAGAGAATCTTGGAAAATGGAAGACTGCTACTCAAATGGTAGCACTTACACTAATAATTTTAATACCTTTTAATTTTACAATAAACAACATATTATTATTAATTCCGTTAATATTGACTATAGTTTCAGGAGTTGAATATGTTTTAAAATGTAAAAATGTTTTAAATAAATAATAAAAGAAAACCTTTAAATTTTTTTCAAGGTTAAATTTTTGGAGGTACTATTTTGTATATTATTGTAGATATGATACTAAAAATATTTGATTTATACACAATTCTTATTTTGCTAAATATTTTAGGAAGTTGGATTGATCCCTACAATCAAATATCGATTTTTCAATGGATTAGAAAATTTACAGATCCTTATTTGAAAATGTTCAAAATAATAATTCCGATTGGAAATATGAATTTAGATATTTCTGGAATTTTAGGTTTAATGATACTAAAGGTAATAAGAGAAATATTTGTGAGAGTTGTTTTTATTGGAGGAATTTAAAAATCTTAAAATCAGAATAGAAAAATTAAATTATAGTTTGTTATTTTATTTTGAAATAGCAAAAAATTAAAGGAACTAAGATTAAAAACAATAAGAATATTAACTTTTCTAAGAAAAGAGGAGTACAATAACTAACATTAAATTACTTAAATTTAAGAAATAGAAATTTTTATGAAATAGGAGATTTTAAATTATGAAATTAAAAAAGCTTTTAACTACATCATTTATAGCGACTGCTCTTACAGCAACTGCAGCAGTTTCAAATGATACAAATATTTTACAAAATAAGCAAATTGTTCAAAATACAAATGTTACAGGAGATATGTATAGTGCTCAAAATGCATTTTCAGCAGTTTATGAAAAGGCAAAAGATTCAGTTGTAAATATAAGAACGAAAAAAACAATTGTAGTACAAACGTATAATCCACTTGAAGCATTTTTATTTGGAACATCTGGGGTAAGACAACAAAGACGTGAATCTGGAAGTTTGGGTTCAGGATTCGTAATCTCAAGCGATGGATATATGATGACAAATAATCACGTTATCGATGGAGCGGATGAAATTTATGTGAAATTATCTGATGGACATGAGTATTTGGCAAAATTAGTTGGAACTTCACCTGAAGTAGATATTGCAATTTTAAAAGTAAATGCAAATAGAACATTTAAACCATTAAAATTTGCTGATTCAGATAATATAAAAATTGGGCACTGGGCAATTGCATTTGGAAATCCATTAGGATTGAATAGTTCGATGACAGTTGGGGTAGTTGGAGCTTCTGGAAGAAGTTCATTGGGAATTGAACAAGTTGAAAACTTTATACAGACAGATGCCTCTATTAATCAAGGAAACAGTGGTGGACCGCTTCTTAACATTAATGGAGATGTTATTGGTGTAAATACTGCTATTTATTCTCCAAATGGTGGAAGTGTTGGATTAAGTTTTGCAATTCCATCAAACTTGGCTGAAAATGTTAGAGATTCAATTATAAGAACAGGAAAATATGAACGTCCATACATAGGAATTTCTGTATTAGATTTGACACCTGAATTAAGAAAAGAAAGAAGAATTTCATATTCAACAGGTATTTTAGTTCAACAAATTTATCCAAATTCACCAGCAGCAAAATATGGATTAAAAGTTAATGATTTAATTTTTGAAATCAATGGAAAACGTGTAACATCGGCAGGATCATTTATTGGAGAGCTTGCAGCTAAAAAAATTGGTGAAACAGTTAATTTAAAAATAGCATCAAATGGAACTGAAAAAAATATTTCTATGAAATTAGAAGCATTTAGCTATCAACAACAGCAAAGATCTCAACAAAGAAGATGATTATCAATTAAAAATTAGAAAAAATAGGCTTTTCCCAAATATTGAGATAGCCTGTTTTTTATTTTACTATTTATTCATTTTCGTAATTAATTTTTTTAAACTGAATTTTTACATCAACTCCATCTTTTCTATTTTCTAAATCAATTTTTCCATCATTTAGTAAAATTATATCTTTTATGATTGGAAGTCCAAGTCCCGAGCCTTTTTTAGCATTTTTACCTTGAAAATTTCGATTAAACAAATTTTTCTTTTCTTCTTCAGGGATCCTTTCTCCATAGTTTCTTACAATAATTTCGACTACTTCATCTTCTCTTGCAATTAATTCAATATTTCCTATGGAGTATTTAATACAGTTGTCAATTAATCCACGCAAAGCTTCTGAAATTAGATTTTTATCAACAAAAATATTTACCTCATTATTTACGTTTATTATCATTTCATTTTTAATATTTAGAAGTTCATAATCTTTTTTTATTTTCTTAAAAAGCTGTTTTACATCGGTAATTTCTTTTTTCACAGTTATTTTTTCAAGATTTGAATTTAAAAACAGTGTATTAATTATTCTTTCAATATTTTTTACTTCAAGATTTAGATTTTCGATTGCTTCATTCAATAAATCTTTATCATCTTTTCCCCATTTTAGTATATCTAAATAACCTTTCATTATAGCAAGAGGTGTTTTTAATTCATGTGATACATTAGAAGTAAATGCTTTTTGACTTTTTATAATTTCTTTTTTTTTATTAAAAGTTTCATTTAAAACATCAATTAATTCTCCGATTTCATCATCTCGTGTCTTTGTTAACTGTAAATCAATGTTATGTTTACTCATTTCATTACTTTGAGAAATTATATTTGAAAGTGGAGTCAGGACATGTTCTGCTACGATTTTGGAAATTATAATAATTGAGATTGTTATTAAAATAAACATTGCAATCATAACATACAGAAGTTCATGTGCTTCCATAAATTCAAAATTTCTTATGGCATAATATTTTGTATTGTGTCCAGCATAGATTTTTTTGTAGATAAATCTGTCCCATTTTATTTTAAGCTTATTTGACTCAAATTTTTTTAACTTAAAACTATCTTTATCATCTGATAAATAAATGAATTTCCCGTTTTTCTCGACTGCAAGCGAAATATATTCTTTATCAGCATAATCATAATTTCTATAAGTTTCTTTTAACTTATAGTCAGGAACTTCATCCAATCTTTTAATAACAGTTGGAAGTAATTTATCCATTTCTTTAGTTTCAGCTTCAACTGCTGTATGAATCAAAAAAATTGTCATTGATAAAATAATAATAAAGGAAATAAAAACAAGGCTTACTGTATTTGCAATAATTATTTTGTCTTTTATTTTTTTCATATTTTTAAAATGTAGCCAATTCCTCTCACTGTTTTAATTTTTTCCTTTCCTAGTTTTTGCCTTATTTTTTTTATTGTGCTGTCAAGAAGATTGTCACTTGCTTCCCAACCCCATATTTTTTCAACAATTTTATCCCTTAAAACAATTTCTTCTTTATTTTCAATTAGTAGTTTTACTAGTTCAAATTCTGTTTTTGTTAATAAAATAAGATTATTTTCCAGGTATGCAGAATAATTTTCCATATTTAATTTTAAAGTCTTATAGATAATTTCAGAAATTTTCTCTTTTCTAATATTTATATTAATCCTTGCTTCTAATTCTAAAAAATCAAAAGGTTTTGTAACATAATCACTTGCTCCAGATTTTAACAAATCAACTTTTTCTTCTATATTGTTTTTGGCAGATACAACAATTATGGGAACTTTTGATATTTTTCGTACATTTTTGCAAACTTCATTTCCTTCCATGGAAGGAAGTCCCAAATCTAAAAGAATCAAGTCATAAAAGTCTCTTTTTCTGTCAATTTCATTTAATGCATCAATTCCATTTTCAATTATTGTTATTTCATGATTTTTTCTTTCTAGCTGTAATTTCAAAATACGTGAAATTTTTTTATCATCTTCAACAATCAGTATTTTTCCCATTTTTTCCCTTTCTAAAATTTATTCAGACTAAATTCATTTTTAAATTTATTTTTTGTGGTATTATTACCTTACCAAAGATATTATATCTTAATTTTAAGAAAATAAAAAGATATAATCTTAAAATAATTTATTTAATTTAAAATAAAAGAGGAGAAGGTGATGCCATTGCAACTAACTAATCATATTTTTTTTATTGACAGATTCTTTTTTAAACATTTATCATTTTTTTCAAAGTCTAGTGTTTTTTATAATTCTGAAAATATTGAAAAATTTTTTCGTACAATTACTAAATTTGGAGAAGGATATTTTGAATTATCATTAGTTCTTATATTATTTTTATTTATTTTTTTAAACAAAAAGAAATCTCATATTTTTAAAAAATATATTGCAGGTATCTTTTTTACTTTACTCTCTACACAAATTACTGTGAATTTATTTAAACTTTTGTTTGGAAGAGCGAGACCTTCAATAACTGCAAATCCAGAGAAATTTTATGGAGTTTTAAGTTTAATAAAAAATAAGTTTCTTTTTGAAGGCGACTATGCCTCCTTTCCTTCGGGACATACAATTACTGTTTGGGGAACAATTTGGATTTTAAGTTTTTTCATAAAAAACAGAGTTCTCAAAATGTTACTATTTATTTTAGGATTCTTAGTAGGAGTTAGTCGAATTTCTTTGGTATATCATTGGACTACTGATGTTATTGCAAGTATTATTATTTCTTATTTTATTGCAAAATTTGTGTACAGTAGAATTCACGGAATACGTTACGCAAAAGATCCTATTTATGATAAAAAAGTTATAAAAACAGGCAAAAGTAAACGAAAGAGAGGAAAACTGAGAGTAGTCAATTAATCAAAAATTTAGCAAAGAAAAATAATTAATTGAAATTTATAGAAAAAGGCTATTTATTAAAGATAGTCTTTTTTTATATAAATTATATTAGTTATTTTTTATAATATTTTTCAAAACAATTTATTTGATATTCAAATAATAAAAAGTTTGATAAAAAAATAAAGTTTGAATATACAAAAAAACTGAATTTATTGACTTCGAATAAAAGATTTATAATATATATGTAATTATATAAAAAATATATGATATATATCGTTGACACAGTTAATAATTAGTAATATAATGGAACTATGATTGAAAAGTTATGTAAGGAGGGCAATATTATGTCTATGAGTAAAAATTCGAACTTTAATAATATGAGTTTAACGTATAAGATTTTAGCTAAAAATCTTTTGAAAGGTGAATTAAAGGCTGGAAACGAAATTGCTGTTAGAGTTCATCAGACACTTACACAAGATTCCACAGGAACTATGGCTTATCTGCAGTTAAATGCTATGGATGTTGATAAAGTTGCAACTGAAATTTCTGTGGCTTATGTTGATCATAACATGCTGCAGTCTAGTTTTGAAAATGCAGACGACCATGAGTTTATTAAAACATCAGCTGAAAAGCACAATATAGTTTTTTCAAAACCTGGAAACGGAATTTGTCACAGATTACATTTGGAAAGATTTGGAAAGCCTGGGAAAATACTGATTGGATCGGATAGCCACACTCCAACTGGAGGAGGACTTGGAATGCTTGCAATTGGAGCGGGAGGACTTGATGTTGCGATTGGGATGGCACGGGGGCTATATTATTTGAAAGTCCCAAAAGTTTATAATATTGAGCTAATAGGGAAATTGCAGCCTTGGGTATCAGCTAAAGATGTTATTTTGTACGTCTTGAAACAGCTTACAGTAAAAGGTGGAGTAGGATACGTAATGGAATATACTGGAGAAGGTATTAAATCACTATCAGTTGAGGACAGGGCGACAATTACAAATATGGGAGCTGAATTAGGGGCGACAACATCAATTTTCCCAAGCGATGAAAAAACAAGGATTTTTTTGGAAAAACAGTCACGAGGAGAAGATTTTGCAGAATTATTGCCTGATGAAAATGCGTTTTATGATGATAAATTAGTTGTCAATCTGGATGAGCTTGTACCACTTGCGGCTTTTCCTCATAGTCCTGACAATGTGCATGAAATTCCAAAGGACAGAAAATTAAAAGTTGATCAGATTGCAATTGGTTCATGTACAAATTCATCGTATTCAGATTTTATGAAGCTTGCAGCAATTTTAGACGGAAAAAAAGTTCATCCAGATGTGAGCCTTGTATTATCGCCAGGTTCAAGCAATATTATGAAAATGATTTCAGAAAATGGTGCATTGGCAAAATTTATAGCGGCTGGAGCAAGATTGTTGGAAGCCGCTTGTGGACCCTGCATTGGAATGGGGCAGGCGCCAAAGACGGATGGAATTTCACTTAGAACATTTAACAGAAACTTTAAGGGAAGATGTGGAACAATGAGCGCCGGAGTATATCTGGTAAGTACAGAAACAGCGGCTGCGTCAGCAATTACAGGATATTTGACAGATCCTAGGGAATTGGGGGCAGAAATCATTGTAGAAGAGCCTGAAAAATTTGAAATATCAGATAACTATTTTATTTTCCCAAATCCAAATGAAGAGGAAGCAAAAAAGGAAAGAGAAGCAGTAAAAATTGTAATGGGACCTAACATTAAGCCATTTCCGATTGGGAAAGAGCTACAGGACAGTATTGCACGTAAAGTTATCTTAAAGACAGGAGATAACATTACAACAGATGATATTTGCCCATCAAATGCCGCATTACTGCCATTCCGTTCAAATATTCCAAAATTATCGGAACATTGCTTTGAAACAATAATTCCAGATTTTAAAGAAAGAGCTGAAAAAAATAATGGCGGAATAGTTGTCGGTGGAGAAAATTATGGGCAAGGTTCAAGCCGTGAGCATGCCGCATTATTGCCGCTTTATCTTGGTATAAAGGCAGTTATTGCAAAATCCTTTGCAAGAATACATAAGGCAAACCTGATAAACAGCGGAATTATACCATTAGAATTTGAGAACGCGGAAGATTACGATAAAATTGATGAATATGATGAATTACAGCTGTCAGACATTCTAAATTCATTGATAAATGGAAGATTTATAATAAAAAATATTACTAAAAATACTGAATTTCCTGCCAAATTCAATGGTTCAGCGAGAGAACTTAAAATCTTAAAATTTGGTGGCTACTTGAAATTTGCGACAAGTGATGAGTTTTTAAGCTAAGATATTTACTTTAGCTTTATTGCTCAAAATCAAGTTGGTAAAAACATAGAAATTGTGAAAGTTAATTTTAATTTTTGAATTTTGAAGTTTTAATCGTATAGAAAAATAAAATAGAAAGAGTGGTTTATTATGAAGAAAGTTACATTAATACCTGGGGATGGGATTGGATATGAAATATCTGAAAGCTTAGTAGAAATTTTTAAGGCTGTTAAAGTTCCAGTTGAATTTGAAACTGAAAATGCAGGAGCAGATGTTTATGAGAAAACAGGAGAATTAATACCAGACAGCCTTTATAAAAGTGTTGAAAAAAATAAAATTGCTATAAAAGGACCGATTACAACACCAATTGGAAAAGGATTTAGAAGTATAAATGTGTATCTTAGAAAAAAATACGATTTATATACGAATTTTAGACCATCAAGAAATTTGCCGGGAATTAAAACTCGGTATGAAAATATTGATTTGGCAATTTTTAGGGAAAATACCGAAGGGATTTATATTGGTGAAGAAAAGTACGAAAATGATGAAAAGACAAGCGCGATTGCCATAAAACGAATTACAAGAAAAGGAAGCGAACGCATTATAAGAAGTGCATTTGAATATGCAAAAAATAACGGACTTTCTAAAGTTACGGCTGTACACAAGGCAAATATACTGAAATTTACAGATGGAATGTTTCTGGAAATTGCAAGGGAAGTTTCAAAAAACTATGAAGGAATTGAGTTGGAAGAACTTATTGTTGATAATATGTGCATGCAGCTTGTTACAAATCCAGAAAAATTTAGAGTAATTGTTACAATGAATTTATACGGAGATATTTTATCGGACTTGGTGGCTGGGCTTGTAGGAGGGCTAGGAGTTGCCCCTGGTGCAAATATAGGAGATGATATAGCTATTTTTGAAGCTGTACATGGCTCTGCACCGGATATTGCGGGGAAAAATAAGGCAAATCCTTTGGCATTGCTGCTATCTTCATTAGAAATGCTAAAATATTTAAAGCTGAATGATTTTGCAGAAAATATAGAAAATGCTATTTTAAAGACATTGAAAGAAGGGTGTAAAACGAAAGATTTGGGTGGAAATGCTACAACGACTGAATTTACAAAAAAAATTATTGAAAATTTAGGATAGGAGGGCATTATGAAAAGTGATTTTATAAATGAGCTAGGCACGTTATTTAATCAGAATAATTCGATTTCAGACGATATTTATAATAAGCTTGATGTGAAAAGAGGGCTTAGGAATAAAAATGGGACAGGGGTTCTGGTTGGATTAACTAAAATTGGGTCAGTTTTAGGGTATTCGGTAAACAAAAAAGGGAAAAAGATTCCAGAAAAAGGAAAACTTTATTATAGGGGAATTTCGATTGACAAACTTGTTGAACAGTTTGAGGAGGAGAAGACATTTTGCTTTGAAAAAACGATGTTTTTGCTGCTTTTTGGAAAAGTTCCTTCTAATTTTGAATTAAAGATGTTTGTAAGCACCTTGAAAGAGTACAGGCACTTGCCAGATGAATTTATAGAGGATTTTATCTTGCGAAAGCCTAGCACAGATATAATGAATCATCTTCAAAGAGCTGTTTTATGCCTGTACACGTTGGATGAAAATCCGGATGACGTGAGTTTATCAAATTTGATAGACCAGTCTTTGAATTTAATTGCAAAATTTCCAAGTTTATTAGTATACTGTTATCAGGCATGCAATTACAAGCATTTTAAAAAGAGTTTGATAATTCATAATCCAATGGAGGAATATAGCATTGCTGAAAATATTCTTCATATGCTTAGAAGCGACAGCAAATTTACAAAACTGGAATCTGAAATACTGGACTTAATTTTAGTTATACACGCAGAACACGGTGGTGGAAATAATTCAACATTCACTTCGCACGTAATTTCTTCCACAAAAACAGATACCTATTCTTCAATTTCTGCTTCAATTGGTTCATTAAAAGGGCCTATGCATGGTGGAGCAAATTCGATGGTTACAAAAATGATAGAAGATATTAAAAAAAATACAAATCCTTATGATGAAATAAAATTAAAAGAATATTTAAAACAAATATTTGAGAAAAAATCATTTGACAAGACAGGACGAATTTATGGAATGGGGCATGCAGTTTATACAGTTTCAGACCCACGTGCTGAAATTTTGAAAAAAAAGGCTTATGAACTGGCAAAGGAAAAAAATTCACTTGAAGAATTTGAGCTTTTTTCAAATGTTGAAAAATTTACGAAAGAAATTGGAAAAGAATTAAAAGGCAAGGATTTTGAAATTTGTGCAAATGTTGACTTGTATTCAGGATTTGTATATAAACTTCTGGATATTCCACAAAACATATTTACACCATTATTTGCATTGTCGAGAATAGCCAGTTGGAATGCACATAGGATGGAGCAGATTCTAGTGGATAAAAAATTAATCCGTCCAGCATATAAGGCAATTGATGAAGATGGAAATATATTTTTATAATTATTTTTTTTAAGACAGGGAGAAAATTTTATTCTCCTTGTTTTTATATGTTTTTTGCCATTGTCATTTTGCAATTTATGAGCTATAATAAAATTGACATTTCTTGAAAGGAGATATGCCTGTGAGCAAGTATAAAGAAGTTTATAATGACATAAAAGAAAAAATAACAAATGGGACATTCAAGGCTAGAGAATTTTTAAAAAGTGAATCAGATTTGGCACATAAATATTCGTATTCTAAAGATACTATAAGAAAAGCACTTTCCATGCTTGAATTAGATGGATATATTCAAAAAATAAAAGGTAAAAATTCCATGGTTTTAGAAAATGGACGTTTTAAAAATAGTTTATCAAACTTGAGAACTTCAAAAGAACTTAATAAAATTGAAAATATTGATATTCATACTAACTTAATTGAAATGGAAGTTGTTAGTCGAATTAAGGAAATTATGGATGTTTTTGAAGTGTCTGATGATGTTTCATTTTACAAGATTTCACGTACTCGTGTACTGGATGGGGAAGCACTTGAGTATGAAATTACATATTTGGATAAAAGAGTTGTACCTTTCTTGGATAAAAAAATTGTTGAAAGTTCAATTTATGATTATCTTGAAAAAAAATTACATTTAAAAATATCACATTCACGAAGGGAAATAAAATTTAGATATGCAACTGAAGAAGAAAAAAAATATATGGATTTAAAAAATTTTGATTCAGTTGTTGTTATAGAAAGCCATACATACTTATCTAATGGAACTTTATTTCAATATGGTATAAATTCTTATAGACCTGATAAATTTGCATTTTCAACAGTAGCCAAAAGATAATACTGTTAGAAAAAATTGTAAGGAGGTTTTTTGAATAATGAGAATTTTAGTAATTGAAGATGAAAAAAATTTGAATGATATAATTGTAAAAAAGCTGGTATTAGAAAAATATTGTGTAGATAGCTGTCTTAATGGAAAAGATGCACTTGATTACATTTTTTCAGCTGAATACGATGTTATTGTTTCTGATATTATGCTTCCAGGAATAGATGGATTCGAAATTTTAAAAAGAATAAGGGAGAAAGGGATAAAAACTCCAGTTTTACTTCTCACTGCAAAGGATGGTATAGAAGATAGGGTAAAAGGGCTTGACTATGGAGCTGATGACTATCTTGTGAAACCATTTGCTTTTGACGAGCTTATGGCTAGGATAAGAGTACTTTTACGTAGAAATCCGATAACTAATAATTCTAATGCAAGTAATGTTTTTTCAATTGCAAATTTAACTGTTAATTGTAAATCTCATGATGTTTTTCGAGATAAAATTTCTATAAAATTGTCAACAAGGGAATTTACGATTTTGGAATATATGATTAGGAATAAAGAGCGTGTCTTGTCTAGGGAACAAATTGAGCAGCATATTTGGAATTATGATTATGAAGGTGGCACAAATGTGATTGATGTTTATATAAGGTATTTAAGACGAAAAATTGATAAGGATTTTGAACCTAAATTGATTCATACAATTCGTGGAGTTGGATATGTATTAAAGGTTGAATAGGTTTTAAATCTTAAATAAAAAGGAATAAAAATAAACAATGAAAAGATTTTTTAATAACAGTTCAATAAAGTTAAAAATTGGCTTATGGTACATGGGAATTATGATTTTGCTTGTATTTTCATCGCTGGCTATAGTTTTTTATATAAGTGAAAATATTATTCATTCAAGTGTCCGTACTTATTTGAAAGATGTAGTCAAACATAGACTTGACTATTTAACTATAAAAAATGGAGAAATTATCATCAACAGCAATTTTGATACAATGATTCAAAATGTGGAAATTGCTATTTATGATAAGGATTTTAAATTTCTTTACGGAAATTCGCCAAATGGCTTTGAGATGGATAATAGTAAATCTAAAGACGATAAAATTATGATAATTAGGAGTAACAATCAGAAATGGTATGTTTATAACAAAACAATCAAGCTGGATAACTATGGAAAAGTCTGGATTAGAGGTGTAATGCCTAATATTGGCCAATCAAGTGCGATTGAAACAGTTATCCAGATTTCTATTATAATTTTACCATTTTTCCTTATACTTTCAGCAATTGGTGGTTATGTTATTACACGAAATGCGTTTAGGCCGATTGAACAAATTAGAAGAATTGCAGAAAAAATTAATGAAGGTAACGATTTATCTCAACGAATTAATTTGAAAAAAGGTGATGACGAACTTCATATACTTGCAAATACCTTTGATGTCATGTTTGACAGACTTCAGACATCCTTTGAAAATGAAGTACAATTTACTTCAGATGTTTCACATGAGCTTAGAACTCCAATTACAGTAATTTTGACACAAGCTGAATATGGAAAAGGATATATAAATTCAATTGAAGAAGCTAAAAAGTCCTTTGGAATTATCGAAAAGGAAGGGCAAAAAATGTCAAAATTGGTATCCCAGCTACTAACTTTAGCAAGAATGGAACGTGGAAAGCAAAAGTTAAAGTTGGAACATATTGATTTAAGTGAATTAATTGAAATGACAATAGAAACACAGATTTCAAGTGCAAATACTAAAAATATAAAATTTATTACAAAAATCGCTCCTGCAATTTATGCAAATATTGATGAAATGATGATAATTCGTGTTTTTACAAATTTAATTTCAAATGCAATTTGTTATGGAAAGCGAGATGGAACAATAACAATAGAGCTTTTTTCTGAAAATGATAAAATTATCAGTAAAATTTCTGATGATGGAATAGGAATTGAAAAAGATAAGCTAGATAAAATATGGTTACGTTTTTATCAGGTGGATTCTTCCAAAAGCGGTGATAATTCAGGACTAGGGCTTTCAATGGTAAAAAAAATTATAGAACTGCATAATGGAGAAATTTTTGTAGAAAGTAAAATTGGAAAAGGGACGACTTTTACAATAATTTTAGAAAAAATTTAATTGTAAGATAAAAAACAAAAACAACATTCTGATTAATTAAAAAAGCACTCTATAACTGGACTTTTAACACAAAATAATATACAAAAACTAAAAAAATTTCAAAAAATGAAAAAAATTTAAAAGTTCTCATTTTTCTTTAATGTTTGTATGGTATTATTAAATTGTCAGAAAGGATGGTACATTAGCTCAACATTAATACCAAACTATTACTCGAGTAAAAAATAGCATTTTATAAAAATGCATATGTGAAAAATGAAAAAATTAGATTTAGAAGAAAGGAGAAATTTATTAAGTAATTGTATATTATTAAAATTATTGAAGAAAAAAGTTAGGTTATAGATAATAAATAATAGACATAATTACAAGGAAAGGGATGATAAGCTATGAAGAGAAATTTTTTAAAGATTACATTATTCGGAATGTTAATCATCTGTTCGTTAGTGGTAGCTGCGAATAAAGAAAGGAAAAAAATAACTGCAATTAAAGCCAAGCAAATAGCCTTAGCTAAAGTCCCTGGAGCAACATTTGCAAATGTTCTTGAATTTAATTCAGAAAATAATAATTTCTATAAAGGACAAATTATTTATAGAGGTGTTGCTTATAACTTTGAAATTGATGTTTATAATGGGAAAATAATTAATTGGAGTGAAGAAAAAAAATAAGAATTTAAAAAAGAGTTATGGAGAAAAAAAGATGATAAATAAAATTAAAAAAAGAGTATTTAATAATAGAATTACTTTAATAATATTTCTTCTTTCCGTCAATTTGATGGCGAAAGAAATTAGTGGTATGGCTAAAAATGATATAAAATTAGTACCAATGGTAAGCATAAAAACTTCTGATGCACAAATAACACCAAATAGAGCAAAAGAAATTGCATTGGCACATGCTGGTGTTTCAGAATCGGCTGCCAATTTTAAACAGATAAAGCTAGATAATAAAAGTGGAAAAGCTGTTTATGTAATAGAATTTATTGCAAATAAGCTAAGATACGAATTTGATATTGATGCTAGCAGCGGTTCAATTATAAAATTTGAAAAAAGATAAATAAAAAGAAAGACTATATGGAAAATTAATAATAATCTATATAGTCTTTTTAATATGTTTAAATTCTATACTATTGTTAAATAAAATAACAAATTTAGTATAAGATCTTAAAAAAAACAGTTCTTGTTATCAGAAAATAAATAAAATATAAGTTTTGTTTTTTAAAATAGTCTTAGCACCGGTATTATTTGTTTGTAAATTACATCATTCCAAGATAAGCAGCACCTAAAATTCCTGCATCATTACCAAGAGTTGCTGCAACAATTTTTAAATTTTCCAAAATTGATGGGAACGCCACGTCTTTTAATTTTTCTTTTACACGATCAAACAGAAAATCTCCAGCAAGTGCAACTCCCCCACCAACTACTACGATTTCAGGATCTAATATGCTAAGTAAATTTCCGATTCCCAATGCTAATTTTTCTGCCTCATAGTCTACAATGTCAATTGAAAATGCGTCTCCTTTTTTAGCAGCATCAAATACATCCTTTGCTTCCAAATCTCTACCTTTTGTCATTTCATAAAGCAAGTTTTGTCTATTTACTGCAAGACGGCTTTTTGCTTCACGAATTATTCCTGTAGCAGAAGCATAGGCTTCCCAGCATCCTTTTTGCCCACATCCACATAATTTTCCGTTTGGCTCAATTTTAATATGTCCAACTTCTCCACCTGCTCCGTGTTCTCCACTTACAAGTTTTCCATCGACAATAATTCCGCCACCAATTCCAGTTCCTACAGCAAGCCCTAATACATTTTTATATCCTTGTGCAGAACCTTTCCACATTTCTCCAAGTGTAATTACATTAACATCATTATCAGCTTTTACTGGTTTGCCAAGATTTTTTTCAAATTCCAATGCCAAATCTACTCCGTGTTTCCAAGGGAAATTTGCCCAAAACTTAACAACTCTAGAATTTAACACAGGTCCTGGCACTCCAACACCGACTGAAACAACGTCATCAAAATTAATATTACTTCCTTCAATTTGAGTAATCAAAATTTTTGATAATCTTTGAATTGTTTCAGAAAAACCTTCCATTGAATCAGTTTTTACAATAGTAGTAAAAATAATATTTCCTTGTTCATCAACAAGTCCAATTTTTGTGTTAGTTCCTCCCAAGTCAATTCCTACATAATATTTCATATCTCCTCCTAAGTCTAATTTTATTTTATTTACACAACACATAGCAAAACATCTTTAAAATTAATTATTAGATCAATATAAGTTTACCTTATTTCTTCAACTTTTTCAATAATTTACAAAATTTTTTTTTAATGATATAATGTAAATATGTTTTTTAAAGAAAAAGAGTCTGTTTAATAATCTAATTTTTAAGTGGAATACTTGTGGAGAGGTAGTGGTATTTTAAAAAATTATAGAATAAAAATTAAGTTATTGGACAAATTTAATAATACAGAATTATGGAGGTTTTTATGAGAAGTTTATCGGGAATACAACCCAGCGGGATTTTACATATTGGAAATTATTTTGGGGCTATTAAGCAGTTTGTAGAGTTGCAAGATGAATATGAAGGATTTTATTTTTTGGCAAATTATCATGCTTTGACGTCTTCACCAAAAGGAGAGGATTTGAAGGCTAATACGATTGGTGTAATTTTGGATTATTTGGCTTTGGGACTGAATCCTGATAAATCAACGCTGTTTTTGCAGTCAGATGTGCCTGAACATGCCGAATTATCTTGGATTTTGTCGAATATTGCTCCAATGGGGCTATTAGAAAGGGCTCATTCATATAAGGACAAAGTTGCGAAGGGAATTAAGCCAAATGTGGGGCTTTTTACTTATCCAATACTTATGGCTGCTGATATTTTAATGTATTCGCCAGATATTGTGCCTGTTGGAAAGGATCAGAAACAGCATTTGGAAATGACTCGTGATATTGCAACTAAATTTAATGAAACTTACGGCAAAGAAGTGTTTAAATTGCCAAAAGAAAAAATCGTTGAAAATGTAGCAACTGTGCCAGGAACAGATGGTGATAAAATGAGCAAGTCCTATGGGAATGTAATAAATATGTTTGGTTCAAAAAAAGCCTTGAAAAAACAAATAATGAGCATTGTAACCGATTCAACGCCTTTAGAAGAACCAAAAGATCCTGATAACAACATTACAAAATTATATGCTCTTTTTGCAACAGAAACGGAAGTGGAAGCGCTGAAGGAAAAATTCAGGGCTGGAAACTTTGGATACGGACACGCTAAAAATGAATTGTTTGATAAATTCATGGATTATTTTTCTCCATTCCAGAAAAAAAGAGAAGAACTGGAAAATAATATGGACTATGTATACCAAATTTTGCGAGAAGGTGCAAATAAGGCTAGAAGCATTGCAACTGAGAAGATGGATGAAGTTAGAGATATAGTGGGGCTTTTGAAGAAAAATTATTAAAAATTTTTAACAAAATATGATACATTATATAAAATATAAAAAATTTTTCTTTGAATATATGAAAAAGGTGAGAAATAGGAGTAGATATTCTAGAGATTTTTTAATGTCTTTTTTAGATTTATAGTTTTTGAGTCTAATATTAATTTTATAATAATTAAAGAATTTAGTAGTTTGAACAGATTACAATTTTTTAGTTTATTTTCAAAGTAAGTTTTATAGAGTAAAAAAATGGAGGTATCAAAAAATGAAAAAAATAACAAATTTAGAAGATAAGATAGTTTTCTAATGTTATTTATAATTTATATACTTCATCTAGTATTTATGATTTTAATTTCTAATTTGGCGTTTAATTATAGAATATTTTAGCAAAGATAGGAATTTCTAAATTTAGGAGTTCCTTTTTTCTTTTAATATGAAGTAAAATATTTTTAAATATTTAGATTTTTATGAAAATATGATTATTTTTTTGAAAAAATACTTTACTTTTCCTGTTTTTTTTGTAATAATATGTAAAGATAGGATAATAAAAAATGGGAGAGTAAAAATGACCAAAAATTTATATAAATTAAAAAAAGATTTAAAATCTTTTGCAAAACGAGTAAAGGATTTTAAATATACAGATAGAGTTTTAGTAACATTTTTATTAACAGGTGCAGTAGAAATGAAAAACAATTTACTTTCTGCACAAACGAGTGATACAGCAATACAAAATCAAATAAAGCACATCAACACATCGGTTATAAATTTTAAAAAACAATTTACAACAGCAAAAAATGAAAATATAAAATTAATAAAACAATCAAATCTTGAACTCATTCAATTGATGGAACAAGGAGATCATATTATAAAGTCTAATTGGAGTTCCTGGCAATTTGGAGGCGGTTATCAATATAATGATTGGAGAGGAACTTACAAAGGGAAAGGTAATAAATCAGAAAGGTACGATAGAATTTTTACAAGAGATAAAGATATTTTTAACAGAAATTCTTCCCCTTTAAGTAGCAAATATAATTTAATTACTTCAAATTTAAGAGGAACTTTATATGGAACTACTGAAATAAAAGAAATACAAGAACCTTCTCTTGAATGGGAAGTATCAGCAAATGTAAATCCAAGAAAAATTGCAAGAATTGAGCCATTAGTTCTTGCCTCAAAACCTGGAATCGATTTTCAAAATCCTGAACTATCCGCATTTGAAGTGCCAGATGGCGATGTGGAAGTAGTTCCACCTCCAGTAATTCCCGATACAAATACTTGGACTATAAGACTTTATTATAATGTTAGTTATTTTGACTACGCCGCTATTAGAAATGAGCGAGGACAAAGTCCAAATTTGATTGCAGGAATAAATGCTTTAGATACTACAGGTCCTATTTCTCAAACTCATATTACAGGAACAAGTGGAAATGGGAAAATAGAAATGTTGCATAATAATACTAATGAATTTACTATAAAATCAGATAATACAACTTTTACTGGAATAGAGGGGGCTGGCCATACTGAAATTTTTAATTATAGTAATAATTTTAACAAAAAATTTAAATATCTTGAAGATTATGGACCTATGGGAGTACGACTAGGAGGAGGTCATGACTTTAAAATAGAAAATATGGATATTATTTCTTCAGGAACTATTCAAGGTGAACTTACAGATCCTCTCAATGCAAGCAGAAAATATAGAAATACATTTAGCATTATTGCATTGAATGGAAGCCCAAATGGAATTACTACTGCAACTTTAAAAGAAGGGTCGACAATTGTTTCAGATTCTATAAATACTACTGCTGTTTCTTTTCAAAATTTAGGGGCTAGTAATAAAGCCATAAAATTTACAAATGAAGGACTTATAAAATCTACTAAATTAAATGGTTCCATAGCAAGCTTTTTTAATTTTCAAAACAATACCGCTGTTTCTCGTTTTATAAATAATGGAGATATATTGGTTGACGGTACTAATTCCAATGTAATTAATAGTTTTACGAATACTTTAAGTCATTACATATTTGAAAATAATAAAAATATAACATTAAGCGGAATAGGTAATGCTGGTGTAAGAATTTCATCTGCAATTTCAAATAGTCAGCATCCAATTTCTATATTTAAGTTAAATAATCCTATTGTTGTACAAGGTAAAAGATCTAGCGGATTTCAATTTAGCAGATTGTCAAGAGGAAGTTTATTTGAGGCAACTGTTGATGGAAATTTAGAAAAATCTTTCTTTAATGTTGAATTATATGGACAATCTAATACTGGTATACAAATTGGAAATGGAACTACTGCTCAAAGTGGATTAATGGTATTTAAAAATTTTAAATTGAAATCTATTGACGGTACAAATAATACACTTTTAAGAATTAATAAACAAAATGGTATTAAATTTTCAAAAGATGGTGATAACGAAGAATTAACAATAGAGGGTGGAGATGGAAATGTTGGACTTAATATTCAGGCAAGCACTGGAATGGTTAATGAAGGTGTAATCACAATTAAGGAAAGTGCAAATGGAGAGAGTAAAAATGCCACTGGAATTGTAAGTTCTGCTGGAAGTGAAGTTGAAAATAAAGGGAAAGTTACTATTTCTGGAGATAGAGTAAGGGCATTGGTTGCCACAAAAGATGGAAAAATTGAAAATCATGCACAAATTACATTTGATGGAAGTACAACAGAAAGCAATAAAGGTTCTGCTGGAATGTATGCAAATCAGGGTGGTGTAATTGAATCTGAGGAAACTACAAAAATTAAAGTTTCAAAGCCTAAGTCAGTAGGACTGTTTGCTGAAAATAGAGGAGATAATGCCAACTATTTAAACACTTCAAAAATAGAAATATCTAAGGCTGAAATTACAGCGACTGATGGTGCCTTTAATATATTTGCTAATAAAGGGGGGGAAGTAAGGTTAAAAAATGATGTTGTATTAAATACAGGGAAAGATTCTCTTACGTTTTATACTGCGTATACGCCTTCTACGCCTGGAGGAGAAATTATCTTCGATAGAGATGTAACAGCAAATATAAAAAAGGGAGGAACAGCATTTTATTATGATTTAGCGAATGCTCCTATTGGAACTTTTAATTTTGCTTCTTGGTATGCTAATAATTTTACTCATAATAATAATAGCAAATTAAAATTGAATATGGAAACTGGAGGACGGGTAATGTTTCTTGCAAATGGTAATTTAACATTATCAAGTGTTCCAACAAACTTAACAGCATCGGGACCAATTGAAATTACAGGAAGTGATTATATTTCTGCGGCAATGGTAAACAGTTTTTTAGAATTGGATCAGGATATTAATCTTGACGATCCTTCTGATTCTTATAACACTCTAGAAATTCTTAGTTCCTCTATTACAAATTCCAAAAATATTATAGGAAGTAAAATTAGACAATTGGGTATAGCTCAAGAAAACAACGGTAGTAATCCAGCATCTAAAGTTACATTAATAAATAATAATAAAGTCAGATTGACAGGGGAAGAATCTGTAGGAATTTATGGAAAAAGAAGTGAAATAACAAATAATGGAGATATTTCGGTTGGAAAAAATTCAGTAGCAGTTTATTTAGCGGAAGACAATAGGGGAACAACTGCTGGAAAAGCTTATAACAATGGATTGATAACTTTAGGAGAAAGTTCAAGTGGAATGTTCTATAGAGCAGATACAACGGGAGCAAATACAGCTTTAACAGGTGGAATATACAATAATAGTAAAATACTCTCGAATTCTAAAAATACAATTGGAATGAATTTTGAAAGTCCACACGGCTCTAAGGAAATCATAAATGAGACAACAGGAGTAATTGAATTAACAGGAGAACATTCAGTTGGAATGTATGCTTCTGGTAATGGAAATTACAATATTAAAAATCGTGGAAAAATATCAGCAGGTTCTTCTGTTTTTACAAATAATCCTATAATAGCGATTTATACAAACAATAAAAATAGCACGATAGAAAATGAGGGAATTATAACTGCTGGAGATAAATCATTAGGAATTTATGGTTCTTCTGTGAATACTTCTAATACTTCTGATATTTCAGTTGGAAAATCTGGAACAGGAATTTATTCTCTTAATGGCAGCTTGAATTTGCAAGGAAAATTATCAGTTGGAACAGATGAAGCAAAAGGTGTGCTTATAAAAGGTGATAATCAAAGTGTGAATAATAATTTATCTATACTTAATCTTGAGGATAATTCTTTTGGATTTATCGATACAGGAAATAATAACCAAATAATTTCTAATACTCAAAATGTTTCTTTAAGAAATCGCAATATATTTTTATATTCTGAAAAAGCAACAGGAAATATTATAAATAATACAAAAATAAAAACAATAGGAAATCAAAATTATGGAATTTATACAGCAGGAACTGCTTCAAATAAAGCTGAAATAGATTTAACACAAGGAGTAGGAAATGTTGGAGTTTATAGCATAGGGCATCAGAGTGTAAACAATTTTTCAACCATAAAAGTTGGAGAATCAAAAAGTCAAGAAAAACTTTATTCAATTGGAATGGCTGCGGGATATTATGAGAGAGATAATAATGTTTCTATTTACACAGGAAAAATTGAAAATACAAATACAGGAAAAATTGAAGTTACAGGAAAAAATGGGATTGGAATGTATGCTGTTGGGAGAGGTTCAGTTGCAATTAACAACGGAGAAATTAACTTATCAGGAAAAAATTCTATAGGTATGTTCCTAGATCAGGAAGCAATTGGAATTAACAATGGAATAATTACAGCAACAGCGGATGCAGTAGGAGCTATTGGAGCAGTTGCAACAAATAGAGCAATCTTTAAAAATTATGGAACAATTACTATTCTTCCAAAATCAGGAGTTGGAGTATTATTAAAGAAAGACGGAGTGTTAGAAGAATATTCTTCACCTTTGGAAACAGTTGAACAGGAAGGAAGTTCAAGGATTACGGCTGAAACTAGAATCCAAACATCACATTTGCCAAAAACAGGAAAGGAATTGGCGGATGGAAGTGTTGAAATCGTATCTTTATCTGGAGATAGCATACCAGAAATAAAAATTAATGGAAAAGTTATAAATCCAGTTGAAATTGATGTGGATATTAAATCATCTGATACAAAAATAATTAAAGACGGAAATTCGGTTACAACAGTTACAGACACAGAAAATAAAAACCAAAGTTCGAATGCAAGTATTAGTAAAATTGGGATGTATATAGACACTTCTGGTATAAGATATACAAATCCGATTCAAGGCTTGAATAATCTTTCTGATGAAGTGGAGGTTGACTTAATAATCGGAACAGAAGCTACAAAATATACAAATTCTAGAGCTATAAAAATCAAAGAGAATATATTAGAGCCATATAATTATGCAATTTTGTCAAATACTCAAATAAAAAAATGGCATGTTTACTCAAGCTCATTAACGTGGATGGGGACGATTCAAACTGATTTAGATGGAGAACAATTAAAATCCGTTTATTTAGTAAAAGTACCTTATACTTCTTTTGCTAAAGACAGAAATGTGTATAATTTCTCAGATGGTTTAGAACAAAGATATAGTATGAATACTCTTAGTTCAAAGGAAAAGGTGTTATTTGATAAATTAAATAACATTGGAAAAAATGAGAGCTTATTACTAACACAGGCATTTGACGAAATGATAGGACACCAATATGCAAATATTCAGCAAAGAACACACGGAACAGGAAAGTTAATTGATAAAGAGATTTCTAATTTGTTTAAGGATTGGAATACAGCAACTAAGAAGTCTAATAAAATAAAAACATTTGGAACAAAAGATGAGTACAATACTGATACTGCAGGAATTATTAATTACAGAAACAATGCCTATGGTGTAGCTTATGTCCACGAAAATGAAAAAATTAGGTTGGGTAATTCAAGTGGATGGTATGCTGGAGCTGTAACAAATAGATTTAAGTTTAAAGATATTGGAAAATCAAAAGAAGCTCAAACTATGTTTAAAGTTGGTGTATTCAAGACAGTATCGCCAAAAAAAGACTATAACGGTGCATTACAATGGACAGTTTCAGGAGATATATTTGCTGGGGTAAATAGTATGAAACGTAGATTTTTGGTAGTAGATGATATTTTTGAAGCAAAATCCACTTATTATTCTTATGGTGCGGCTCTTAAAAATAAGGTGGGCTATGATATAAGAATAAATGAAAAAACCTACTTACGTCCCTACGGAGCAGTAAAAATAGAATATGGTAAATTTAATGATATAAAAGAAAGAAATGGGCAGATAAGATTGGAAGTTAAAGGAAATGATTACATTTCAGTAAAACCTGAAGTTGGGATGGAATTTAAATATATTCAGCCACTAGCAATAAAAACTAATCTATCATTAGGATTAATAGCAGCATACGAAAATGAACTTGGAAAACTTCAAAGTGAAAATCAGGCAAGAGTAGGATATACAACAGCTGGATGGTATAACTTAGAGAAAGAAAAAGAAGATAGACGTGGAAACGGTAAGTTTGACTTGAATATTGGATTTGACAATACAAGATTTGGAGTTACTATAACTGCTGGATATGACACTAAAGGTAAAAATGTAAGAAGTGGAATTGGATTTAGAGCAATTTACTAAAATTTCTAAAATATATTCAAACCTATTTAAAATTAAACTATTAAAAATTATACAAATTTAGAGTTTGAGTAAAATAGTTATAATTTTTGAGTTCTATTTTAAAGTAGTTTTATTATAAAATCGGAGGATAATATTTTCATATAGTCTTCCGATTTTTTCAAATATTCTATTTATTTTTTAAATATTTTTTATAAATCTTCTTAAATTCCAAATCCTCATCAATATTTTCCAACTTTTTCTCAAACAAATCCATCCTATTATTTATAGTTTTCTCAATCGAATGAAATTGCCGGTATTCATCTATTTTAGCGTGATTGCCGCTTCGTAGGACTTCTGGAACAGTGTATCCGTCAATTTCTACGGGCCTTGTGTATTGCGGAAAGCCTAAAAGTCCGTTATAGAAAGAGTCGGTTTCAAAGGATTCTTTTTTTATTACACCTTCCTTTATACGAATAACAGAGTCCATAATTACAAGTGAAGGCAAATCGCCGCTGCTTAGGACATAATCTCCAATGGAAATTTCTTCATCCACAAATTTATCAATTACTCTTTGATCTAGTCCTTCGTAACGCCCTGAAATAAGTACAATTTCATCTTTTTCTGAAAGTTCAGTAACTTTTTTATGAGTCAGCTGTTTTCCTTGTGGAGATAAAAAGATTACATAAGGTTTTTTTGAATTTTCATTATTTTCGTTGTTATAAAACTCGTAGTTTTCATAAAAGAAGTTCCAGTAGGCTTCTGGCTTTAAAACCATTCCAGCACCGCCACCAAAAGGGATGTCGTCCATCTGGCTGTGTTTATTTCTAGCATAATCCCTTATGTTTACGATGTTAAAGTCGATAATATCTCTTTCGGTTGCTCTTTTTAGTATAGTTTGGGATAAATATTGTTCAAATAATTCTGGAAATAGTGTAAGTACGTTAAATTTCATTGATTTTACCTCTTGCGTTTAGTTTCAAATTCTATTTATTCTCTCATTCCATCAATTAGAGTTACTTCGATTCTGTTACTTGGAAAATCGATTTTTGTTACAAATTCATCAATTAATGGAATCATTATTTCTTTTTTTGTTACAATATCCTCAATAATTAAAATATTATGTGCAGCAGTTTCCATTACATCCACAACTTCTCCAATTTTTTCATTTTCAGAAAATACTTCTATTCCAAACAAGTCTTTTACATAAAACTCCTCTTCATTTCTTTCAGGCAGTAAGTCACGACGGATTTTAACTTTATAGCCATTTAGTTCCTTTGCGGCATCAATATTGTCAATCCCTTCAAAGTCCAAAATTGCTTTTTTATCATTTAGCCTTTTCACATTTTTTACAACAAATAATTTTTTTTTGTCATCTTTTTCAAGAAGAACACGTTCATTTTCAATAAGTTCAATGTTTTCAAAAATTGAATTGATTTTAACACTTCCACGTAAATGGTGTGTTCCGACAATTGTTCCTATATTTATTAAATTTTCCATTTTTTAATTAAATTTCTCGCTTTCTTAAATTTTTTTCAATTTTGTAAACTTTCTACTGTCTTCTGCAATCATTTTTAATTCATCCAGATCTATTTCATCGAAGTTGGCTGCAACTGCTGAAATTACTCCTTCCACTAATGGAGCATCTGCAATTTTTGCTTCAACTTGTCCTTCCAGCTCTTTTATTGCCTTAGCTGCATTAAATACAGAACTTCCCATATCTACGAAAACAAGTACTCCAGCACCGCTATCAGCACGGATTATTGCTTCCTTGACATTTTCGACATTTGTTCCGTAAACTTCCCTGCTTGCATTTCCACCATTTTCCAATGCAAAGTCTTCCTGCTTAAATACTTTTACAAAATTAATAATTTCCTGTGCAAGCGTGTTACTGTGGCTAACTACCACGATTCCTACTAAGTTATGATTATTTTCTTTCATTTTTTATTTATGTCCTTTCATATTATGGTTATATTTTTAGTTTTCTCCCAGTAATCTGTCTAAAATTATTGAAACAGCACTTCTGACACACAAATGATTATATCTGGTATTCCCACGGATAGGCTCCAGAATTTTATAGGATAAATCCATAATTTCATTTGTAAGGCCCCATCCTGTTCCAAATAAAATTAAATACGGAGTATCGTCTTCGATGATTTCTTTGCCTAAATCAGCATATCCAACAGTATTTGGGAAAATTTTTGCTGAAGTTGTAATAATTTTTGGTTTTTTTCCTTCAATTTTTTCAATTGTTTTTATAGCACTTTGGACAGAATCTTCAAGTTCTGTATTTTCAAAGGCTTCGTTTCTATTTTTGTTAAATTCTATCCCATTTCCTTCAGTCCAGTATCCGATAATTCTGCCAGTCAGCTCTTTCTGGGCATCAACTGGAGTTATAATGAAATATTTTTTTATATCGTAAGTTCTGCAAGTCCTAGAAATATCGTGTATATCAAAGTTTGTGACAGAAGTTGCCACAACATCGTTATTTCTGTTGTAAACAGGGTAGTGGACAAGCCCCACATATATGTTATCTCTCATTTTGATATTCCTTTCAGTTTTTTATTTATTTCGTCTCTGCCTGTAGCCACGTATCTGTTCATTTTGCTCCTTATAAGCTAAAGCCATAATAAATAGCAGTACAGTTTGTACCCAAAAAATTGCAAAATCGGTAAAATTGTGTACTACAATTCCAGCAATTAGAGCAATTTTTAATACATTATTTCTGTCATTTTTCAAAATATCATACAAGTAGCGTAAAAACACAGCAAATAATGCTATTGTTCCAATTAGTCCGTAACTTAAAAGCAGTTCTACAAGTGCATTATGTGAATGTGGATACACATAATTGGTAAATTTGTAGTAAAAAAAGTTTCCGTGTCCATACAGGATATTGGTTTTTTTAAAAATTCTAAACGCCATATCAATAATTTCGACTCTTAGCCAGAAATATTCTATTAACGTACTTTCACGCAAGAATGGGAAAACGCCTGAAACTACTCCCAAAATATATGATAAAAGAATTAAAATACATCCAGCAAAATATCTTCTTCGTAAAAAGTAGAAAAATAATGCGAATATTCCTAAAACAACTGCAATTAACGAAGATCTTGAACCAGTAAGCAGTATTGTCAGAATATTCATTAAAAATACAGCAAAATTAATTTTTGATTTTTTTTCAAAAGTAAAATATAAATTTATGATTGCTGACATCATCATAATGCTTCCTAAATAATTTGGATTAAAGTACGCAAAGTATCCGATTCTGTTATGTGTGAATAAAAATTCTCCTAACCCAACTAAAAGCGAAATTCCCGAAAATTTTGCCATCCATTCCAAATTATTTTTTTTGAATTCTACATCAACAATTAACGTATAATAACGCCCAACTATAATACATAAAAATATGGGAATTGCCATTAAACCTAAAATATTTTTATAAAATGCGGAAGTTATAAGTGAAAATCCCAAAACAATTCCTACTGTAATGAGCGACTTGTCCTTAAATATTTTTTTATATTCTCCAGTTATAAATATATTTATTAATATTAGAATGCTAAATAGGATAACTAAAGCATAATGTATAAAAATTGAAGCACCTAAAAGTAAATACAATTTTTCTAGATACTTCTGATTTTTTGTATCCAAGTTTCCTCCTTATAGTTATAATAACATAGTAAAACTAAATTTTAAATTTTTTTATAATACTCCCTGCTCAAAGGCATAAGGAGTATATTTTCCACTTTTTGTATCAATGCTTTTAATAATTTTTTTCACTTCCGTTGCTGTTTCAAATGTGAAATCTAGCCTCAATTCATCTAAATTCAGTTCATAAATATCATCCAGCCTTGGTATCAGATTCATTGGCTTATCTAGATAGAGCTCAATATTATCGAGTTCATTTTTTACAATTTTGTACTTGTCATAAAATTCTCCTTCCAGTTCCTTGTATTCCTTATCAAAAATTTTATGTTCGATATACATTCCTTTTAGGTAACCGTAAATCACAAGCCCTTTTTTCAGTTTGTCAGATTTTATGTTTTTTAATTGCCGATAACTTAATTCTGGCGATAAAAATACTGTTTCAAGATTATTGAAAGTAGAAAACATATCAATTGTATGATTATTGAAAACATTTAAGTTCCAGTCCAGCGTTTGTCCTTTTGTTCCAGTTTTTTCTCCCATAATTGCCTGATAAAGATTGGAAACTAGGTTTGTACCTGTTTTTATCTTATCTGTTTTTGACAAATTCTTTTCCTTTGCAACATCAAACTGTTTTCGGTAAATTTTTGTTATTCCCATTTCACGGCAGGCGTTTTCCTGCTCATCATTTGTAACAAGTGCTGAAATAACAGGTTTTTTACTATCTTTAGATTTTTTATTTTCCAGATTAATTGTTTCAAAATTATATTTTTTTCGCTCAATAGCAGTTCTTTTGTAAGAGTCAAGCAATTTTTCCAAAAGTTCTGAAACACATTCTCTTTTGAGATTTTTTAGTTCACTAAAAGGAATGAACGAAGTTCCATCATAATTAATCTGAATTTTACCAAGTTCAAAAGTCGTATCTCCAAGTTCGCCAATTTTCTCTGCGATTTGCTCTTTTGTAATCAATTTTTTGGCATCTTGTTCAATAAGATTTCCTTTCTTTGTCACAGAAATTATCTCGTTTTTCAAATTTTCAATTTCCAGCGTAAGTTCGATTTCCTGCCCTTTTTTTGCAAATAATGTCGCATTAACAGCGGCATATCTTTTGGAAACTTTTATATTATGGATAATTCTGTCGTTAATTTCTTTAGAATAATTTTTGTAAATATATTTTGTTCCTTTTGGTAATTTTCCGATTGAAACAATATCAAATCTATTGGCTTTTTGGACTTTTTCTCTTTCATTGTGACTATTTTGCTTTTTATTTTTCTTTTCAGAATTTTCACTTTTTTCAGCTTCAATAATCCGAATTTTATTTACATATTCTCCGCCAATCTGCTCAAAATTCTCATCTACAAATTGAACACCATCTCCTAAAATTAATTCATCATCAATTTTAAAGTTATTTGATTCTCCAATTCTTGCTCCAAGAAAATATCCAAAATTTGAAGAATATTTAAAGTTCATAAGTTTGTTATCCAAATAAAAATACCCTTTTGAATATCCACGGTTAAACAGCTTATAACTTTCCGTCGGACGTGGAGTGCCTTTTAAAATATTGTCATAGTAGCTTACAGTCTCGAAAACGTACTCGCTTGATTTTTTTCGTCCTTCAACTTTTATCGCATCAATTCCAATATTTTTTAACATATTGATTTCTTTTTCCTGCAATAACTGGTCATTAGGGCTTAAAAAATAAGCACTTTCTCCATTTTCATCGGTAAACTTTTTACGGCAGGAATAGGCACAAAGTCCACGGTTTCCGCTTCTTCCACCAATAAAGCTGCTTATGTAGCAATTTCCGGAATAAGAAATACAAAGTGAACCTGATACAAAGATTTCCAGCTCAATATCAGTTTTTTCACGAATGCTTTTTATTTCTTCAAAGGAAAGTTCTCTTGCAAGGCAGACACGAGTAAGTCCTAATTCTTTTAATTTATTGGCTTCTACATGATTTGCCACAGTCATCTGGGTACTTCCATGAATCTTTAAATCTGGGAAATTTTCCTTCAGAAACTTCACAAATCCTAAATCCTGTACAATAACAGCATCAATCCCATGTTCATAAACTCTCTTAATGTTGTTGTACATGCTGTTAATCTCACTATCTTTCAAAATCGTATTTAAAGTCATAAGTGTCTTAACGCCACATGAATGAGCATAGTCAATTCCGTCGAATACTTCCTGCATTGCCAGATTTTCATTATTTCTTCTCGCTCCAAATCCTTTCAGACCAAAAAATACTTCATTAGCTCCAGCTTTCACAGCGGCAACTAGTTTTTCATAATTTCCAGCTGGTGCCAAAATATTCATTTTTCCTTTTTTATCAAAATTCATTTCTTGTTCCAATTTAATTTTCTCTCCATTTTTTCTAAAAGTTTTATCTTATATATTATAGCAAATTTGGTATTTTTTTCCAATTTATTTTTTAATAAACTTGAAAATTACAAAAAATATTTATTAATACTCATTTCTTGATAAACTTTCAATAAAAATCACTAATTTGAAAATTTTAAGAATAAAATTTAGAAACATATTTAGAAATTCAAATTATTTTTTTTATAAAACTCTTTATTTTAGGATAAAAAAATGATATTATTAAAGCAACTAAACTATAAAAAGGAAGGAGAAAATACCAAAATATGGAATTTTATAATTTTATTTATTTGGAGAACAAAAAAATTATAACTGATAAATTTTTTCTTATTATGATTATTTTAGTAATTGCATTTGTATTATTTGCATTTTGGAAATGGTTTAAGGGAAGCATTTCTTTAAGAGATAAGCAGCTTAGCATGCTTGGATTAATGTTTATTTTTCTGTTTGGCTTATATCATTTTGAAAATTATAGGGCTAGAAATAATCAGGAAAAAGTTTATAAAAATTCGGCAAGTGTTATTAAAAAATTAGCTGAAAAATTTAAAGTTAGAGAAGATGAGATTTTTATAAATACCCCCGAAATAACAGAACATACAGTTTATAAAATAAGGGATAAGTTTTATCAGATTCATTGGGTAGACAATAATATTCTGGTTGAACAAATGACAGTTCCTTATGTAGATGAAATTAAAACATTTTAAAGAATAGTGAAATTTCTTATTTTTAAAAGGAAAGATAATAAAGAAAGTGAGATGATGTAATTTGGATTTTATAATTCCTGTGGCGATAAAACTTACAATCGGATTTATTGCTTTAGTAGTATTTATGAATTTAAACGGACGAAGCCAGCTGGCACCAACTTCAACAGAAGATCAGATAGGTAACTATGTTCTTGGGGGAATTATTGGTGGTGTAATTTACAATCCGAGCATAACAATAGTTCAGTTTTTAATAGTACTGTTAATATGGGGACTGTTAATGACAACAATAGATTTTCTAAAAAATTCAAACAAAAATGTAAAAAAAATGATAGATGGACAAATTGTATACTTAATAAAAGGTGGAAAAATGCTAACAGAAAATTTTGCTCAGGCAACTCTTTCCATTCCTGATTTCTATACAAAATTAAGAACAAAAGGTATTTTCAAAGTATCAGAGATTGAAGATGCATTTATGGAATCAAATGGACAATTAATTGTTATACAGAAAAACGATGAAAATTATTCAAATTTATTAGTTTCCGAAGGTAAAATAATGGAAGATAACTTAGTGCATATTGGAAAAAATGATGAATGGCTTAAGGAAGAACTAGCAAAGTACAATGTTTTAGATATTAATGATATTTTCCTGGTGGAATACAGTAATGATGATAAACTTTTTATTGTGAAGAAATAATATAAAATAAATTTAGAAAAAATACTCAAACAGCTATGTTATTTGTTGTCTGAGTATTTTTTATTTATGTTTAATTTGTTCAAATAAATATAGAGATACAATAATTTTTGTGTTTCAACTTAAAAAGTTGAAATATTTATAAAATAGTAAAAAAGTAATTTACAGAATAAAAATTTTACAGTATAATATGGACAAAGAAAGACAGAAAAATATTATTAAAGATAAATGATCAAAAAGATTTGGAAATAATATTTTATAAGAATAAATTTATATTGAGGAGGAAAATTAATGGGAAAAAAAGCATTAGTAATCGGAGCTGGAGGCGTATCAAATGTAGTGTGCCACAAATGTGCACAAAATTCAGAAGTATTTAGTTCAATCATGATAGCCAGCCGTACAAAGGCAAAATGTGATGAAATCAAGGAAAGAATTGAAAAAAGTAAATATGCTGGAAGAATTGAAATTCAAACTGCAAAGGTAGATGCAAATAATGTGCCTGAATTAGTGGCATTGATTAATGAGTATAAGCCTGATATTATAATAAATGTGGCTTTACCGTATCAAGATTTGACAATTATGGATGCCTGTCTTGAAACTAAGACTGATTATTTGGATACAGCAAATTACGAGCCTTTGGACACAGCCAAGTTTGAGTACAAATGGCAATGGGCTTATAAGGAAAAATTTGAAAAGGCTGGGATTACTGCTATTTTAGGAAGTGGATTTGATCCAGGAGTTACTGGAGTGTTTTCAGCGTATGCACAAAAGCATTATTTTGATGAAATAAATTACATTGATATTCTTGATGCAAATGCTGGAGATCATGGTTATCCATTTGCAACAAACTTTAATCCAGAAATTAATATTAGAGAAGTTACAGCTAATGGAAGTTACTGGGAAGATGGGAAATGGGTAGAAACAGAGCCAATGGAAATTAAAAGAGTGTATAATTTCCCGCAAATTGGTGAAAAAGATATGTACTTATTACACCACGAAGAATTAGAATCGCTTGCAGTAAATATTAAAGGAATTAAAAGAATTAGATTCTTTATGACTTTTGGGCAAAGTTACTTGACTCATCTAAAAGTGCTTGAAAATGTTGGGATGACTTCAATTGAGCCAATAGAATTTGAAGGAAAGCAAATTGTTCCGTTACAATTTTTGACAGCGGTATTGCCTGATCCAGCTTCACTTGGACCTAGAACAAAAGGTAAGACAAACATTGGAAATATTTTCAGAGGTAAAAAAGACGGTGTAGAAAAAACTTATTATGTATACAATGTATGTGATCACCAGGAATGTTACAAAGAAGTTAGCTCACAAGCGATTTCTTACACGACAGGAGTGCCTGCGATGATTGGAGCTGCAATGGTTCTTACTGGAGAATGGAAAAAACCAGGAGTATTCAATGTAGAAGAAATGAATCCAGATCCATTTATGGATGCGTTAAACAAGTTTGGATTGCCTTGGGTTGAAGATTTTAATCCAACGTTAGTTGACTAATAAAAAATATATTCGCAGTAAAATATTTTTTTAAATCAAACTATTGAAAGATATAAGAACTCATATTTTTTGATAGTTTGATTTTTTATAAAAAAATTTAAAAAAATTATGAATATACTATTTTAAAATTGAAAAAAATGGGGTATAATTAAGTATGAAATTAAATATAAAATTTTTAGGAGGAGAAAATGAAAAAGATTGTAACGATTTTTAGTGTGATTTTTGCACTAATGTTAGTTGTAGCTTGTGGAAATAAACCAGCTACTGGAGATCAAGTGAAAGATGGTAAAACATCTGCAGATGCAGCAAATTCTAAAAAAGCTGTTGCAGTAGTGTATTCTACAGGTGGTAAAGGAGATAAATCATTTAATGATGCAACTTTCAGAGGATTAGAAAAAGCTCAGAAGGAATTAGGAATAACTTTTAAAGAGTATGAACCAAAAGATCCTTCAACAGAAGCAAAAAATGCTTTGACTCAATTTGCTGAATCTGGAGAATTTGACTTGATTATTGCAGTTGGATATAGTATGAAAGATTCGTTAGTTGCAGTAGCTCAAACTTTCCCAGATCAAAAATTTGCAATAATTGATGAAACTGTAGAAGGTTTACCAAATGTTGCTTCTATTTTGTATAAAGAACATGAAGGATCATTCTTAGTAGGTGCATTAGCTGCAATGATGGATAAAACAGGAAGTGTTGGATTTGTTGGTGCAAATGAAAGTGATCTAATCAAGAGATTCTATGCAGGATATGCACAAGGTGCACAATATATAAAACCTGACATTAAAGTTTTACCTGTTTATATTGGAGGAAATAACTCATTTAATGATCAAGCATCAGCTAAAGCTAAAACTGAAACTTTAATTCAACAAGGTGCAGATGTTATTTATCATGCTGCTGGAGCAAGTGGATTAGGAGTTTTCCAAGCAGTTAAAGAAAAAAATGTTTATGGAATTGGAGTGGATTCTAACCAAGATAACTTATATCCAGGAATAATTTTGACATCTATGATGAAATATGTTGATAATACAGTATTTGATATTATAAAAGCTACTATGGATGGAAAATTTGAAGCAAAAGTTCAAACTTTTGGAGTTAAGGAAAATGGAGTAGGAACAACTAACTTTGAATTTACAAAAGATAAAATTGGAGAAGAAAACATCAAACGTCTTGAACAAATTAAACAAGACATTAAAGATGGTAAAATTCAAGTAAAACCTGCATTATAATTATTTTTCAAAAAATAAAACATAAAAATTAAAGTGTAAAAATTTACTAAA
The DNA here is from genome assembly GCF_900104625.1 of Leptotrichia massiliensis. Lineage (NCBI taxonomy): Bacteria > Fusobacteriati > Fusobacteriota > Fusobacteriia > Fusobacteriales > Leptotrichiaceae > Leptotrichia > Leptotrichia massiliensis. The sequence goes on from NZ_FNVZ01000005.1 coordinate 537,098, forward strand.
ATAAGTTATTTGAATACTCAGTACAATAATAAATGGTTGTTTGAGAGTGGAAATTGATTGATTGCCATTCTTTTGCAACCTTTTTATCTTTTCTTTATTCTTTACCTTAAAATTTTTATTAAACTATTAATCTGAAATTGGAATAAAAAGATTTTAATTTTTAAAATGGAATTTAATAATATCAAAATATTTAGGAGATGATTTTATGAGAGCAGTTGATATAATTGAAAAAAAGCGTGATAATCTTAAATTATCTGATATAGAGATAGAATTTTTATTAAATGAATATTTGGCTGGAAATGTACCTGATTATCAAATGTCAGCATTTCTTATGGGAGTTTACTTTAATGATATGACACAGGAAGAGCTGTTAAAATTTACAATGGTAATGAGAGATTCTGGAGATGTTATAAAATTTGATGAAATAGATAAATTTCTTGTAGACAAGCATAGTACAGGAGGTGTGGGAGATAAAGTTACAGTAATACTTTCTCCTATTTTATCAGCACTTGGAATGGGAAATGTGAAACTATCTGGAAAAGGACTTGGACATACTGGAGGAACAATTGACAAGTTTGAATCAATTCAAGGATTTAAGTTTTCAGCAACAAAAGAAGAGCTTGTAAAAATTGCCAATAAAACGGGAGTTGGGCTGATGGGATATAGTGACAAAATTGTTCCTCTTGATAAAAAATTATATTCTTTGCGTGATGTAACTGCAACTGTACCAAGTATTCCATTAATTGCAAGTAGTATTATGAGTAAAAAATTAGCAATTTATTCAGATGTTATAATTCTTGATGTAAAAGTTGGGGATGGAGCTTTTATGAAAGATTTGGAACAAGCTAAAAAATTGGCTCAAAGAATGATTGAAATTGGAAAAGGTGCTGGAAGAAAAGTTAAAGTTGTGCTTAGTAATATGGATGAACCGCTTGGACACGCAGTTGGGAATGCAAATGAAATTATTGAGGCTATTGAGTTTCTAAAAGGAAATTGTGCAGCTGACGTAAAAGAAGTTGTTTACACTATCGCAGGACTTGCCTTGAAAGAAAAGGGTGAATTAATAGAGCTTAGTGAAGCAAAAGAAAAAATTGACGAAGTAATAAAAAATGGAAGTGCGTTGCAAATATTAGCAGAATTTATTGGAGAAAGCGGTGGAAATAAAGAGCTTATAAATGACTATAACTTACTTCCGAAAGCTAACTCTGTAATGGAAATTTTTTCTGAAAATGAAGGATATGTAAAAAAAATAAAGACAGAAGAAATTGGGAAAGCTGCAATGATTATAGGTGCTGGACGTGCGAAAAAAGAAGATGAAGTTGATCATGCAGTGGGAATTAATATTTTTAGAAAAGTTGGAGAAAAAGTATCAAAAAATGAAAAAATCGCTGAAATATATTACAATGATGACAAAAATGTGCAAGATTCTAAAAATATGATTTTGGATGCATATGTAATAACATCAGAAAAAGTTGAAGAACCAAAGGCAATTTTAGAAATAATAGAATAATTTTAAAGTTTTATAAATGCATTTGATGGAATTTTTAGGATTAAATTTTTAATTTTTTATTCTGTCAAAGGCATTTTTTTTATAATAGACAAAAAGCACAATAATATGATATAATAAATAAGTTTTTAATAAACTAAAACATTGAAATTTTAGGAGTGATAAAAATAGTTATAGATAAAAGAAAAAGAGTAATGCTTGTTATGACTTGTATTCTTTTTATGATGACTTATTCGAGTCTTTTAGGAACACCTAGTTTTAGTCATAAATTAAGTGTTTTTGTAGATGAGAATGATTTGACCCATGAGGATATTCGAGATTTGATTGTGAAAATTAATCAAATTGAAACTGTAAACAATAGACGATTGACAAAGGAATTGAAGAAAATTGGAAAACGTAAGGAAAAAGAAAAGGAAAAACATAAAGATAGCCTTTTTTTGTCATTTGAAAAAAATCAAAATATCGTTTTTTATAAAACTTATGATAAAATTCCTAAAAGTATTGGAAATATTAGTGCTTTTTTAATGAAAAAAGATGAAAATAATTTGCGAACACGAGAATAAAAATCAAATATTTTAAAGCCTGTAATTTTAAAAATTTAATATACGAAAGGAAAATTAGAAAAAATGTTAAAAAAAATAGGAGAAAAAATATTTGGTACATCAGATGAGAGAGAAATCAAAAAAATGCAAAAATTGGTAGACAAAATTAACGAGATTGAACCACTTTTTGAAAAACTGACAGATGAGCAATTAAGCCATAAAACAGTTGAATTTAAAGAAAGATTAGAAAAAGAAACACTTGACGATATATTAGTGGAGGCATTTGCAACAGTTAGGGAAGCTTCTAAAAGACTTATGGGTATGCGTCACTATGATGTTCAGCTCATTGGTGGAATGATACTTCATAAAGGTTGCATCGCAGAAATGAAGACGGGGGAAGGAAAAACTCTGATGGCAACACTGCCAATTTATTTGAACGCATTGCCAGGTAAAGGAGTACACGTTGTAACGGTTAATGATTATCTTGCAAAACGGGATAGAGATATTATGGCAGGACTTTTTGAGTTTTTGGGATTGACTTCTGGAGTTGTTGTTGGAAACATTACACCAGAACAAAGAAAAGCTGCTTATAATTGTGATATTACTTATGGAACAAATAATGAATTTGGATTTGATTATTTGAGAGATAATATGGTTGGAGAGCTTGATGAGAAAGTACAACGTGGACATAACTACGTTATTGTCGATGAGGTAGATTCAATCCTAATTGATGAGGCAAGAACGCCACTTATTATTTCGGGAGCAGCAGAAGAAACTACAGAATGGTACAACACTTTTTCAGAAGTTGCCAAAAAATTAAAAAGAAGTTACAAAACTGAGGAAATTAAAGATAAGAAAAATACTGTAATTCCTGACGAAGATTGGGAAGATTATGAAGTTGATGAAAAATCACACACAGTTACAATTACTGATAAAGGAATTAAAAATGTTGAAAAAATGTTAAAAATCGATAATTTATATTCGCCAGAATATGTAGAACTTACTCACTTTTTAACACAAGCATTGAAAGCAAAAGAATTGTTTAAACTAGACAGAGATTACATTATAAATGATGACAATGAAGTTATTATAGTAGATGAGTTCACTGGACGTTTGATGGAAGGAAGACGTTATTCAGATGGACTACATCAAGCGATCGAAGCAAAGGAAAAATTGGAAGTTGCTGGAGAAAACCAAACTCTTGCGACAATTACATTACAAAACTATTTCAGAATGTATGAAAAATTATCAGGAATGACAGGGACTGCAAAAACAGAAGAAGATGAATTTAAACAAATTTACAGCTTAAAAGTTATTGTAGTGCCTACAAATAAACCTGTTGCTAGAGTAGATTTAGCCGATGTTATTTATATGAATAAGAATGCAAAATATAAAGCAATTGCAAGAAAAATAGAAGAACTTTACCAGAAAGGACAGCCAGTTCTTGTTGGTACAGCTTCAATTCAACATTCAGAAGAAGTATCTGCATTATTGAAAAAAGCTAAAATACCACATGAAATATTGAATGCGAAACACCATGAAAGAGAAGCAGAAATTATAGCACAAGCAGGGCGTTTCAAAACAGTAACAATTGCAACAAATATGGCAGGACGTGGAACTGATATTAAACTTGGAGGAGATGCAGAATCGTTTGCTACAAAAGTTGCTGTAAAAGGCACACCTGAGTATGAAGATGTTTACAGAGCATATGTAAAAGAATGTGAAGAAGACAAGAAAAAAGTGCTTGAAGCTGGTGGATTATTTATTTTAGGAACAGAAAGACATGAAAGTAGACGTATTGATAATCAGTTAAGAGGACGGGCAGGGCGTCAAGGAGATCCTGGAACATCAGAGTTTTATTTGTCGCTTGATGATGATTTGATGAGATTATTTGGTGGAGATAGATTAAAAAGCATGATGAAAATGTTAAAAATTGACGAAGATGAAGAAATTCGTCACAAACAAATAAGTAAATCTGTTGAAAATGCTCAAAAACGTATTGAAAGCCGAAACTTCTCATCTAGAAAGAGCCTTATCGAATATGATGATGTAAATAATACTCAAAGGGAAGTTGTTTATGAGCAAAGGGATGCTATCTTGAAAAATGAAAACTTGAAAGAGTTAATTACAAATATGATTTCAGATACTGTAGATGATATTGTGCATTCTGCCTATGTTGGTGAAGATAATGGGGAGAAAGACTTCAATTTATTATCAGATAAACTTCACGAAATATTTGAATATGAAGTTTCAGCAGATTTAGCAAATGCAAGTGCAGATGAGATTTCAAGTAGTGTTTACAATGATTTGGTAAGAATTTATGATGAAAAAGAAGAAGCAATTGGAGAAGAAATTTTTAGAAGAATTGAAAGATACATTATGCTGGAAGTACTAGATTCTAAATGGCGACAACATTTGAAAGATTTAACAGAACTGCGTGAAGGAATAAGACTACGTTCTTATGGACAAAGAAATCCTATTCATGATTATAAAATTGTGGCTTATGAGATTTATAATGAAATGATTGACGCTATAAAACGTGAAACAAGCTCGTTTATCTTAAAATTAAGAGTTCGTAGTGAAGAAGATACAAACAACTTGACTCACGAAGAAGTTTCAAATGTAAGATACGAGCATGAAGAAAATGAGATGATAGGTGATGATATTTCAGATAGAACACCAAATGAATCACACCGTCCCCTTTCAAGAAGAGAAAGAAGGGAACGTGAAAGAAGAAATGTATAATTTTGAAAAATTAAAAGACTTACTAATTTTAAATAAAAAATATTCATATTTTTATAAGTTTTGGTAAAAATTGTTTTTCTTAGATTAATTTATTTTATAAGGGTATGATATTTCATGCCCTTTCTTTCGTTTTTTAATAAGTTTATTAATTTATAGTTGTAAATAAAAAATAAGGAGTTGGTAAATATGGCATTTTTATTAGGAAATTTTATTCCGATATCGAGTGTTTTGCTAATTATTTTTGTACTTTCGCTTGTTGGATTTATTCGTGTTCCGATGGATAGGGCAGCATTTATAAGTGGATTTAAAAGAAGAGTTGTGACTGGGAAATTGGCTTTTTATTTGAGATATTTTGAAAGAGTGGATTATCTAGATCTATCGTTATTTTCTGTAGATGTTAACACTTCGGTTTTTGTTCCAACAAATGATTTTATCAATATAAAAGCTGATGCAATTGTAAAACTACAAATTTCACAAGAGCCAGAAATTTTGAATATTGCTTCTAAAAACTTTTTAAATAAAAAAAGTGAATATATTGGTGAATCTGTAAAGGAAGTGCTGGAAGGAAATTTACGTGAAATTATAGGACAAATGAACTTGAAGGATATGGTTCAAAATAGAAAAGAATTTAATGTGAAAGTTCAAGAAAATGTATCCCCAGACTTACGGGAAATGGGTCTTGTCGTAGTTTCATTTGCTGTACAGTCGTTTATGGATGAAAAAGGGGTAATTGATAATTTAGGAATTGAAAATATTTCAAAAATTTCAAAAGACGCAAGTATCGCCAAAGCACAGGCTGAAAAGGAAATTGCTATTGCAAAAGCTAATGCAGATAAAGAAGCAAAGGACATTGAATTAAAAGTAGCAGAAGAAATTGCTGAAAAAACAAATAAACTAGAAATAAAAAAAGCAGATTTAAAAATTGAGTCAGATACGAAAAAAGCCTCTGCAGATATGACTTATCAACTAGAAACTGAAAGAAAAAGAAAAGAACTGGAAGAAGTTCAGGGGGAAAGTAACTTTACTCGTGAAACACAGGCAATAAAAACAAATCAGGCAAAATTAGAAGCTGAAATCAAAGTAGATAATCAAATAAAATCGGATGCAGAACTTTATAGAAAGACGAAACAGGCTGAAAGTAAACTGATTGAAGAACAAAGAGAAGCCGAAGCAATCCTTTACCAAAAGACGAAAGAAGCTGAAGCCTTGAAAATAATGGCACAACAGGAGGGAGAAGCTATGAAAATCAAAGCACAAGCTGATTCTGAAAGTATAAAATTAAAGGCTCAAGCAGAAGCAGAAAGTATTAAATTAAAAGCATTGGCAGAAGCTCAAAGTAAACGTGAAATAGGACTTGCTGAAGCTGAAGCAATAAAAGCAAAAGCTCTTGCTGAAGCCGAAGGAATAGATAAAAAAGCTGATGCAATGAAAAAATATGGAAATGCCGCAATTATGGAAATGTACTTTAAAGCACTGCCAGAAATTTCAAAAAATGTTGCTGCTCCACTTAATAATATTGATAAAATAACGATGTATGGTGATGGAAATACTTCTAAATTAGTTGGAGATATTACAAAATCAATTGCTCAAATTAATGATGGTATTACAGATTCAACAGGAATTGATTTAAAATCTGTATTGGCTGGAATGCTGGGAGGAAAAATAATTTCTGATAAAGAAAAACTAGATTCTGAAACTAAGGATAATATTAATTCTGAAAAAAATAAGAAATAATAAATGATTTGTCTACAAAAATAATAGGGACTATTTTTCTAAAAAGTTAATTTTTTAGGACTTAGTCTTTTTTTTCTTAAAATTTATTTCTAAAAGATTTTTTAAGATATTGAGAATTGAAAAGTTTTAATGAATTTTAAACTATTTATATGGTAATACTTTTAAAGCTCTATATTGTTTTGAAATATGAATAACAAAGAATTCAAATGGCATTTTTTGGTCTCTACAAAAAAAATTAATGAAATTTAATAATGAATATGGTATAATTAAAACAATTAATTTTATAGATACTTGATTTTTAAATAAAAATTAAGAGTTTTAAGAGAAATGTTATTTTAAAAATAATGAAAAATGAATAAAAAAGGGAGAAGTTTAATTTTTTTACTCAGAAAAATATTAAAGTTTAGATAGAATAGTTACAATTTTTAATTATTGCTAATTTTTTATATCAAAATTAAGAATGAAATAAAGATAATATCTAAATTTAGGAGAAGGGATGAAAATTATGAAAAAAGAGGAGATGGAAGAAAAGGGAAATATTAATTGGAAAGTTGAACACAGTGATAATAATAGAATTGATGAAATATTAGAAAATATTGAAAATATTAATACTAAGCTAGATGGAATGAATGAATTATTTTTGAAAAAAATTCAGAGTACGAGTTTTGAAAAAGAAATTGCGGATAAACTTCACAAAGAAATTCAAGAATATAGGAATGATTTACATTTTCAGCTTATAAAGCCTCTTATATTTGATTTGATAAACATGAAGGAAAGTATGAAAAGAGGTTTGGGAAATTTTAAGGAAAAAACGGATGAGGAAAAGTTAAAATTACTTCAAAGTTATATTGAAGAAATCGAAATGATTCTTGATAACAATGATATAGAAATTTATGATACAAATAATGAGGAAAATTTAGATTTTGATGGGAAAAAGCAAAAAATAATAAAAAAAATCGACACTTCAGATAAACAACTACATGGTAAAATTTATAATATTTTGAGTAGTGGTTATATGTACAAAGGAAAAGTAATTTTTCCTGAAAAAGTAGAAGTTTATATTCATCAAAAAGACGAAGAAAATGATAAAATGAAGGGAGAATAAAAATGTCAAAATATGTGTTTGGAATTGATTTGGGAACAACGTATTCATGTATAGCACGGGTAGATGATACGGCAAGAGCGGAAGTGATAAAAAATAATGATGGAGACAATATAACACCTTCTGTGGTTGCGTTTGAAGGAGATAATGTTATTGTTGGAGCTGATGCAAAAGCTGAAGCAGTATTAAATCCCGAAACAACAGTTATGCTCGTAAAAACGTTGATGGGAAAAACTGATTTTGCAATTAACTATAATGGGGAAGATAAGACGCCTGAGGAAATTTCAGCATTTATCTTGAGAAAATTAACACAAGATGCGTCAGAACAGCTAGGAGTGGAAGTTAAAGATGTTGTAATAACTTGTCCAGCTTATTTTGGTACAGCAGAACGTACAGCCACAAAAAATGCGGGTAAAATTGCAGGGCTAAATGTGTTGGAAATCATAAGTGAGCCAACAGCAGCAGCACTATATTATGGATGTGCAAAGGAACAGGATGAAAAAACAATTTTAATCTATGATCTTGGCGGTGGAACATTTGATGTAACCATTATGAGAATAAGTGCTGATAAAATTGAAGTTATTTGTTCAGATGGAGACCATGATTTAGGTGGGAAAAACTGGGATGAGGTATTAATTGGATATTTAGCTAATCAGTTTGTCGAAAAAATAGGTTATGATATTGAATTTGACGAATATGCAAAACAAGATTTACGATTGAAGGCAGAAAAAATAAAAAAACAATTAACTTCGAGAAGTCAAGCTGGAGATATGTTGGAAGTTATGGGAAATAGAGAAAAAGTGACAATAACTAGAGATGAATTTGATGAAATAACATCTACTCTATTAAATGAAACATTGAAGAAAACTAAAGAAGCTATTGAAGTTGCAAAAAATAAAGGATATGATGTAATTGATGAGATTCTGTTGGTTGGTGGTTCTACGAGAATGCCGCAAGTTAAGAAAGCACTTGCCAAAAATTTCAGTGAAATTGAAATTAAAATTCTTGAACCAGATGAAGCTGTAGCAAAAGGGGCAGCAATTCATGCTGTAAATGTTTATGTAAACAATCAAAAAAGTCTTACAGCGAAGGACTTTGAATCAAATGAAGAAGTGAAAGTTACAGTTAATGGCGATGAAAAAGAGCTGAAAGCACAAGATTATAAGGAAAATTTAACATTTTCTCCTGAAATGATGAGTATTGGTGGAAATACGAGAGAAATTGTTATAGCAACAACAAAAAGTTTTGCTGTAAAAGTAGAAAATAAAGAAGGAATTAAAAGTTGTTTTAATATGATAATAAAAAACGAAGCAATGCCTAGTGGATTTTTGGAAGTATCAGGTAATTTTAGTACACTTTATGATAATCAAGCTACAGTTGACATTGAAATATATGAAAATGATTACATGGATAAATATTTTGAAGTGGATGAGGATTTGAAAATAGGAGATGCAGTGTTAGAATTACCTAAAAATACACCTGCTGGCTCGCCAGTTGAAATTACTCTTAAATTAAATAAAGAAGGGATTTTAGAAGTAAAAGGATTAGATAAAACTGGAAATAAGCAAGTTAATGTAAAATTTGAAACAAAAGGTGTAATGACAAAGGAAGAGTTAGAAAGATTGACACAAAAATCACAGGGAATAGCCGTATTATAGTAAATTCTTAATAATGATTAACATATTTGAGTTTAAAATTGAACTGATAAATACTAAATAATTTAGTAGTATGAAATAACAAAATTATAGTTTTATAATTGCAAATTCAAAATAATTTTCTATGGAAGGAGGAAGAAGTTTAAAAAATGGCAGAAGAGAACAAAAAAATAGCCAAAATACGCAATAATTGGTATGAAATACTTGAATTAGAATATTATCCAGTTCCTGAAGAAAATGAAAAAAAGATAGAAGCTAGAATTGAAGAGAAAAAGCGGCATTGGTTGGCAAAAGAAAGCGATCCATTTGATGGAAAAAAATATAAAAAATATAATAATTTGGCCAAAAGTGGCATTATACAGAAAGAAATGCTAGATGAAACTAAAAGAAAAGAACTTATCGAAGACGCACAACAAAAGCTATTTGAACCAATAGACGACTTTTTAAAATATCTTGGTGGAGTTACAGTTACTGAAAAAATAGTAACAGAGATTGCTAATAAAACTCGAAGGAAGGAAAATCTTGTACGAGAACGGATAGAAAAAAGCGGATTAAAAATAGAACAAAAAGAATACGATGTGAAAGTATACCAAAAATTTTTGAAATATGTTCATATAAAATTTGATGAGTTTTATGAATTTTCAGCATTTGAGAAGTATCTAGAAATATTAAGCAAGGATAATTTATATGATTTTTTGGTTTCAGAAGGACTGAATATAAAAAATTTAATACAACAGCAAATTGATGACAATCGAAAAAAATTGATTAAGTTTGACAATGAAACTTCTGCCAAAAAAAAGCTATATAGTGCTTGTGAATTAATGTTAAATGATAAAAATAAAATAAAAAAATATGATGATTATTTGCAGCATTTAAAGTATTTGAAAGTGTACAAGGAATTAGAGAAAATAGAGCAGGTTCATAATTTAACAAAAAATAAAATTCCTGCTAACGAATGTATTCATAAAATTGATAAAATATTAAAAAATAAGAATGAAGCACAAAACATTGTAATTGGATTTTGTAAAGAAAATAAAATACCATATATAACTTCAAATATTTCAAATAAAACAAATGAAAATATTGAAAGTAATAAATCTAAACGAGAAATAAGACAAAGCAGATATGCCGAAAAATCAGAAAATTTGTGTATTGAAGCTCTAAGAGCTATAAAAAAATCTAAGTTTGCAGAAGCACAAAAATATTTGAATGATGCGAAATTATACTGGGCTGAAAATTCATCAATCACTGTATTGCAAGAAAAATTAGATGAAGTTAAACGAGAAAAACTACAAGCGAATAAAAGTAGTAATACTGTAAATCAAATAAATAAAAGTATCAGAATTAGTCATAAAAAAGAGGTTAAAACATATACACGTAATAATAATAAAAATGGTATAAATATTATTTTTTCAATAATATTAATAGTATTTTGTTTAACAATTTATTGGATAACAACATCATTGGGATCTTCTGAAATACAAGGAAATCAAGAGGATACAGAATTAGACAATGAAAATATAATTTCAACTGTGGGAGAACAAAAAATAATACCTTTAGAGCCAAATGCTATTTTTTCTGTTACAACAAATAATCTTTATTACAGTGGAAAAACAGATACATATTTAGAACAAACAGCAATGGTAGGAAATAGTAACATAGGAAACTATACTTCATTAGTTATAGAAAAATTTTCTAAAAACAGATACGATATGTTGCTCGAAAATGGAGTAAAAAACAGAGTGTTTAAATTTAAATGTGGAGTAAAGTTAAAAGCTAAAGGAACAACATTATTTGTTGAGAATGCTGAAGATGTTGTAAGCTTTAAAAATAAAAACATTGCGGAAGAAAATGCACACATTAAAGAAAACAAAGGATGTTTTACTGATTTTATAAAAGTCAAAGAGAATAATTAAAATAAAAGTTTTTTTTAATATATACAAATCAAAACATGTTATCTTATAGTATTCCATATTTTTTTATGGTATAATATTTACAGAAGCAGGAAATGGAAAAGGAAGTGAAAAAATGAAATTAGGGGATAATGTAGATATAATAGCACCATTAAATGTAAAAACAGCCGATTCAAAGACTGGCTATCTTTTATTAAATCCAACCCTTGTAAATAATGGAAAGATAGAAAGTTTTGAAAATGCAGAAGTTCCAGAAAGATATAGAGATGGAAAAAATAAAATAAATGAAAAATATTTTGTAAGAAAAAATGATGTACTATTTCAAGCTAAGGGAAGTAAAATAGAAGTTGTATATGTGGATAAAGATTATGAAAATGTATTACCAGCTACACTTTATTTTATTTTGAGAGCAAATGAAAAGGTAAATCCTAAATACCTGCAATGGCTTTTGAAAACAGAGTTATTATTGCTTTATTTTGAAAAAAAATACAAGACAATGAGTGCTGTAAGGGCAGTAAACAAAACTGATATTGTAGAGCTTGATATAGACTTGCCTGAAAGAGAAGTACAAGATAGAATGGTAGAAATAATAAATAATTTTGAAACAGAAGAAGAAAGCACAATGGAATATTTACAGCTTAAGAAAAAGTATATAGAAGAAAAAATTCTGGCGGAAAATAAGGTGATAATAAATGAAGAATAAATTTTTTGAACTTATAATGGAAGAATTGGAAAATAATAAAAATTATCAAAAATCATCAATCCTTAAAATGTCGCTTCTCTTATATATTGCTTCTGTGAGTAAAGTTGTGGGGGAAGAACTAGAAAATTTACGAGATGATAATTATTTATTTTTAGAATATTTAAACAATCTTGGATTTGAATATAATTTTCAAAGTAGTTATTTGGAAAATATAGAAAAACTATCAAATAAGATAGATATGTTTGCAGAAACATATGATTTTGTAATTAATTATCCTGATACAGCCGAATTTATCGAAAGCTTAAAACAATCAGAAATGGATTTAAAATTAGATATTTTAAGAGGTAGATATGCAAAAATAGTCAAAAATTATGCAGATGGTGTAATTAATATGTCTATTATGCATGATAAAAGTATTAATGAGTTATCTGCAGAGTTTTTAAATATTCAAAAGAATGAAATTTTATATAATAATGATTTTTTTGAAAATAACAATTTTTACGGAGAGAAAATAAATAAAAATGATAAAAATACAATCATTGAGATTTTAAATGCTATGGCAAATCTCGAAAATTCAGAAAACACAGTAAAAATTTTGACAAAAAAAGAAAATAATGAAAAAACAATATATGATTTTTTTATAAAAAATAAAAAAGGAATGATTGAAAAAGACGCTTTTTATCTAATGGATAGTAACAAAATAGAAGAAATTATAAAAATGGATAAAATAAAATGTGTTGTTTCAATGCCTTTTAATAATATATTGAAAAATCAAGTAATAATTTTTAACGATGATAAAACTAATAGAAATAATATATTATTTATTCAGGCACAAAATTTCTTTGAAAAAGGCAGTGACAAAATAAAACCTGAAAATTACAAGGAATTAGTAGAAGTTTTTAGAAGTAAAAAAGAAATAAATGGTATTTCTAGACTAATTTCAAATGAAGCAGTATTAAAAAAAGGCTGTAATTTAGATATATTAGGTTATGTCTTTAAAACAAAAGAATATGTTGATTTGGATGAATTAAAAGCCGAAAAAGATAACATATTTAACTTAATGATTCAAAATAGAGAAAATTGTGACAATCTTATAAAAAAATATTTGGAAGAAAAATAAATTTTATAAATAAAAAAAACGTATAAGGAGTACAAGAATGAAATTATTAACAATTAATGTTCATGCATGGCTGGAAGAAAATCAAATGGAAAAAATTGATATTTTAGCACGAGATATTGCAGAAAAGCAGTATGATGTGATAGCGATGCAGGAAGTAAATCAACTTATGAACAATCCTATAATTTTTGATGATATAAGACAGGAAAACTATGGATGGGTACTTTTGGAAAAATTACAGGAATATACAGACACAGATTATTATTATCATTGGAGTAACTCACATATTGGATTTAGTAAGTATAATGAAGGTGTGGCAATAATAACAAGACATAAAATAAAGGCTGAAGATGAGTTTTACTGTACTTTTGCTCAATCAGTAAGAACAATATCTGCAAGAAGAATTGTTAGTATCACTATTGATTATAAAGGACAGGATATTGAATTTTACAGTTGTCATATGAATTTACCAAATTGTGAAACTGAAGATATGGGAGAAAATTTGAGAAATATTTTGAAAAGATCTAAAACAGATAATTTAAAAATATTAATGGGAGACTTTAATACAGATGCCAATGGAAATCCTGAAGATTATCAAAATATTTTAAACCAAGGATTATATGATACATATGTTTTAGCTGAAAAAAAAGACCATGGGGTAACTGTTGATAAAGGAATTCATGGATGGGATCATGATAAATCTCAAAAGAGAATAGACTATATATTTAGTAATAAGGAAATAGAAGTAAAAGAAAGTAAAGTTATTTTTAATAATGAAAATAAAGGAATAATATCAGATCATTTTGGAATAGAATTGGAATTAGAAATTTAAATTTTGATTAATAAATGATAATTTTAAAATGAAATCATAATGTTAAACTAACAAAAAACCTATTAATAATCGGAGGTTTTTAATAACATAACGAATTTTAAAAAAAATTGATAGAAAAAAGATATACGTAAATGTATTGACATTTTAAAAAAGTGTGGTATATTTAATATAAGGAAAAAATAAATCAAATATATAAAAATTTTTAGGAGGTATTAAAAATGATGAAAAAAATCCAACGTTTTGGTGGAGCAATGATGGCACCAGTTCTATTATTTGCATTTACGGGGATAGTAGTAGGACTAGCATCAGTATTCACTAATACGCAAGTTGTAGGGAAAATTGCTGAAGAAGGGTCAATGTGGTATAATTTCTGGTATGTAGTTGCAGAAGGTGGTTGGACAGTATTTAGACAAATGCCATTATTATTTGCAATAGGATTACCAATAAGTTTGGCAACAAAGACAAATGCAAGAGCATGTTTAGAAACATTTGCATTATATATGACATTTAACTATTTTGTATCAGCGATATTAAAAGTATTCTACGGAATAGATGCAGCTAAACAAATAGCAGACGGTGTAACAGGTTATTCTGCAATAGCTGGGGTTCCAACAATAGATACAAGTTTATTCGGTGGTATTCTAATCGCAGCACTAGTAGTATATTTACATAATAAATACTTTGATAAAAAGTTACCTGATTTCTTAGGAGTATTCCAAGGTTCAGTATTTGTATACATAGTAGGGTTTGTAGTTATGATTCCTTGTGCATTCTTAACAGTATTAATCTGGCCTAAAGTTCAAATGGGAATTGGTGCAATGCAAGGATTTATGAAAGCTTCAGGAGTATTGGGAGTATGGGTTTATACATTCTTAGAAAGAATATTAATACCTACAGGATTACACCACTTTGTTTATACACCATTTGTATTTGGTCCGGCAGTAGTTCCTAACGGAATTCAAGTTTTCTGGGTTGAACACATAAAAGAATTTGCTCAAAGTACAGAAGCATTAAAAACTTTATTCCCAGGTGGAGGATTTGCATTACATGGAAACTCAAAAATATTTGGTGCAGCAGGAATAGCACTTGCTATGTATGCTACTGCAAAACCTGAGAAAAAGAAAACGGTAGCGGCATTATTAATACCAATAGTATTTACAGCAGTAGTTTCAGGAATAACTGAACCATTAGAATTTACATTCTTATTTATAGCTCCAGTATTGTTTGCAGTTCACGCTTTCTTAGCAGCAACAATGGCAGCAACAATGTATGCTTTTGGAGTAGTTGGAAATATGGGTGGAGGACTTCTTGACTTCCTTTTCTTAAACTGGATACCAATGTTTAAAAATCACTCTGGAACAGTAATTATTCAAATAGTAATAGGATTAATATTTACAGTAATATACTTCTTCGTATTTAAATTCTTAATTCAAAAAATGAATTTAAAAACACCAGGTAGAGAAGATGAAGATGAAGAAATGAAACTTTATACAAAAGCTGACTATAAAGCTAAACATGGTGAAGGTGCAGCAACTTCAGGTTCTTCAGATGATCAGTATATGGATCAAGCAATAATCATTCTTGAAGCATTAGGTGGAAAAGATAATATTGAAGAATTGAATAACTGTGCAACAAGATTAAGAGTTAGTGTAAAAGATGAATCAAAATTAGCAAAAGACGCTGCATTTAAAGCTGGTGGAGCACATGGAGTAGTTAGAAAAGGTAAAGCAATTCAAGTAATTATCGGTCTAACAGTACCGCAAGTAAGAGAAAGAATTGAAAACTTAATTAAATAAAACATAAAAATTAAGAAAGAATTTTCAAAAGTTATAGAGAACTTAAGAAAGTTCTTTCTTTTTATATTACTATTTAATAAACATAAACAATGTAAGTAGAATTTTAAAAAAGTACTTATTATTTATACTAAAAAAACCCCATTTAAATAGCGAATTTGTTAAGAACTTTTTTAATAAGGGGAATTCAAACTTTATATTCCCAAAGAATTAAATATAATTTTCGCTGTTTAAACAGGGTACAGTACTAGTAAAAAAATATCCTTAAAAACTTTTTTATTTCATGACTCTTAATACAAGTTTTTCTTTCGCATCTTTCAAAATCTCATTAATCTCATTTTTTGAAATATTATTTGCCAAGATGATATAGTAATTTTCAATTTGATTTATTAGTTCAAAAGGCGAATTTTCTATATCAAAATCATCTGAAACTCTTATATAGTAAGAATCTTTTACTGTATTAGAATCAACAATCTCAAATACTTTTGTAGAATTAAAGAAATAATCTGATTCAATGTGATTTCTTGTTACAATTTTTACTATATCTGCCACCACAGCTGACGCAGTAGGATCCATTCCAGCACCTTTTCCATAAAATAAAGTTTTGTCTGTGTAAGAACCAGTTGTTTCAATTGCATTGTAAACATCATCAACTTTTGCTAAAATTTCGCTATTTGGAATTAATGTTGGTTCTACAGAAATTTGTGCTGATGTATCAGACAATAGTTTTGAGCTTGCAATTAATTTTATAGTTGAGTTTAGCTGATTTGCTGAGAAAATGTCAACAGTGCTGATTTCTCTTATTCCTGATAATTGCATATCTTTAAATTTGATTGAACCTCCGTAGGCAAGTGAGGCAAGAATATTAATCTTGTGTCCTGCATCAATTCCATCTACATCATAAGTAGGATCAGCTTCTGCATATCCTTTTTCAGAGGCAAGTTTTAACGCTTCGTTAAACGATAAGCTGTCTTCTTTCATTTTTGTCAAAATATAGTTTGAAGTTCCATTCATAATTCCACGAATTTCAGTAACTGTATTTGCAACTAAACTTTCCATTAAAGGTGTTACAATAGGGATTCCTCCACCAACAGCGGCTTCAAATAGAAATGATACTCCATTTTGTTTTGCGCGCTGGAATAGTTCCACTCCGTATTTTGCAATTAGAGCCTTGTTTGCTGTAACAACACTTTTTTTAGCTTCAAATGCTTCAATAATTATTTGTTTTGCTACAGTTTCTCCACCAATTAGTTCTACAACGATCTTAATTTCAGGATCATTTAATATTTTTTTGTAATCATTTGTAAGTATTGATTTATCAAAATCAAAAGAAAAATCACGGTTAATGTTTAAATCACAAGCATATTTCACTTCAATGTCAGCTCTTGATTTTTCAAAAATGCTTTCTTTTTCGTTAGTTAATACTTTAAGAACTCCTTCTCCGACAGTTCCAAGTCCAACAATTCCTATTTTCATATTTTTAAAAGACCTCCCTTTAAGTTGTTTATTTTTGTTTTTTAATTATCAATTTCAATAAATCTTTTATGAAGTGCAGTAACAGCTTTATCTACATCGTCTTCATGGATAATGCATGAAACATTAATTTCAGAGCAAGAAATCATATCAATGTTTATATTGTTTTCTGCAAGTGTGTCAAAAATTTCAGATGTTGTTTCATAATGGCTTTTTAGACCAATTCCAACAACAGATACTTTTGCAATTTTTTCTTCAAATGAAACACCTTCTGCTCCAATTTGTTCCTTTATTTGTTCTGAAATAGCAACAGCTTCCTTTAAATCATCACTTTTAACAGTAAATGAAATGTTATTCAATTCTTTATTTCTGCTCGAACTTTGTAAAATTATGTCAGTATTAATTTTTTCCTTTGCAAGTCTGGAAAATACTTTTGCAGCAATTCCTGGTTTGTCAGGTACTCCAAAAAGTGTAATTTTTCCTTCATTTTTAGAAGATGTGATACCTGAAATTTTTACTTTTTCCATAGTTTCTCCTTTTATATTAATATTTTCGCTTTCTATTCCGCCAGCATTTTCATTATATTGGACAATAGTTCCAGTAGAATCGTCAAATGATGAACGTAAATGTATTTTTATACCATACTTTGCAGCAATTTCAACTGATCTTGGATGCAACACTTTTGCTCCCGAAGCCGCCAATTCCAGCATTTCCTGATATGAGATAGTTTGCAGCTTTTTAGCGTTTTTTACAATTCTAGGATCAGCTGTGTAAACTCCATCAACATCGGTATAAATTTCCACTTCATCAGCATTAAGGGCAGCTCCCAGCGCGACAGCAGTTGTATCAGAACCACCACGCCCAAGCGTAGTAATTTCATTATTTTCAGTGATTCCTTGAAATCCAGCAAACACAACTACATTTCCTTCGTCTAGTTTTTCTTGTATGATTTGGGTATCAATGTCAATGATTTTAGCTTTTGTATGCACAGATGTTGTTTTAAAATTGACTTGAAACGCATTTAATGAAACTGCCTTTTCTCCCAAATCAGCAACAGCAATGGCAAGAGATGCAATAGAAATTTGCTCTCCTGATGTCAAAAGCATGTCAAATTCACGTTTATTTGGAGAATCTGACAATTCATAAGCTCGTTTTATTAGCTCGTCAGTTCTCCCAGCTGGTGCAGAAACAACAACAATTACATCATGTCCAGCCTTTTTATACTTTACAACCCTTTTTGCAACTTCTTTTACACGTTTGGCATCGGCTACGGAAGTTCCACCATATTTTTGTATAATTAAAGCCATTTTACCTCCTATTTTATTTAAATATATTTCTCAATATTTTCACAAGCAAAGAATAACATATTATAAATAAAAAAGCAAGGTAATTTCATATATTTATTATCATGCCAAAGGTTTTTAAAAATTTGTTTAAAATATTTAGGAATTTA
The DNA here is from genome assembly GCF_900104625.1 of Leptotrichia massiliensis. Taxonomy (NCBI): domain Bacteria; kingdom Fusobacteriati; phylum Fusobacteriota; class Fusobacteriia; order Fusobacteriales; family Leptotrichiaceae; genus Leptotrichia; species Leptotrichia massiliensis. The sequence continues at coordinate 555,667 of NZ_FNVZ01000005.1, forward strand.
TTAAAAATACTATAAGTAAAAATAAATTGAAAAAATAAAATAAATGTGGTATCATTAGTAGGTAAGATATGGATGAATTTTTTTTGATAATTGTATAAAATATAATATCTTAAAATAACTTCAGATATATTTTATTTACTTTATTTTTAAAGTAAAATTAGGAGGAATATTCATGAAGAATAAAAAGAAATTAATAATTATAACTTCAATTTTGGCAGTAGGAATCCCATTACTAGCTATTGGTACACAAACAATTTTAAGAAAAGTAAGGGATGATTACTACAAAAATCAAAGAGAGCAAATAGAAGCGGAAAAAGCTAGAGAAAGGGAAGAAAAAGCTAGAAAGCAAGCCGAAGAAAAGGCTGAACGTGAAAGATTGCTCCAGCAAGAAAAAGCTGAAAGGGAAAAACAATCAGTTGAAGAAAAAGAAGAAAAAAAACAGCAAGTTGTTGAAAGAAAAACACCAAAAGTAAAGGATAAAAAGGAAAAAGTTAGAATAACAGATGCTTCTTCAACATATGAACCAGTTCCAGCTCCAACTGTAAAACGTGAATTGACACCAGAAGAAATCAAACGAGCTAAAAAAGCACTAAAAGCAGCAAGAGCAAGTTATTTTAGTGGAAACAAAACAGCCAAACCTGCAAAAACGCCGAAAAGTACAGATAAAATAATAATAAAATCTGATAGTAAAGGAAATGTTGAAGCAGTAAGGCACACAAAAGAGCAAAATGATAAAGCACAAAAAATCTTAAAAGAAATACGTGAAAGTTATTACAAGGATAAAGGTAAAAGATAAAAAGAATGGCTCAGAAATGAGTCATTTTTATATAAATATTTAAATTTTAATAATAAATATATCTTTTAATAAACTATAAAGTATTGTATAATATATTTTAAGAAATAGAATATAAAATATCTGGAGGAATAAAATGCTAAAATCAATAGAAATTATTCAGTATAGAAAATTAAAAGATTTAACTATAAATTTTAATGAAGAAGTAAATATTATATCAGGAACTAATGGAACTTGTAAAAGTTCATTATTATATATTATAAGCAATTCTTTTCAAAAAGTAACAAAGAAGAATACAAAAATAAATAAAAATGAGTTAAAAAAAATTGAAAATAAAGAAAGAGAAAATTGCATTTCAATAATTTATACAATTAATAAATTAATGAATCCTAAAATTGAAAGTTTAACACGAGGTGACGAAAAATACAATAATCCTGCTCCTAATTTAATGGGTATATTGTATAAATGTAAATACTCTGATGATTCAGAATTAAGCTTTAGAAGGCATAATAGTGGAAAAAATAGATTTTCACTAAAGCCCAGATATTCAAAAGGAAGTAATGAAAAATTGCCAGCAGCACCAATAATATATCTTGGACTTTTTAGATTACATCCTTATGGAGAGTTTAAAAATGATAATGATGTAAAAGAAATACGAAATAAATTGCCAGAAAAGTATTTGAATGAACTATCAGAGATTTATAAAAATTTTACAAATATGGAAATATCAATTGAAGAAAATAATAAAAATATTAATATGGGAAATATAAAAAATAGAGGAATTTTTTTGACTGGTACAGAAGGTATTGATTCAAATACTATTTCTGCTGGAGAAGATAATCTCTATATTATTCTAATGGCTATAACATCTTTAAAATATTATTACGAAATAGAGAAAAAAGGAAGTATTTTATTAATTGATGAATTTGATGCTACTTTACATCCAGCATATCAGATAAAATTATATGAATTAATTAGAGAATACTCTAAAAAATACAATATACAAACATTTTTTACAAGTCATAGTTTGAGTTTGATAGAGTATGCTTTAGATAAAAAAGATAAAAGTGTTTTTTATTTATTGAAAAATTTTGATGAAGTACAGCTAATAGAAGATATAACAATGGGAAAAATAGAAATGTGGTTAAAAAATCAATTAAAATCAGATATTTATGTTAATAAAAAAATACCAGTCTATACGGAAGATGAAGAAGCTAGAGAATTTTTAAAATATTTGTTTGAATATTTTGAAAAAAAAGAAGGAGTTTCAGAAGTATTAAAATATTTTCATTTAGTTGATATTAAAATTTCTTCTGAAGCATTAAAACAAATATTTGGCTATGATAAAATACTTAAAAATAATATTTCTTCAATAAGTACAAGTTCAATTTGTATACTTGATGGAGATCAAAATGTAAATCAAAAGCAGAAAAACCAAAAAGATATAGATATTTTAAATAACATTATATATTTACCTTCAAATAAATCTCCAGAAAAATTAATTTTTGATTATTCATTAGAGTTATATGATAATAAAAATAAAAAATTTTGGAATAATGAAGAATTAAAAGATTTAGGATATAATGATGAATATTTTAGAGAACATATAAAAAATAAAATAGAAGAAAATGAGAAAAAGATTGAAAAATTAAAAAAAAATGAAAAATCAACAAAAGGTAAAAGAAGAGTACAAAATAAAGAATTGTTTAATGAGTTTATTGAATTTTTTAGATTTGTAATTAAATTTTGGATTCAAAATAATACTATTGAAGTAGAAGAATTTTATAAAAAATTAAAAATTTCATTTTATAGAGTTGCTCCATATCAGAAAATTGATTCAAAATTATGGAAAGAAAAAGAATAGGAGATATAAAAATGAAAAGAAGTATTTCTCCATTAAGATATCCAGGAGGTAAAGCAAAAGTTTATGATTTAGTTGTTAAATTGCTAAAAGAAAATAGTTTTAATGGTGCTACTTATATAGAACCCTTTGCAGGTGGATGTGGACTTGCTTTGTTATTATTAGAAAATAATATTGTGAATAAATTAATTTTAAATGATATTGACAAAGGAGTATATTGTTTTTGGCAATCAGTTTTAAAATATAATAAAGATTTTTGTGAGATGATTGAAAAATCTAGTATTTCAATTAAAGAAAGAGATAAAAAAATCAGAATATATAAAAATAAGGATAATATTGATATTTCTCAAAAAAAAAATATTTTAGAATTGGGGTTGGCTACATTTTACTTGAATAGAGTAAATCGTTCAGGAATTTTAAAAGCAGGAGTAATAGGAGGAAAAAATCAAACTGGAAATTATAAAATGGATTGTAGATTTAATAAAAAATCATTAATTTTAAAAATTAAAAAGATAGAAAAATTAAAAGATAAAATAGAATTTTATAACTACGATGTTATTGAATTTATAGACAATTATTTAAAATTTGAAAGTATAGATTCTTTTGTATTTTTAGATCCACCTTATTATAATAAAGGTTCTGAATTATACACTAATTTTTACAAACACGAAGATCATAAACGTTTAGCTGATTACATAAAAAAAATAAATCAAAGGTGGATAGTTACTTATGATAATTGTGAAGAAATAAAAGAAATTTTTAATGAATACAATCAAAAGGAATTTGATATTTCATATACCTTAGAAGTAAAACGAAAAAGCAAAGAAATAATGATATTTGACAAAAAAATTGAAAAATTTTTCTGAAAAAGACTTGCAAAATTTTTAAAAATGTATTATTATGTTGTTAGCACTTGAACATATAGAGTGCTAAAAAATTAAATTAAAAATGTAAATTAGGAGGGAAAAATGATAATTAAACCATTGGGAGAAAGAGTTTTAATAAAACAGACAGAACAGGAAGAAGTTACAAAAAGCGGGATTGTATTGCCAGGGACAGCTTCAAAGGAAAAACCGATAATTGGAGAAGTTTTAGCAGTTGGTTCAAAGGTTGAGGAAGTTAAAGCTGGAGATAAAGTAATTTTTGAAAAATATTCTGGAACTGAAGTTAAGGATGGGGAAGAAAGCTACTTAATTTTAGAAAAAGACAATGTTTTGGCAATTGTTGAATAATAAAAATTTTAAAAAATAAATTTGTATAAAAATTAAATGTATTAAAAAATAAGACAGACATTGTAAAACAAGTGATTTTTATTCCTTGTCAAAATAAAAAAATTATATTATTAAATTACGAAGGAATTTTGCAATAAAAAATTTACAAACTTTAGGAGGAGATAATTAAAATGGGAAAAATAATAAAATTTAATGAAGATGCAAGAAAAGCGCTTGAAGTGGGAGTAGATACATTGGCTGACGCTGTAAAAATTACACTTGGACCAAAAGGAAGAAATGTAGTATTAGATAGAGGATTTGGAGCACCAATGATTACAAATGATGGTGTTACAATAGCAAAAGAAATCGAACTTAAGGATCCAATCGAAAATCTTGGAGCACAAATTGTAAAAGAAGTGGCTACAAAGTCAAATGATGTGGCTGGAGACGGTACAACTACTGCAACTGTACTGGCACAGGCTTTAATCAAAGAAGGACTAAAAATGGTAGCTTCTGGAGCAAATCCTGTATTTATAAGACGTGGAATGGAGCTTGCTTCTAAAAAAGTTATTGAAGAACTTACAAAAAGAGCTAAAAAGGTGGAATCAAATGAAGAAATAGCACAAGTTGGGGCAATTTCAGCAGGAGATGTGGAAATAGGACAATTAATTGCTCAAGCTATGGAAAAAGTTGGAGAATCTGGAGTTATTACAGTTGAGGAAGCACGTTCTTTAGATACAACTCTGGAAGTTGTAGAAGGAATGCAGTTTGACAACGGATATTTGTCACCTTATATGGTTTCAGATTCTGAAAGAATGGTTGTGGAAATGGATAATCCATTTGTTTTAATCACAGATAAAAAAATTGCAAACATGAAAGAGTTATTGCCAATCTTGGAAAAAACAGTAGAATTAGGACGACCAATGCTTATAATCGCTGAAGATGTGGAAGGAGAAGCGCTTGCAACTCTTGTTGTAAATAAACTTCGTGGAACATTAAATATTGCCGCTGTAAAAGCTCCTGCATTTGGGGATAGAAGAAAGGCTATGTTACAGGATATTGCAATTTTAACAGGTGGAGAAGTTATTTCTGAAGAAAAAGGAATTAAACTTGAAACTGCTGACTTGAATTTCTTGGGACAAGCTAAAAAAGTTAGAATTACTAAAGATAACACAGTTATCGTAGATGGGCTTGGAGAAAAAGATGCAATTCAAGCAAGAATTGGGCAAATAAAAAATTCTATTGCTGAAACAACTTCTGATTATGACAGGGAAAAATTACAGGAAAGACTTGCAAAATTAGCTGGGGGAGTAGCTGTAATAAAAGTTGGGGCTGCAACTGAAACTGAAATGAAAGAAAGAAAATTGAGAATTGAAGATGCTTTAAATGCAACAAAAGCCGCTGTGGAAGAAGGAATAGTTCCAGGAGGAGGAACAATCTTAATCCAAATTGCAAAAGCAATTGAAGACTTTAAATTGGAAGGCGAAGAAGGGCTTGGAGTGGAAATTGTGAAAAAAGCATTATCTGCACCACTTAGACAAATTGTTATCAATGCTGGAATTGATGCAGGTGTCGTAATTGAAAAAGTAAAAAATTCTGAAAATGGAACAGGATTTGACGCTGCAAAAGAAGAATATGTAGATATGGTAAAAGCTGGAATCATAGATCCTGCCAAAGTAACTCGTTCTGCAATCCAAAATGCAGTATCAGTATCATCAGTATTATTAACAACTGAAGTTGCTGTTGGAAATGAAAAGGAACAATCACCAGCAGGCGGAATGCCAGGCGGAATGGGAATGCCAGGAATGATGTAATCTAATAAAATGTAATAAAATAAGGGGTAGTCATTATAAACTACCTCTTTTTTTCTGCTATATTATTTTTTGATTTTTATTTCTTCCAAAATTGCCTTCACATTTTCCAAATTAACACTTTTTCCACTTTCCAAAAGTTTTTCTACGGCAATATCAATTTCCATGCCTTTTGCACCAGCAAAAAGTGCTAACGAACGAGCCTGTAGCTTCATGTGTCCGTGCTGTATTCCAGTTGTAACAAGTGCTTTTACTGCGGCAAAGTTTTGAGCGAGTCCTACTGATGTGATAATGCTTGCCAGTGTCCTTGCGTCAGGATTTCCTAAAATATTAAATGCGGCTTTTACGCTTGGGTTTAGTCCTATTGAGCCGCCTACACTTGCAATTGGCATTGGAAGGGTAAGTTCCCCTTTTAATTTATTTGTGCTTTCATCAAAAGTCCAAGTTGTAAGCCCTTCGTATTTGCCATTTTTCACAGCAAAGGTATTCCCCCCAGCTTCAATTGCACGCCAGTCGTTTCCAGTAGCGATTACTACAGCGTCAATTCCGTTGAAAATTCCTTTATTATGAGTTGCTGCACGATAAATATCAAGTTTTGCAAATTTACTCGCAAGTTCTATTTTTTTTGCAGTTTCAATAGACGTTTCCATTGAGCTGCTAAGAAGTTTTACATTTACTTCACATTCGGCTTTTACAAGAGATTCGGTTGCATAATTTGATAAAATTGCCATTAGGCTTTTTCCGTTTGTAATATTTTCAAGCGGCATTTTTATTGCCTCAAGCATTGTATTCAAAATATTTGCTCCCATAGCCTCCTTCACATCGGCAATCAGATAAACAATCAGAAATTCATCAATATTCTTCACTTCAATATTAATCGCACCACCACCACGGGCTACAATCGAAGGATGAGCATCATTTGCAATTTTTAAAATTTCATTTTTATTTTCCAAAATTATTGAAATAGCATTATCAAAGTCCAAAATATTATACAATGCAACTTGCCCAATCATTTTTCTGTCTAAAATTTTTGTCGTAAAACCGCCAGATTTTGCAATAATTTTAGCTGCGTAACTGCACCCTGCTACAACAGATGGTTCTTCTATAACCATTGGCACAGCATAATCCTTTTCATCAATAACAAAGTTTGGAGCAACGCTGAATGGCAAGGCAAATGTTCCGATTCCATTTTCAGCCATTTGATTTGCAGTTTCTAGTGGCAAGTTCTCGTTTTTTTTCAGAAGTTGTTCAAATTCTTCAGTTAAAAAGCCATTATCTTTTAACATCTGTATTCTTTCAGTACGTTCTTTTTTTTGAAATCCAAGCCAGTTTAATTTTTTTTGATTTTCCTTTTTCATATTTAAAATCAGTTCCTTCCGTTTTGAGTTTATAATAAAACTCAAGCAATTAAAAAATTGTCAAATTCTAATGCTTGAGTGAAAATATAGTTTAAATTTTAAGGTTTATAGCCAGTTTTATCTTTTTCTGTTATTTTTCTGATAGCTTTGCAAGGCACTCCTGCGGCAATTACATTATCTGGAATATCTTTTGTAACTACGCTTCCAGAGCCAATAATAGTGTTGTTTCCAATTGTAACTCCTTGATTAATGTGGACTCCCGCACCAATCCAGACATTATTCCCAATTTTTACAGGCTTGGCATAACATCCTCCGTTTATTCTTTCTTCTGCATCAATGCTGTGATTGGAAGTATAAATTCCTACTCTTGGACCAAAAAGAACATTATTTCCAATTTCAATTCCGCCACCATCAAGCATTACACAGTCAAAATTTGCATAAAAGTTATTTCCTATTGAAATATTAAATCCAAATTCACATCGGAATGTCGGCTCAAAGTGTACGTTTTTACCAATTGATTTTAAAAGATTTTTTAGGATAGCTTCTCTTTCTGATGTCGGTTTTCCAAAACTTTCATTATATTTATTTGTTAAAAAAACAGTATTTTCTCTAGCCTTTACAAGCTCTGGAGTTAAATCATTGTAAACTTTTCCTGATAAAATAAACTGCCGCTGTTCTTCTAAATTCATATTAATTAGCTCCTTTCAGAAATTTATTTTATTTTTTTGTAAATCCTTTTATGATTTTCCACTTTTTCCAATACAAACGCATTATCACTTTCCTGAATAAGTTTTCTATTTGAAAAATCGCAATTTCCTTCATTATCTAAAATTATTTTTTCAAAAAATAAATTTTCATATTCATTTATTGATAATTGTTTTCTATTGTCAAAATCGTTTAACCTATCATGCCTTAGATAATTTTTAAAGTCTTCTGCAAGGGTTAGATTAAAAAATTCACAAACAGCACCGCTTCCATAACTATACATTCCAATCTTGTCGCCAGCTTTCAAGTTATCACAGTTTTCCAGTAATGAAAGCAAACTTAGATAAAGAGAGCCTGTGTAGATATTTCCGACTCGTTTTCCATAAATTATTGAAGTATGAAATTTTTCCAAAAATTTATTTTTTACTTCTTTTTCAATATTTTTCTCTAAAAGTGAATTAATCGCTTTTAATCCAAGTTTTGGAAATGGTAAATGAAAACAGAAAGTATCAAAATCGGATAAATCTTGATTATATCTTTTTTTGTATTCATCAAATGTCGTTGCAAGGCAGTCAAGATACTGCTTTGTCGAAAAATGTCCGTCTACTATTGGGAAATCTGAATAGTTGGGACGCCAGAAATCCATAATATCACGGGTTTGGCATACATTTTCATCATTTATGACAGCAATTTTAGGGTCTTTTTTTATTATCATTGCGATACTTCCTGCCCCCTGTGTAGATTCTCCAGGAGTGTCAATTCCGTATTTTGCAATATCTGAAGCAATTACTAAAACAGAGGCATTTTCATTTTTTTCAATATAATTTTTTGCAAAGGTCAATGCGGCGGTTGCCCCATAGCAGGCTTCCTTAATCTCGATACATCGTGCAAATGGCTGAATGTCCAGCAGATGATGGATAAAAACAGCAGAAGCCTTGCTTTGATCAATTCCAGATTCTGTTCCGACAATAACCATTTCAATATTTTTTTTATCTTCTTCGTCTAAAATCTGTTCAGCAGCACTTGCCCCAAGCGACACAATATCATCCGTTACAGGTGCAATGCTCATCTCGCTTTGCATAAGACCTTTAACAAACTTATTTTCATTCTCATTTCTTCCAAGTGCTAGATCTCGTATATCTAAAAAGTATTTTGGCATTGCAAAACCAATTTTATCTATTCCAATTTTTATTTTTTCTTTTATTTTCATACAAATTTCGCCTTTCTAATTAATTATTTTTTGAAAGAATCTTTAAAAATGTTATTTTTGTTGTATTAAATTTTCTTTAATCATACATATTGTACTATAAAAAATTTTAAATATCAAATAATTATACACTTATTTTTTAAAAATCTTTTTAACAAAAATATAATTATAAATTGAAATATTTATTTTTTTCTTGCAGTTTTTTACAGTTATTGGTATAATAAGTTGAAATTATTTAACAATTTAAAGTTAATATGTATAATTATAGAAAGGGTGATAAGCATGAAAAAAATTATTTTAATTGCATTAACAGCTATTTCAGTAGTATCATTTGCTGATAATACAAAAAAGATTCTTGAGCAATACAGAAAGGAAGCTCTTATGGAGCAATCAAAAGTTGAAAAACAAGCGAAAGAAGTAAAACCTGAAAAAAAATCTAACAAAAAAATTACTTTTCAACCAGTTGATGAAGTTACAGAAGAAGTAGTAGTAGAGGAAGTTGTAGAAGATGTTGATGATGGTAGAACACATACTACTGAAGATGTAATTGAAAAAGTAAACTTTTATTTAAGAAATAATCCAGAAAAAAATGCAAAACTTCAAAGACGTTATAAAGCGGTTATTGGTAAAGACTAATTAAATTAAAGAAAGACACAAATTAGAAAGTGTCTTTTTTTCTTCTTTTTTTACTTTTGCTTTTAGAAATTTAATATTAAAAGAAGTTTTGTAGGTTAAAATTTTATAATTGTATAAAAAAATTAATTATAAAAAAACTTGATATAATATAGGTTATGTGCTATTATAATAATGCTACTTTAAAGCCAAAGTTAAAAGTTATAACTACTTTAAATAAACTAGATACATGTCAGTTTTGTTTAATTCATTTTTTCTGGGGTTTTTAAGTATAATTTTTAAAATAATAAACGAGAGGATTATATAATAATGAGTTTGGATAATTTTTCTGAGAAAAAAAGTACAGGTAGAACGCTTTTAATAATAGTAATTATAATAATAGTCTTATTTGCCTTTAAAAATAGAATTACAAGTTCGTTTACATTTCTTGATGGAATAACACAGGCAGTTAATTTTAGGCTAGTAAAAGTAAAAAGTATGCTTTATACTCAAGTTTTGAAATTGAAGTCCAGAGTTAATGACATCAGTTATATTGAAGATTATGTTGAAAATAATAAAACTAGGGATTTTGAATTGCAAAAAAATAAGGTTCAGAATATGGAACTTGCATATCTAAAACAAGAAAATGAAAAATTACGTCAAATGCTGGAAATGAGACAAAAAAATCCTGCTGAATTTATAGCTGCAGATGTGGCACTTGTAGAAAATGGAAATTCATCAGAAAAAATGTATATAAATAAAGGTACTTCACAAGGCATAAAAGTCAATTTGCCAGTAATGTATGATGGTTATCTTATTGGTAAAATTTCAAAAGTCAGTGAAGAATACTCAGAAGTTACTTTGTTGACAAGTAAATCTTCAAAATTAAGTGTAGTATTAAATGGTAATACTCAGCAAATTTTGCGTGGAAATGGAAATGGAACTTTTTCAGTACAAAACTTTAATGAAGGAAGTGTAACTAAAGATACAATTTTTAATATAGAAACTTCTGGTGTGAGTGATGTATTACCAAAAGGAATAAGAATTGGTACATTTAAAGTGACAGAGATAAATGCTTTTAATAAAATGAAAGAAATTAGATTTAAACCTAGCTTTAATATATTTGATATTCAAAGTGTGTTAGTTTACAAATGGAGCGTAAACGATGCTATTAATACACAAATACAAAATAAGGTAAAAGCAGAAGCAGAACAAGAAAATAAAGAAAATTCACAATCAAATTAAAGAAATTTGTATTAATATATAAAAAATAGCAATATAAAAAGGAGCTATAAAAAATCAAAAAGAGGTGAGTTTAGTTATGTTAAAACAATTAACATTGACAAAAAAAGTTATATTATTATTTTTATTGGTATCAGTTTTTTCTTTTTCTAAGGATTTTTGGGAAAAGAGCAGTTTTACGGTAAATGTTACTGAAGATGCTAATATTAATGGAACAAGAAGAAGCAAAAGCTATGTGATGGCATATAATTCAGGAACAATGAAGCTTACAATCACAGCACCAAGCATGAATAAAGGAGAAGTTTACACTTTTAGTGGAAGTAAAAAAACAATTTACTATCCAAAATTAAAACAGACTGTAACACAAAAAGTTGAAAAAAGTGAAGCAAATATACTGGGAGTATTTAATAAGCTACGTGGTATAACGTCTAAAAAAACACAAACTAAAAATGGAAACACTTTCACATTTTCAAGCAATTGGTTGACATCTATAAAAAGTAGTGGAACTACAGTGAACTTTAGTGATTATAAAACTTCAAATGGATATAGCTATCCAACAAAAATTTCTGTCTCAGACGGAAGTTCTCAAATAATTTATAGATTATCAAATTTCAAATAATTTAAAAAATTGAATTTTGAAATAAAAATGTGAAGTAGAGTATGAAAATAATAAAGACAAATTGTATTGTTTTAAAAAAAAAGGAAATGAAAGAAGCGGATTTATTAGTAACACTTTTTAGCAAAGAATACGGTAAAATAATGGCAACAGCCTATGGAATTCGTAAATCAAGAAAAAGAAATGTTGTTTCTTTAAATCCGCTAAATGAAGTTGAGATAACGCTTTCACAAAAAAATAATTTTTATGTGGTACAAGATGTAGAAATTTTAAAAAACTTTAAAAATATTCTAAAGAACATTGAAAAGTTGGAAATTTCATTGTATGTACTTGATAGTATAGATAAAATTTATTATATTACAGATGAAAATGGGGATTTTTTTGATAAGTTACTAGAAATATTGAGCTTTATTGATATTCTTCCATATATGAAAAGAGGATATAAATATTATGTTGTGTTATCATTTTTACGAAGAATAATGATAGAACAGGGTATTTATGATATTGAAGAGATTAGCTTAATAATGGAGAAGGAAAAAAAAGAAAATTTACAAAAATATAAAGAAATTTTGAAAATTGTAAGAAATAGTTCAGATATTCTTGATACTCAACAGAAATTAGAAGATTATGCTGATTTTTTGAGAAGAATGGTTATTATTTTTGAAAATTTTATAAATAAAAATTTACAAGTTGAAATAAAAATAAGGAAATTTATTATGGAGGAATTTTATGGAAGATAAAAATATTGCTGATTATATTAAGGTTGAAACAATAAATTTGAATTTAGAATCAAAAAATAAAAATGCAGTAATTAGAGAGTTGTACAACAATTTAAAACAAACAAATTTGATAAAAGATGAAGAACAAGGACTGAATGATATTTTTAAAAGAGAAGACATGGGATCAACTGGAATTGGTAAAAGAATAGCTTTACCGCATGCAAAGACAAAAGCTGTGGATGAGTTAATGATAACATTTGGAATTTCAAGAAATGGAATTTCATATAATTCAGTAGATGATGAGAATGTAAATATATTTTTTATGTTTTTATGTCCAGAAAATAAAACACGAGAATATTTAAAAGTTTTGGCAAGAATTTCTAGATTAATAAGAGAAGAAAAATTTGTTAATGATTTGTTGAAAGCAACTTCTAATCAAGAGATTCTGGAACTTATCATAAAAGAAGAAATTAGCAGTTAATTAAACTAAAACAAGTAAGTAAATTCCAGCTTCATTTTTTAGTAAACAGTAAAATTTCTTTAGACTAAATGAAAGAATTAAACTTTAAATTTCTAAATGTTGTTTTTTAGAGCTTGATAGATATTCTAAAAATATTTTAATATTTAGAAAAGATAGGGGGAATTTATGAGATGTCCATTTTGTGGTTATGAAAATACAAAAGTTGTCGATAGTCGTGTTTATTTTGAAGGAAATTCAATAAAACGACGACGTGAGTGTGAAAAATGTGGAAAAAGATTTACAACTCATGAAAAAGTGGTTGAATTATCACTTTTTGTAATAAAGAAAAATGGAGAAAAACAGGCATATTCACGTGAAAAAGTTTATAATGGAATTATTAGAGCATTTAAAAAAAGAGATATTGAGAATGAAAAAATTGAAGAAACATTGGATAAAATTGAACGTGAAATTTTAACAGATTATTCTGGTGAAATAAAATCTAGTGAGCTGGGTGACAAAATACTTTCATATTTAATTGATTTGGATGAAATTGCCTATGTTAGATTTGCGTCTGTTTATAAAAAATTTGATAGTTTAGATAGTTTTGTAAAAGAAATTGAAAAAATAAGAAAGAACAAAAAAAAATAAATTAAAAATTTTGAAAAGGAGAAGGCATGAAAAAACTTATTGTTGTTGGAAATATTATATTTATATGTTTAGTTGTATATTTCATTGGTCAAAGTGTAAAAGTATTTTTAGGAAAGCCTGGCATGCAAAAAAAGTTGGAAACAGCAAATAATGAAATAAAAGAGCTTACTGATAAGAAAAATAAATTATTGGAACAAGCAAAAAATTCTAATGATGATGACAATACCGATAAATTTGCAAGAAATAATTTGAATTTAAAGAAAAAAGGAGAAGAAACTTATAAAATTGTTGACTAAGATTCTAAATAGTTAATTTTATAAGTCTATAGAACAATGAACAATTTTAATAATACCAAACAATTAAAAGAGAAATTAGAAAAATGTAAAATAGAAGATGACAGAAATAAATATATTTTTAGGGCAAACTTAAAATATGTGCTTTCATCATCTATTTTTTTTATAATAATTGCATTTATTGCAGGATATTCATTATATAAAGGAATTACAGGTATAGAAAAACTTACGCCATTAAAAATAGCTTTTATAGTAATTTTATTTGGGTATGTTCTTATCGCTTCTTTTCTTTTGTTTAAATTTAAAATTACAATTGAAAACAATGAAATAGTTTTAAAAAATATGCAAATTAAAATGGAAGATATTGAAAGTGCAACTGTCAAAATTATTAAAGTCAGTGCAAGCAAAGTCGATAAATTTTTGGAAATAATAACAAAAGATAAAAAGAGAATACAAATTAGATTAAATATAAGTAATGAATTATTATTTTTTAAATTATTACAAAATCAAATTGGAGAGAAACTGGATATTTAAATATAATTTATAAATTAGAATAATGTTAATTAAATTATAAGTATGTTTAATTTTAAGAAGTTATAAGTATAATTTGAAATTTTAGAAAGGAATGATTAAAATGAAAAAAATAATTTTAATAATTAATATATTTTTGTGCAGTTTTATTTTTGCAGATGATAGTTCATTAAAAAAAGCACTTGTAAAAGTTTATGCAGCTCATCAGATGTATAATTATGCCTCACCTTGGCAAAATGGGCAAGATTACAATTCAACAGCAACAGGTTTTATAATTGATGGAAATAGAATTATTACAAATGCTCATGCTGTACTAAATGAAAAATTTTTACAAGTTAGAAAAGAAGGTGATTCACGAAAATATAAAGCAAGTGTAAAATTTGTATCAGAAGAATATGATTTGGCGATGATTGATGTGGAGGATAAATCATTTTTTAATGGAACAACCTCGTTAAAATTAGGTAAATTACCACAAATTCAGGAAAATTTAACAGTTTACGGATACCCGCTTGGAGGTGACAAGCTTAGTACAACTAGAGGAATAGTTTCAAGAATGGAGCATAATACGTATACATTAACAAATCAGAAATTTTTGATTGGACAGACTGATGCAGCTATTAACAGTGGAAACAGTGGTGGACCAGTTTTGAGTAATAACAGAGTTGTAGGTGTTGCTTTTGCTGGACTTACACAAGCTGATAATATTGGGTATTTTATTCCTGTTAATATACTTGAAAACTTTCTTGATGATGTAAGAGATGGAAATTATGATGGACCACCAAAACTAGGAGTACAATGGGGAAAACTAGAAAGTACGTCGCAACGTCAGATGTTAGGATTAAAAAATGATTCAAAGGGTATCATTATAAAAAAAGTGTTTACAAATTCACCATTTTATGGAATTTTACAACGAAATGATGTATTATTAAAATTAGATGGGCAAGATATTGAATCAGATGGAACAATTGAGTTCCGTAGAAATGAAAAAACAGACTTTAATTTTATAAATCAGGAAAAAAAATATGGACAAAGTTTGAGTTATGAAATTATAAGGGATAAAAAGGTTCAAAAAGGGCAAGTTACATTAAAGAAAACAGATATAAAATATAGTGTCGTAAAAAGTATAAAATTGCAGGATGCACCATCGTATTATGTCTACGGAGGGTTAATATTTGAACCACTTACAACAAACTATATTACAGCACTTTCCCAATCTCGTCCGACAAACACACTTGCTGCAATTTATGATAGAGAAGAATTGTTTAAGGATTATAACGGATTGGTAATATTAGTGAGAGTTTTGCCATTTGATGTGAACCTTGGATATTCTGATTTGGAAAATAAAATAATTACGAAAGTTAATGGAAAAAAATATAAGGATTTTGATGATTTTGTACAAAAAGTTAAAAGTACAAATAGTGAATTTATTGTTTTTGAAGATGAGGATAGTAATGAAATAGTACTGGATGTAGCAAAAGTTAATGCTCAGAAATCAGAATTGATGGAAAATTATAATATTTCACGTGAAATGTCAAGTGATATAAAATAAAAAAATATTTATTCATATGAAAGGAGAAAAAATAAAATATGGTTGAATTTTTTATTGCATTTAGGCATGTTGTTGAAAGGAAATTTCAAAGTATATTTTCTGTGCTTGGAGTTGCTATTGCTGTAACAGTATTTATTGTTTCACTTACTGTTTCAAACGGACTTGAAAAAAATATGATTAATTCATTGCTTACAATGAGTCCCCATATTTTGATAAAAAATAAGAAAAAAACTTTTTTTCAAGATTATAATCAAATTGTAGATAATATAAAAAAAATACAAGGTGTAAAAGCTGTTATTCCACAAATTAATAGTCAATCGATAATAAAATTTGAAGGCTTTGCAAAAGGAGTTCTTGCTGATGGAATTAGTCCTGAAAATGTAAAACATGGACTAAATTTGAAAATAGTTGAAGGAAATGATAATATTGCAGAGCTTAATTCAGTTCTGATTGGAGAACAGTTAGCATATGAAATGAGATTAAAAGTTGGACAGGAAATAAGTCTTGTGTCTGCTGAAAATAAAGAAATAAAATTAATTGTAAGGGGAATTTTTAAAACTGGTTTTTTAGATTATGATTCAAATCTTATTGTTGTTCCATTGGAAACTATGCAAATTTTAGCAGAACAAGATAAAGCTGCAACGGAAATAGGAATTAAAGTTGAAAGTCCACAAAAAGTGGAAACAATATTAAACCAAGTGAGAAATATAGTTAATCAGGAAGAATACAGTACAATAAGTTGGAAAACAATTAATCAGAATCTTTTGAAGGCAGTACAGTTTGAAAAATTTGTATTAATTGCGATTTTAAGTCTACTTCTTGTTATAGCAAGTTTTGCTGTATCGGTAATTTTAAATATGATTGTCCGAGAAAAAATAAAAGATATAGGTATTTTAAAATCAATTGGATATACAAATAAAAATATTCGTAGAATTTTTACAATAGAAGGGCTAATAATCGGAGTTTTTGGAATGATTATGGCAAGCGGATTATCGCCACTTGTATTGATAGGACTAAAAATTTTATTTAAGGAATATATGAAAGGTGGAACCTATTACTTAGAAGAATTGCCATTGTATATTTCTCAAAAGGAACTTTTAATTATTTATGGAGTAACATTTGTAGTTGTATTTCTATCAACAATTTTTCCGGCAGCCAGAGCAGCCAGATTAAAACCTGTGGAGGCGTTAAAATATGAATAAAATAATAGAATTGAAAAATGTTAATAAAATTTATAAGACAAAAGTTGAAAACATTCATATATTAAAAAATATAAATTTAGCCTTTAACAAAGGGGATTTTATTTCGATTCAAGGCAAATCAGGAAATGGAAAAACAACACTTCTGAATATACTGGGACTTTTGGATGAACCAACTGATGGAGAAATCTATATTGGAGGAGAGAAAATCCATTATAAGAATGAAAAAGCCAAAACTGCAATAAGAAATCAAAAAATAGGTTTTGTATTCCAATTTCATTATCTTTTAAATGAGTTTACAGCACTTGAAAATGTTATGATGCCTGCACTTGTTAATAAAAATATGAGCAGGAATGAAGCACAAAAGAAAGCCAAGGAACTACTTGCACTTGTTGGTCTTGCAAAACGTTTAAAACATAAACCTATGGAGCTTTCAGGTGGTGAAAAACAGCGTGTAGCGATAGCAAGAGCTATGATTAACGATCCTGATATAATACTGGCTGATGAGCCAACAGGAAATCTGGATACAGAAACAAGTAATATGATAAATGAACTATTTATGAAAATAAATCAAGAAAGAAACCAGTCTATAATAATAGTTACTCACAGTTTGGAACTAGCAAATCTGGCTTCTTACAAATATAAAATTGAAAATGGCGAATTTAATATGATTTTACCAACAATACAATTTTAGGAAAATTTACTAATGAAAAAAGAAAAAATTTATCTGCATTACGATATGGATGCTTTCTTTGCGGCAATTGAGCAAAGGGATAATAGGGAACTTAGGGGAAAACCTATCGCAATAGGACATGGAGTTGTGACAACGGCAAGCTATGAAGCCAGAAAATATGGAGTAAAATCTGCGATGCCAACAGTTCAGGCTAAACGGCTATGTCCAAATCTTATTGTTGTAAGCCTTAGAAAAGGTGTTTATTTTGAAGAAGGCAGAAGAATACAGGGATTAATAAAAAAAGTCTTGAAAAAATGCGAATTTACTTCTGTTGATGAAGGTTATATTGATATTACAGAGTTTATTTGGAATAAAAATACAAGACTTGATAAAAGAGATGAAATTTTAAAAATTGAAAGATTTATAAAAAAATTTAAAAAGTATATTTATGATAATTCAAGACTTACTTGCTCAGTTGGGATAGGTTTTAGCAAGATAAGTGCTAAAATCGCAAGTGATATTAATAAGCCAAATGGTTATTTTATATTTAGGAACTGTGAACATTTTTTAGATTATATTTATAATAAAGAGCTTGGAATAATTCCAGGAATTGGAAGAAAGACAAGGGAAGTATTAAAATTATTTAATATAACAAATGTCTTTCAGCTTTATGAAATTGAGAAAAATGAATTAATCAGAAGATTTGGGGAAAGCAAAGGGGAGTATCTGTATAATTCTGTTCGTGGCTTACATTCTTCTGAGATAAATACAGACAGAAAAAGACAGTCTTATGGACACGAAGTAACTTTTCATCAGAATGAAAATGATATTTTGGCATTGCATGCTGAATTAAAAAAACAGTCTGAAAGATTGAGCAGCAAACTTATTGAAAACAATGAATTTGCCAAAACAGTTACAATAAAAATCCGATATTCCAATTTTGCAACACACACTCGCTCAAAAACGTTGAAAAGTGCAACGAACGATGTAAACGGAATATATAAGGCAGCTCTTGAAAATCTGGAATTTTTTGAAAAAAAGAATGAAGTACGGCTTATTGGAATACAGTTAAGCTCGATTTTGAAAAGCAATGTAGTTCAGTTGTCGTTTGACGATTTAAAATAAATTATTAATATATTTTAATAATAAAATTATTTAAGATGGGAAGTGGAACAAATGATTTTAAGTGAAAAAGAAATATTAAGTTATATTGATGAAGTAAATCTTTTGATGGAAAAAGCATACGTGCCGTATTCTAAATTTCCTGTTGCTGCGTTATTAATTGATGATAATGGAAACAAGCATAAAGGAGTTAATGTTGAAAATGCTTCTTTTGGACTTACTCTTTGTGCTGAACGTAATGCAATAACAACAGCAATTACTGGGAACATGAAAAAAATAAAGTTACTTGTTATAACAGGAAATACACCTGAGCCAATTAGTCCGTGTGGAGCATGTAGACAGGTAATAAAAGAATTTTCAGATAAAGACACAGTTATTATTTTGACAAATAAAAATAGAAAATATAGAATTACTTCGTTAGATGAATTGTTGCCATATTCGTTTGGACCAGAAGATTTGTAAAAGTTAAATAACAAACAAAATTTTTATTGAATTATTTTGAAGAATAATATTGAAATTTTCTTAAAATAAGGTATAATTATTATGAGAGGAGAAGGTAAAAATACCTATTTTTATAAATCTTCATTATATTATTTTTTGAAATTTATTTTAAAAATATTACATTTTTTATTAGTTTTTACTTGCAAACTTAAAAAAATAGGTTATAATATAATTGGAAATAACGTGTGTTATATAAAATTATTAAGGAGTGATTTTTTATGAAAAAGTTTATACTAAAAAAAATGTTTCTAGTTTCAATTTTATCTATGGGTTTTAGTGCTATCTCAATGGGAGCTGCATTTGTGACTTCGTCAAAAGATAATGCAATTAACATAAGACAATCTGCAACTACAGATTCTAAAGTTGTTGAAACTATTACAAATGGACACATACTAGAAAGCAATGAAAAATCTGGTGAATGGCATAAAGTAACGTATTATAACGATGAAATTAAAAAATCTTTTACTGGTTACATTCACAATAGTCAATTAAAAGAAATTGTAGGAAAGCTTACTATAACTTCAAGCGAAGGATACAGTAATATAAGAGAAAAACCAACAACAAAGTCTACAATTAAAACTAAACTAAAAACTGGACAGACAGTTTACGCGATAAGCAAAACAGATGATGACTGGTATTATATTAGATACAACGGAAATCAATATGGGTATATTTACAGTAACCAGGTAGCTAAAAAATAGATTTTTAAACAACTAAATAAAAAATGGCAGGAAATATTAACAAATATAATCCTGCTATTTTTATATCAAATAATTTATAGTAAAACTGCTTTAAAACCAAACTCAAAAGCTATAACTATTTTACTTAAATCCTAAATTTATATAATTTTTAATAGTTTCATTTTAAATAGATTCGAGTATATTTGAAAAATAAAGTTACACAATAACTTAACTATACATTTCATTTAGTCTTGCTTCAACAGTTTCGTCATTTAGATAATCATCATATTCCATTTCTTTTTCTAAAATTCCTTTTGGAGTGATTTCAATGATTTTATTTGCAATTGTCTGAATAAATTCGTGGTCGTGCGTTGTAAATAAAATTGTTCCATCAAATCTTTCTAGTGATTTATTAAGCGATGTAATTGCTTCAAGATCCAAGTGATCTGTTGGGTTGTCTAATAATAGGACATTTGCGTTGGATAGCATCATTTTTGAAAGCATACAACGAACTTTTTCCCCTCCAGAAAGAACTTTGGCTTTTTTTCTTGCCTCTTCTCCTGAGAATAGCATTCTTCCTAAGAATCCGCGTACATATTCTTCGTGCTGATCAGTCGAAAACTGTCTTAACCAGTCAATTAGCGATAAATCTACATTTTCAAAATATGCTGAGTTGTCTTTTGGGAAATAGCTTTGTGAAGTTGTAACTCCCCACTCAACAGTTCCTGAATCTGGTTCTAATTCTCCAGCTAGAATTTGGAAAAGAGTAGTCTTTGCAATGTCATTTTTTGATAAAATAACAACTTTGTCCCCAGTATTTATCGTAAAGGAAATGTTGTTAAGAACTTTTTCGCCATCAACAGTTTTGGTTAAGTTTTCAACTTTTAACATATTGTTTCCAGCTTCTCTTTCAGGCTTGAACTCAATGTATGGATATTTTCTGTTAGAAACCTGCATATCTTCAAATTGTAATTTTTCCAGCTGTTTCTTACGGCTTGTAGCCTGCTTTGATTTTGAGGCGTTGGCAGAGAAACGTGCAATAAAGTCTTGCAATTCCTTTTTCTTTTGTTCCATTTTCTTATTCTGATTTCTGATTAATTCTTGCATTAATTGATTTGATTCATACCAGAAATCGTAGTTTCCAACAAACATTTTAATTTTTCCGTAATCAATATCAGCAATATGAGTACAAACTTTGTTTAAAAAGTGTCTATCATGCGAAACTACAAGTACAGTTGTGTTTTCCAAGTCCATTAGAAAATCTTCTAACCATTTTACTGCGTGCAAGTCAAGTCCATTTGTAGGCTCATCTAATAATAAAATGTCAGGATTTCCAAAAATAGCTTGTGCAAGCAATACTTTTACTTTTTCTGGTTCTGTTAATTCTTTCATAAGTTTGTGATGCAGTTCAGCAGGAATTCCTAAACCAATAAGGAATTTTTCAGCATTTGTTTCGGCTTCCCAGCCATCTAGCTCTGCAAATTCTCCCTCAAGTTCAGCCGCCAAATTTCCGTCTTCTTCTGTAAATTCGGTTTTTGCATATAAAGCATTTTTTTGCATCATAATATCGTATAATTTTGCGTGTCCCATCATTACTACATTTAACACTTCTTCATCTTCGTAAGCAAAGTGATCCTGTTTTAGAAATGATAGTCTTTTATTTTTTTCTACAATAACTTCTCCAGAAGTAGAATCAAGTTCTCCAGTTAACACTTTCAAAAAAGTTGATTTTCCAGCTCCATTCGGTCCAATAATACCGTAACAGTTTCCTTCTGTAAATTTAATATTTACTTCATCAAAAAGTTTTCGTCCACCAAACTGGACAGATAAATTACTTGTTGAAATCAAAAAATTTCCTCCTTAAATATTTATAATTTATCTATATTATATCAAAAATTTTCACTAAAAACAAAATAAATTTATTTAAAACCTTTATTTTTTTCAAAATAATTGGTAAAATATACAAAAGAAAAAAATTGAAAATGATAGAATGGGGAAACTTATGAACAAGACAAATTTTCATACTCACAATTACCGATGTGAACATGCCGTTGGAAATGTGGAAGATTATGTAAAAGTTGCAATTAGGGAAGGTTATACTGAACTTGGAATCTCAGATCACGCTCCAATGTCTGAATATTATGAAAATAATAGAATGAAAGAAGAAGATTTTGACGGATATTTGAAGGAAATAGAAGAAGCTCAGGAAAAATACGGAGATAAGATTAAGATTTATAAATCATTAGAAATCGAATATTTTCCAGAATTTATTGAAAAATATGATAAATATAGAGAAAAATTGGATTATCTTGTTTTAGGGTTGCATGCCTTTAGAAAAGACGGAGATAGTACAAATTATAATGCTTGGAAGATACAGACAGGAGAAGATGTTCTGGCGTATGCTAAATTTATGGTGGAAGCTATAGAAAGTGGAAAATTTGGCTACATTGCACATCCAGATTTGTATGTAATAAATTATCGAACTTGGGATGAAAGTTGTAAAAAAGCAGCACATATGATTGCAAAAGCGGCAGAAAAAATGGATGTACCACTTGAAGTGAATGCAAACGGAATAAGAAAAACATTTGAAAGACATCCAGACTGGGATAGATACATGTATCCGTACAAGGAATTTTGGGAAATTGTGAAGCAGTATAATGTTAGAACGATAATCGGTTCAGATGCACACGATTTTAACAGGATGGAAGACAGGGAGATGGAAATTGCGAGAGAGTTTGCGAAGGAAATTGGGCTAAATGTAATTGAGAGTATTTTTTAAATAAAAGGAAAATAAACTTTAGGAGGTAAAAATGGATAATACTTTTAGATTTTTAAAAGGTGCAAAAATGATACATCCTACCACAGGGATAACTTTGGAGTATTTAGATAAATCTGATGCAGTTTGTTTTGTGTTATTTAACGAAACAAAAGAAAAAGTAATTTTAGTGAAACAGTTCAGACCAGGGCCAAAAAATTATGAAATTGAAGTTTGTGCTGGGCTAATTGATGGTAATGAGGAGCCTAGAGTGGCTGCATTTAGAGAGTTGAAAGAGGAAACTGGGTATTTAGAAAAAGATGTGACAGACATTGAAGAAATGCCACAAGGACTGTATGTATCGCCAGGATACACTACTGAAAGATTGTATTTTTTCAGTGCGAGACTAAAATCTGATGATATTAAACCAATAGAGCAGTCACTTGATCATGGGGAAGAAGTGGAAGTAGTATGGGTTAATGTGAAGGATATTACAAAAATGTCAACTGATATGAAAACAATATTGGCGGTAACGTATTTTCAAGATAAAAAATAATTTTTAGGTAAGTAAAAATTTACGAAGGGAGGATAGTATGAACAAATTTTATCTGCCACTACCTGTCATAATATTGATTTTTTATATAGTTTATACAGTTTTTGCAATAACTATGAGAAAAATCAAATTTAACGTGGAAAATTTAGAAGAACTAGACGGAGAATTTATATTTACTTTTATAAAAAGAATAAAAAAGAAAGAAATTTATTTTAATATTGATGAAGTAAAAATATGTCTTTTAACAAGAATACTTATTCAGAAAGGAACTTTTAGAACGATAAACTTCAATATATATCTGAATGACGGATATAGTCTAAGATTGAGAAAAAAAAGAGAATGTCTGCTATTCCTACAAGTATGCAGGGAGAAAAGAGAAGATTTGTATCAAAAAATTTTGAGTATGATACCTGCAGAAACAACAGTCGTTTCAATTATTGAAAAGGAACTGGATAATTTTAAGCGATAAAAATAAATTAGGAAAGGGAGAAAAGATGAATCTGTGGAATTTTTTTAAAAGAAAGAAAAAAACAAAATCAGGAATATGTTTTTCAAAAGAAAAGTCAAAAGAAGAACTTGTAAAAAACTTTTTGGAAATTAATGCTGATAAAATTGAAACAATTACGACAGAGACTGGAGAAGAATTAACTGGAAATACCAGTAAATTTTTTCTTTATTTAAAGGATGGGAGAAAAGTTACAGTATTAATAAATCCAAAGCGTGATTTTCTTCTTAAACAGCAAATAGGACTTGAAATATTTTTGGAAAAATTAAAGTCAGAAACTTTTAAAAATATAGATGAGAAAGAGCTTTTTGAGTATAACAGTCTGTTTGTAATTTTTGAAGCAGTAAGTAAAGAAGAAGAGAAAGAAAATGGGAAATTATTAGATCAACTGGCAGTTTTTTTAGGGGAATTCTATAAATTTATTATACAAAAAAATTTGAAACATTATCACTATAATAGAAAAAGAATGGTTCAGAATAATGAAAAATGGGAGATTTCAGACTTTATTCCACCCCTTTCAGATAAAATGTTCTTTGAATATGAAATAGAAATGACTGACAATGATGCCGAAAGAATGAAAAAAAATATTGAAATTTTGAGAGAAAACGGTCTTCCTTATGATGAAAAAATGGAAGTGAGCATCTCTGAAAAAGATGTAAAGATATATAAAAAATGGGATATTATAAGAAGAATTGTAGCAATAGTAGTAACACGCCTTGCTGCAGAAACATATCTTGAGAAAAAAGAAAATGGTAAAAAAGAGTTGGCTGCAATGGTAGATGTTTTTGAAGAAAAGTACCAGTTTAAGCAAGTTTTATCAGAGCGTGAAAAAGATTTTATTGAAAATTTAAGTGAGGATAAGGATTTGAATGCAGAGTTTTATTTTAGACTTGAGTCAGCAAAAATGCTACTATGGGTTTTATCAATTATAGATATTGAATTTCAGGATTTTAATACATTTTGTGATATTTCAATTTTAATAAATGGAATAAAAAATGAAAATTTAAAATCATTTGCAAGAAAATGTGAGATTCGTTCCAAAAATAAAATTATGGATATGCTTGACTATATATATAGGTTAAACTGGGCAAATGTTGAAATAAAAATGAATGGGTATGAAAGAATTGTAAATGAAAGTATTTTATATTTTAGTAGGTTGGCAGTGGAATGGGTAGTTCAGGATGGAAAAAGTATGGATGATATTGTAATTCATACATAAAAAAACTTATTGCTAGATTATTTTGAAACCATTAAAAAAACAGGCTTAAATAAAATAATTTTAAAAATTATTTGACAATGGAAATTAAAAATGCTAATATAAAAATGTAAGATTTATAAAGATTTTTTTAAGTTAATAAATTTGTAATTATATGTATAGAAGGAGAAAAAATACAATGAAAAAAATCGCAATTTTAACAAGTGGAGGAGATTCACAAGGTATGAATACAGCGATAAGAGCTGTCACTAAAGCTGCAATAAACAAAGGAATGGAAGTTTATGGTATAAGAAGAGGATACAAAGGTATGCTTGAAGATCAAATTTTTCCATTGACATTGTTAGATGTAAGTGGAATTGCTGATAAAGGTGGGACAATTTTATTATCAGCCAGATTGCCAGAGTTTAAAGATCCTGAAGTTAGAGCAAAAGCGGCGGCTAATTTGAAAAAACATGGAATAGACGGACTAGTTGTAATTGGAGGAGATGGTTCATTCCATGGAGCACATTATTTGTATGAAGAACATGGAATTAAAACAATTGGAATACCAGGGACTATTGATAATGACGTAGCTGGAACAGACTATACAGTTGGTTATGATACAGCATTAAATATTATATTAGACGCTATCTCAAAATTGAAAGATACTGCTACTTCTCACGAAAGAACATATTTAGTAGAAGTAATGGGAAGAAACTGTGGAGATTTGGCTCTTTATGCTGCAATAGCAGGAGGAGCAAGTGGAGTTATGATTCCAGAAACTCAAACATCTATTGATAAAATATCAGAAGTAATTAAAAAAAGACGTGAAGAAGGTAAATTATATGATATAATCGTTGTTGCTGAAGGTGTAGGAGATGTTATGAAAATTAAAGATGAGTTAGCCAAAAAAGTTGATACAAGCATAAGAGTTACTATTTTAGGACATATACAAAGAGGTGGAGCACCTACTGCATTTGATAGAATTTTAGCAACAAGATTAGGAGTAAGAGCTGTTGAGCTTATTGAAGAAGGACAAGGTGGATTAATGGTTGGAATTCAAAGTGAAGAAGTAACAACTCATAAATTATCTTACGCTTGGGAAAATTATTCAAAAGCATCTGTTGCCGATTATGCAATAGCAAACATATTATCATTATAATTGTTAATGAAAGACTGATTTTTTTAAAATAAATGAAATTTCTTACACAAAGTGAGAATTCATTGATAATAAGGCAATGAAATTTTAAATCAAATTTTAGGAGGAAAAATGAAAATTAAAATGACTAAAGTTGTTTGTACCATTGGTCCAAAAACTGAAAGTGCTGAAATGTTAACAAAGTTAGTGGAAAGTGGAATGAACGTAATGAGATTAAACTTTTCACATGGTGATTTTGAAGAACATGGAGCAAGAATTAAAAATATTAGAGAAGTAATGAAAAAAACAGGTAGAGAAGTAGGAATTTTATTAGATACTAAAGGGCCTGAAATCAGAACTGGTAAATTAGAAGATGGAAAAGATGTATTATTAGAAACTGGTAAAAAAGTAACAATTACTACAGACTATACTTTTGTTGGAAATGCTGAAAAATTTGCAGTTTCTTATCCTGGAATTGTTGATGACTTATATGAAGGAACAACAGTTTTATTGGATGATGGTTTAGTTGGATTAAAAGTTGAAAGTGTTGATAAAGCAGCTGGAGAAGTTCACTGTGTTGTTACAAACACTGGAGAATTAGGAGAAACTAAAGGTGTAAACTTGCCAGATGTTTCAGTTGGATTGCCAGCGTTGGCTGAGAAAGATATTGCTGACTTGAAATTTGGTTGTGAACAAGGTGTTGACTTTGTAGCAGCTTCATTTATAAGAAAAGCATCTGACGTTGCTGAAGTAAGAAAAGTGTTAGATGATAATGGTGGAAAAAATATCCATATTATCTCAAAAATCGAAAGCCAAGAAGGTGTCGATAACTTTGATGAAATCTTGGAATTAAGTGATGCAATCATGGTTGCTAGAGGAGATCTAGGAGTAGAAGTACCTGCTGAAGAAGTTCCGTTTATGCAAAAAATGATGATTAGAAAATGTAACAAAGCTGGGAAACCAGTTATTACAGCAACACAAATGTTAGATTCAATGATAAGAAACCCACGTCCTACAAGAGCAGAAGCTGGAGACGTTGCTAACGCTATCTTAGATGGTACAGATGCAGTTATGTTATCAGGAGAATCTGCAAAAGGTAAATATCCAGTGGAAGCTGTTAAAATGATGGCAACTATCTCAAAAAGAACAGACGAATTTAAAAAATTCAAAACTATCGAAACTCCAGATGGATCAGAAATTACTGTTACAGAAGCAATTTCAAGTGGTGCAGTAAGTACTTCTCATGCATTGGATGCTAAATTAATCGTATGTTGGACAAAAACTGGTAGAGCACCAAGAATGATTAGAAAATATGGACCAACTGTACCAATTATCGCGTTGACTGACAACGAACAAACTGCTAGACAATTGGCACTAGTAAGAGGAGTTAGAGCTTACGTAGCAAAAGGATTAGATAAAACAGATGATTTCTTCGCAAAAGCAAGAGAAATTGCAGCTAACCATGAAGAAGCTAAAAAAGGTGATTTAGTGGTAATGGTAACTGGAATTTCTAAAGAAGGAACAACTAATACATTTAGAGTAGAAAGAGTTGGAGAATAATTAAAAATCTGATTATTTAACCATACTACACACAACAAGCAATTATAAATATTTTATGAGGGAAACGGTCTTATGCCTTTCCCTCTGTTTATATACTTAGAACTTTTATAGACTTAAACTTAATGAAATATACTTAAAACGATTGGATTGCAGAATTTAGGAAAGGAATAAAAAAGTGAAAAAACTTGATGATTTGATAGATGTTTTTGCAAAATTACCAGGAATTGGGAGAAAAAGTGCAGCAAGAATTGCGTTTGATATGCTTGAAAAAAGCGAAGCTGATATTGACAGAATGCTTGAAATAATAAAAGATTCACATACGAATATTAAACATTGTGAAATTTGTGGAAATTTATCGGAAAATGATATTTGTGAGATTTGTGCTAATGAGAAAAGAGATACGGAAGTAATCTGTGTTGTTGAAGGAGTAAGAGATGTAATTGCCTTTGAAAAATCAGAAACATACAATGGGCTCTATCATGTGCTTGGCGGAAAAATTGATCCACTAAATGGAATTACTATCGAAGATTTGAATTTGAGAAAATTGATAAGAAGGCTGGATGGGAGTATAAAAGAAGTTATACTTGCCTTAAATCCTGATTTAGAAGGGGAAACAACAAGTCTTTATTTAACAAAATTCTTAAAAGATAAAAATATAAAAATTTCAAAAATCGCCAGTGGAATTCCAATGGGAGGAAATATTGAATATACAGATATGGCAACACTGGGAAGATCACTGGAAGGAAGAATTAATGTAGATGATATAGATTAATATTTATAGTTTAGGAATTTATGAAAAAATTTAGAAATTGCCTAAAATGAGCATAACTTCTAATTTTAATTTTATATAAATATTGTTATAAATTGGAAAAAACTGAAAAAATATTTGCACTTTTAAAATGATATGGTATAATATTAAATATAGTGAGGTATAAAAAGTGAACAAGTTTTTTTTATTTAAAAATTTTAAAATAATTGTTATTATGTTTTTTGTATTTTTTTATCAAATACTATTTCCTGTAACTTTTAAATATAATACTGGAGAAAATCTAGTACAAAAGATAAGAGGTGAAGAAAAACAGGAAAAACTAATAAAATCAGTATTGGATGCTATACGTGGACATAATAATAAATTTGTTAGATTTTATCTTGCAACTAAAGATAATATTAATAATAGAGAAAAAATAAAAGACCAGTTTGCAAATCGAAAAGAAGGAGTGTACGGTGTAAATTTAGATGAAGCATTATTGTTTCAAGGAAATGGTGAATTGGTTGATGTAAATGCAAAAACCAAGGATGGATATACACCAATTATTGTAGCCATTGAAGCTAAAAATAATGAAATTTTGAAGCTTCTTATTGAAAATGGTGCAGATTTATATGAAAAACATCCAATTTTTAATAGAACTACACTTGGAACAGCAGCATATTATGAAAATGCCGAAGCAGTGGAAATATTGTTAAAAAAAGATGCAAGACTTGCAAATGTTGGAAGTGATGCGGATGGATGGACTCCACTCCAAGATGCAACATTAAAAGCTAATTCCAGAATTGTCAAAATGTTGTTGGAACATGGAGCAAATCCCACAATTACAGATAAGCATGGTGGAACCCCAATGGATATGGCAACAAAATTTGGAAAAGGTGAAATTGTAAAAATGCTGAGGGATTACATAAAGGCTAATAGAGGTAGATTATAGTTTTTTGAATTTGTTTGTAATAAAAAAATTTATATATAGAGGAGAAAACAATGAAAAGAATGACAGGAATTGGTGCTTCAGAGGGAGTATCTATAGGTAAAGTATTACTTTTTATCGCAGAGGAGATTGTTATTCCGCAAACAAAAGAGGCAGATTCAACAATTGAGTCTGAATTGGCAAAATTGCAAGCTGGATTGAAACAGTCTAAAACTCAATTAATTGCAATCAGAGAAAAAGTAAAAGAGAAAATGGGGGAAGATAAAGCAGCAATTTTTGATGGTCATATTATGCTTCTTGAAGATGAAGATTTGATTATGGAAGTTGAAGATAAAATTAAAGGAGAAGGACTTCCAGCTGCAAAAGCGTTACACGATGGAATTAATGAATATTGTGATATGATTTCACAATTAGATGATCCATACCTAAGAGAAAGAGCCGCTGATTTACAAGATATAGGTAAAAGATGGCTTAAGAACTTGTTAGGAATGAAAATTCATGACTTGAGTAACTTAGAGCCAGGAACAATTGTTGTAACTGAAGACTTGACTCCATCTGATACAGCTCAATTGGATTTGGAAAACTGTATAGGATTTATTACAGAAATTGGAGGAAAAACAGCTCACTCTGCAATCATGGCAAGATCACTTGAATTACCTGCAGTAGTTGGGGTAAAAGGAATACTTGATGAAGTAAAAGATGGTGAAGTTGTTGTTATGGATGGAGAAACTGGAGAATTATACCTGGAACCATCTGAAGATTTGGTAAATGAGTATATTAAAAAACAAGAAGCGATAAGAAAAGAAAAAGAAGAATTGAAAAAATTAATTCATGAAGATGCAGTTACTCTTGATGGTAGAAAAGTTGATATTTGGGGAAATATTGGAAGCCCTAATGATGTTGATGCTGTAATTGAGTCAGGAGCAACAGGAATTGGATTATATAGAACAGAATTTTTATTTATGAACTCTGATCACTTCCCAACAGAAGAGGAACAATATCAAGCATACAGAGTGGTTGCTGAAAAAATGCAAGGAAAACCTGTAACAATAAGAACAATGGATATTGGTGGAGATAAAGAATTACCATATTTAGATTTACCAAAAGAATTAAATCCATTCTTAGGATATAGAGCAATCAGAATTTCGCTAGAAAATAAAGATATGTTCAAAACTCAGTTAAAAGCGATTTTAAGAGCATCTCAATATGGACAAATCAAAATTATGTATCCAATGATTAGTTCAATTAATGAAATAAGAAAAGCAAAT
Organism: Leptotrichia massiliensis; assembly: GCF_900104625.1. Taxonomy (NCBI): domain Bacteria; kingdom Fusobacteriati; phylum Fusobacteriota; class Fusobacteriia; order Fusobacteriales; family Leptotrichiaceae; genus Leptotrichia; species Leptotrichia massiliensis. Next base: position 586,129 of record NZ_FNVZ01000005.1, read on the forward strand.
GCTATTTTGGAAGAATGTAAGAGAGAACTTGATGAAATTGGAAAAATCTATGATAGAAATATAAAAGTGGGAATAATGGTTGAAACTCCTTCAACAGCTATTATTGCTTACAAATTTGCAAAAGAAGTTGATTTCTTCTCAATAGGAACTAATGACTTGACACAATATTTCTTAGCAGTAGATAGAGGAAATGAAATGGTTGCAAACTTATACAACTCATTTAACCCTGCGGTATTAGAAGCTATTCAAAAAGTAATTGATGCTGCACATGGAGCAAATATAAATGTTAGTATGTGTGGAGAATTTGCTGGAGATAAAAGAGCAACTAAATTATTGTTAGGAATGGGGCTTGATTCATTTAGTATGAGTGCATCATCAGGATTAACTGTTAAGAAAATAATTAGAAACAGTAATTATGCAGATGCGAAAAAATTCAGAGATTTAATTTTACAACAAGATACACCTGAAGAAGTTGTAGCAAAAGTATAATAAATTATAACAAAAAAGGCTAGTTAGTTTCTTAGCCTTTTTTGCCTTAAAATCGGGATTATTATTTTAGAATAAAATTATTTTGAAGACAAACGAAAAAATTGTTTAAACCATAATTTTATTCGATATTAGATTTTATTTCTAAAAAATAATAAGTATAATAACTGAGGAGTAAAAATATGGAAAATAAAAAAGTAGCAGTGTTTTTGGCAAATGGATTTGAAGAAATTGAAGCAGTAACTCCAATTGATTTGCTTCAAAGGGCAGGGATTAATGTAGATACAGTTTCAATCACAAAGGATAACCTTGTGGAGAGTGCGAGAAGAATGAAAATACTGGCAGATAAGATAATTGATGATATTGATTTTTCTGAATATGATATGCTGATATTGCCTGGTGGTCCTGGAGTCGGAAATTATTTTAATTCACAGACACTGTTAGATAATGTGTTAAAATTTTCAAAAGACAATGAAAATAAAAAAATTGCGGCAATATGTGCGGCACCTACGGTATTATCTAGTCTTGGAATTTTGGAAGGAAAAAATGCGGTGTGTTTTCCAGCGTGTGAAAATGAACTGGTAAAAGGTAAGGCAGTGTTAGGAAAAGACAGAGCTGTTACAGATTGCAATATTATAACGAGCAGAAGTGCAGGAACTGCATTGGATTTTGCCTTTGAAATTATTAGTGAACTTTTGGGTAAAAAAGAAGCAGAAAAAATTGCTGATGAGATTGTTTATAAATAAATTTGTAAATAAAAGTATAAATTTTAAAAAGTTATATGGAAAAAATAAGAAAAGTATGCTAAAATGTTTCAGTAATTATGAAAGAAATAAAATGATTTGATAATTAACAAGATTACAAACTATTGATTTAAGTACAATATACAGCTATTTTGAAATAATTTTAAAAATAAAACCAAAAATAAATTAGAAATTTAGGAGTTTGCATGAAATTAGTTTACATTCTAAAATTGGTTTTAAAAAGTTTTATAAATGTTAGATTTGTATATTTTAAAAATGTCTAAGAAAGGAAGAAAATATGGAATACCATAAGCCCGTGCTGTTTGACGAAGTGATTGATAATATAATAACGAAAAAAGACGCTGTTTATGTTGACTGTACACTTGGCGGCGGTGGGCATACAGAGGGTATTTTAGAAAATTCTTCTGAAAATTCAAAAGTTGTTGCAATTGATCAGGATATGGAAGCCATTGAGTTTGCAAAAAAAAGGCTTGAAAAATACGGACATAAACTGCAGATATTTCAAGACAATTTTAGAAATATTGATACAGTTGTTTATCTTGCAGGCTTTGAAAAAGTGGATCGAATACTTATGGACATAGGAGTTTCCTCAAATCAACTGGATAATGCCGAAAGAGGTTTTTCATATAGATTTGATGCACGATTAGATATGCGTATGGATAGTAGCCTAAAAATAAGTGCTTACGAAGTTATTAATGATTTTTCTGAAAAGGAAATCGCAGATATTATTTATAAGTACGGTGAAGAGCCAAAATCTCGTAAAATTGCAAAAAAAATTGTAGAATACAGGAAAAATAAGCCAATCGAAACAACCTTGGAACTTGCGGATATTGTTATAAAATCAATAGGAAAAAGTATGAAACGGCATCCTGCCAAAAGAACATTTCAAGCTATAAGAATTTTTGTAAATAAGGAGCTTGAAGTACTGAGCGAAACATTGGATAAAGCAGTAGAACTACTTAATAAAAATGGTAGGTTATTAGTAATTACTTTTCATTCATTGGAAGATAGAATTGTAAAGGAAAAATTTCGTGAATATGAAGATCCGTGTACTTGTCCAAAAGATATACCAATTTGTGTATGTAATAAAAAAAGTTTGGGAAAGATAATTACAAAAAAACCAATTATTGCTAAAAAATTAGAATTAGAAGAAAACAATCGGGCACATTCAGCAAAATTGAGAATTTTTGAAAGGAGTGAATAAACAGTTATGAATGGTGTTTCAAAAAACAAAAAAATGCAGATGGAAATCCTTGATGTTCCAAAAATTACGAATACAGCAAGATCAAAAGAAGATGCAAGAAGAGAAAGAATAGTAGCTCCTACAGAAGTTAGAAAAAAACTTTCCAGAACAGCGGGGTTAAATATGAGAGTAATAGTTATAGTTAGTATTTATGTCGCTATTGTAACAATAGTAGCTTTACTTCGTGTTTTTGTTTCATTTAATATTTCTGAGTTACAAAGAGAAATTAATACCAAAGAAAAACAAGTAGTAATGTTACAAAAAGAAATTGCATTACTAGATACTCAAATGGTCAACAAGGAAGATTTAAAAACTAAGGAAATAAAAGCCAAAGAAAGAGGTTTCGAATTTCCAAATTCTCCAATATATATAGATTTGAATAATTAAACTAAATAAAATATAACATTAAAAGTACAGGTGTTATATTTTTTTATTGACAATAACTGAAAAAATTGGTAACATATTAATATAATGACTAAGCAGTCAACTTATTTTGTTATAATTATAGTAAAACTATTTTAAGAAAATTTTGAGATTCTGTTCATTTTGTTCAATCCTAAATTTAGTTTTTAGAAATATAACATTAAAAAAATCGAGTATAATTACTAAATAAAAAAAGGTAAATTATAGGTTTGAGAGCAGTAATCATAGTTGTGAAGTTTTGTTTTAAAGTAATATTATTATAGTTATAAAAAAGTAAAAATAAATTTTGAAGGAGGTTATATCTTGGCAAAAGAAGTTTTACAAAAAATAAAAGATGCTGAAAGTGAATCAGATAAGATTATTGCTGATGCAAATGAAAAGGCAAAAGATGTTTTGAAAAATATTGAGCAGAAAATAAAAGATGACGGCGATAAACTAATTTCTGAGACAAATCTTGAAGTAGAAAATTTGAAAAAAGAGTCAATGGATGATGCTGAAAAAAGAGTAAAATCTCTTTTGAGCAGTGAAGAAGAAAATGTAAACAAAATTCTTGAAATTGACGAAAAGAAAATAGATGAAGTTGTTAATTTATTAGCAGAGAGGATTGTGAAATAATGGCAATAGTTAAAATGAGCAAGTTTGATTTGGTTGTTTTCGCAGAACAAAGGGCTAAAGTATTAAAGAAACTTCAAAAATTTAAAGAAGTAAATTTTGTAGATATTGAGTTGCATGATGAAAATGGGGAACTTAGTAAAGATGCTGTTGAAGGTGTTACTAAATATGTAAATAATGAAGAGCTGACACACATTGATGAACGTCTTTATCAGTTAAGCAATGCGATTTCTCTTATTAAAAAATATGATGAAAGAAAAACACGTTTAAGAGATGTTATTCATGGAAATGAAAATTATACATTTGATGAATTGGCAAGAAAAGCATTGACTTATGACTGGAAGAAAGTTTCTTCTGAACTGAATAAAATTGGAACACAATATTCACAAATAAAATCCGAAATTTCTAAAAAATACATGCGTTATGATGAAATTGATTTGTGGGAACGACTAGATGTAAATCCTAAAGAATTAAAGAACTTGAAAAAAGTAAATACATTTTTAGGTACAGTACCGATAAAGTTAAAAGGAAGCTTTATCGATGGTATTTCTGAGCTTGATAAAACTTATTATGAAGAGCTGAAAATAGTAAAAGATGAAGTGTATTATCTTGTAATTGCAAGTATTGATGAAAGTGAAAAGGAAAAGTTGGCTGAAGTTTTTAGAAATAGCAGTTTTACAGTGGAAAATCTTGACATTGATGCAGTTCCACAAGATTATAAAAATGAACTGCAAAAGGAAATTTCAGAGCTGAAGAAGGAAAAACGAAGACTAAAAGCTCAAATTAAAACTTATAGTGAAGATTTGACTGATTTACAGGCAGTTTACGAATATATGCAAAATAAAAAGTTAAGAATTGTTGAATCAGAAAAATTAGCACAGACTGAAAATACTATTTTGATAAAAGGATGGATTCCAACTGAAAAAGTAAGTGAATTTGAGAAAGTGATAAAAGATGAGGCTGGGGATAATTATTACTTGACATTTACAGATGCGGATAGGGATGATGCGACAGTGCCTATTAAGCTGAAAAATGGAAAAGTTGCAAGTACATTTGAAAATTTGACTGGAATGTATGCATATCCAAGATATAATGAAATTGACCCAACGCCACTGTTTACGCCGTTTTATATCTTATTTTTTGGAATGATGGGAGCAGATGTAGGTTATGGGCTTGTGTTACTGCTTGCAACAATGTTTGTTTTAAAAGTAGTGAATTTAAGTTCTCAAATGAGAAAATCTATTAAGTTTTTCTTTTATTTAAGTTTTTCTGTTATTTTCTGGGGACTTTTATATGGTTCATATTTTGGAGCGACAATTCCAGGAATGTGGAGATTGGTAGATCCAGCGTCACAATATAACGATTTATTGATAGGTTCAATTGTATTTGGTGTAGTTCATATATTTGTTGGACTGGCAATAAAAGCATATATGTTAATTAGAGATGGTAAATCATTGGAAGCAGTTTATGATGTATTGTTTTGGTATATGGCTCTTATTGGAGGAATGTTATTCCTAATATTTAAGTTAATGAATTTGTCAGCAGTTGTGGCAAACGTGTCAATGTGGGTAATGATTGCCGGAATGGCTGGAATCGTACTTACTGGTGGACGTGAAGCTAAAGGAGTCGGTGCAAAATTAGGTGGCGGACTTTACAGCCTTTATGGAATTTCAAGTTATGTAGGAGATTTCGTATCCTATTCAAGACTTATGGCTTTGGGGCTTTCTGGTGGATTTATTGCGTCAGCTATAAATATGATAGCAGGAATGATCGGTGGAAATTGGTTTGGTATGATTTTTATTCCAGTAATACTGATAGTAGGACATTTGTTTAATATGTTCTTATCTTTTCTAGGTGCTTATGTTCATACTTCGAGACTTATGTATGTAGAGTATTTTGGAAAATTTTACGAAGGTGGAGGAAAACCATTTAAAGATTTTAGAACAGAAAATAAATATATAAATCTTGATGATTAATTTTATAATTTAAGTTTAGTAAAAATATTTAACAAAAAAAAATAGAAAAAATTAGGAGGAAATAAAATGAATTTTTCACAATTTTTAGTACAAAATGGAGGAATCGTAATGGCGACATTAGGTGCGGCATTAGCGACATTATTAGCAGGTATTGGGTCTGCAAAAGGTGTAGGTATCGTTGGGGAAGTAGCTACTGGACTTATGAGTGAGGAACCTGAAAAATTTGGTAAATCGTTAGTATTGCAATTATTACCAGGAACACAAGGGTTATATGGATTCGTTATTGGACTTATGGTGTTAGGAAAATTAAAACCTGAAATGCCTTTACAAACTGGATTAGGAATTTTAATGGCTTGTTTACCAATCGCAATAGCAGGTTATGGTTCGGCAATCGCACAAGGAAGAGTTGCTGCATCTGGTATTAGCTTGCTTGCAAAAAATGAAGAACAAAATACAAAAGGTATTATTTACTCAGTAATGGTTGAAACTTATGCATTATTGGCATTCGTTGTATCAATTATGCTACTAGGAAGATTCTAATTTTAAAAGGGGTAGCTATACCCCTTAAATATGGTAAGGAGTGAATATGTCTAATTTAAATAATTTAACATCAAAAATATTAAATGATGCTAAAGAGGAAGCCGATAAAATTGTAAAAAGTGCTGAGGAAAAAGCAAAGCAAAAATACGATTTGGAAATAAAAAAAGCTATTGCAAAAAAACAAACATTGCTTGAAAATGCAAGAAGAGAGCGTGAACTGCTTTCAGACAGAATTAAGTCGAGCGCAAATTTAAAGGCTAGAAATGAAAAATTAAAGGCAAAACAGACAGTAATTAACAAAGTTATAGATAAATTAAAGGAAAAACTTGTTAATATGAATGAGAGTGATTATATTAATTATTTGAATCAGAATATTGATAAAAGTTCTATAGCTGGAAAAGAGTTAATTGTAAAAAAAGAATTTGCAGATAAAGTGAAACAAGAGTTTTCAACTGCAAAAGTTAAGGAAGATGAGTTTGTAACTTCGGGATTTATTATTGAAGAAAATGGCATTCAGGAAAATTACACTTTTGAAGTGAAACTGGATTTTATGAGAGATGAACTGGAAGTTGAAATTTCCAAGCTTCTTTTTTCATAATGTAAATAAAATTTATAGAAATTTAAGTTTTATATTTTCTTTTACAAAATAAATTTTATAATTAACTGGAATTTGTAAACAAGGGAGAAAAAAATGGATAGAATGGATTACGGACAAAGTGTCGTAACTATTAGAGTACTTGAAAAGAGGCTTTTGACTAGAAATAGGCTAGAACGTATGATAGAAGCCGAAACTCCCGAAGAAGTGCTAAAATTATTGGGAGAAACGGAATATTCTCAAGATATGGCTGATATTCAAGGCAGTCAAGATTATGAAACAATACTGAAAAGAGAAACAGAACGTGTTTTTTCCATTGTAAGAAGTATGGTTAAAAATACTGCAATTGTTGATATTTTATCTCTTAAATATGATTATCATAATCTAAAGGTATTATTAAAAAGTAAAATAACAGGAAAAGATTTTTCAAGTCTGCTTATGCAGGCTGGGACGATTGATGCTGGGAAATTTAAGACAAAATTTGAATTGCAAAGCAATGATTTGCCACAGGAAATTTTGGATGCGATTAACGAAGTACAGAAGGACTTTGAAGAAAATCATGATCCCCAAAGAATTGATATACTCGTAGATAAACATTATTTTAAAAATTTATCAAGACTATCAAGAGAAATTGATGTGAAAGTTATTACTGATTATGTTGAAGGACTGATTGATTTTCAAAATATGATAACTTTATTTAGAGTGAAAAAACAAAATCGTGATGCAAGATTTCTGGAAACTGTTATTTTTGAAGGTGGGACAATTTCAAAAAATAAAATTGTTGAGTCAATAAATGACAATACAGATACTATTTTGAATAAGTTCAAGAAGGAAAAATTGGGAATATATCTAACAAAAGGACTAGAAGTATTTAGTGAAACAAAAAGATTATCAGAACTTGAAAAAATTTCTGATAATTACTTGATGGAATTAAATAAAGAATCAAAATATGTTGTATTTGGACCAGAGCCATTATTTACATATCTAGTTGCAAAAGAGCGTGAAATTAATGCAATAAGAATGATAATGGTAAGCAAGATAAACAATATAAGTTCGGATAAAATAAGAGAAAGGTTGCGTGAAACTTATGCATAAAATAGGTGTAGTTGGAGATAAAGATTCTATTTTATCATTTAAAGCATTGGGAATTGACGTGTATCCAGTTATTACAAAAGAAGAAGCAAGAAGTACAATAGATGAAATGGCAAGTAATAACTATGGTATTATCTTTGTAACAGAGCAAGTTGCAGTTATGGTAGAAAGTACTATTGAAAGATACAATCGTGAAGTATTTCCAGCTGTTATTTTGATTCCGAATAATCAAGGAAGTTTGGGGATAGGGCTTAAAAAGATAGATGAGTACGTTGAAAAAGCGATAGGATCTAATATATTTTAGATGAAAGGAGAAATTCATTGAAAACAGGAAGAATAATAAAAGTATCTGGACCTCTTGTTGTTGCAGAAGGTATGGAAAATGCCAATGTATATGATGTGGTAAGAGTTTCAGAGAAAAAATTGATAGGTGAAATTATTGAAATGAGAGGCGATCAGGCTTCTATTCAAGTATATGAAGAAACATCTGGAATTGGTCCAGGAGAAGAGGTTTTTACAACTGGAGAGCCTTTGAGTGTTGAATTGGGACCTGGACTTATTGAAGCGATGTTTGATGGAATTCAGCGTCCACTAAAGGAATATCAGGAAATAGCAGGAGATTTTTTGGATAAAGGGGTAGAAGTAAATCCTTTAAATAGAGATAAAAAATGGGAATTTGAGCCTGTTTTATCTACTGGAGCAGAAGTTGAAACTGGAGATATCCTTGGAACTGTTCAGGAAACTTCTGTTGTAAGCCATAAAATTATGGTTCCAGCAGGAATTAAAGGAACTTTGAAAACTATTAAAAGTGGAAGCTACACAGTAGTTGATACAATTGCAGTTATTGAAACAGAAAAAGGTGAATTGGTAGAAGTTCAAATGATGCAAAAATGGCCAGTAAGACGTGGAAGAAAATACAAGCAGAAATTAAATCCAGAAGCACCACTAATTACAGGACAAAGAGTAATTGATACATTCTTTCCTGTAACAAAAGGTGGAACGGCATGTGTACCAGGACCTTTTGGATCTGGAAAAACCGTTGTGCAGCACCAAATGGCTAAATGGGCAGATGCTGAAATTATAGTTTATGTAGGATGCGGAGAGCGTGGAAATGAGATGACAGACGTTCTTATGGAATTTCCAGAAATAATAGATCCAAAAACAGGACAATCACTAATGAAAAGAACTGTACTTATAGCAAATACTTCAAATATGCCAGTTGCAGCCAGAGAAGCTAGTATTTATACTGGAATTACAATTGCAGAATATTTTAGAGATATGGGATACTCTGTTGCAATAATGGCGGATTCCACTTCAAGATGGGCAGAAGCTCTTAGGGAAATGTCTGGACGGCTTGAAGAAATGCCAGGAGATGAAGGATACCCAGCGTATCTAGGTTCAAGAGCTGCTGAGTTTTATGAAAGAGCGGGGAAAGTAATTTGTCTTGGACAAGATGGACGAGAAGGAGCACTTACAGTTATCGGAGCGGTTTCTCCTCCAGGTGGAGATATTTCAGAGCCAGTATCACAAGCAACACTTCGTATTGTTAAGGTATTCTGGGGATTAGATGCAAATCTAGCGTATAGACGTCACTTCCCAGCAATTAACTGGTTAAATTCATACTCATTGTATCAAGGAAAAGTTGATAACTGGATGGATCAGAATGTAGGGTCTAAATTTTCTAAAAATAGAGCACGTGCAATTTCATTATTACAAGAAGAAAACAGTCTACAGGAAATAGTTAGACTGGTTGGTAAGGATACTTTGTCAGAAAAAGATCAGCTTAAACTGGAAATTGCAAAATCGATAAGGGAAGATTACTTGCAGCAAAATGCATTTATGGAGTCAGATACTTATACTTCGCTTGAAAAACAGGATAAAATGCTTGATATAGTATTGAAATTCTATGATGAGGGATTAAGAGGACTTGAAAATGGAGCTTATTTAAATGAAATCGTTGCAATGCCTGTAAGAGAAAGAATCGCAAGAGCAAAATATTTACCTGAGGCAGAGTTAGATAAAATTGAAGAAATAGCAAAAGAATTGGAAAAAGAAATTGATGAACTTGTAAATAAAGGAGGTGTAGCAAATGCTTAAGGAATATAAAACTATCAAGGAAATAGTAGGGCCGTTGATGGTTGTTGAAGGTGTTGAAGGAATAAAATACGAGGAACTTGTTGAAATTGAAACACAAAACGGTGAGCTTCGTCGTGGACGTGTGCTTGAAGTAAATGGCGATAAGGCCGTAGTACAGTTATTTGAAAATTCGGCTGGAATTAATTTAAAGGATTCAAAAGTAAGATTTTTGGGTAGACCTTTGTCGCTTGGAGTATCAGAAGATATGATAGGGCGTGTATTTGATGGATTGGGTCGACCAAAAGATAATGGACCAAAAATAATTCCTGAAAAAACATTGGATATAAATGGAACGGCTATAAATCCAGTTGCACGTGATTATCCGTCAGAATTTATTCAAACGGGAGTTTCTGCGATTGATGGACTAAACACCCTTGTTAGAGGGCAAAAATTACCAATTTTCTCTGGTTCAGGGCTTCCACATGCAGAATTAGCACTTCAAATCGCAAGACAGGCAAAAGTTTTGGGAACAGATTCAAAATTTGCGGTGGTATTTGGAGCGATTGGAATCACGTTTGAAGAAGCTCAGACATTTACGGAAGATTTTGTAAAAACAGGAGCAATTGACAGGGCGGTATTATTTATGAACTTGGCTAACGATCCTGCAATTGAACGTTTGTCTACACCAAAAATGGCACTTACTTGTGCAGAATACTTGGCATTTGAAAAAGGAATGCACGTACTTGTAATCTTGACTGACTTGACTAACTATTGTGAAGCATTAAGGGAAGTTTCGGCGGCAAGAAAAGAAGTTCCTGGAAGAAGAGGATACCCTGGATACTTGTATACTGACTTATCCACAATTTATGAAAGAGCAGGAAGAATTAAAGGGCGTGAAGGATCAATTACGCAAATACCTATTTTAACAATGCCAGAAGATGATAAGACACATCCAATTCCAGATTTGACTGGATATATTACAGAGGGGCAAATAATCTTGTCAAGAGATTTATACAAACAGAACTTAATGCCTCCAATAAATGTTTTACCATCACTTTCAAGATTGAAGGATAAAGGAATTGGAAAAGGAAAAACTAGAGAAGATCATGCAGATACAATGAACCAATTATTTGCGGCTTATGCAACTGGTAAGGAAGCTAAGGAGCTGGCTGTAATCCTAGGGGAATCAGCATTGTCTGAAACTGATAAGGCGTTTGTTAAATTTACAACTGCATTTGAAGAGCAATATGTAGCTCAAGGGTTTGACAATAACAGAACTATTGAAGACACTTTAAATTTAGGATGGGATTTACTAAAAATATTACCAAGAACAGAGTTGAAAAGAATTAGAGACGAATATTTGGAAAAATATTTGCCTGCAGGAGATGAATAGACTATGGCAAGATTAAATGTAAATCCTACAAGAATGGAGCTGAGCCGTTTAAAAATACGTCTAAAAACTGCTAAAAGTGGACATAAACTGTTAAAGGACAAGCAAGATGAACTTATGCGTCAATTTATTATTTTAATAAAACAAAATAGAAAATTGCGTGAAGAAGTGGAAGGAAAATTACAAAATTCATTTAAGGATTTTTTACTTGCAAGAGGAGTAATGTCTGATGAAATGCTTGAAAATGCTATTGCATATTCGGAAGATAAACTTTTGGCAAATATAAAAACTAAAAATGTAATGAGTGTAATTGTACCAACAATGACTTTTAATAGAGATATGGAAAATGCAGAAGTATCTTATCCTTATGGATATGCTCAAACATCTGCTGATTTAGATGATGCTGTTGATGGCTTGAATCGGGTAATGAAAGACTTGCTGGAACTGGCAGAAATCGAAAAGGCATGTCAGCTTATGGCAGATGAAGTGGAAAAAACAAGACGGCGTGTAAACGCGCTGGAATATATGACGATTCCACAGCTTGAAGAAACAATCCGTTATATTCAGATGAAACTTGATGAAAATGAAAGATCAAGCATCACAAGGCTTATGAAAGTTAAGGATATGATGGCTGAAAAAGCATAAAATTATAAATTTATTTTCAAATAAAAAAATAGAGTCGCTTAATTGCGGCTCTTTTTATTTTCTTTATGTATTTTGTTTTGAATATTGTCAGAGGAATCACTAAAAATATCCCTAAAAAATCCAACTTCCAATTCTCTTGAAAATACATTTTTTAAAATAATCATTACAACAGGTCCTATTAGAAATCCAATTACTCCAAAAATTTTAAAACCTGAATACATTGAAATCAGTGTGATTAATGGATGAACTCCCAAGTTTTGACTTACCAATTTTGGCTCTAGCATTTGTCTCACTGATAAAACAAATAGATAGATTATTATTAACATAATTCCTAATTTAATATCACCTAAAGCAAAAGAAATTATAGCCCATGGGATTAAAATTGTCCCTGCTCCTAAAATTGGTAAAGCATCGATTAGACAAATTATAATTGACATTAGTAAAGGATAAGGAACGTTTAATTTTAGGAATGATAACAAGTTTAACCATATTAAAAGTTCAAAAAAACAAATTGTCATTAAGATAATCTGAGCTTTTATATAAGAGCCAAGAACCGTAAACATGTCTGTTTTAATATTAAAAACCTTATCCAGCCAAGATTTTGGCAACTGTTGTTCTAAAAAAGCTACAATTTTATCTCTGTCAAGACTTATGAAAAAAGTTGCTAAAATTGTTATACAAATATATAAAATCAACGTTGGAATAGAAGTAATGAAATTTATCAATCCTTTTATAAATATTCCAAGCCGTGCAGAACCTGATGAAATAAAGCTGTTTATAGTATCATTTACCTGTCTTGTAAAACCTGAGGGGAAATTTCCTAAGTAAGTATCGATTTTTGTCATATTGTCAGACCATAGTTTTTGTGCCATCTCGCTGTAATTGTTAAGATTTTGTGATAATTTGTAGATTTCACTTATTAACTTTAATGACCCCCATCCAATTGCTCCAAAAAATATAATTAAAAATGTTACAATGGAAATTATTGTTGAAAGTTTTTTTGATAATTTCAATTTTTTTTCTAAAAATCTTGTAAATGGACGTGTTAAGATTGACAAAAATAATGCTATTGTGAATGGAAATAAAAATATTCCTAGCTTAAAAGCTATAAACACCACTAGCAAAATTAAAGCAATATATACAAGAAAATATAATTTTTTGAAGTCAAAATTTTTGTAACTTGCCATAATAAAATACTCCTTTTCTTAACCTGATAATTTATTTTATAGATTATTATATAATAAATGTGTGAAATTGTAAATCTATATTTTCAATAGAATGTATGTTGAATTTTAAAGTATAAATTTAACAACTTGCGAGATAAGATTAAATAATTAAAAATGCTAAATATAAAATCAAAGATTATTTCACTAATAAAATAGTAATTTTTTAAAATATTTGTAATTATAAAAAATATTTTAGAAAAAAAAGCCGTATTTTCAGTATTTATAAGAGGATTTAAAGAATGAAATTAAAAATTTTAAAAAAAGATTTACGTATAGGTATTGACAATAGAAAAAATTAAGGTATACTTAGAACATAAAGGATAAAAAAAGTATTATTTAAGTTTTAGGAGGAGTATTAATGTCAAGAGTGGTATTAAAAAAAGTTGAAAAGCAATATCCAAACGGCTTTAAAGCTGTTCACGGCATAGACTTAGACATAGAAGATGGCGAGTTTATGGTATTTGTAGGGCCGTCAGGATGTGCAAAATCAACTACACTAAGAATGGTAGCAGGGCTTGAAGAAATAACTGGTGGAGAAATATATATAGGTGACAGGCTAGTAAATGACGTTCCACCAAAGGATAGAGGAATAGCCATGGTATTTCAAAATTATGCTTTGTATCCTCATATGACAGTTTATGAAAATATGGCATTTGGACTAAAATTGAAAAAAACACCAAAAGATGAAATTGACAGAAGAGTACGAGAAGCGGCAGAAAAACTTGAGATAACAGATCTTTTGGACAGAAAGCCTAAAGAAATGTCAGGAGGACAAAGACAAAGGGTTGCACTTGGAAGAGCGCT